>NZ_JBEZCX010000001.1:0-625875 GCF_040647835.1 Micromonospora sp. NPDC049240
GAGAGGCAGTAGGAGAACATCGCGTCACCCGAGGCCACCGGCGTCAGGTACCGGCGCTTCAGCTCCTCGGAGCCGGCCAACAGCAGCGGCATGGTGCCCAGCTTGTTGACGGCCGGGATCAGCGAGGACGAGGCGCACGCCCGCGCCACCTCCTCGATCACGATGGCCGTGGCCAGCGCGTCCGCGCCGGCGCCGCCGTATTCCACCGGGACGTGCGGGGCGTGGAAGTCGGCCGCCCGCAGCGCGTCGTAGGACGCCTTCGGGAACTCACCTGTCTCGTCCGCCTCAGCGGCGTGCGGCGCCACCTTGGCCGCACAGACCTCACGGACCGCCTCCCGGATCGCCTCGTGCTCCTCCGGCAACCGGTAGACGTCGAACGACTGCTCTGCGGCCATGTCGGCCCTCCCCTTTCACCGCTATCATGCGCAGTCCGGGCCGCCCGGGGGCCGCCGACTGCCGCAGACTGAAGAATAGCCACCGGGCCTCGACCGGACCTTACCGGCGGGTAGGCTCGCGCCCGGGCGGCGGCAACCCGACCCACTACCCTCACACCAGAATCAGTTTCCCTCGGTGCCCGGCCTAGGCGCCCCTGCAGAATGCGACGCGAGGATGCGCCGCCAGTGCGAGCGGAGAAGACAGGCGTGACGATCCCGTACCCGAACTCCCAGCCGATGCCCGCCATCGCCGCGGTGACCCCGCCCTCCGGCGCGGCCCGGCCCCGGGTGACCTTCCTCGGCACCGGTTACCTCGGTGCGACGTACGCCATCTGCTACGCCGAGCTGGGCTACGAGGTGCTCGGCTTCGACGTCGACGCCGACAAGATCGCCAAGCTGAACGCCGGCGAGGTGCCGATCCACGAGCCCGGCCTCGACGAGCTGCTCCGGCGCAACCTGGCCGCCGGCCGACTGCGGTTCAGCACCGACATCTCCGAGACCGCCGACTTCGGCGACGTGCACTTCATCTGCGTCGGCACCCCGCAGCGCGCCGACGGCATGGGCGCCGACCTGTCGTACGTCGAGGCGTCGGTGACCAGCCTGGCCCAGCACCTGACCCGCAAGGCGCTGATCGTCGGCAAGTCCACCGTGCCGGTGGGCACCGCCGAGTGGGTGGAGCAGCTCGTCGGCAAGCACACGCCGGCCGACCTGGGCGTCGAGGTGGCGTGGAGCCCGGAGTTCCTCCAGGAGGGCTTCGCCGTCGACGACGTGCTGCGCCCCAACCGGATCGTGGTCGGCGTCAAGAGCGAGTGGGCCAACGGCATGCTCTTCGTCGCCCACAAGGGCGTCTTCGACCTGGCCGCCACCGAGGACCGCGAGGTCCCGCTGGTGGTCACCGACTTCGCCACCGCCGAGCTGGTCAAGGTCGCCGCCAACGCGTTCCTGGCCACCAAGATCTCCTTCATCAACGCGATGGCCGAGGTCTGCGAGGCCGCCGGCGGCGACGTCACCCAGCTCGCCCGCTCCATCGGGTACGACCCCCGGATCGGCAACCGCTTCCTCCAGGCCGGCCTCGGCTTCGGCGGCGCGTGCCTGCCCAAGGACATCCGTGCCTTCCAGGCCCGCGCCCAGGAGCTCGGCGCCGGCGAGGCGCTCCGCTTCCTGCACGAGGTCGACCTGATCAACCTGCGTCGGCGTACCCGGGTGGTGCAGCTCGCCGCCGAGTTGCTCAACCGCCGCTCCGGCCCGGCCGGCCCGGACCTCTCCGGCACCCGGATCGCGGTGCTCGGCGCGACCTTCAAGCCCAACACCGACGACGTACGCGACGCCCCCGCCCTCGCGGTGGCCGCGCTGCTCGGCAAGGCCGGCGCCGACGTGCACGTCTTCGACCCGCAGGGGATCGAGAACGCGCGCCGCGCGGTGCCCGGGCTGGCCTACGAGGAGACCATGAACGACGCCGTCCAGGGCGCCGACCTGGTCTGCGTGCTCACCGAGTGGGCCGAGTTCCGCAACGCCGACCCGGTGGCCCTGGGCGAGCTGGCCAACGGCCGGCGGGTCGTCGACGGGCGCAACTGCCTCGATTCGACACTGTGGACGCAGGCCGGCTGGGAGTACCGCGGCCTGGGCCGTCCCTGACCGATCGACGCCGGGCCGGCCGGCCGGGGAGCAGCCTCCCCGGCCGGCCGGTCCTTTTTGTTGTCCGGAACGCGCCGGCAACTGTCGAAATCCCGGCCCGCTCAAGGCATGCTGCCTCTGGGAGGTCCACAGTGCGAGGGCACAGGCGGACGGGAGACGGTCGTGGAGAGCTTCAGGTGCGCCTCGTGCGGGCGGGAGATCAAGCCCGCCGCCGTCTGTCCGCACTGCGGCGCGGAGCAGCCCCAGTGGGCCGAGCACCTGGCCGACATCGAACGGTCGATCGCCGAGATGAAGGCCCGGGACGCCGAGATCGCCCGTGAGCAACGGCAGATCGCCGCCAAGATGCAGGCCGCGCTCTTCCAGCGGGACATCCTGGCGCACGCCGGTGAGGAACGGGTCAAGCAGGCCACCCGGCCCCGCCGGGTGCTGCGGCGACGGCCGGGGCGCCGGCCCCCCACCGCCGCCACCGGCGCGCCACCCCGGGTGCCCCGGCAGGGCACCCCGCCGCCCGGACCGGACGACCTTCCCCCGTCGCCGCCCCGCGGCCGGCCGCAGTGGCTCGACGCGGACGATCCGGAGCACCCGCCGGAGGCGTCCTCGCGCGAGGTGCAGAACATCCCGCTCGGGCTGGGCGCGCTGCTGCTCGGCGTCGCGGCGGTGGTGTTCGCGGCGGTCGCCACCAGCTCGATGGACGCGCTCGCCCGGCTCGGCGTGCTGCTGGTCGCGACCGTGCTGATGCTGCTCGCCCCGCCGGTGCTGGCCCGCCGCGGGCTCACCTCGACCGCCGAGACGATCGCCGCGGTCGGCATGCTGCTGGTGCCGTTGGCCGGGTACGCGGTCTGGGCCGTGGACCGGATCGGCGGCGGCACCTCGGGCGCCGCGTTCGCCGGCGCGATCTTCCTGGTCACCACCGTGGTCGCGGTCGGGTACGCGTACGGCACCGGGCTGCGCGCGCCCCGCTTCGCCACCGTGCTGGCCGCCCAGCCGGTGCTGCCGCTGCTGGCGTACGAGCGGGTGACCGGCCCGGCCGGCTGGGCGCTGGTGCTCACCCTGGTGGCCGTGCTGGACCTGGCGCTGGTGCGCTCCCCGGTGGTGCGCGAACGGCCGGTCCGGACGGACCTGCCCCGCACCGCCCCGCCGGCACCCGCCGCGTCCCGGCAGCGCGCCGACGACGACCGGCCCGAATCGGCGCCGGAGGAGTCCGGCGAGGTGCTCGGCGGCGAGTCACCGGCCGGTCCGGCCACCGCCGCGCCGGCCCGGCCGGTGCCGTGGCTGCGCGAGCTGACCTGGCTGCTGCACGGCGCGGCGGTGGCGCTCGCCCTGGCGTACGCGGTCACCGCCCTGCTGCGCGCCACCACCGTGCCGGTCGCCGCCGGCGCGGGCGCGGTGCTGCTGCTCGCCGCGCTGACGGCGCTGGCCGGCACCTTGGCGCTGCGCCGGCCGCCGCTGCCCGACGTGGGCGCCGGCATCCTCACGCTCGCGGTCATCGGCGCGCTCGGGCGGGTCGCCTCGGTGGCGCTGCCCGGCCGGTCCCTGCTGCTGATCGCCGCGGTCATCGCGCTCACCGGCCTCGCCGTGCGGGCCATGCCGGAGACGGCCCGCCGGGGCCCGCAGCTCGCCTCCGCGGCGGCGTTGACGGTCAGCGGCCTGGTGGTCGCCGGTGGCGCGTTGCGCGCCGGGCTGGCCCCGGTCCGGGCGTCGCTGCCCGCCTGGTCCGCCGACCTGGGCGGCTGGCACGCCGAGCTGGCCCGGGCGGTCGGCCCGACCGGCTGGCAGCTCGCCGCCGCCGCGCTGCTGCTCACCGTCGCCGCGGTGGTGGCGCTGCCCACCTCGATCCGGCGCGAGTTCGCGGTGGTCGGTGCCGCGCTCACCGCGCTCGCCGTGCCGGCCTCGCTCGGTCTGGGCTGGGCGGCGGCCTGCTGGCCGATGCTGGTGACCGCCGTCGCCATCGGGGTGTTCGGGCTCACCGCCGGCACGGAACGGGCTGCGGTGGTGCACGCGGTGACCGCGGCCGGGCTGGGGCTGACCGGCGCCGGCGCCGCGCTCGCCCGGCCCGCGCTCACCGCCGCCGCGCTGACCCTGCTCTTCCTGGCCGGGGCGTTGGTCTCGCTCGCGCCCCGGGTCCGGATCGCCGCCGCCGTGACGGACCCGGTCTGCGCCTGGGCGGCCGGTGGCGCGGCGTTCGCCCTGCCCGGCGCGGTGGCCGCGTTCGTCGCCGCCACCGTGCCGACCCCGCCGGCGCCCACCCCGGCCAACCTGCGCGAGATCACCGTGCCGATCCTCGCGGCGAGCTTCCTCGCCGTCTGCGTGACGCTCGCCTACGCCGCCCTGGTGCAGGTGGCGCAGCGGCAGCTGAGCATGCCGCACGCGCTCGGCACCGTGCTCGGCGCGGTGGCCGTCGCCGTCGCCGGGCTCTTCGCGCCCGGCGCCACCTCGGCGGACGGCTGGGTGGGCGGGCTGCTGCTGATCGCCGCCGCGCTGCTGGCGGCGGCGCCCCGGATCGACGCCCGACGCCGCGCCGACATGTCACTCGACGGCTCCGACCTGGCGCTCGCCGCCACCACGGTGGCGCTTGTCGCCACGCTGGTGCGGATCGCCGCGGTGCTCGCGCCGGGCGGCCAGCTCATGGTTGCCGCCGCGCTGGTACTGGTGGTGGCCGTCGCGGCCCGGGCGCTGCCGGAGGAGTGGCGGCGCGGCCCGATCCTCGGCATCGCCGCCGGCGGCACCCTGATCGGTCTCGTCGCCGCCTGGAGCGCGCTGCGCGGCGGCGTCGGCGTGCTGGCCACCCCCGGCCCGATCTGGGCCGGTGACCTGAGCGGCTGGCCGGCCGCGCCGACCGGCGGGACGACCTGGCAGGCGCCGGTCGCGCTGGCGTTGCTGGCGGCGACCGCCGCCGTCCTGCTGCCCCCGCCCTGGAAGTACGACGTGTCGGGCGTGTGCGCGGTGCTCGCCACCGTGGGCGCGCCGGCCGCGTTCGACCTGCCCTGGTGGTCACCGGTGCTGGTCGGCACCATGGTGGCCGCGGTCTTCGGGATGGCGGCGGTGGCCGCGACGGACCCGAGGGCCGCGCTGTCCCGGGCCACCGTGGCCGGTGTGGTGGCGTTGCACGCCACCGGCGCCGGGCTGGTCCGGCCCTGGACCACCGCGTTGGCGCTGAGCAGCATCGCGTTGATCGGGGTGACGGTGGCGGCCCTGGCCCGGTCGTTCGCGCCGGCGCTGGTGGAGGACGTCCGCACCGAGGGTATGCCGCCGCACCTGGTCCAGGTGGGCGGCGCGGCGGCCGGGTCGGCCCTGCTCGCCCTGCCCGGCGCGGTGGCCGCGCTGTCGGTCGAGTTCGGCCGTCCCGCGCAGGTGGTGCTCACCGCCGCCCTGGCCGCCGCCAGCCTCGGCCTGGCGGTGGTCGCGGCGGTCCGCCGGCAGGTGCCGCAGTACCTGCCGTACGCCAGCGTGGCAGTGGTCGGTGCGGGCACCGTCACGGCGGCCACCGCCCTCGTCGTCCATCTGCCCGCCGGGGTGTTCGCCGCCGCCGCCGCGCTGCTCGGTGTGCTCGCCGAGCTGATCCGGGCGGCCACCGTCCCGCCGGTCGGCTCGGCCCGACCGGTACGCCGGTGGTCGGTGCTGCTGAACGGGGCGCTGCGCCGGGACCCGGACCGCCCCACCGAGCTTCGGTGGCGGGTCAGCCCGGCGGCCGGCGCGTTGGCCGCGGCGGCGCTGCCCACCGCGCTGGCGCTCGTCACGCTGGCGCCCACGCTGGTGGTGGCGCTGTTCTCGACGTTCGTGGTGCTGGGCCGGGTGTGGCAGGGGCCGCCCCCGGAGCTGCTCACCCCGCCGCCGGACGCGGTGGACCCGACCCACGTGCTCACCGCGCTGCTGCTCACCGCGACCGCGGCGCTGGCCGCGACCGGGTTCAGCGGCGGTCGCCGCTCCCGGGCGGTGCCGGTGATCCTGCCCGGGGCGGCCCTCACGCTGCTGATCGCGCCGGTGGCGCTCGGCCAGGGGTGGCCGGTGACCGCGGAGGCGGGGCTGGTGGTGTTCACCATCTCGATGCTGGGGTTGGCGCTGACCCCGCCGCCGGCGTTGGCCGAGCCGGGTCGCTCGATCCGGGTCGCCCGGGTGCTGGTCTTCGTCATCGGGCTGGCCGCCGGTGGCGCCGGGCTGGCCGGCGCGCTCGCCACCCGCGACCTCACCCTGATCACGTTGGGGAGCGCGGTCGGGGTGGGCGCGGTCGCCGCGGTCTTCGGCACCACCCAACGGGCTCGCATCCTCGGCTGGCTGTTCGCCTCGCTGATGGCGCAGCTCTTCGTGCTCACGCTGGGGTTGGTGGCCGGGCTCGCCGCGGTGTGGTCGGCGTTCGGCGTGCTGGCGGTGGGTGCGGCGTTGCAGGTGTTCGCCGCCACGCTGCCCCGGCTGCGCCGGCCCGAGGCGTACCGGGAGGCGGCCACCGTCGAGTGGAGCGGGTACGCTGCGGCGCTCATCGCGCTGGCCCTGGCGTTCGACTCGCCCCGGCACATCGCCGCGTTGCTGGCCGCCTGGGGTGCGGTGCTCGGGGTGGCGGCCAGCCGGCCGGGGCGTCGCCCGTTCGAGCGGAACCTGCTGTTCTGGGCGGTGGTGGCCTGCGAGATCACCGCCTGGTGGATCCTGATGTGGGTGGCCGACGTGGCGCTTCCGGAGGCGTACACTCTGCCGTTCGCCGCGTTGGCCCTGCTGGTCGGCGTGCTGCAACTGCGGCACCGGCCGGACATGTCGAGCTGGGTGGCGTACGGGCCAGCGCTGGTGACCGCGTTCCTGCCCACGTTGGCGATCGTGGTGGCCACCGACTCCAGCATGCTGCGCCAGGTGTTGCTGCTGCTCGGGGCCGTGGCGGTGCTGATCTTCGGCTCGATGAGCCGGCAGCAGGCGCCGGTGATCGTGGGCGCGACGGTGACCGCCGTCGCCGCGGTGCACGCGTTGTTCAGTCTCGGCCCGTGGCTGGTGCTGATCCCGGTCGGCATCGTGCTGCTGGTGCTCGGGGCCAGCAACGAGCGCCGCCGCCGCGCCCAGGAGCGTCTACAGACGGCGCTGCGCGGCATGCGGTGAGCGCACCGCGCGGCACGTGCTCGGGCTGCCACCCCACCGGCGGCCGGATGAACCGACCCTCCAGACCCGACTACCGGTCACCTTCGGTAGCGGGTCGGCTGCCGGAGTGACTCACCCCCCACGCCCTTTGCTCTGCAGCCACTGGCGCATCAGTGACCCAGCGCGACCGCGACTGTCGGACCCAGTAATACGCATCGGTACCAATGCGCATCTCAGAGCAGGTGGTGCGCGGAAGGCTGCAGAGCAAAGGCGCCGCGACTACCAAACGGCCTCCCAACGGCCGATCACGCTCCGTCATTCCGCCACGAAAACACGGAGAGTGAAATCGGTGCCAGTCAGGCCAGCGAGGCGCGGAGCGCCGCCTCCTTCTCGGCGACCAGGTCCTCCAGGCTCGCCTGGTAGGCGGCCATCCGGTCGCGCAACGCCGGGTCGGCGGCGCCCAGGATGCGGACCGCGAGCAGCCCGGCGTTGCGGGCGTTGCCGATCGACACCGTGGCGACCGGCACGCCGGCCGGCATCTGCACGATGGACAGCAGTGAGTCCATGCCGTCCAGGTACTTCAGCGGCACCGGCACGCCGATCACCGGCAGCGGGGTGACCGAGGCGACCATGCCGGGCAGGTGGGCGGCCCCACCCGCGCCCGCGATGATCACCCGGATGCCCCGCCCGGCGGCGGACCGACCGTACTCGATCATCTTGAGCGGGGTGCGGTGCGCGGAGACCACACCGACCTCGTGCGGCACGCCGAACTCGTCGAGCGCCTCGGCGGCGGCCCGCATGGTCGGCCAGTCCGAGTCGCTGCCCATGATCAGCCCGACCGTACTCATGCTGTTCCCTCCTGAAGCCACCGCGCCGCCCGGGCGGCCCGGGCCCGCACGTCGGCCAGGTCCGTGCCGAGCACCGTGACGTGCCCGATCTTGCGGCCCGGTCGGACCTGCTTGCCGTAGAGGTGGACCTTGGCGCCCGGCTCGGCCGCGAACAGGTGGTGCAGCCGCTCGTCGATCGAGATCCCGCCCGGCTCCCCGCCGAGCACGTTCGCCATCACCACCACCGGCGCGGCGAGCGACGTGTCCCCCATCGGGTAGTCCAGCACCGCGCGCAGGTGCTGCTCGAACTGGGAGGTGCGCGCACCCTCGATCGTCCAGTGGCCGGAGTTGTGCGGACGCATGGCCAGCTCGTTGACCACCAGCCCGGAGGGCGTGTCGAACAGCTCCACCGCGAGCAACCCGACCACGCCGAGCGCGGTGGCCAGGTCGATGGCGAGCTGCTGCGCGGCCACCGCCCGTTCCTCCGGCAGGTCGGGCGCGGGCGCCAGCACCTCGACGCAGATGCCGTCGCGCTGCACGGTCTCCACCACCGGGTACGCGGCCACCTGCCCGAACGGCGACCGGGCGACCTGCACGGCCAGCTCCCGACGCAGCGCCACCCGTTCCTCGACCAGCAGCGGCGTGCCGCCGTCGAGCAGCGTGGCGGCCAGCTCGGTGGCCTGGTCGGCGTCGTCCACCAGCCAGACGCCCCGGCCGTCGTAGCCGCCCCGGGCGGCCTTGAGCACCACCGGCCAGCCGGTCTGCTCGCCGAACCCGACCAGGTCGGCCGGCGACTCCACCGGACGCCAGGCCGGGTTCGGCGCGCCCAGCTCGGCGAGCCGCTCCCGCATCACCCGCTTGTCCTGCGCGTGCACCAGCGCCTCGGCCGGCGGGAACAGCTTGACGCCCTCCGCGGCCAGCGCACGGATGTGATCGTTCGGCACGTGCTCGTGGTCGAACGTGACCACGTCGCAGCCCTTCGCGAACGTGCGTAGCGCGGTCAGGTCGGTGTGGTCGCCGTACTGGACGTCGGCGGCGACGAGCGCCGCGCCGTCGTCCGGGGCGAGTGCCAGCACGCGCAGCGACTGGCCGAGGGCGATGGCGGCCTGGTGGGTCATCCGGGCCAGTTGGCCGCCACCCACCATGCCCACGACGGGGAGTCCGGTCCGGGAGTCCATAGCGCCGCCAGCCTAACCGGGCCGGCACCGGGCCCGCCCGTGAGGGCGGCCCGCCGCCGGGGACTCAGCCGAGCTGGGCGACCAGCTCCTCGACCGAGGTCACCGGCCGCTGGCAGACGAACCCCCGGCAGACGTACGCGGTCGGCCGCCCGTCGACCAGGGACCGGCCGGCCAGCAGCGGCACGCCGGGCTGATCCGGGGCGCCGGCGACCACCACCGCGCCGGGCGGGGCGTGCCGGTGCGCGGCGGCCACCAGCGGGTCACCCGTCGGATCGTCGGTCGCCACCGCGATCTCGTACGGCCCGGAGAGCAGCGCCTCGCCCGCCGTGGCGGCGTAGCCGGTGAACCGGGCGTGCCGGTCCACGATCGGCGCGACGGTCGACAGGGTCGCCTCGGCGGCCTCCCGGTAGCGGGTCTCCCCGGTCAACGCCGCGTACGCGACAAGCGCCGCGACGATCGCCGACCGGCCGGACGGGGTCGCGTTGTCGGTCGGGTCGGCCGGCCGGGTGACCAGGCGTTCGGCGTCGTCGGCGGTGTCGTAGAAGCCGCCGTCCGGCGCCGCGAACCGGGCCAGCGCCACGTCGAGCAGCTCACCGGCCAGCGCCAGCCAGCGCCCCTCGCCGGTGAGCTGGTGCAGCGCGCAGAACGCCTCCGCGACGCAGCCGTAGTCCTCCAGCACCCCGGCCGGCGCGCCCACCACCCCGTCCCGGGACACCCGGCGCAGCCGGCCGTCCACCAGGTGCACGGCGGCCAGGTGCTCGGCGGCGTCGCGCATCGCCCCGTCGGCGACGATGACCACACCCTCCAGCAGGTTCGCGTCCTCGTCCTCCGGTGCCGCGTAGAGCGCGGCGACCTGCTGGAACTCCGCGATGGCGGTGATCGCCAAGCCGTTCCAGGCGGCCACCACCTTGTCGTCGCGGGCCGGTTGGGGGCGGGTGTCGCGGGCGTGCAGCAGCCGGCCCGCCACGTCCCGCCAGCGGGCCCGGACGGCCGGATCGGCGTCGTCCACGTCCCGGGCCAGCCGCAGCACGCTGGCGCCCTCCTCGAAGGTGCCGTCGGGGGTGACGGTGAACAGGTCGGCGGCGAACCGGCCGTCCTCCTCGCCCAGCACCTCGACGAGCTGGTCCGGCGTCCAGACGTAGGTGAGCCCCTCGACGCCCTCGGTGTCCGCGTCCAGCGCCGAGGCGAAGCCCTCGCCGGCCCGGTGCAGCTCGTCGGCGAGGAACCGGGCGGTGTCGCGGGCCACCCGGCGGGCCAGCCTGTCGCCGGTGACCCGCCAGAGCTGGGTGTAGACGCGCAGCAGCAGCGCGTTGTCGTAGAGCATCTTCTCGAAGTGCGGCACGGTCCAGTGGCCGTCCACCGAGTAGCGGGCGAAGCCGCCGGCGAGCTGGTCGTTCAGGCCACCGCGGGCCATCGCCTCGGCGGTGTGCCGGACGATCTCCAGGCTGCGCGCCGACCCGGTCCGCCGGTGGTGCCGGAGCAGGAAGAGCAGGTTCATGTGCGGCGGGAACTTCGGGGCGCCGCCGAAGCCGCCGTTCGTCTCGTCGTACTCCTTCGCGAGCTGGGCGGCGGCGCCGTCGAGCAGCTCGGCGGTGAGCGGGGCGGTCACGCCGCCGACGGCCTGGGCGCCGCCGATCGCCTCGACCACGGCGGCCCCCTGCCGCAGCACCTCCTCGCGCTGGTCCCGCCAGGCGGCGGCGACCGAGCCGAGCAGCCGGAGGAAGTTGGCCCGGGGGAAGTAGGTGCCGCAGAAGAACGGGGTGCCGTCCGGGGTGGCGAAGACCGTCATCGGCCAGCCGCCCTGGCCGGTCATCGCCTGGGTGGCGGTCATGTAGACGGCGTCGACGTCGGGCCGTTCCTCGCGGTCGACCTTGACGCAGACGAAGTCGTCGTTCATGAGCCGGGCCACGGCCTCGTTCTCGAACGACTCGTGGGCCATCACGTGGCACCAGTGGCAGGCGGCGTAGCCGACCGAGATGAGCACCGGCACGTCACGCCGCTTCGCCTCGGCGAACGCCTCGTCACACCAGGGCCACCAGTCGACCGGGTTGTCGGCGTGCTGGAGCAGATAGGGCGAGGTGGCCTCGGCGAGTCGATTCACCATCCGACCATAGCGAGCGCGCGGTGCCCGCGCGCCGCGAGTGGCCGGCCGGGTCAGCGGGGACGCCGGTCGCGTCCACCGTGCCAGCAGACTAGGGCCGACCAGCGGTCCCGCGCTGCCCCGCACCGACGGGATGTCGGCAGCCCGACGGCCCGCCACGAAACGTCCTTCCGTTATTCATCCTGGTCTATTTGAATCGGCGCATGTCCGGCGTCGCCCACCGCCGGCACGTCCGAAGGAGACGGTCCATGCGCAGACCCCCCGTCCTGCTCGCCCTGCTCGCCCTCGCCGCCCTCACCGGCGCCGCGCTGACCCCCGCCGCCGCGTCCGCCGCGGTGCCACCGGAGACCCGGTGGTCCGCCACCACCGCCGTCGGCATCCACAACACGTACGAGCGCGGCACCTACACCTACCTCGCCCAGGCGCTCGACGCCCGACCCGGGCTGATCGAACTGGACGTCTGGCCGGACGTGCTCACCCGGCAGTGGCGGGTCAGCCACAGCAACCCGCTCGGCAACGACAACAACTGCGTGGCCGCCACCAGCGCGGCCCAGCTCTACACCGGCACCCGGAACAAGAACCTGGAGCACTGCCTGGACGACATCCGACTCTGGCTGGGCGCCCACCCCGACGCCGGCCCGGTGATCCTCAAGCTGGAACTCAAGACCGGCTTCAGCAGCCGTACCGGGCAGGGGCCGGCCCAGCTCGACGCGGTGCTCGCCGCCCGCCTCGGCGACCGGGTGTTCCGCCCCGCCGACCTGCTCGGCGGCCACCCCGGCCTGGACGCCGCCGCCCGCGCCGACGCCTGGCCCACCCGGGGGCAGCTCGCCGGCAAGGTGATCGTGGAACTGATCCCCGGCACCGTCGAGGAGGGCAACCCGACCGACACCCTCTGGACCGACGTGGAGTACGCGCGCCACCTGGCCGGCCTGGCGGCGGCCGGCACACTGGACACCGCCCGCGCGTTCCCGGCCGTGCACCGCGCCCAGGCCGGCGACCCCCGCGCCCGATACGCGGACCCGGCCCTGCGCCAGTGGTTCGTGGTCTTCGACGGCGACGCCTCGGCGTACGTCACCGGCGGCATCGACACCGCCTGGTACGACACGAACCACTACCTGCTGGTGATGACCGACGCGCAGAACGTCCCGCCGGCCGTCGGGGCCGGTGACGCCGACGCGGCGGCGGCCCGGGTCGCCCAGCTCGCCCGCGCGCACGCCACCATCGCCTCCGCCGACTGGTCCGGTCTCCCCACCGTCCTCGACGACGTCCTCCCCCGAGGCTGACCCCTGAGTGAGGCCCCTGTTGCACGGAAAGCGTGGCTGTCCGGGCCCGGATGGCCACGCTTTCCGTGAATCTGCGGCAGAGGCAGGTGGGGGTGGGGTCAGGAGGCGCCGTCGGCGCGCAGCGGGAAGACGTTGCCGCGGGCCGTGTCACGCAGCGAGCCGAGCACCGCGCCGATCTTGTCCGCCGGCATCGGCTTGAAGAAGTGGTAGCCCTGGGCGGCGGTGCAGCCCAGCTCCGCCAGCGCGGTGCGCTGCTCGGCGGTCTCCACGCCCTCGGCCACCACCCGCAGGCCCAGCTCGTGGGCGAGCCCGACGGTGGTACGCACGATCGCCGCCGCCTCCGGCGAGTCCGCCATCCGGATCACGAAGGAGCGGTCCACCTTCAACTCGTCGACCGCGATCCGGGTCAGGAACGTCAACGACGAGAAGCCGGTGCCGAAGTCGTCCACGGCGAGCTGCACGCCCATCGCCCGGAGCGTGGCCAGCACCTCGTCGATGACCTCCAGCTCGCTCATCACCACCGTCTCGGTGATCTCCAGGACCAGCCGGCGCGGCGGAACCTGGTGCCGGCGCAGCGCCTCCTCGATCTCGGCGGGCAACCTCGGGTCGAGCAGGCTGCGCGCCGACAGGTTCACCGAGATCGGGACGTCCAGCCCTTCACGCGCCCACCCGGCGGCCACCGCCAGCGCCTTGTCCAGCACGTAGCGGGTGAAGCTGCCGAGCTGCTCGCTGTTCTCCACCGGCCGGATGAAGTCGGACGGTCCCAGCCAGCCCCGGCGCGGATGCCGCCACCGGATCAACGCCTCCACCCCGGTCGGCGCGCCGGTGGCCAGGTCGACCGCCGGCTGCAACGCGAGCACCAACTGGTCGTCGGCGGCCAGCGCCTCGCGCAGCTCCGCGAGCAACGCCAGGTGGTCGGTGCTCGCCGCGTCCCGCGAGCTGTCGTACGCGGCGACGCTGCCGCCGCCCTCCTTGGCCTGGTACATCGCGATGTCGGCACGCCGCAGCAGCTCGGTCAGGTCGGCGGCGCCCGCGTCGGCCGCCACCACGCCGACCGCCACCTCGACCGACATCCGCACGCCGGCCACCTCGGTCGGGGCGGCGAGCCGCTCGGCGACCTCCCGGGCCTGACGCAGCGCGTACGTCAGCGGGGCCGTCCGGTCGTCGATCACCGGGACCGAGGTCAGCAGCAGCGCGAACTCGTCGCCGCCGAGCCGCCCGAGCAGGTCGCCCGGCCGGGTCAGCACGGCCAGCCGGTTGGCGGTCAGCCGCAGCAGCTCGTCGCCGGCGGCGTGCCCCAGCGTGTCGTTGACCTCCTTGAACTGGTTCACGTCCAGCAGGAGCAGGGCCACCGGGTGGTCGTGCGGACGCTGCCGCAGCGCCTGGTCGCCCCGGGCCAGCAGCGCCGCCCGGTTGAGCAGCCCGGTGAGCTGGTCGTGCACCGCCTCGTACGACGACCGGGCGGTGACCAGCCGCAGCTCGCGGTGGGTCGCGGCGTCGTGCAGCGCGGCGGCCAGGGCGTCGGAGAACGCGGCCACCCCGTCACGTTCGGCGGGGCTGGGCGGGGCGGACCGGGCGAAGCGCACCCGCAGCCGGCCCACCTCGACGGTGCCGACGGCGAGCCGCCGGACCAGCTCGTGCTCGCCCGTGCCGGCTTCCGCGGTCGGGTCCACCTCGACGTCCCGCACCTGACCGCCGAGGTCGGCCCGGTAGCGGCGCCAGTGCCCCTCCCCGCGCGCCACGTCCACCTCGACCAGCTCGGCCCCGAACAGGGTGAGCGCGCCGGTCACCGCGGCGGTCGCGACGCCGCGTTCGTCGAGCTGGTTGAGCGCGGCGGTGGCCTCGGCGAACGCCCGCCAGGTCCGCCGTTCCTGGTCGGCCCGGAGCCGGTGCCGGTAGGTCTGTTGCAGCAGCCACAGCGGGGGCGGCAGGAGCAGCAGCCAGCGCGCGTCGAGTTCGAGCAGCGCGACCACCACCAGGCCGACCGCGACGTTGCCGACGAACATGGGCAGCTTGCCGCGGAGCGCGGCCAGCAGCGGCGGCCCGATCGGGATGCCGTGCCGCAGGGCGATCGTGGCGGCGCCCAGCCAGGCGGTGGTGAGCAGGTAGGTGACCGCGCCGGCGCCCAGCGCCAGGGCCAGCTCGGGGGTCGGCGCGGCGAGCAGCGGCCGGCCGAGCGCGCTCGCGACGGCCCCGGCCAGCGCCGTGGCGGCGGTGAGCGAGCCGGCGATGCGGACCAGTTCCAGCACCGGGCGGCGGTCGGCGACGAGCGACATGGTGGTCCAGGCGGCGCCGGCGCCGAGCAGCGCCGCGCCCGGGAGCCAGCCGGCGGGCACCAGCCAGAGGCAGACCACGAGCGCGGCCTCGCCCCAGGTGATGCTGACCATGCCGGCCGCGGTGCGGAAGCGCAGGCGGGCGAGCTGGGCGACGGCGAACGTGACCGCGGCGAGGCCGAACCGCGCCGGCCCGGGCAGCGGGTCATCGACCGGCAGGTGCGCCGGTACGGCGAGACCGAGCACCGCGGCCAGCAGCGCGGTGACCGCGACCGCGGCGGTCAGCAGCACGACGCTCAACGGGGTGCCGCGCAGGCCGAGCCGGTCGGGGGGACGGTCGGCCGGTTCGGAGGTCACGGCCCCGCCCCGGGACGGCCCGGGATCGGGGCACGGTGGGGGCCCGTGACTGTCCTCGACATCGACGCCCCCCTTCCGCGCAGGGTCCGGGGCCTGACGGTCCCCCCGGCGGAAGGCTAAGCCAAAGCCGGTGGTCGCAACAGGGGTCGACGACCGACTTGGGCGTGATTCACGTGGTGTTCAGCTGTTGCGGTGCTGCTGGGAGCCGTTGGGAGTATTCGTCGGTGAATCCTGCTCGACAGTCCCCCCTGTCGGATCGACGACCGCCGCGTCGACCCGTCCCGGCTCGGCCTGGTGCGGGAAGCGGTCCGGCAGCCGGCGCAGCCGGGCGTTCATGTTGCGGATCAGCAGGACGGTGACGGTGGCCAGCGCGACGATGAGGAAGAGGCCCATCGGACCGGCCAGACCACCCGTGCGGGTGTCACCGAAGTTGTTCTCCGCGAGCACCTGGGCGGTGGTCAGCATGGTGTTCCTCCGATGTGCGGCTGACGACCAGGGTAGCCCGCGCCGACGTCAGTGGGCACGGCACGTCTCGCGCACGCCGGCGAAGAGGTCCGACTCGGGGAGCGGGCTGTTCACCAGCGAACGGGCGAGTTGGAAGTCCTCCGTGGGCCAGGCGCGCTGCTGGAGGTCCATCGGCACCTGGAACCAGAACCCGTCCGGGTCGATCTGGGTGGCGTGGGCGCGCAGCGCGTCGTCGCGGACCGGGAAGTAGGCGGCGCAGTCGACCCGGGTGGTGATCCGGTCGCCCTTGTCGGGGCGGTCCTCCCAGCGCTTCATCCACTCCCCGTACGGCGACTCGCGGCCGGCGGCGAGCATCGCCTCGTGCAGGCTCATGATCTTGGCGCGGGAGAAGCCCACGTCGTAGTAGAGCTTGAGCGGCTGCCAGGGCTCGCCCAGCTCCTGGTGGCGCTCCGGGTCGCCGGCCGCCTCGAACGCGGCCACGGTGACCTTGTGGGTCATGATGTGGTCCGGGTGCGGGTAGCCGCCCTCCTCGTCGTACGTGGTGACCACGTGCGGGCGGAACTGCCGCATCAGCCGCACCAGTGGCGCGGCGGCGGCCTCCACCTCCTGGAGGGCGAAGCAGCCCTCCGGCAGCGGCGGCAACGGGTCGCCCTCGGGCAGCCCGGAGTCGACGAAGCCGAGCCACGCCTGCTCGACGCCGAGGATGGCGCGGGCGGCGTCCATCTCGGCCCGGCGGATGTCGCCGATGTTGGCCCACACGTCCGGCCGGTCCATCTTGGGGTTCAGCACGCTGCCCCGCTCGCCGCCGGTGCACGTGACGACCAGCACCTCCACCCCCTCGGCGACGTATTTCGCCATGGTGGCGGCGCCCTTGCTCGACTCGTCGTCGGGATGGGCGTGCACCGCCATGAGACGCAGCTGCTCTGCCACCTTGGGCGCTCCTCGTCTGTGCCCACCGGCCGACCCACCCGGGCCGACCGGCTGACCTGCCGGAATCTCCCCCCGCGCCCGCGAAAGCCCCCGTGCTGGCCGGCCGGCACCCCGTCGGAGTGGCCGGGACCACTCGGACCGGTCGGGGCCGACCTGCCATCCTTGGCTCAGCGCCGGGCTGGGAAGATGGACCCTGCCATTCTTGCCGATGCCGCCGACAACAACGCCAGGAGATACCCGCCGGTGAGCGAGACGCACGCCACAGTCGTACCGGGTACGCCGGTCTTCCCGCCCGGCCGCTACGGCCGCCGCCGGGAGCCGGGTCGCCGCCGGCCGCTTCTGCTCGCGCTGACCGTGGCGGTCGTGCTGGCCGTGCTCGGGTTGGCTGCCGCGAAGCTCTACACCCAGTACGGCGACCCGGAGTACCGGGGCGAGATGATCAGTTACACCGGGATCACCGACTCCCGGGTGGTGGTCGACTTCCGGGTCACCGTGCCGCCGGGCGGCGCGGCCACCTGCCTGCTGCGGGCCCGCTCGCACGACGGCGCCGAGGTGGGCCACGTCGAGGCCACCGTGACCGCCGGGCCCGGCCAGCGGCACGTCCGGGCCAGCCAGGAGGTGCCGACCAGCGCCCGGCCGTTCATCGGTGAGGTGTTGCGCTGCCGACCGGCCTGAGCCGGAGCGCCGGCGAGCCGCCGGACCTCGCACCCGGGTGGGTCCCGCCGCCGGCACCCCGGGTGATCGAGCGCACCCGGACGGGCACGGCACTGGTAGCTTGGTAGTTCACCTGTCAGCCAGTCCGCACCAACCGAGGAGATCGCCTGTGTCCACCAACGGAAACGAGGCGCCCGCCACCTGGCTGTCCCAGGACGCGTACGACCGCCTGCAGGGCGAGCTCGACGAGCTGATCGCCAACCGGCCGGTCATCGCCGCCGAGATCAACGCCCGGCGCGAGGAGGGCGACCTGCGGGAGAACGGTGGCTACCACGCCGCCCGCGAGGAGCAGGGCAAGGCCGAGGGACGCATCCTCTACCTGAAGGAGCTGCTCCGCACCGCCAAGGTCGGTGAGGCGCCGGATGCCGACGCGGTGTCGCCCGGCATGGTCGTGACGATCTACTTCGACGACGACGCCGACGACACCGAGACCTTCCTGCTCGGCTCCCGCGAGATCGCCTCCACCACCGAGCTGACCGTCTACAGCCCCGAGTCCGCGCTCGGCAAGGCGATCCTCGGTGGCAAGGCCGGCCAGACCTGCACCTACACGGCGCCGAGCGGCGCCGACATCAAGGTGACGGTGGTGTCCTTCGAGCCGTACTCCGGCTGATCCCGCTGGCGGACCCGCGCCGGCCGGCTCGGGTCCGACCCGACCGAGGCTGACAGGCTCCTCGGACCCGAGCCACTCCACTCGAACGCCCCGACCGGATCATCCGGCCGGGGCGTTCGCGATCTCACACGGCGCCGACCAGATCCACCTGGTAGCCGCTGGCCCGCAACGCGCTGATCAGCTTGTCCGAGTGCGTCACCCCGCGGGTCTCCACCGAGAGTGCCACCTCCACCTCCCCGAGCCGCAGGTGCGGGTTCGCCCGCTGGTGCACCACGTCCACCACGTTCGCCCGGTGCCCGGCGATCTCACCCAGCAGCGAGGCGAGCTGCCCGGGCCGGTCCGTGCAGCGCACCGTGATGCGCAGGAAACGCCCGGTCGCCGCCAGCCCGTGCTCGATCATCCGGAGCATCAGCAACGGGTCGATGTTGCCGCCGGAGAGCACCGCCACCACCGGCGACTCCACCTCCACGACGGCCGCCAGCAGCGCCGCCACGCCGACCGCGCCGGCCGGCTCCACCACCTGCTTGCCGCGCTCCATCAGCGTCAGCAACGCCCGTGAGATGTCCTCCTCGGAGACCGTGACCACGTCGTCGACCAGCCGCTGGACGTGGGTGAACGTCAGTTCGCCGGGACGCCCCACGGCGATGCCGTCGGCGATCGTCGAGAAGGCGGGCAGCCGCACCGGCTCGCCGGCCCGCAGCGAGGGCGGGAAGGCGGCGGCGCTCGCCGCCTGCACCCCGATCACCCGGATGTCCGGGCGCAGCGCCTTGGCCACCACCGCGATCCCGGAGACGAGGCCGCCGCCACCCACCCCGGTCACGATGGTGCGCACGTCCGGGCACTGTTCGAGGATCTCCAACGCCACCGTGCCCTGACCGGCGATGACGTCCGGATGGTCGAACGGGTGGATGAACACCGCGCCGGTCCGCTCCGCGAACGTCTGCGCCGCGACCAGCGCCTCGTCGACAGTGGTGCCGACCAGTTCGATGCGGGCGCCGTACCCCTTGGTCGCGGAGACCTTCGGCAGCGGCGCGTTCACCGGCATGAAGACGGTGGCCTCCGCGCCGAGCAGGCCGGCGGCGAGCGCCACGCCCTGGGCGTGGTTGCCGGCGCTGGCCGCCACCACGCCCCGGGCCCGGTCCTGCGCCGAGAGCCGGGAGATCCGCACGTACGCGCCGCGCACCTTGTACGACCCGGCGCGCTGCATGTTCTCGCACTTGAGCATGACCGGCCCACCGAACGCGGCGCTGAGCGGCCGGAACGGCTCCAGCGGGGTGGTCCGGGTGACGCCGGCGAGCAGCTCCCGCGCGGCCTGTACGTCGGCGAGACCGACCAGTTCCGTCATGCCCCGATCGTGCCACCCGCACCGGGCGGAAGCTGCGGCGACGTCGCCACGGGCGCACCGGGCGCGGGCCCCACGACAGGTGCGGGGCCGGCCGCCCCGGCCGCCGGCCAACCGGGCCGGCCAGCCTGACCGGACTGCCCTGACCAGCCGGAATGTCCCGGCCAGCCGGGGTGACCGGGCCAGCCCGGGAACGCCGGTCGGGCCCGCGCGATCCGGTCCTGCTGGGCGACGGAGATCCGGCGAACCAGCACGACGAAAGAGATCGCGGCGACCAGGCAGGCGAGCACCGGCAGCAGGCGGGGCGCGAGCGACTCCCGGTAGAACGTGACGTACGTGGCGAACTCGGCCTCGCTGCGCGGCCACTCGGTCAGCCGCTCGTACCGCTGCTCCTCCAGCTGCGCCACCACCCGCTCCCCGATGGAGAAGACCAGCCAGGCCGCCCACCAGAGCGGCACCAGCCACGGCGTTCGGCGGCGCCACAGGCTGAACCGCGCCACCTCGGCCACCACCCGGGCCGGCACGACGAAGTTGGCGAACGGCACCAGCCAGCCGGCGATCGCCCAGGCGGGGCTCTGCGTCGGCGCGGCGCCGGAGAAGGCGTCCAGGTTCTTGCGCACCCGCCACGTCCAGATCACCACCAGCGTGGCGGCCACCAGCACGGCCAGGATGAACGGCAGGGTGAGCAGGACCTCGGCGAGCACCGCGCCGAGCAGCACGTCCCGGTCGAGCTGCTCGGCGGCCGAGCGGGCCAGGCGGACGCCGAGCAGCGGGAAGAGCGCGGAGAGCGTGAACAGCGCGGCGGTCGCGCCGACCGCGACACAGAGGGCCGACCCCAGGCCCCGGACCGGGTACGTGGGCACGCCGGGCAGGACTGGGGGCTGGCCGTGGCGGGTGCCGCAGCGCTGGCACTCGTCGAAGGCGGGCGAGGTGGCGTCCCCGCAGGTCTGGCAGTGCATCGGGACCGTCCGGAGGAGTGCGCGCGACAGGGACGCGCACACGTTAGACGATCATGCGACGGCCGGTGACCCCGTTCCGACGCGGGGATAGCCGGGGGCGTGCCGCTGCCACGGCGCCTGCATCTCGAACTGGCCGGCCACCCCGAGCAGCAGCAGTTCGGAGCCGGGCGGGCCGACGAACTGCACCCCGACCGGCAGCCCGTCCGGGCGACGCCCGACCGGCACCACGATCGACGGCAGGCCGGCGATGTTCCACGGCGCGGCGTACGGGGCGTACCGGATGTTCGTCGACATGTTCGCCAGCCAGGAGCGGCCGGACCAGCCGGCTGCCTCCGGCGGCGGCCCGGCCAGCGCGGGGGTGAGCAGCAGGTCGACCGACTGGTCGTCGAAGAAGTGCACCGACCGTTCGCGCCAGGCGGCCCGGTCGGCCTCCCTGACGTACCCCCGGCGCTGCGCCCACTCGCCGAGCGCGACGTGCCGGCGGCTGCGCCGCTGGAGCTGGCGTGGCGCCACACCGGCGGCCCGCACGTCGGCGGCGGCCGCCGCGAACCAGGTGGCGATGCCCTGGAGGCCCAGCCGGGTCGGGTAGACCGGGTCGGCCGGGACGGTGTCGTGCCCGGCGGCGGCCAGCAGCCGGCCGGCGGCGGCCACCGCGTCCCGGTTCGGCGCGTCCGGCGAGACGCCCCGGACCGGCGAGCGCAGCGAGACGCCCACCCGCAGCCGCGGCGGCGGGACCAGCTTGTCCGGCCGGCGGCCGGCCAGCACCGAGAAGCCGACCACCGCGTCCGCCACCGTCCCGGTCAGCATGCCGTGCTCGGTGAGACCGAACCAGTCGTCCGCGCCGAGCTGGCAGGGCACCACGCCCCGGCCGGGCTTGAGCCCGACCAGACCGCAGCAGGCCGCCGGGATGCGGATCGAGCCGAGGCCGTCGTTGCCGTGCGCCATCGGCACCAACCCGGCGGCCACCGCGGCGGCGGCGCCGCCGGAGGAGCCGCCGGGGGTACGCGTCCGGTCCCAGGGGTTGCGGGTCACGCCGGTGTCGTCGTCGGTGAGGGCCCAGAGGCCGAGTTCCGGCATCCGGGTCACCCCGAGGATCACCGCGCCCGCGCCGCGCAGCCGCCGGACCACCTCGTGGTCGGCCTCCGCCACCGGGGTACGCATCGCAGCCGACCCGTTCCAGGTGGGCAGGCCGGCCACCGGCGTGTTCTCCTTGACCGCCACCGGCACCCCGGCCAGCGGCAGGTCGGCCAGTTCCTCCTGCTCGTCGACCTTCTCCGCCTCGGTGATCGCCTCGCCGCCACGGACCGTGCGGAACGCGGCCAGCTCGGCGTCGACCCGTGACACGTGGTCGAGGTGGTCGGCCACCACCTGGGTGGCGGAGACGTCGCCGCGGCGTACCGCGCGGGCGATCTGCTTCGCGGTCGCCCCGACCCAGGTCGTCGGCAAGATGTCCGGCACTGCCACCCTCCCGTCCAGCGGTCAGCCCAGTGCCTGCTCCAGATCGGCGAGCAGGTCGTCGACCGTCTCGATGCCGACAGACAGTCGCACGAGATCGCCGGGAACTTCAAGCGGCGAGCCGGCAGCGCTGGCGTGTGTCATCCGGCCCGGGTGCTCGATCAGGGACTCCACCCCGCCGAGCGACTCGGCGAGCACGAACAGCCGGGCCCGGTTGCAGATCTCCACGGCGTGCTCCTCACCGCCCGCCGCGCGGAACGAGATCATGCCACCGAACCGGCGCATCTGCTTGGCGGCCACCTCGTGACCCGGGTGCGACGGCAGGCCCGGGTAGAGCACCTGGGCGACCTTCGCGTTGCCGTCCAGGAAGGCGGCGATCCGCTCGGCGTTGTCGCAGTGCCGGTCCATCCGGACCCCGAGGGTCTTGATGCCGCGCAGCGTGAGCCAGGCGTCGAACGGGCCGTTGACCGCGCCCATCGCGTTCTGGTGGTAGCGCAACTCCTCGCCGAGCCCGCGGTCCGCCGCGACCAGCGCGCCGCCGACCACGTCGGAGTGCCCGCCGACGTACTTCGTGGTGGAGTGCACCACCACGTCCGCGCCGAACGCGATCGGCTGTTGCAGGTACGGCGAGGCGAACGTGTTGTCGACCACCAGCAACGCGTCGGCGTCGTGCGCCACGGCGGCCAGGGCGGCGATGTCGGCGATGCCGAGCAGCGGGTTCGTCGGCGTCTCCACCCAGACGATCCGGGTGGCGCCGGGCCGGATCGCGGCCCGGACCGCGGCCGGGTCGGAGACCTTCGCCGGGGTGTAGTCCAGGCCCCAGCGCTCGGCCACCTTCGCGAACAGCCGGTAGGTGCCGCCGTACGCGTCGTCCGGGATCACCACGTGGTCGCCCGGCTTGCAGACGGTCCGCAGCAGCGTGTCCTCGGCGGCCAGGCCGCTGGCGAAGGCGAGCCCGATCGGGCCGCCCTCCAGCGCGGCCAGGCACTCCTGCAACGCGTCCCGGGTGGGGTTGCCGGAGCGGCTGTACTCGTAGCCCTCACGGGGCGCGCCGACCGCGTCCTGGGCGTACGTGCTGGTCTGGTAGATCGGAGGGATCACCGCGCCGGTGCGGGCCTCCGGGTCCTGGCCGGCGTGGATGGCGAGCGTCTCGAAGCCGTGACTCATGCCCGAGACGTTAGTCCCGCCGGTTCACCCCGACGCCGGTAACCCGGCGCGCGGGTCACAACCGGGAGGTCGTCGCCCGGTCGGCCATACTGGGCCGGTGAGTTCGACCGAAGCGCTGCCCTCGCGCCTGCACGGCGTCGTACACCGGATCCCCACGTCGCTCGACGATCTCCGTGGGCCGGATCACGGGCACCTCAGCCTGCCGGTCCGCCTCGCCTGGTCGGGGCTCACCGACTTCGACGTCGATGATTCCGGGCAGCGGCTCACGCTGTACCGCACGTTGATGGACTGCGGGCAACGTGAGGACATCGTCCGATACGTCAATCCCATCCTGCTCCGCGCGGATTGGCCCCGCATACGTAGGTTGACCGCGCGGCGGGTCATCGCGCTCTGGGAGAGCCGAATGCCCGGCCTCGCCGCATAGCTGTGGACGAGCTGCATCTCCATCTGCTGCGGATCGGATTCCAGGCCGGCGACGATCTCGGCCTGGTGCTCGCCGGCGGCTACGCCCTCGCCGCGCACGAACTCCTCCGTCGCCCGTCCCGCGACATCGACTTCGCCACCGCCACCGCCTTACCGCTTGCCTCGGTGGCTGATCGCCTGGCGGAGGCGTACCAGGCCGCGGGCCATGACTGTCGTGTGGTCGAGGCGACTCCTCGAATGGCCCGGCTGATGGTCAGTGGCCCAGCCGGGGACTGCGAGGTCGACCTGTTGAAAGAGGCGATCGGTCCGCCGGTCGAACTGCACGTCGGTCCGGTGTTGGCGCTCCAGGACGCGGTCGGGCTCAAGGTCCGGGCGCTGCACGACCGCGCCGCCCATCGCGACTACATAGATGTCCGGGCCGCCAACAGGTTAATGACATGCGCCGAGATGGAGTCCCTGGCCGCCCGGCACACCGCTGGATTCTCGCTGCATGACCTCGCGGACCGACTCGGCGGGATCGACGAACTCGACGTCGAGACGTTCGTGGCCTACGGCCTCGGTGAGGACGACATCGGAGAACTGCGCCGCTGGGCCCACCGGTGGGAGGCGGACATCCAGACGCGCCTCGTCAACGGCGAAACCGGCCCACCCGGCATCCCCGACGACGACTGGGACACCTACCTGGACCGGCCCTGACCAACCCCGCCCGGTCCGGGGTGAGGCGTGCCCGGCGGGACCGGTGGGATGGGCCTAGCCTGGGCGGATGGCTGGGTGCCTGTTCTGCGGGATCGTGGCCGGCGAGGTGCCGGGCTTCGTGGTGACGGACGAGCCGGACGGGGTGGCGTTCCTCGACACCCGGCCGGTGTTCAAGGGCCACGTGCTGGTGGTGCCGCGCACCCACCTGGTGGCGCTGACCGACCTGCCGGGCGACGCGCTGCCCGGCTACTTCCGGCTGGTGCAGCGGATCGCGGCGGCGGTGGAGACCGGTCTGGGCTCCGGTGGGACGTTCGTGGCGATGAACAACAAGGTGTCCCAGTCCGTCCCGCACCTGCACACCCACGTGGTGCCCCGGACCAAGGGCGACGGGCTGCGTGGCTTCTTCTGGCCCCGGACCCGCTACGCCGACGACACCGAGGCGACCGGCTTCGCCGGGCGGATCTCGGCCGCGCTGGGCGGCTGAGAGGCTGCCAGCCCGGGGAGCAGGCGCTCGGCGCGTCTCCCCGGAGTCGACAAATTTGTTCGGTACGTTTTGATTCCCTGAAACGAACAAAATTGGAGCAGGTCGTGTCCGGCCCTGGGCGCCCTTCCCGCGCCGCCGTGTACCAGCGCATGGAGGAGGCAGTCCGCGAACTGCGAGACCGGCTGGGCGGGCTACCGACACCCGCCGAGGCAGAAGACATCTGGGCCGAGGGGAACACCCTCGTTCTTCCAGGAAGTCGAGAAGCTTCTCGACGAGGGTCGCGCTGTCGGGGCCAAACCGCTGCGGGACTACATGGAGGTCCGGGGCTACGCCGACGCGGCCCGATGGGTTTACGGCCAAGCGTTGGAGCCCGGTCTGGACGGTGGACCCGCACCCGCACGCCACCGACCTCGAAGGGCCCGGCAACTTCCGACGGCACGAGATCGCACGCTTCCCCGGCGGGATGAAGCCGCCGTCCTGGCCGGAGGTCGATGCGCGGATCCGGAGTTGGCTCGACCGTGTCGCGGAACTGCGAGCGAAGACGGATACGCCCCTTGCCGAACGGCTGGCGGTGGTTCACAACGACTTTGAAGCCATTCATCCGTTCCTCGACGGAAACGGCCGAACAGGCCGCCTGGTGCTGAGCCTCCTTCTCGGCAGACTGGGTTATCCGCCCGCCATCATCTACAAGCGGGACCGGGATGCCTATCTACGCGCCATGCGCCGGGCCGACGTCGGCGACCCCGGGCTGTTGGGAGAGCTGATCGCCCGCAGCGTCACCGCGAACCTCTACCGCTTCGTCATGCCCGCGGTGGCCGGTCCGGTGAAGTTGCTGCCGCTTCCCGCGTTGGCCACGGCCGACCTGACCGAGAACGCCCTTCGTGTTGCCGCCATGAGAGGTCGACTGAGAGCCGTCAAGGCGGACGACGGCACGTGGCGAAGCAGCCAGAAGTGGGTGAACGACTACACGAAGAGCCGTTACCGGCGCGGCCGTCCCGCCTGACGGTCGCCCGAACGGGTAAGGAACCGGGGACCGGCGCTGTTACACGCTGGGAAAGCCACGAGAGGAGACCCACCGTGTTCCTCCGCCGCATGAAGGCCGAGATGATCACTCCCGACCAGGCCCTGCCGGGCCGCCCGCTCGCCATGCCGATCGCCGACCGGCACGAGGTGCTGCCGTCCTCGCTGAAGGGCCCGTTCCCGGAGGGCGCGCAGGTCGCCGTCTTCGGCATGGGCTGCTTCTGGGGTGCCGAGCGCCTGTTCTGGACGCTGCCCGGCGTGCTCACCACGTCGGCCGGCTACGCGGGCGGGTACACCACCAACCCGACGTACGAGGAGGTCTGCTCGGGCATGACCGGGCACGCCGAGGTGGTCCAGGTGGTCTACGACCCGTCGACGATCAGCTACGAGGACCTGCTCAAGGTCTTCTGGGAGAACCACGACCCGACCCAGGGCATGCGCCAGGGCAACGACGTGGGCACCCAGTACCGCTCCGCGATCTACACCACCACCGACGAGCAGCTCGCCGCCGCCACGGCGTCGCGGGACGCGTTCGCGCCGATCGTGGCGCGCGCCGGCAAGGGTGAGATCACCACGGAGATCACGCCGCTGGGCGACTACTTCTTCGCCGAGGACTACCACCAGCAATATTTGGCGCCGACGAAGAACCCGAACGGCTACTGCAACCACGGGCCCAACGGGCTGAGCTGCCCGGTCGGCGTGGCCCGCACCGGGAGCTGAGGCCGGCGGCGCGGCGGGCACGATGAGCGGCGCGGCGGGTACGCCACACCGGTCGTCGTGCCCGACAGGCGACCGCTACGTGAGCGCCACCTGTCCGAGTTCCTGGGTGCACCTGGTGAGCGCGACGTAGAGGCCGTTCCAGCCGCGCGGCTCGGCGGCGATGCCCTCGGGGTCGACGAGAAGCGTCGCGTCCCATTCCAGTCCCTTCGACTGGGTCGCGGTGAGCACCGGCACATCAGCCAGCACGGTCAGGAGTTCGGCGATGCGGCCGGCGGGAGCGATGACGCCGACCGTCCCGCCTTGCCACCGTTGCCGCAGCTCTCGCACCGCTTCGACGGCGACGCCGGCCAGCTCGGCGGGCGTGGCCGTGCGCACCCAGGGGGTGCGGCCGGAGGAGCGCACCGCCCGGGGCGGCGCGTTGCGGCTGCCGGCTTCTCTCAGCACGGGTGCGGTGAGGCTCATGACCTCACGTGGGGTCCGGTAGCAGATGGTCAGTTCCGCGGCGGTCCAGCGGTCCCCGAAGACCGCCTGCACCGCCTGGGCCCAGCTGGTGTGCCGGTGCGCGGCCGCCGCCTGGTCGATGTCGCCGACCGCGGTGACGGAGCGACCGGGACAGCGCCGAAGGACCATCTGCCACTGCATCTCGGACAGCTCCTGCGCCTCGTCGACGACGACGTGGCCGTACACCCAGTCGCGTCGCCGACGGGCCTGGTCGGCGACGAACTCGCCCTGGGGCTGCGGGGTCTCGACCTCGCCCAGCAGGTCGGCGAGGGCGTCGAGCAGGGGAATGTCGCTCGACGCCCACGGTGCCGGCTCGGCCGAGACGGCGATGATCTCGTCCGTGGTGAGCCGGGGGGCGAACCGGGCCAGCAGGGCGCGGTCGGCCAGGAGATCACGCAGGAGGGTCTCGGCGTCGAGGCTGGGCCACCACGCCTCGACGAACCGGGCGATGGCGGCGTTCTCGGCGATCCGACCGGGAAGACTCTCCACCTCTTCCGCCGAGAACAACCCGTCCACGTCGCTGCCGGTGGCTCTCCTGCCGACGGAGTCGTGCCGCATGCTCCTGTCGACGCGGGCGAGGATGTCCTCGAAGCCCTCCTCCATCTCGTCCATCAGCGCCTCGCGCTGCGCGACGACGGCGTCGGCGAGGATGTGGTGCAACTGCTCGGCGAACGCCGCGCGGGCGCGGTGGTACGGGCGGCCCTGCACCGCCGAGACGAGCGCCTGTGCCACGGTCGCGGCGGGGATGACGTAGAACTCGCCCTCCCAGCGCAGCTTCAGCTCACGAGGCCGGGGAAGCAGCGACGTGACGTGGTTCTCCAGCGCGGGTTGCCACAGGGCGCGCCCCTTGATCTCGGCGAGCGGCCGGCTCTCGTCGCGGCCCACGCGGATCCCGGGCAGCAGCGTGTCGCAGGTCGCCGAGACGACGGCGGTCTCACCGAGCGCCGGCAGCACCTGGGCGATATAGCGGAGGAACCGCGGCGAGGGTCCGAGGACCAGAACCGCCTGCTCCGCCATTGTCGGGTGGGCGAACAGCAGATAGGCGACGCGGTGCAGGGCGACCACGGTCTTGCCGGTGCCGGGACCCCCTTGGACGATCAACGGGCCGGTCGCCTCGGCCCGGATGATGTCGTCCTGTTCGCGCTGCAGCGTGGAGACCGCCGTCGACAGGTGGCCCGTACGTCGCTCGTCCAGGGCGGCCAACAGCGCGCCCTCACCGACGAGTTCCGCGGTTGTCGTCCCGTCCAGCGGCTCGTCGTCCACGCCGACAACTGTCGATTCCGTCGTGCGGATGTGACGACGCCGTGCCTGACCCTGCGGGTCGACAGCCGTCGCGGTGTAGAACGGTCGAGCCGCGGGAGCCCGCCAATCCAGCAACAGCGGCTCACCGTCCTCGCAGTCGTCGCGCAGACCGACGCGGCCCACGTGTCGCACGGTGCCGTCACGAGCATCGAGACGGCCGAAGACCAGCCCTTCCCGTGCTCGCCGCAGTTCCTCGTGCTGCCGGCGGAGCATGCGCTGCCGCGCCCGTTCCACCGCATCCGCGGGGTCCGACGACAGTTCGGTCCGCAGATGGTCGGCGAGCGTGTCGCGCCGGGCCGTGGCCAGGTCGAGAAACGCCTGTTCCTCAGCGATCGCGGATCGACGCGCGACACCGTCGGCGGCAGCAGGGGTGCTGTTGTTCGAAGAATAATTCTGGCGCATTCGCGAATCCCCGTATTGAGGCTTTCCGGCGGCCCCGATGAGCCGCGGCGCATTCCGGCGGCAAGCATAGGGGCGGATTCTCCGCATCGCCCAGGAAACCAATCCGCGGAGACAGGAGTCTCAATGCCTTGCCGTCCAGGGGCCGTTTGTGGCCCCCCGACAGGCGACCGGCCGGCCGGCGGCGGCCCGAACCGGGTCTGCGGGGTTCGTCACACCGTGGGCCCGGCGCATTTCCGGCATCCGTCCCGCGCGGGCAGGAACCGAAACCATGACAGGCAACCACCGTCGGTGACGGCGCATCGTAGCAAGCTGTCACACGTTCGTCATCGTCTCAACAGGCGAACTGCAACAAGCTCTGGCAGCATTGGCTCGTATGTGCGGACTTGCGGGAGAGTTCCGTCGTGACGGTTCACGGGCCGACGTCTCGGCCGTGGAACGGATGGCGGCCACGATGAGTGACCGAGGGCCCGACGACAGCGGCATCTGGTCGCAGGGCCCGACCGCGCTGGGACACCGGCGCCTGAAGATCATCGACTTGTCCGCGGCCAGCGGCCAACCCATCGTGGACGCCGCCGCGGGCCTCACCGGGGTCTTCAACGGCTGCATCTACAACTACCGCGAGCTGCGCGCCGAGTTGCAGGCCAAGGGGCACCGCTTCTTCTCCGCCGGGGACAGCGAGGTCGTGGTCAAGGCGTACGCCGAGTGGGGGCTCGACTTCGTCGACCACCTGGTCGGCATGTTCGCGGTGGCGATCAGCGAACGGGACACCGGCCGCCTGGTGCTGGCCCGGGACCGGCTCGGCATCAAGCCGCTGTATCTGGCCGAGAGCCCCGGCGTGGTGCGCTTCGCCTCCACCCTGCCGGCGCTGCTGGCCGGTGGCGGCGTCGACACCACCATCGACCGGGTGGCGCTCGCCCACTACCTCAGTTTCCACAGCATCGTGCCGCCGCCGCGGACCATTCTCGCCGGCGTCACCAAGCTGCCGCCGGCCACCGTCCGGGTGTACGAGGCGGACGGCACCACCCGCGAGCGGGTCTACTGGGACCCGACGTTCGGCCGGGCTACCGAGCGGGCCGGCTGGTCCGAGCGGGACTGGCAGGACGCGCTGCTCGACTCGCTCACCACCGCGGTACGCCGCCGGATGGTGGCCGACGTGCCGGTGGGTGTGCTGCTCTCCGGCGGCCTCGACTCCAGCCTGGTGGTCGCGCTGCTGGCCGGCGAGGGGCAGGCCCGCTCCGGCCTGGCCACGTTCTCCATCGGCTTCGACGCGGTGGGCGGCCGGGAGGGCGACGAGTTCGTCTACTCCGACCTGGTGGCGAAGACGTTCGGCACCGACCACCACCAGATCCGGGTCCCCACCGGCGACCTGCTGCCGCCGCTGGAGGCCGCCGTGGCGGCCATGAGCGAGCCCATGGTCAGCCACGACTGCGTGGCGTTCTGGCTGCTCAGCCAGGAGGTCGCGCGGCACGTGAAGGTGGTCCAGTCGGGCCAGGGCGCGGACGAGATCCTGGGCGGCTACCACTGGTACCCGCCGCTGGCCGGGGTGGACCGCGAGGCGGCGCTCGACACGTACGCGAAGGCGTTCTTCGACCGCGACGCGGCCGGACTGGCCCGGGTGCTCAACCCCGACTGGCTGGCCGACGGCGACCCGGCGCGCGAGTTCGTCGCCGCGCACCTGGGCCGGCCGGGCGCGCAGACCGCGGTCGACGCCGGCCTGCGGATCGACACGCAGGTCATGCTGACCGACGACCCGGTGAAGCGGGTCGACAACATGACCATGGCGCACGGGCTGGAGGCCCGGGTGCCGTTCCTCGACCACGAGTTCGTCGAGCTGGCCGCGAGCTGCCCGCCGGAGCTGAAGCTGGCCCAGGGCGGCAAGGGCGTGCTCAAGGAGATCGGCCGCCGGGTGCTGCCGCACGAGGTCATCGACCGGCCGAAGGGCTACTTCCCGGTCCCGGGCCTCACCCACCTGGAGGGCAAGCTCCTCGACCGGGTACGCGACGCGCTCAGCGCCCCCGAGGCGCGCCGCCGTGACCTGTTCCGCGCCGACTACGTCGACGCGCTGCTCGTCGACCCGAACGCCGAACTGACCCCGTTGAACGGAAACAAGCTGTGGCAACTGGGACTTCTGGAAATGTGGCTCCAGAGCCACGGAATCGACTGACCGTGACCGACACCCTCGCCACCGGCACGGCTCGCACCGACCGGGAACGGGTGCTGGGCCGGCGTCGCGAACGCACCGGCCCGGGCGGTGACCCGGTCGCCCCCGGTACGCCGGAGCCGGCGCTGCCGTCCACCGCCGTGGCCACCGACGCCTCCGGTGTGGTGCTGGACTGCGGCTGGGGCCGGCTGGTCTTCGGCCAGACCTTCACCGACCAGGTGCACGTCGCCGACGTGCTGCGCTCCGAGGCCAACGGCGCCCGGGACATCTGCATCTACCTGCGCGACCCGCACGTGCTGGTCTCCCGGCTGCCGGACGAGCTGTTCATCGACCCGTCGCTGACCTACCGGCTGCCGCTGGGCGAGCACCGGCCGGCCGCCACCGAGGGCGAGGACATCCCCGGGTTGACCGTCCGGCCGCTGCGCGACGCCGACGACGCGGACGCGGTGAACCGGATCTACGCCCGCAACGGCATGGTCACCGCCCCGGTCGAGGTGCTGGTGGACAACGCCGCCACCGACCGGTTCCTGCATCTGGTCGCCGAGGACGCGGCCGGCGAGGTGGTCGGCACCATCACCGGCGTGGACCATGTCGCGGTCTTCGCCGACCCGGAGCAGGGCGCCAGCCTCTGGTGCCTGACGGTGGACTTCAACACCGCGCCGCCCGGCACCGGCCAGGCGCTGCTGACCGCGCTCGCCGACCAGCTCGACGCGCGCGGCCGGGCGTACGTGGACCTGTCCGTGCTGGCGGAGAACTCGGGCGCGATCCGGCTCTACGAGCGGCTCGGCTTCCACCGCACCGGCACGCTCTGCGTGAAGCGGAAGAACCCGATCAACGAGCGGCTGTTCCTGCCGGCCATGCCCGCGGGTTACGACGAGCTGAACCCGTACGCGAAGATCGTCGCGGACGAGGCGATGCGGCGCGGCATCCGGGTGGAGGTGACCGACCCGCACTGGGGTGAGCTGAAGCTGACCAGCGGCGGCCGGACCATCCACACCCGCGAGTCGCTGTCGGAGCTGACCTCGGCGGTGGCGATGAGCCGCTGCGACGACAAGCGGGTGACCCGGCGCATCCTCACCGAGGCGGGCCTGTCCGTGCCGCGTGGGCGCACCGCCACCGGCGAGCCCGACGACCTGGCGTTCCTGGCCGACGTCGGCCCGGTGGTGGTCAAGCCGGCGCGCGGCGAGCAGGGCAACGGGATCACCGTCGGCGTCCGGACGCCGGAGGCGCTGACCGCGGCCGTCGAGCTGGCCCGGCGGTTCTGCCCGGACGTGCTGATCGAGGAGCTGCGCGCGGGCGAGGACCTGCGGGTGGTGGTGATCGACCACGAGGTGGTGGCCGCCGCGGTCCGCCGGCCGGCGCAGATCACCGGCGACGGCGTGCACGACGTCACCGAGCTGATCGGGCGGCAGAGCCGCCGCCGGGCCGCCGCCACCGGTGGCGAGTCCCGGATCCCGATCGACGACATGACCCGCGAGGTGGTGGCCGAGGCCGGCTACCAGATGCACGACGTGCTGCCGGAGGGTCAGGTGCTGGCGGTCCGCCGGACGGCCAACCTGCACACCGGCGGCACCATCCACGACGTGACCGCCGAGCTGCACCCGGTGATCGCCGAGGCGTGCGTGACGGCCAGCCGGGCGCTGGACATCCCGGTCACCGGGCTGGACCTGCTGGTGCCCGCGCCGGACGCCCCGGAGCACGTGTTCATCGAGGCCAACGAACGGCCGGGGCTGGCCAACCACGAGCCGCAGCCGACCGCCGAACGCTTCGTCGACCTCCTCTTCCCGGGCACGCGGGCACCGCAGCGACTCTGGTCGCCGGCCGGTGCGGCAGGCTCAGGGGCATGACCGCACGCAAACCCCAACCGCTCAAGCTCGACCTCGAATACCTGCGCCAGGTGCTGGTGGAACTGCTGGAGATCCCCAGCCCGTCCGGGCGCACCGACCACATCCAGCAGTACGTGGGCGAACGGCTCTCCGCGCTCGGGATCAGCTCCACGCTGACCCGGCGCGGGGCGCTGAGCGCCTGCCTGCCCGGGCCCCGGCCGACCGGCGCGGACCGGGCCGTCGTGGTGCACACCGACACCATCGGCGGCATGGTGAAGCGGCTCAAGGAGAACGGGCGGCTGGAGATCAACCCGATCGGCACGCACAGCGCCCGCTTCGCCGAGGGCGCCCACGTGCGGATCTTCACCGACGACCTGGACCGGGTGGTCACCGGCCAGGTGCTGCCGCTGAAGGCGAGCGGGCACCGCTACAACGAGGCGGTCGACCTCCAGGGCGTCGGCTGGGAACTGGTCGAGGTCCGGGTCGACGAGCCGGTGCACGACGAGGCCGACCTGCGGGCGCTCGGCATCGACGCCGGGGACTTCGTCGCGCTGCTGCCCAACCCGACCATCACCCCCACCGGGTACGTCAAGTCCCGGCACCTGGACGACAAGGCCGGGGTGGCCGCGGTGCTGACCGCGTTCAAGGCGATGGTCGACGCCGAGGTGACACCGGCGGTCACCGCGCACCTGCTGGTCACCGTCACCGAGGAGATCGGCCACGGCGCCAGCCACGGGCTCGACCCGGACGTGGCGGAGATCGTCTCGGTGGACGCGGCGGTGGTCGCACCCGGCCAGCAGTCCCGGGAGACCGCCGCCACGCTGGCCATGGGCGACGGGGTCGGGCCGTTCGACTACCACCTGACCCGCAACCTGGCCGCCATCGCCAAGGAGCACGGCGTCGACCTGGTCCGCGACGTCTTCGACTACTACCGCTCGGACGCGGCGTCCGCGGTCGAGGCCGGTGCGCACGCCCGGGTGGCGCTGCTCGGCTTCGGCGTGGACGCCACCCACGGCCACGAGCGGACCCACCTCGACGGCCTCCACCACCTCACCCAACTGCTCTGCCTCTACCTCCAGAGCCCGCTGGTCTTCCCGGAGTGGGACGCCGAGCCGGAGGGCGACCTGGCCGACTTCCCGTCGCTGGCGGTGCAGCCGGCGCACGAGGACGGCCCGCGCGAGGGCCCGATCGGCGTGGAGTGAACGTCTGTGATCGAAATTCGTTGCCGATGCCGCCGGGAAGTGGATAGCGTGGCGGTACACGGGAAAGGAGGTGGTCCAGACTTGTATAGCAATCGGACTCGTGAGGTGGCTGTCCGCTAGCCGCTGTCCTCGACAGTGAAACATCGTCCGCCGCGAGGCGGACAGCACGATCGTCGAGACCGTGTGGCAGCGGTGCGGCGAAACCACGACAGCCACCCGACCCCCGGGGTGCCGGCCCAGTCCAGCCGGCCCGCGCGCGAGCGCGGAAGCCCCGGGGGTCGTTCCATGTCAGCCGGAGGATGCGGTGTCGATGCGTGAGCTGGTGGTGCTCGGCACGGCCAGTCAGGCCCCCACCCGGGCCCGCAACCACAACGGTTACCTGCTGCGCTGGGACGACGAGGTGATCCTCTTCGACCCGGGCGAGGGCAGCCAACGCCAGATGCTGCACACCGGCGTGACCGCCACCGACCTGACCCGGATCTGCGTCACCCACTTCCACGGCGACCACTGTCTCGGGCTACCCGGCATGATCCAGCGCCTCTCGCTGGACCGCGTGCCGCACCCGGTGGCCGTGCACTTCCCGGCCGGCGGCGCCGACTACTTCGCCCGGCTGCGGCACGCGTCCAGCTTCCACGAGACCGCCGAGCTGGCCGTCGAGCCGATCGACGCCGACGGGCAACGGATCACGCTGGGCGTCGGCACGCTGGAGGCCCGCCGGCTGCGCCACCCCGTCGAGACGTACGGCTACCGGCTCGTCGAGCCGGACGGCTGCCGGATGCTGCCGGAGCGGCTGTCCGCGTACGGCATCGTCGGTCCGGCGGTGGGCAGACTGCTCCGCGAGGGCCACCTGGACGTCGACGGACGCCGCGTCACCTCCGACGAGGTGAGCGTCACCCGACCGGGGCAGCGGTTCGCGTTCGTGATGGACACCGGGCTCTGCGACGGCGTGTACGCGCTGGCCGAGCACGCCGACCTGCTGGTCATCGAGTCGACGTTCCTGGCGTCGGAGGCCGCGCTCGCCGCCGAGGTCGGCCACCTCACCGCCGGCCAGGCCGCGCGGGTGGCCACCGAGTCGGGGGTACGCACGCTCGTGCTCACCCACTTCTCCCAGCGGTACGCCGACCCGCGCCGCTTCCACGACGAGGCCCGCGAGCACTTCGCCGGCGACCTGGTGATCGCCGAGGACCTCCAGACGGTGCCGGTGCCGCCCCGGCGGGTACCGTCGCCCGGGTGACCGTCTCCCTACGCCCCGCGACCGAGACCGACCTGCTGGCGGTCGGCGCCCTGCACCAGCGCTCCCGGGTGGCGGCGTACTCGTCGTTCCTGCCCCCCGAGGCGCTGACGGATCCCACCGCCGAGGCGATGGGCCGCTACTGGGTGGAACGGTTGACCTGGGAGGGCACGGACCACCGGATGACCGTGGCCGAGCGGGACGGACGGCTGGTGGGCTTCAGCTATCTCGGGCCGGACGACGAGGGTGACCCGGCGACCGGGCTGCTCCACGCCCTGCATCTCGACCCGGACGAGCGGGGCCGGGGCACCGGCCGGGCGCTGATGCTGGACGCGCTGGACGCGGCGCGCGCCCGTGGGTGGACCCGGGCGGCGTTGTGGGTGCTGGCCGACAACGCGTCCGCGCGCCGCTTCTACGAGCGCGGCGGCTGGCACGCCACCGGCACCCGGAGCACCGACCGGATCGGCCCCCGGTCGGTCGCCCGGCTCCGCTACGCGCGGGAGGTGTGAGGGGCCCCGTCGCCGGGGCCCCGCACCCCGCTCAGCGCGCGCCGAGGTGGGCCAGCAGGTCCTGCCGGGTCAGCACACCCTTGGGCTTGCCGTCGACCAGCACGAGCGCCGCGTCGGCCTTCTCCAGCAGCGTCACCGCCTCGCTGACCGGCTGCCCGCCGCCGATCATCGGCAGCGGCTCGCCCATGTGCCGCTCGATCGTGTCGTGCAGGTGGGCCTGGCCGGTGAAGAGCGCGTCGAGCAGGTCCCGCTCGGCGATCGAGCCGGCCACCTCGCCGGTCACCACCGGCGGCTCCGCCTTGAGCACCGGAAGCTGGGAGACGCCGTACTCGCGCATGTAGTCGATGGCGTCACGGACCGTCTCGGTCGGGTGCACGTGCACCAGCTCGGGCAGGCCACCCGGCTTGCCGCCGAGCGCGTCGGCCACGGTCGGCTCGGCGCCGGCGTCGTCCAGGAAGCCGTACCGGGCCATCCAGCGGTCGTTGAAGATCTTCGAGAGGTAGCCCCGGCCACCGTCCGGCAGCAGCACCACCACCACGTCGTCCGGGCCGGCCTTGCGGGCCACCTCCAGCGCGCCCACCACCGCCATGCCGCAGGAGCCGCCGACCAGCAGCCCTTCCTCACGGGCCAGCCGGCGGGTCATCTCGAAGGACTGCTTGTCGGACACCTCGACGATCTCGTCGGCGACGGACCGGTCGTACGTCTCCGGCCAGAAGTCCTCGCCGACGCCCTCGACCAGGTAGGGCCGGCCGGTGCCGCCGGAGTAGACCGAGCCCTCCGGGTCCGCGCCGATCACCTTCACCCGGCCCTCGGACGCCTCCTTGAGGTAGCGACCGATGCCGGAGATGGTGCCGCCGGTGCCGACGCCGGCGACGAAGTGGGTGATCTTCCCCTCGGTCTGCCGCCACAGCTCCGGGCCGGTCGTCTCGTAGTGCGAGCGCGGGTTGGCCGGGTTGCTGTACTGGTTGGGCTTCCACGCGCCGGGGATCTCCCGGGCCAGCCGGTCGGAGACGTTGTAGTAGGAGCGCGGGTCCTCCGGCGCGACGGCGGTCGGGCAGACCACCACCTCGGCGCCGTACGCCCGCAGCACGTCCTGCTTGTCCTGGCTGACCTTGTCCGGGCAGACGAACACGCAGCGGTAGCCCCGGAGCTGGGCCACCAGGGCCAGCCCGACGCCGGTGTTGCCGCTGGTCGGCTCCACGATCGTGCCGCCCGGCCCGAGGATGCCCGCCTTCTCGGCGTCCTCCACCATGCGCAGCGCGATCCGGTCCTTGACCGAACCGCCCGGGTTGACGTATTCCACCTTCGCCAGCACGGTCGCCTGGATGCCCTCGGTGACGTTGCGCAGGCGAACCAGCGGGGTGTTGCCGATCAGCTCGACGACGTTGTCGTAGTACCGCACCTCGTTGTGCCCTTCGTAGCGCCGCCGTCGGAGGGCGGCCGGTCAGCCGGTTCGCCGCCCAGCGTACGTGCCGTCAGGGGGCCACCTGCCCCGGGATGACGGAGCTGCGGCGTGCCTCCCACTCCAGGAACCGTTCGGTCTCGGCGAGCACGCTGCCGGCCAGCCAGGTGACCATGACGGCGTCGTCGGCCAGCCCGAAGATCGCCAGCGGGATCTCCGGCAGCAGGTCGATCGGGGAGACGACGTACGCCGCCGCGCCGGCCATCAACGCCAGGCGCAGCCCGCCGTCGTACTCCCCCCGCCCGGTGGCCCGGATCATGCGCGGCAGCGCCGCCAGCCGGGCACCCAGCGACGGCCCGCCCCGCGCCCCGGCCGCCAACGCCCGGGCCAACGCGGCGAACGCGGCGCTGCGCTTCAACGTCTTCCCCATGATTCCGCCTCTCTTCGCCCGACCAGGGTGCGGCCCCGGGGCAAGCCCACCCCCACCGGTACCCAGAACGGCCGGCTCCCAGCCGCCCGATCAAGGACAGCGGTCGTCGTACCGGCGCGATACTGTCGGTTCATGGGGGACGTCGGTTCCGTCGCGCCGGCCCGCTGGCGACGCGCCCGGCAGATCGCCCGCCTCGCGGCGATCGGCACGGGCGCCACGGTGGCGGCCACGGCTGCCACCGGTGGAGTGCTGCTCGGCCAGGCCCGGCAGGCCCGCCGCACCATCCCGATGGCCGAGGCGCCGCCACCACGCTGCGACGGCGTCTACGGCGCGCGGTTCCCCGGCCAGCCGATCACCATGGTCATCCTGGGCGACTCCTCCGCGGCCGGCTACGGCGTGCACCGGCGCCGGGAGACGCCCGGCTCGCTGCTGGCCACCGGGCTGTCCCGCCGGCTGCACCGCCCGGTCCGGCTGCACCGGTTCGCCGTGGTGGGCGCGCTGTCGGCCGGGCTGAAGCCGCAGGTCGAGTCCGCCCTGGAGGTCGCACCGGACGTGGCCGTGGTGCTGGTCGGCGGCAACGACGTCACCAACCGCACCCCGCCGGTGTTGGCCGTGCGCTACCTGGTCGACGCGGTCCGCACGCTGCGCGCCGCCGGTTGCGAGGTGGTCGTCGGCACCTGCCCCGACCTGGGCACGATCCGGCCGATCCAGCCGCCGCTGCGTTGGCTGGCCCGACGCTGGAGCCGCCAGCTCGCGGCCGCCCAGACGGTGGCCGTGGTGGAGGCGGGCGGCCGGACGGTCTCCCTCGGTGACCTGCTGGGGCCGCGGTTCGCCGCCGAGCCCGGTCGGATGTTCGCCTGGGACCGGTTCCACCCCTCCGCGGAGGGGTACGCGATGGCCGCGGCGGCGCTGCTGCCCACCGTGCTCTCCGCGTTGGGCGCGGTGCCGGAACGCCGTCCTTCGCGCACCGGGCTGGAAGGCGTACGGTCGCTTCCGGAGGCGGCCCACGAGGCGGCCCGGCACGCCGGCACGGAGGTCAGCGGCGCCCAGCTCCGGGGCCGCGACCGCGGGCCGGGCGGGCGGTGGGCGCAGCTCCGCCGGCGAGCGTTCTTCGGCGTCGGCGCGATGCCGCCCAGCGGCACCGCCACCGACTCGGCCACGCTGGAGGGAATGGCATGAGCGAGCGAAGCAGGGTGCCGGCATGAGCGGACGGAACGGGACGGCGGCCCGGTGGGGCCGGGCCGCGGCGCTGTCGCTGCTGGCCGGCACGGTGGGTGGCGCGGCGGTCCTCGCCGGCCAGGCCATCGCCGCCCGCAGCCGGGAGTACGCCCAGCCCGAGCTGGGTCTGGTGCTGCGCGCCACGGTCGGCCGGGCCGACGCGCCGCCGCTGCGGCTGGTGCTGCTCGGCGACTCGTCGGCGATCGGGGTGGGCGTCGACCGGTTCGAGGAGACCATCGGCGGCCAGCTCGCCCACCTGCTCGCCGAGGGGCCGACCGGCCGGCGGGTGCACCTGTCCAGCGTCGGTGTCTCCGGGTCCCGCGCCACCGACCTGGCCACGCAGGTGGCCCGCGCGCTGCTCGGCGAGCGGCCCGACGTGGCGGTGGTGCTGATCGGGGCGAACGACGCCACCGCCATGGGCCGTCCGGCCGACGCGGCGGCCTACCTCGGCTCGGCGGTCCGCCGGCTGCGCGAGGCCCACATCGAGGTCGTCGTCGGCACCTGCCCCGACCTCGGCGCGGTACGCGCCGTCGCCGCTCCGCTGCGCCAGGTGCTCGGCTGGTCCGGGCGGCGGATGGCGCGGGCCCAGACGGCGGCCGTGCTGGACGCCGGCGGCACCGTCGTCGACCTGGGCACCGAGACGGGCCCGGTGTTCCGGGCCGACGCCGGCACGCTCTGCCACGACGGCTTCCACCCCTCCGCGGACGGCTACCGGGTCTGGGCGCACGCACTGCTCCCGGCCGTCGAGGCCGCCGCCGCGGTCGCGTTCCGGCACCACCGCCGGCCGCCGGCAGGGTGACATTTCCCGCCCGGGGCGCGGCTTCCACCGCAAGTTACCCGCGGGTTAACGTTGGTTCATGCCGATTGAGTCGCCCCGCGACGCCGTCATCGTCGCCACCGCCCGGTCCCCCATCGGCCGCGCGTTCAAGGGTTCCCTGCGCGAGGTCCGCCCGGACGACCTCGCCGCCACCATCGTCCAGGCCGCCCTCGACAAGGTGCCGGCGCTCGATCCCACCACCATCGACGACCTCTACCTCGGGTGCGGTCTGCCCGGCGGTGAGCAGGGCTTCAACATGGCCCGGGTGGTCGCCACGCTGCTGGGCCTGGACGGGCTGCCCGGCGCCACGCTGACCCGCTACTGCGCCTCCTCGCTCCAGACCACCCGGATGGCGATGCACGCGATCCGGGCCGGTGAGGGCGACGTGTTCGTCTCCGCCGGTGTGGAGATGGTCTCCCGGTACGCCCGGGGCAACTCGGACACGCTGCCGCCGGAGGCGCAGGCGCTGGTCGGCGGCGGTTGGGAGAACCCGCGCTTCGCCGAGGCACGCGAGCGCTCGCAGGCCCGCACGCAGGCCGGCGCCGAGGTGTGGACCGATCCGCGGGAGGCCGGCCGGCTGCCGGACATCTACCTCGCCATGGGGCAGACCGCGGAGAACCTGGCCCAGGTGTACGACGTGTCCCGCGCGGACATGGACGCGTTCGGCGTCCGCAGCCAGAACCTGGCCGAGAAGGCGATCGCGGACGGCTTCTGGGCCCGCGAGATCACGCCGGTCACCACGCCGGACGGCACCGTGGTCGGCGCCGACGACGGCCCGCGCCCCGGGGTGACCCTGGAGGGCGTGGCCGGCCTCAAGCCGGTGTTCCGCCCGGACGGCCGGATCACCGCCGGCAACTGCTGCCCGCTGAACGACGGCGCCGCCGCCGTAGTGATCATGAGCGCCGAGCGGGCGGCCGAGCTGGGGCTCACCCCGCTGGCCCGGATCGTCTCCACCGGCGTCACCGCGCTCTCCCCGGAGATCATGGGCCTCGGCCCGGTCGAGGCGTCGAAGCAGGCGCTGAAGCGGGCCGGCATGACCATCGACGACGTCGACCTGGTGGAAATCAACGAGGCGTTCGCCGCCCAGGTGATCCCGTCGTACCGGCAGCTCGGCATTCCGGAGGAGAAGCTGAACGTGGCCGGCGGCGCGATCGCGGTCGGTCACCCGTTCGGCATGACGGGCGCCCGGATCACCGGCACCCTGCTCAACGCGCTGGAGTGGCACGACAAGACCATCGGCCTGGAGACCATGTGCGTCGGCGGCGGCCAGGGCATGGCCATGGTGCTCGAACGACTGAGCTGAACTCGATTCACTACGGCACGTGCCGGGTACCGGAACCCGCATGGCGACCGTCGTGGAACGCGAGCGCAAATTCTCCGGCGACGAGGGTTTCCGGCTGCCCGACCTGACCGGGTGCGGTGGCGTCGTGACGATGTCCGACGCCACCGCCTCGGAGCTGGACGCCGTCTACTGGGACACCGACGACCTGCGACTGCTGCGGAGCGCCCACGCGCTGCGGCGGCGTACCGGCGGGCACGACGCGGGCTGGCACCTCAAGGTGGGCGCGGTCGGTGGAGCCCGGGTCGAGCACCAGTTCCCGGCCGGGCCGGCCGACGCCGGCCCACCGGCCGAGCTGGTCGCGTCGATCCGGGGCGCGTCCCGGGGTCGGCCGGTCGCCCCGGCGGCCCGGATCGTCAACCACCGCCGGGAGCGACGGCTGCTGGACGCCGACGGTCGCGTGCTGGCCGAGGTGGCCGAGGACGACGTCCGGTCCGCGGACCTGGTCGACGGCACCGCCCGGACCTGGTACGAGATCGAGGTCGAGCTGGTCGACGGCGACGAGGAGCTGCTCGACGCGGTTTCCGCCCGGCTGGCCGAGGCCGGCGCCCGGGAGGTGCCGGTCAGCAAGTCCCACCGCGCGGTCGCCGGGCGGCTCGCCCGGTTCGACGACCGGCCGCCCACCGGCCCGGCCGAGCCAGTCGTGAGGTACGCCCGGAAGCAGCGGGACGCGATCGTCGGCAACCACGCGGCGGCGTACCAGGGGGACGCGGACGCGGTGCACGACATGCGCGTCGCGATCCGCCGGCTGCGGGCCACGCTGCGCACGTTCCGCGGCCTGTGGGACCGGCGGGAGAGCGAGGCGGTCCGGGGCGAACTGCGGCAGCTCGGCGGCGACCTGGGTGCGGTCCGCGACGTCCAGGTGCTGACCGCCCGACTCGCCGCGGCGGTGCACGAGTTGCCCGACGAGCTGGTGCTCGGCCCGGTCGCCGCACGGATCGGGGAGCGGTTCGCCGCCGACCTGGCCGGGTCGACCACCGGCCTGCGCGCCGCGCTGGACGCGGACCGTTATCCCGACCTGCTGTCCCGCCTGGACCGGCTGCTCGACGGCCCGACCGCCGAGGTGAACCGCCGCTGGGTGGACCGCCGGGTACGCCGGGCGGTGCGCCACGCCGACGACCGGCTGGACCGGGCGTTGGCCGACCGCGGACCGGCCGGGGACACCGCCCTGCACGAGGCGCGCAAGAAGTACAAGGCGGCCCGGTACGCGGTGGAGGTCCGGGTGCCCGACGCCGGCAAGCCGGCCGCCCGCCTGGTAAAGCGGCTCAAGGCGCTCCAGAACCTGCTCGGGACGCACCAGGACTCGGTGGTGACCCGGGAGGCGCTGCGCCGGCACGCGCTGCGGGCGTACGCCGAGGGTGAGAACACGTTCACCTACGGCCTGCTGCACGCGCGGCAGGCCGAGGCCGCCGGGCACGACCTGCCGGCGGTGCGGCGCGCACTCGACCGGGCCCGCCGACCCGGGGTGCGCCGCTGGCTGAAGCCCTGATCACCGACTCTCACACCAGCCCAACTCGCACCGACTTTCCCGGCGCCTACGAACTTGATGGCGCAAACGGGTCAGGTGCAGCGTGTCGGTCGCCGCGCTCGGGGCCGCATCGTCAGCTCGACCCATTCCGCCATCAACCTCGTAGGCATCCGACAGATCACGAAACGTGCGGCACCTCGCCCGCGATCTTGCACTTCCGGCCCGCTGTCCGCCCGTTGTACCCGATTCGCCGGGGCAACAACTGCAAGATCGCCGGGGCAGGGCGGGGTGGGTTAGAGGGTGGTGCGGGTGCGGGTTATCGCGTCGACGGCGACGGCCAGGACCGGGGCCGGTGGGGCGGCCAGGGCCAGGTCGGCGGCGACCACCCGGAGCTGGTCGGGCAGGGCCAGGTCGCTGGGCAGCCGGGGCACCTCGCGGCGCGGCTCACCGGCGGCGTCGGCGGCCAGGTTGGCGAGTTCCTGGACCAGCTTGTGCACCAGGTCGGCCCGGGACACGTTGCCACCCCCGGCCGGCGCCGACCAGCGCGGCTGCTGCCAGTGCCCGACCTGTCGGACCAGCAGGGCCACCGCCCGGTCCAGTTCCGCTGCGCTCATCACCGGCGAGTCTACGGACGACGCCCGCCGCCGCGGGATGCGGCAGGCGGGCGTCGACGGGCGGGCGGGACGGTCAGTCGTCGCCCTGGAAGTAGCTGAGCAGCCGCAGGATCTCGATGTAGAGCCAGACCAGGCCGACCACGATGCCGAACGCGGCCGTCCAGGCGTAGCGCTGCGGGAGCCCCATCCGGACCCCCTCCTCGATCTGGGCGAAGTTGAGCACGAAGCTCAGCGACGCCACCACGATGCAGACCAGGCTGAAGCCGATGGCGAGCGGGCTGCCGTCCCGCAGGTGCGTGTTGACGCCGAACAGCGACAGCACCAGGTTGACCAGCATCACCCCGAACAGGCCGGCGATGATCGCCACCATGATCCGGGCGAACTTCGGGGTGGCCCGGATGATCCGCGCCTTGTAGATCATCGCCATCAGGAAGAAGACGCCGAAGCTGGCCGCCACCGCCTGGAGCACGATGCCGTCGTAGAGCGAGTCGAACGCCTTGCTGACCATGCCGACGAAGACGCCCTCGACGATCGAGTACGCGACCACGAGCGCCGGGTTCGCCATCCGGGAGAACGAGATGATCAGGCCGAGCACCAGGCCGACCACGGCGGCGCCGATCCAGGCGACGCCGACCAGGGCGTCCGGCACGAGCACCCAGGCCGCGGCGGCCGAGGCGCCCAGGATGGCGAGCATGAGGACCGTCTTGACGACCACGTCGTCGAGGGTCATCGGCGTCACCGCAGGCGGGGCCACCGGCTGGCCGTAGCCGCTCGGGTAGTGCTGCTGCGGCGGGTACTGCTGGGGGTATCCGGGCTGACCGTACGGCCCGGGCTGGGCGTACCCGGTCGCCCGCTCACGCTCGGCCGCCTGGCCGAGCCGGGCGAGCACCGGGTTCGAGGTCTTCACTTCTCAGGCCTCCCTCAGGGGGTCGTTCGCACGTAGACGTGCGCCTCCCAGCGTAGACGCGGCGACAAGACCGTGCGCGGCGTCAAGCTGTGGGAAAGCTGAGAGTTCCGTGCCCGGGGCGGGGGTCGAACCCGCACGCCTTTCGGCAGCCGCTTTTAAGGCGGCCGTGTCTGCCGTTCCACCACCCGGGCGGGTGACACCGCCGCGCCGACACGCGCGGTGCAGATCTCACCGTAGCGGCTGCGCCGCGCCGCGGCGTACCCCGTGGGGGCCGGCCGATAGGGTCGGGGCCGTGACCAGCGCCGCCCGCGCGGCCCCCGGGCCCGACCGCGACCAGGCGGTCCGCCCCGCGTCGGCGACCGCCGCGGCGCGGGTCGGCCGGGTACGGGCCGCCGCTCGCCGGCATCGCGCGGACCTGCTGGTCGGGCTGCTGTTCGTGGCGTTCGCCGGTGGCCTCACCCACGGCCTGTGGCCGACGCCGGGCGCCCGGATGCTCGCCCTCAACCCGGCCGACCAGACGCTCTACGAATGGTTCCTGGCGCTCGACGCGCGGGCCCTGCGCGGCGACTTCAGCCTGGTCACCGACCGGCTCAACGCGCCGGACGGGGTCAACCTGATGGCCAACACCTCGGTCGTCGCGCTCGGGGTGCTGCTCGCGCCGGTCACGTGGGCGTTCGGCGCGCCGGCCACGTTCGCCCTGCTCGTCGCCGGCAACCTGGCCGGCACGGCGGTCGCCTGGTATCTGCTGTTCACCCGGACGCTGCGGGCCCACCGGCTCGCCGCCGGGCTCGGCGCGGCGCTCTGCGGCTTCGGGCCGGGCATGGTCTCGCAGAGCAACGGTCACCTGCACATGACCGCGCAGTGGCTGGTCCCGGTGCTGGTCTGGCTGGTGGTGCGGCTGCTGCGCGCCGCCGACCCGGCCGGTCGCCCGGACGGCCCGGACCGCCGCCGGATGATCTCCTCGGCGGTCGGGCTGGCCGGCACCGCCGTCGTCCAGGTCTTCGTCGGCGAGGAGGTGCTCTTCCTCACCGCGCTCACGCTGGCGGTGCTGGCCGTCGCGTACGGGCTGGCCGACCGGGAGCTGCCGCGTCGGGCGTTGCCCGGCTTCGCCGGTGGGCTGCTCGGCGCTGCCGGGCTCGCGCTGGTGGTGCTGGCGTACCCGCTCCGGCTCCAGTTCGCCGGCCCGCAGGGCGTCGCCGACGGGATGTTCCCGCCCGCCTACTTCTCCGCCGACCTGACCGGCTGGGCCCGGCTCTCCGCGCTGACCGTGCTCGGCAGCCCGGAGGCCGTCCGGCTGACCACCGGCCCGGCGGAGTTCACCACGTTCCTGGGCTGGCCGCTGCTGGTGGTGGCGACCGGCTGCGCGGTCTGGCTGGGCCGGCGCGCTCTGGTGCGCGCCCTGGTCGCCGCGGCGCTGGTGCTGGCCGCGTTCTCGCTCGGCCCCGAGGTGGTGGCCGGCGGCGAACGGACCGGCGTGCCCGGCCCGTACGCGCTGCTGGCCGGCCTGCCGGTGGTGGACGGCGCGCTGCCCACCCGGTTCGCGCTGGCGGTGCTGCCGCTGGTCGGCACCGTGCTCACGCTCGCCGTGCACCGGGCGCTGCACGAGCCGGGTCCGGCGCGCCGGCTGGTGCCGCTGGCGGTCGGCGCGGCCCTGCTCAGCGTCTTCCCGACGCCGCTGCCCACGATCGACCGGCCGCCGCTGCCCACGTTCGTCACCGGCGGCCACTGGCGACAGTGCGTACGCCCCGGCGGGGTGCTGGTGCCGGTGCCCACGGCCACCCCGCAGCACCCCGGGCCGATGCGGTGGGCCACCGCCACGGGTGTCGGGTTCGGCATGCCGGAGGGGTTCTTCATCGGCCCGTACGGTCCCGGCGGCTCGGCCACCATGGGCACCTGGCAGCGTCCCACCTCGGCGCTGCTGGCCGACGTGGCCCGGCGGGGCGTCGCGCCGGCCGTCGGTGACCGGCAGCGCCGTCAGGCGGCCCGGGACGTCGACGCCTGGGGCGCGTCGTGCGTGGCGCTGACCGACGACGCCCCGCACGCGGAGCTGCTGCGCCGCACGCTGGAGGCGCTCTTCGGCCCGGGCACCCGAGTCGCCGACGCCTGGACCTGGCGGTTCTGACCCGGGTACGACGAAAGGCCCCTCCCGTGCGGGAAGGGCCCTTCGGGACGAACGGTCAGACGCGCGCGCCGACCGGCGGGGCGGACGCCTCGGCGAACTCCTCACGCGGGTCGTGCAGCTGGCCGAGCGCGACCACCTCACGCTTGAGGAAGAACGCCAGCGACCAGTCCACCACCACCCGGACCTTGCGGTTGAACGACGGGATCCGCGACATGTGGTACGTCCGGTGCATGAACCACGCCGGCCAGCCGGTCATCTTCACGCCGTAGACCTGCGCCACGCCCTTGTGCAGGCCGAGGCTGGCCACGCTGCCGGCGTGCTTGTGCTTGTAGTCGACCGGCTCGCGCCCGCGGACCACGTTCACGATGTTGTCGGCCATCCGGGCGGCCTGCCGCACCGCGTGCTGGGCGCTGGGCGAACAGAAGTTGCCCGGCTCCTTGGTCAGGTCCGGCACGGCGGCGCAGTCACCGGCGCTCCACGCGCCCTCGACCACCCGGTCGCCGTCCACGATCTGGAGCGTCGGCAGGCAGGTCACCCGGCGCCGCTCGTCGCGCGGGAAGTCGGTGGCGTCCAGCATCGGCGACGGCTTCACGCCGGCCGTCCACACGATGGTGTCGGACGGGAAGCTGTCTCCGTCGGAGAGCTTGACCACCCCGTCGACGCAGGACTCCAGCCGGGTGTCCAGCCGGATGTCCATGTTCCGCTTCAGGAGCTGCTGCACCGTGTAGGCGCCCATGTCCCGGTCGACCTCGGGCAGCACCCGCTGGGTCGCCTCGACCAGCACCCAGCGCATCTCCTCCGGCTTCAGCTCCGGGTAGTAGCGCAGCGCGTCGCGGGCCATGTCCTCCATCTCGGCGAGCGCCTCGATGCCGGCGTAACCGCCGCCCACGAAGGTGAACGTCAGCGCGCGACGACGGACCTCCGGGTCGGTCGTGGCGGCCGCCACGTCCAGCCGGTCCAGCACGTGGTTGCGCAGGAAGATGGCCTCGCCGATGGTCTTGAACCCGATGCCGTTCTCGTGCAGGCCCGGGATCGGCAGGGTGCGGGAGACCGAGCCGGGGGCGACCACCACGTGGTCGTACGGGATCTCCCGGGTCGGGCCGCTGATCGGCTGCACCACGGCGGTCTTGCGGTCGTGGTCGATCCGGGTGACCGTGCCGGCCACCACCGTGCACTTGCGCAACTCCCGCCGCAGCGGCACCACAGCGTGCCGCGGGGAGATGTTGCCGGCCGAAGCCTCCGGGAGGAACGGCTGGTACGTCATGTGGGGCTGCGGGTCGACGACGACCACCTCGGCCTCACGCGAGCTCAGCTTCTTCGACAGACGCAGAGCGGCGTACAGGCCGACGTGCCCGGCACCCACGACAAGGATCCGCTTCGGATTCACGTCATCCATCTTTCCCCGGGGGGCTCCGGTAATACCGCGCGAGACCCCCTTCTGTGACGGAGCACAACCCGTGTGACCTGCGCAACGTCCCGCCGCGTCCCGTCATCTGCGACGCAGCAGCCACCCCAGCAACGCGCTCAGCCCCACCGCGACCAGCAGTCCCACCACGGTCGCCACCTGCGTCCCGTCGGTCCCGCCGAGCGCGCCCAGCCACGCCAGCACGACGCCGAGCACGGCGCTGCCCAGCACCACGCCACCGGCCCGGGCCAGCCACCGCAGCACCAGGTCCGGGTCGATCAACCCGTCGTAGGGCAGCAGCGCGGCCAGCGCGCAGAGCGTGTGCGCCAGGTAGAGCAGCGTGGCCACGGCGAGCAGCCGCCACAGCGCCGGCGGCCGGTCGTAGCCGAGCATGGCCAGCAGCCAGCCGCCGACCGTCACCAGCGCGGCGAACGTCGGCCAGAGCCGGCGCGGCGCGACCGCCGGCAGCACCGCGGCCACCGCCAGGGCCAGCAGCGACCGCGGGGCCAGCATCTGCACCGGGTACGCGAGCAGGAAGCCGGCCAGCACGACCAGGAAGATGCCGCCGCGCACCAGTAGCGGCAGCGGGCTGACCCGGGCCACCTTGTACCGCACCGCCCGCACTCGTTCCACGAGCCCGCCCGCCAGGTCACTCACCGCAGCCCCACCCTCGGCGCCATGGCCAGGCGGGACACGTCGCGCAGCACCTCGTCCAGGCTGCCCGCGCCGGCCCAGCGCACCACCGGCACGCCGTGCTCGCGGAGCTGCCCGATCATCGTGTCCCGGTCCAGCCGCCACAGCCGGTACGCCACCTCGGCCCAGCCCCGTTCCTTCGGCAGCGGCAGCTCCGCCGGCAGCGTGTCCACCGCCACCACGAACCGCCCGCCCCGGGCCAGCCGGGCCAGCATCTGCGCCGAACGCTCGTCGAGCAGCGGGGTGAGCACCACCACGAGCGCGTCCGAGGAGAGCACCTGCGGGCCGAACACCTGGTCGTACGGCTCGTGCGGGGACGACTCGGCCTGCACGTCGAGCAGCCACTCCAGCACGGTCAGGTACTGCCGGCGCCCGGTGGCCGGGCGCAGTCGCCGGGCGGCCGGACCGTACTCCAGCAGCGCCACCCGGTCGCCCCGGTGCAGGTAGTGCTCGGCGATCGCGGCGGCGGCCCGGACCGTGGTGTCGAGCACCGACGCCGGCCCGCGTACGCCGCCGGAGCGGCCCGCCTCGGCGAGCACGTCGAGCAGCACCACCACCTCGGCGTCCCGGTCGGAGAGGGTGGCCGCGACGTGCAGTTGGCGGGCCCGCAGCGACACCCGCCAGTCGATGCGGCGCAGTCGGTCCCCGGGCGCGAAGACGCGTACGCCGGCCAACTCGCCGCCCTCCCCCGGCCGCCGTGACCGGTGCGCGCCGACCAGCCCGGCGGCCCGGGGCATCGCCTCGACCGCGTCGAACGGCTCGGTGCGCGGGTAGACCCGGGCGCGGATCGGGGCGGTGATCACCGCCCGGGAGACCAGCAGCCCGTCGGCGGCGGCGACCCGGACGCCGGCCGGGCCGAACGGGTGCCGGCCCCACCGCAGCGCGGTGCCGGTCAACTCCAGGTCGACGGCGCTGCCTCGGGGCACCGACGTGACGAACGGCCGGTCCGCGCCGCCGGAGCGGCTCACGTCCAGCTCGGCACCGCCGAAGCCGACCTTCTCCACCCGCAGCCAGGGCGACATCCGGGTCCGGACCACCGCCAGGTCGTAGCCGATCAGGTCCGGGTTGGCCACCGCCACGGTGGTGGCCATCGGCGACCCTTCGACCAGGTGGGTGTCCGCGACGCTCAGCTCCAGCTCGGGCTGGGTGGCCGGGCGGCGGCGCAAACCGTACGCGGTGCCCAGCGCGAACGGCGTGGCCAGCACCACCAGGTCGATCCGGCCGAGCAGCACGGCCGCGACGAGCAGCACGCCGGTGAGCAGCACGGCCCGGCCGAGCGCCCAGGTGGGCGCCCAGCCGTTCGCCGGCTCGGCCCGCTCGTCCATCAGCGCCCGGCGGCGTAGCTGGGCAGCGCGCCGCTGGCCGGGGCGGGCGTCGACTCGAGCACCTCGCCGACCACGAACGCCGGGTCGACCCGGCGCAACCACATCTCCGGACGCAGCGTGATGCGGTGCGCCAGCGCGGGCGCCGCCACCGCCTTGACGTCCTCCGGCACCACGTAGTCCCGGTTGGCGAGCACGGCCCGCACCCGAGACAGCAGCAGCAACGCCAGCGAGCCGCGCGGCGACGCGCCGACCAGCACGGACGGGTGCTCGCGGGTGGCCGCGGTGAGCGCCACGATGTACCGGCCGATCGAGTCCTCGACCACCACGTCCTCCAGCGCGGCCTGCATGGCGCGCAGCGTGGCGGCGTCCACCACCGGCGTGATCTCGGCCTCCTCGCGGCGGCGGGCGATGCGCCGGCGCAGCACGTCCCACTCCTCGTCGTTGGTCGGGTAGCCGAACGAGACGCGCAGCAGGAACCGGTCGAGTTGCGCCTCGGGCAGCGGATAGGTGCCCTCGTACTCGATCGGGTTGGCGGTGGCCAGCACGTGGAACGGCTCGTCCAGGCGGTAGGTCACGCCCTCCACCGAGACCTGCTTCTCCTGCATCGCCTCCAGCAACGCCGACTGGGTCTTCGGCGGCGTCCGGTTGATCTCGTCGGCCAGCAGCAGGTTGGTGAAGAGCGGCCCGGCCCGGAACGAGAAGTCGCCGCTGCTCTGGTCGTACAGGAACGAGCCGGTGACGTCGGCGGGGAGCAGGTCCGGGGTGAACTGGAGCCGGCGGAAGTCCAGCCCGAGCGCCTGCGCGAAGCACCGCGCGGTGAGCGTCTTGCCCAGGCCGGGCAGGTCCTCCAGCAGCACGTGGCCGCCGGCCAGGATGCCGGCCAGCACCAGCTCCAGCGCCTCGCGCTTGCCGACCACGACGGTGCCGACCGCGTCCAGGACGGTCCGGGCGAGCCGGCCCACCTCGGCGGGAGGCATGCTCCGGTCCTCGTTCATCAGATCTTCTCCAGTTCGGCGACGATCGCCGCGAGGTCGCGCGGCGTCGGGGGGCGGCGGGCGGGGGTGCCGAGGAACGTCCACAGCGGCTCGCCCAGCAGGGCGCGGGCGCGCGCCGGGTCGGACTCGCGGGTGACGCCGTGCCGCTGGCGCAGCCGCTCGTCGGCCAGCTCACCGAGGCGGGGCAGCACCCGCTCGGTGAACCGCTCCCGGTTGTCGGTGCACCAGTCCAGCGGTCGTTCCCAGCCGTTGATGGCGGCCCGCAGCGCGTCCCGGGCGGACCAGTTCCAGGTGCCGGACTCCTCGCCGCCGGAGGACCGCAGCCCGGCGCGCGGCGGCGGCGGGGGCGAGAGCGCGGCGGTGACCCGGCGCACGGCGAGCACCGCGAGCACGCCCGCCACGATGATCCAGAGCGGCACCCGCAGGCCGACCGCGCGGAGGCCGACCACGATCACCACGACGGCGGCGGCGGTGACCAGCACGATTCGCAGCAACCACCGGGCCCGGCCGCCGGCCGGCCGTCCGGCCGCGGATCCGGTGGGCTCCTCGCCGGAGCCGAGCAGGTCGTCGATGCTGGTGCTCACGGAGCGCCGACCTCCCCCGCCGCCACACCGGTCAGCTCGCCGCGCAGCCGGCGCAGCGCCGCCCGGGCCTGGTCGCGGGTGCGTTCGTCGACCGGGTGGGTGGCGTAGCGGGCCTCCCGGTAGACGTGCGCGAACCCGTCCAGCACGTCGGCGCTGGCGATCGCCGGGATGCCCGCCTCGGGGTCGCCGCGCAGCAGTCGGCTGACCAGGTCGGTGGGCGTGTCACCGGTCCTCCGGGGCACCCCGGTGTCCTCGGCGGCCTCCTCCAGCCGGACCCAGCAGGCGATCACCGCGGTCCGCGGGTCGGTGGCGCGGTCGTCCAACTCCTCCAGCCCGGCGTCCAGAGCGGCCACCACCTCGCGGGCCGTCCCCTCGGCGGTACGCCGGGTGCGCCGCACCGGCACCACGCGGGTGGTCCGGCGCAGCGCGCTGCGGAGCACGCTCCAGAGCAGGTAGCCGACGACGACCAGCACGATCGTGAAGAGCAGTGCCACCGCGGCGGTGCCCAGCCAGTCGGGCACCCCACCCTCGGAGGGGATGCCCAACTCCCGGGGCTCGGCCGGGATCGAGGGCGGCGCCTCGGACGGATAGTCCGGGACGTACGGGACGTTGTCCACGGGCGGAATCCGACTGGCCCCGATCGCGGAGTGCCCGGCGGCGACGGCGGCGACCGCGAGCAGCACCGCGACCGCCGCGACCGGCCACCACCTGCGCAGCACGCCGAAGTCCATTCCCCCGCCTCAGGTGTGTTCCTCAGTCCACCCCGGACAGGTGCTTGGCCCGGGTGAACACGTCGTCCAACATCGCCGGCGTGAGCCGGCCGGTGAACGTGTTCTGCTGGCTGACGTGATAGCAGCCGAGCAACGCCGGCACGGACTCGCCGGACCAGTGTGCCCCATGACCGAACACGGGTCGCGGTGTGGGCGGGCGCTGTCCGTACACCTGGCGGAGCACCGGCCACCACGCGGCCCAGGCGAACGCGCCCAGCGCGACCACCACGCGCAGCGTGGGGCGGATCAGTTCGACCTCGCGGTGCACCCACGGCGCGCAGGTGTCCCGCTCGGCCGGGGTGGGCTTGTTGTCCGGCGGGGCGCAGCGCACGGCCGAGAAGATGCGGGTCTCCCGGAGCGTGAGGCCGTCGTCGGCGGCGACGCTCGTCGGCTGGTTGGCCAGCCCGGCCCGGTGCAGCGCGGCGAAGAGCACGTCACCGGAGCGGTCCCCGGTGAAGATCCGGCCGGTGCGGTTGCCGCCGTGCGCGGCGGGTGCCAGGCCGAGGATCGCGATCCGCGCGTCCGGCGGCCCGAGGCCCGGCACCGGCCGCCCCCAGTAGTCCTGGTCGCGGAACGCGGCCCGCTTGACCCGGGCCACCTCCTCGCGCCACGCCACCAGCCGCGGGCAGGCGAAGCAGTCACTGACCGCGCCGTCGAGGTCGGTCAGGTCGGTCGCCCGCGCCGCGCGGGCGACCACCTCCCCCGGGGTACGCGACTCAGCCAAGCTTCGCCCGGAACAGTTCCAGGGTGCGGGCCCAGGCGGTGGCGGCGGCCCGCTGATCGAACTGCTCCGGCCGGTCCTCGTTGAAGAACGCGTGCGCGGTGCCCGGGTAGTCGAACGTCTGGCAGGTGCCGCCGGCGGCCTCGATGGACCGGCGTACGCCCTGCACCCCGTCGGCGGCGGAGAGACCGTCCGCCTCGGAACAGTGGACGAGCGCGGCCTTTCCGGCGTAGCCGGACCAGTCGGCGACCATGCCCTCCCAGGGCAGGCGCGGGTAGAACGCGGTGGTGGCGACGATCCGCTCGGAGGTCGTACCGGCCCACAGGGCGAGGCTGGCGCCCGCGCAGAACCCGGCGCAGCCCACCTTGCCGGCCACTTCGGGGCGGCTCGCCAGGTATTCGGCGGCGGCCGAGATGTCGCTGGCCGCCTCGTCCATCTGGCTGCTGTTCAGCATCTGCCGGGGCTCGGTCGGCTTGACGGCGGGACCGCCGTGCCGGAAGTCGGGCGCGAGGGCGACGAAACCGGCCTCGGCGAAGCGGTCGACCACGGCCCGGACGTGGGGCACCAGGCCCCACCAGTCCTGGATGACGATGACCGCCGGGCTGGCCGCACCGCCGGAGGGTATCGCGAGATACCCCTCGCTCGTCCCCCCGTTGCCGGTGAAGCTCACCATCTCGCCCATGGGCCCGTCCTCCTAGCGGTCAGTCACCGTTGGCTGGTCGCACAGTTGGCTGTGACGTGCCGGTAGCGTGCCACGCCGTCACCGGCCCGGGGAAGACGGAAGAACAGTGGCATTCACCTCCTGTCCACCCCACCAAGGGGTTTAGCGATTGCTAAACTCGCCGTATGATGGCTGGTGAGTGGGACGTCTACCTCGTCGACGAGGTGAGGCACTGGATCGACACATTGGATCCGCACCTCCATGCCCGGGTCATCCAGGCGAAGGCATGAGCGACTACACCCGGTGGCAGGAGATCCGCACCGCTCACGTCACCCGCGCCGGCGGCGAAGAGGCGGTCGAGGCGGGCAAGCAGCAACTCCTCGCCGAGGTCATCGGTCATCGGCTCGCCGAGGTGCGTCGTGCCCGAGGGCTGACCCAGCAGCAGGTGGCGGACCGCATGGGCGTCACGAAGGGGCGGGTCTCCCAGATCGAGCAGGGAAAGATCTCCGGCCAGGAGGTGGTTGCCCGGTTCGCCGCCGCGCTGGGCGGCCGACTGCACCAGGCGATCTACTTCGACGACGGCGACATCGCCGCCATCGCCTGAGCCGGTCGTCCTCACCGCCACCCGGGCGGCGGTGAGGACGACGGCGACAGATCAGTTGGCCGGAGCCGGCGCTCCAGATTCCGCGGTCGCGCCGGTGGCAGACGCGGTCGGCAGGGCCGTAGCCGCCGATCCCGGCGTCGCGCTCGCGGTCGGCGCGGGCGTGCCGGTGGCCGTGGGCGGGGCAGGCGTGCCGGTGGCCGTGGGCGGGGCAGGCGTGCCGGTGGCCGTGGGCGGGGCGGCGGGTGCCGGCGGCACAGCCGGCGGGCCGAACGGGGCCAGTTCCGGGCAGTACGGGTAGGCGTTGCGCGGTGCCGGCACGGCGCCGGACGCGTCGAGGCAGGTCGGCCAGCCGAGCCGGATCGGCACGCCGTTCTGGTCAAAGAGCTGGGCGTCGCGGACGAGCCGCCCCTGCTGGTCGTAGACGAAGACGTCCTCGATCCGGTCGTACCGCCGGTCGACCGCGACCTCCTGGTAGGAGGTGTAACCGTCCTCGCCGGCGTTGCGATCGACGTCGGCGAGCACCGCGAACGAGAAGACCACCAGCACGGCGGTGCCCACCAGGTGCAGCCGGCGCGGCCACCCGGTGAAGCCGCCGGAGCGACGGCCTAGCCACAGCGACGCGAGGACCGCGCCGGTGAGCAGCAGCAGGCCGCCCAGCAGGCTGTCGTCGAGCCGGGGTAGCAGGCCGACCCGACCGCTGCGCGTCATCTCGCCGACGAGCAGCGCGGCCAGATAGCCGCGCACCAGCCACCAGGCCGGGCGCAGCGAGCGCAGGAAGTCCGCCACCCGGGTGTGCCCGAGCAGCGGGCCGAGTTGACGGTCGAGCAGGCGTAACTGGGTGGTGGCCCGGTCCCGCGCGGCGGCCAGCCGACGCAGGCGGGCCGGTCGGCCGCCCGGCTCCGCGCCGGCTGCGGTCCGCAGTTCCAGCGCGTACGCCTCCGGCGCGCCGAGCCGGTCGACGAGCGTGCCGTCACCCTCGGCTGCCACCTCGGCGAGGTGCTCCGGAAGGTCCTCGGTCAACTCGTCGCGGAGCGTCGGCGGCAGGTCGGCGAGCGCGGCCCGCACCCGGTCGACGTAGTCCGTGATCTCCTGCCCAGTGACGGTCATGCCGCCATCCCCCGATCGTCGAGCAGTGCGTCCATGGTGGTGGCGAACGAGCGCCAGGTCTTGCCGGAGCGGGTGAGCTGGTCCCGCCCGGCGGCGTTCAGCGCGTAGTACTTGCGGTGCGGCCCGGATTCGCTGGGCACCACGTAGGTGGTCAACAGGCCGCCCGCGAAGAGCCGGCGCAACGTGCCGTAGACCGAGGCGTCGCCGACCTCGGTGAGGCCGGCCTCGCGCAGCCGGCGGAGGATGTCGTAGCCGTAGCCGTCTTCGTCCTTGAGCACGGCGAGCACGGCCAGGTCGAGGACACCCTTGAGAAGCTGCGTCGTATCCACGCTCCGCACAGTAGTGCGCAATGCACAGTACCGTCAACGACGACGCACTCCCCCGCTTCGTTGATCAAGGAGTTTGCGTCGGGACTCGCCGCGAACGCCGACGCGAACTCCTTAATCAACCAAGCGGAGGGCGGGCGGCCCACCCGACGAAGCGGTCGAACAGCTCCTGGGGATCCGGGTTGAGTTTCAGCAGGTCGGCGGCGGCCTCGAAGAGGCAGCTCGCCAGGTGGACCGAGAGGGCGACCCGGTCACGCCGGTAGTCCGTCAACAGCAACAGGCGGGCCGGCTGGCACGGCCAGGGGCCGGCGCACACCCGGCAGAGCCAGCGCGGCCGCATCGGCACGTGCGGCCGCATCGCCCGACGACCTCGATCGGGTACGGGATAGCCATTCGACGCACTCATCCCCCGATCGTGTCGCTTCATCATTGACGCTGTCAATAGCCTCCGCAGTTGTCGCCGTACGCGGACCACGCCGCTGCCATCGTCAACACGTGGAGCTGGTGGGCGTGTCGGAGATCCGGGCGATGCTCGGCAACGTGTCACGCCAGCGTGCGTCCGTGATCGCCAATCAACGCAACTTCCCCGAGCCGATCGCCGTGCTGGCGATGGGCAAGGTGTGGCGGAAGTCGGACGTCGAGAAGTGGGTGCGAGAGCACCGCCCGGACCTGCCGACCGACTGATCCGTCGACCAAGGAGTTGCGCGCTAGGCGAGGCTCCAGGCGATGCCGTCGAGGATGTCGTGCTCCGAGGCGACCACCGAGGACATGCCGGCCCGCTCCATGATCACGCGCAGCACCAGCGCGCCGGCGCCGATCACGTCCGCCCGGCCCGGGTGCATCACCGGCTCGGCCAGCCGCTGTTCCCGGGTGGCGCCCAGCAGGTAGGCGGTCACCTCGGCGACCCGCGCGTACGGAACCCGGGCGTGGTGGATGCGACTCGGGTCGTACTCCCGGAGCCCTTCGGCCAGGGCGACCACGGTGGTGACCGAACCGGCGAGCCCGACCAGCGTGACGGCCTCCCGGCCGGGGACGGCGGCCAGCGCCCGGTCCACCGCCGCCGCGATGTCCGCCTCGGCGGCGGCGATCTCGGCCGGCGAGGGCGGATCGCCGTGCAGGTGCCGCTCGGTCATCCGGACGCAGCCGATGTCCACCGAGATCGCCCCGCGCACGCCGTCGGCGCGGGTGCCGACCACGAACTCGGTCGAGCCACCGCCGATGTCGACCACCAGGTACGGCGGTTCGGCGTCGGCGGGCAGCCCGCGCACCGCGCCGGTGAACGACAGCCGGGCCTCCTCGTCGCCGGTCACCACCTCCGGCGGTACGCCGAGCGTCCGCTCGACCATCGCGCGGAAGTCGTCGGCGTTGGAGGCGTCGCGCGACGCCGAGGTGGCGCACATGCGCACCCGCTCGACGCCGGTCTTCTCGATCTCCGCCGCGTAGTCGGCGAGCGCCACCCGGGTCCGCTCGATCGCCTCGGGCGCCAGCGTGCCCGTCCGGTCGACGCCCTGCCCCAGCCGCACGATCTCCATCCGCCGGCTGACGTCGGTCAGCGGCGCCGCCGCCCCGGCGGAGGGATCCGGCAGGTCCGCGATCAGCAGTCGGATCGAGTTGGTCCCGCAGTCGATGGCCCCCACGCGCACGCTCACGGCGCCCACCCTACGGCAGCCCGACGCGACTCAGAGGCGCAGCAGCATGCGGGTGTTGCCCAGGGTGTTGGGTTTGACCCGTTCCAGGTCGAGGAACTCGGCCACACCCTCGTCGTAGGAGCGCAGGAGCTGCTCGTAGACCAACTGCGGCACCGGGGCGCCGTCGATCTCGTGGAAGCCGAAGCCGCCGAAGAAGCCGGTCTCGAACGTGAGCACGAAGATCCGGGCGATGCCCAGCTCGCGGGCCGCGTCGATCAGCTCACCGACGATCCGGTGGCCGATCCGGTGCCCCCGGCAGGACGGGTCGACCGCGACCGTGCGGATCTCGGCCAGGTCCTCCCACATGACGTGAAGCGCGCCGCAGCCGACCACCGTGCCGTCCGGCGTCACCGCCACCCGGAACTCCTGCACGTCCTCGTAGAGCGTCACGGTGGCCTTGCTGAGCAGCCGCCGGTCGTCGGTGTACGTGTCCACCAGCCGGCGGATGCCGCGCACGTCGGCGGTGCGGGCCCGGCGGACCGTGACCTGGTCGACGGTGGTCATCTCACTCCCCGGCGGGCACGTCCACGCAGGGGCCGGCGGCCCACCACTTGTCCACCAGCGCCAGCGTCTCGTCGCCGAACGGGTTCACCCCGGGGCCGGCGGCCAACGCGTGGCCGAGATGCACGTGCAGGCACTTCACCCGCCCGGGCATCCCGCCGGCCGAGATGCCGGCGATCTCCGGCACCTCGCCGATCGCGTCGCGGCGGGCCAGGTAGTCCTCGTGCGCGGCCCGGTAACGGGCGGCCAGCTCCGGGTCCTCGGCGAGCCGGTCGGCCATCTCCTTCATCAGCCCGGCCGACTCCAGCCGGCTGCACGCCGCGGTGGCCCGCGGGCAGGTCAGGTAGAACAGCGTCGGGAACGGCGTGCCGTCAGCCAGCCGGGGCGTCGTCTCCACCACGTCGGGCAGGCCGCACGGGCACCGGTGGGCCACCGCCCGGGTGCCGCGCGGTGTGCGTCCGAGCTGCGCGGCGACCGCGGCCAGGTCGGCCTCGGTGGCCGGTCGGCGTTCCGGCGGGGGTACGGAGTCCGCCGCCGGCTCCTGCGGTGGTACGACGCTCACGGGTTGTGCCTCTCGAAGAAACAGCTCACTTGTCGGGGCGCTCGGCGTTCGCCGCCTGCACGCTCGACCACAGCGTGTCGTACCAGGGGTCGGGCGGTCTCGGCGCCCCCGGCTTCGCGCCCTTGCCGGCGTCCTTGGCGGCCCCGTCCGGGTCGGAGAGCACCACCAGCAGCGTCTCCCCCGGCTTGCCCATGAAGAACCGTTCCCGGGCCTGCGTCTTGACGTACTCCGGGTCCTTCCACTTGGCCGCCTCGGCGGTGAGCCGGTCGATCTCCGCCCGCTGCCCCGCCTGGGACGCCTCCATCCGCTCGATGTCGGTCTGCTGGTCCAGGTAGACCCGGACCGGGTAGGTGTACGCCAGGGCGAGCGCGATCAGCACCGCGAACAGCACGGTGGCGCGCCCGGTGAAGCGCCGGGGTTGGGGTGCGGTGAGCCGCTTGACCGTGCCGCCGGCCGCGGTACGCCGGGCCGCGCCCGGACGGTTCGCGGAGCGTACGCCCTCGGTGACGCGGGACGCGCCGGGTGACCGACCGGCGGCGCGCGCCTCCGCGCGGACGCCGTCGCGGGCCGTGGACCGGGTTCGGCCCCCGCCCGCCCGGCCGGCCTGACCCGGCCGACGGGCGGGCCGCTGGCCACCCGGTGTGCGGCGCTGCTGCATCGTCACACCCCTCCCCCGGAGCGTCGACCTCAGGCCGAACGGTAACGCGGGAACGCGCCGGCGCCGGCGTACCGCGCCGCGTCGGCCAGCTCCTCCTCGATCCGCAGGAGCTGGTTGTACTTGGCGACCCGGTCGGAGCGGGCCGGCGCGCCGGTCTTGATCTGACCGCAGCCGGTGGCGACCGCCAGGTCGGCGATGGTGGTGTCCTCGGTCTCGCCGGAGCGGTGGCTCATCATGCACCGGAAGCCGGCCCGGTGGGCCAGGTCCACGGCGTCCAGCGTCTCGGTGAGCGAGCCGATCTGGTTGACCTTGACCAGCACCGCGTTGGCGGCCCGCTCGGCGATGCCCCGGGCGATGCGCTGCGGGTTGGTCACGAACAGGTCGTCACCGACGATCTGGATCCGGTCGCCCAGCGCGGCGGTGAGCGTGGCCCAGCCGCTCCAGTCGTCCTCGGCGAGCGGGTCCTCGATGGAGACGATCGGGTAGTCGCCGGCGAGCTTGGTGTAGTAGTTGCTCATCTCCTCGGCGCTCTTGGTGCTGCCCTCGAACGTGTAGGAGCCGTTGTCGAAGAACTCGGTGGCGGCCACGTCGAGCGCGAAGACGATGTCGGTGCCGAGCCGGTAGCCGGCCTTCTCCACCGCCTCGGCGATCAGGTCCAGCGCGGCGGCGTTGGTGGGCAGGTTCGGGGCGAAGCCGCCCTCGTCGCCGAGGCCGGTCGACAGGCCCTTCTTCTTCAGCACCGACTTCAGCGCGTGGTAGACCTCGGCGCCGGAGCGGACCGCGTCCCGGAACGTCGGCGCGCCGATCGGCGCGATCATGAACTCCTGGACGTCGACGTTCGAGTCGGCGTGCGCGCCACCGTTGAGGATGTTCATCATCGGCACCGGGAGCAGGTGCGCGTTCGGACCGCCCAGGTAGCGGAAGAGGCTCAGCTCGGCGCTGCCGGCGGCGGCCTTCGCCACGGCCAGGGAGACGCCGAGGATGGCGTTCGCGCCCAGCTCGCCCTTGTTGTCCGAGCCGTCGATGTCGATCATCTTCTGGTCGATCAGCCGCTGCTCGCTGGCCTCGTAGCCGATGAGCTGGTCGACGATCCGGTCCTCGATGTTCGCGACCGCCTTCTCGACACCCTTGCCCAGGTAGCGGTCCTTGTCGCCGTCGCGCAGCTCGACCGCCTCGAAGGCGCCGGTGGAGGCGCCGGACGGCACCGCGGCGCGGGCGATCGTGCCGTCGTCGAGCCCGACCTCGACCTCGACCGTCGGGTTGCCCCGCGAGTCCAGGATCTCCCGGGCGACAATTCCCTCGATGGTTGCCACTGAGTCGCTCCTCGTTTGTGTGTTCCGGTCCGGTGTGGGCCGCGACGGTGCGGCTGAGGCAGGTGTTGAACGCAGCGTATCGGTCCCCGCTCTCCGGTACGGCGCTCGGGGCGCACCCCGGGGCAGCGAATGAGACGGACATTCCCGGTTTACCGGTCGTCAACCGGCAACGGGTTTGCGATAGGTTGCGTCGATCGACAAGGCTGGGCATCATGCCTGCCGCTTCGACGACCCTCCGCGTGCTCGCCGCCTCGGTCATCGCGTCGCTCTCGGTCACCGGCTGTCAGGCCCTGGACGACGCGGACGTCGCGCTCGGCCGGGCCGACCTGGTCAACGACCTCGCCGCGCGGATGGACCGGGCGCTGGAGCGGACCTGGGCCGCGGAATACCAGCTCACCGGCGGCGGGACCGCCTCGATCGCGCAGACCGCGAAGCCGCTCCGCTCCACCTACGCCTGGCCCGGCGGCAAGATCACGGTGACCCAGGAGGCGGTGACCCGGTGCGCGAGCACCACCGCCCGCACCTCCTGCACCATGTCCCCGCCGGTGCTGACCGCCGGCAAGCCGTCGGTGATCGTCTACGACGAGGCGCGCAAGCAGGGGCTGGTCACCCCGCCGGCGGTGATCCGGCTGCTCACCGCCGCCGCGCTGGAGCCCCAGGCGGTCATCAAACAGACCGACACCACGCTGGCCGGGCACCACGCCACCTGCATCGACGTCACCGACGCCGGGGAACGCTTCACCGCCTGCGTCACCACCGAGGGGGTGCTCGGCAGCTTCACCGGCACACTCGACGGCAAACCGGCCGAGCTCACCATGAGCCGCTACACCGAGACGGTCGAGGCCGGCGCGTTCGCGGTGCCGGCCGGCGCCGGTGTGGTGGACCGCCGCCCGAAGGCGTCCTGACCCTCACACCCCCAGCAGGGTGCGCAGGTGACGCGGCGGCGGGCAGTCGTGCGACAGCATCGCGTCGTGCCAGTCGCGCACCGGCACGCCCGCCGGCCGGGCGGCGGCGATGTCCGCCATCTCGCTGTAGCCGACGAAGTAGGTGGAGAGCTGGGTGGAGGTCAGCAACGCCCGCCGCCACTTGCCGGCCGCCTCGCCCTCCTCCTGGAAGCCGCGCCCGGTCATCAACGCCATCGCCTCGGCCTCGGGCAGGTCGTCGCAGTGCACGAGCTGGTCGAGCAGCGCGTTGATGGTCATCCGGAGCTGCATCTTGAGCTGCTGCAACCGCACCGGCAGCCCGCCGAAGCCGAGCCCGGCCATCAGTTCCTCGGTGTAGACCGCCCAGCCCTCGATGAACACGCCGGACTCGGTGAGCGCGCGCACCCGGGTCGGGCCGGCGTACCGGCGGGCGTGCGCGAGCTGGAGGAAGTGACCGGGCATCGCCTCGTGCACGGTCAGGTTGCGGATCATGTGGTCGTTGTACTCCCGGTAGAACGACTCGACCCGCTGCGCCGGCCAGTCCGCCGGGGTGGGCGCGATGCAGTAGAACGTCGGCACGTCGGCCGTCTCCAGCGGGCCCGGCGAGTCGCAGTAGGCCACCGCGACGCCGCGCGCGAACTCCGGCATCTCCTGGATCACGCACGGGTCCTCGACGAGGCTGACCAGATCGTGGTGGCGGACGAAGTCGGTGGCCTCGTCGACCGTGCCGGAGGCGAGGTCGACGATGGTGGCGTCGTCCGGGTGCTCGGCGGCCAGCAGGTCCAGCGCGCGGCCTACCGTCTCGTCGTCGGCCGGACCGCCGACCAGCTCGACGGCCGCCGCGCGGATCTCGTCGGTGACCCGGTCGAGGTTGGCCCAGGCGCGGCGCTGCACCTCGGCCGCGCCCAGCTCGGTGTCGAGCGTGTGCCACAGCCGCGCCTCCCAGCGCCGCCGGCCCAGCCGGGGGTCGCGCCCCGGCCCGGCGTCGGCCGCCAGCCCGGCCCGCAGCCACGCCACGAACTCGTCGAGCGCGGCGATCGCCGCGGTGGCGGCCGGCCCCACCCGGTCGCGCAGCGCCGGCGCCTGGGCGAGCAGCGCCGGCACCTCGTCGCGGACCAGCGCCGCCGCGCCGGTGAACTGCCCGACCGCCGTCTCGGCGTGGACCCGCGGCATGTCCCGCAGCGTCGCGCGCGCGGTCGCCAGCGCATCCGGTACGGCCCAGAGGCGCCCGGCCAGGTGGGTCAGCCGCTCCTCGACCGGGGCGTACGGCCGGGCCAGCAACGCGTGCAGCAGCGGACCCGGGTTGTGCCGCAGTGGGTCCCACTCGTGGCTGCGGATCTCGGAGTCCTCGAACAGCCCGCGGTCGACCAGGGCGCTGAGCAGCGCGTGGTCGACGCTCTCGTCGGTGTCGAGCACGTCGGGGTCGATCTCGGAGAGCGCGTCGGCCGCGTCCCGGAGCATCGCCCGGTCGGCGGCGAGCGCGTCGGCGGAGAGGTCGGGCAGACGGTCGTCGTAGCGGTGGTCCCCGACCGAGGTCGCCAACCCGGGCCGACTCTCCAGCACGGCCTCGACGATCCGCTCCGCAAGCACCCCAAACGCTTCCATCCCCGAACCCTACCGATCACCCCCGGCGCCCATCCCCCGCGATCTTGCAGTTGCGGCCCCTCCGATGCCGGATTCAGCCGATTTGTCGGGGCGGAAAGTGCAAGATCGGCGGCGGGGTCACCGGCGTTCGGCGGCGCGGACCGCGTCGGCGTACGCCAAGGTGGCGCGGCGGAGCGCGGCCTCCGGGTCGATGCCGGCCTGCCGGGCGGCGGCGACGGTGGCCAGCAGGCTCGCGCCGAGCCGCGCCTCCGCGTCCACCTGGGACTCCGCCAGCGGGGGCGGCACGGCCAGCCCCACCCGGCCGGCGCGGTCCAGGATCTTCGCGGCCAGGGCCAGCGCGGGCTGGCTCAGCGCGATGCCGTCCAGCACCGAGTCACGGGTCTTCTCGGCCCGTTTGATCCGCTCCCAGTTCGCCTCGATCTCCTCGATCGAGCCGGCCTGCTCGCCGGAGAACACGTGCGGGTTGCGCCGCACCATCTTGTCGACCAGGCCGCCGGCCACGTCGTCGACGGTCCAGCTCGCCCCCTCCGGCAGGTCCTCCGCGAGCCGGGCGTGCAGCAGCACCTGGAGCAGCACGTCACCCAGCTCCTCGCGCAGCGCGTCGGTGTCGCCGTCGCCGATCGCGTCGTACGCCTCGTAGCACTCCTCCAGCAGGAACGGGGCCAGGCTGCGGTGCGTCTGCGCCCGCTTCCACGGATCACCGCCCGGGGAGGCCAGCCGGTCCATCACCTCGACCGCGTCCAGCAGCCGGGCACCCGGCGGATCCCACGAGCCGTACATCAGCTCCAACTCGGCCAGGCCGGGCTGCCGGGCCAGCCGTAGCCCCAGCTCGCGGGCGAGCGCCTCGTCGCCGGCCGGGCCCGCCAGCCAGACCGCCCCGCCCTGGGTCGCGGCGGCATCCAGCAGCGCCTGCGTCGCGCCCTCGGTCACCACGCGCACTTCGGCGCCGGCCGTCCGGACCGCCCGGGTCAGCTCGCTCTCCGCGCCGGTGAGGACCGGCGCGGAGCGTACGGCGTCCCAGGCGGCCGACGTCAGCAGACCGGCCGGCAGCCGGGGCGAGGTGACCAGCAGGACGATGCGCGCGGTCATGCGCCGGGCGCCGCCGACGGGTCGATCACCGGCACCGACTCACCGGTCTCCGGCTCCGGGGTGGAGACGTCGGTGACCGACGAGCCCGGCTCGCCCAGCGGCACGGCCACCGCCGGCACGTCGCCCTTGAAGCTGAGCAGCGGGAACGCCAGCGGGCGGTAGCGCGGGTTGACCGAGACGTCGTACCCGCCGATGGCGTCGGCGAGCACCTTGCGGGTGGCCAGCGCGGAGCGGAGCTGCTGCCCGTCGAGCTGGCTGGCCGCGTCGGCGTCCTTCACGTCCGGCGGGATGGCGCCGGCGGCCCGGCCCGCCGCGATCACGGTGGCCAGGTCCTCGGCCGTGGGGGCGGCCGGCTCGCCGGCCGGCAGGCCGGACATGCAGGTGTAGAACTCGGCCACCTTCTTCGCGTACGTCGCGTCGGCGGGCAGCCCGGTCTGCTGCGCCACCTGCTCCGGCGTCACCTGGCCCTGCGGCTGGTAGCCCTTGTCGGCGGCGAGTTCCCGGCACACGTCCGACAGCACGAGGGTGGCGACCACCTGGTCCCGGGCCGGCAGCAACGCGTCGGCCTGCGGAGCGGTGGCCGGCTGGCTGGCCAGGCCGTCCCGGACCTCGTCGAGGATCGAGGTGACCCGATCCTCGGTGACGCGGGTGTCGCCGACGTAGGCGGCGACCCCGGGCTCGGTACGGCAACCGGAGAGGGCGACGAGGCCGACCGCCACGCTGGCGACGGCGACAAGACGGCGAGCACGCATGACGGTCACTCTCTCACGCCCCGTATCCGGCTGTGACGCCGCCCACCTCACCGCGCCCCCACCCCGGCCGGCTGCGCCGCCGCCGGTTCCCCCAACACGTCCTTGAGGAGCTGCGCGCACCACTCCAACAGGGCCTGGTCGCGCAGCGGCTCGCCACCGATCCGCCTGGTGCTCGGCCGGGGCACGCTGACCTGGTCGAGCGCCTGCTTGTAGACCGAGTCGGGGTGATAGCGCTTGAGCCGCATCTGCTTCGAGTCGGGCAGCGGCAGCGGGCCGAACCGGATGTGCTTGCCCTGCATCGACACGTCGGTCAGGCCGTAGCGGCGGGCCAGCAGCCGGAAGTTCGCCACCGCGACCAGGTTCTGCACCGGGGCGGGCGGCTCGCCGTACCGGTCGGTCATCTCGGCCACCACCTCACGCAGCCGCTCGGCGTCGCGGGCCTCGGCGAGCTTGCGGTACATCTCCAGCCGCAGCCGTTCCACGCCGACGTAGTCGTGCGGCAGGTGCGCGTCGATCGGCAGGTCGATCTTGACGTCGGTCTCCTCCTCGGTGCTCTCACCCTTGAACGCCGACACCGCCTCGCCGACCATCCGGACGTACAGGTCGAAGCCGACGCCCTCGATGTGGCCGGACTGCTCGCCGCCGAGCAGGTTGCCGGCGCCCCGGATCTCCAGGTCCTTCATCGCCACGTACATGCCGGCGCCCAGTTCGGTGTGCTGCGCGATGGTGGCCAGCCGCTCGTGCGCGTTCTCGGTGAGCGGCTTCTCCGGCGGGTAGAGGAAGTACGCGTACGCGCGCTCCCTCCCCCGGCCGACCCGGCCGCGGATCTGGTGGAGCTGGGCCAGGCCGAGCAGGTCGGCGCGCTCGACGATCAACGTGTTGGCGTTCGGGATGTCGATGCCGGACTCCACGATCGTGGTGCAGACCAGGACGTCGAACTCCTTCTCCCAGAAGCCGACCATCACCTTCTCCAGCGCCTCCTCGCCCATCTGGCCGTGCGCCACCGCGACCCGGGCCTCGGGCACCAGCTCGCGGATCCGGCGGGCCGCCCTGTCGATCGACTCAACGCGGTTGTGCAGGTAGAACACCTGCCCGTCGCGGAGCAGCTCACGGTGGACGGACGCGGCCACCTGCCGGTCGTCGTACGCCCCGACGAACGTGAGCACCGGGTGCCGCTCCTCCGGCGGGGTGGCGATGGTGGACATCTCCCGGATGCCGGTGATCGCCATCTCCAGCGTCCGCGGGATCGGGGTGGCCGACATGGCGAGCACGTCGACCGAGGCGCGCAGCGTCTTCAGGTGCTCCTTGTGCTCGACGCCGAAGCGCTGCTCCTCGTCGATGATCACCAGGCCGAGTTGCTTGAACCGGGTGGCCGCCTGGAGCAGCCGGTGGGTGCCGATGACGATGTCGACGGTGCCCTCGGCGACCATCTCCAGCGTCCGCTCGGACTCCTTCGGGGTCTGGAACCGGGAGAGCTGCCGGATGTTCACCGGGAACTGGCTCATCCGCTCGGCGAACGTGTTGTAGTGCTGCTGCACCAGCAGCGTGGTGGGCACCAGCACGGCCACCTGCTTGCCGTCCTGCACCGCCTTGAACGCCGCGCGGACCGCGATCTCGGTCTTGCCGTAGCCGACGTCGCCGCAGATCAGCCGGTCCATCGGGACGGTCTGCTCCATGTCCCGCTTGACCTCCTCGATGGCGGCCATCTGGTCCGGCGTCTCCTGCCAGGGGAACGCGTCCTCCAGCTCCCGCTGCCACGGCGTGTCCGGCCCGAAGTTGTGCCCCTTGGACGCCTTCCGGGCCGCGTAGAGCTGGATGAGCTGGGCGGCGATCTCGCGGACCGCCTTGCGGGCCCGGGCCTTGGACTTCTGCCAGTCCGAGCCACCCATCTTGTGCAGCGTGGGCTGCTCGCCGCCGACGTAGCGGGAGAGCTGGTCGAGCTGGTCGGTGGGGACGAAGAGGCGGTCGCCGGGCTGGCCGCGCTTGCTCGCCGCGTACTCGATGACCAGGTATTCCCGGCTGGCGCCGTTGACGGTGCGCTGCACCAGCTCGACGTAGCGGCCGATGCCGTGCTGCTCGTGCACCACGAAGTCGCCGGCCCGCAGTTCGAGGGGGTCGATGGTGTTGCGCCGCCGGCTGGGCATCTTGCGCATGTCGCGGGTGGAGGTGCCCCGGCCGCCGGTGACGTCGTTGCCGGTCAGCAGCACGAACCTGGACGCCTCGTCGACGAAGCCGGCGGTCAGGCAGCCGCAGGAGACCAGCAGCTCACCCGGGACGGGCGCGGCCGGCACCTCCTCCACCAGCCGGGCGCCGAGGCCGGCGTCGCGGAGCACCTCGACGGCCCGCTGGGCGGGGCCGTGCCCCTCGAACACCAGCGCGATCGACCAGCCCTCGCCGGCCCAGCGCTTCAGGTCGTCGACCACCCGGGCTGTCTCGCCGTGGTAGAGCGGCGCCGGCTGGGCGGCCAGGCTCACCGCGATGGCGTCGTCGGGCGTGACGTCGACCTCGGCCGGCGCGTCCTCCCAGGGCTGCCGGGCCGGCGCGGCCTCTTCGACCATAATTCGGCCTCCGCGCCGGTAGCCGGCGCTCCGGACCGAATGAGGGTCGGCCTCCACCAGACCGAACGGCGCGAGCGTCCACCAGGGCTGGCGCAGGGCGCGGGCCTGCGTGCGTACCTCGGCCAGGGTCTTGAAGGCGGCGGCGCCGAGGTCGACCGGGGCCTGGCCGCCGACGGCGGCCGCGGCCCAGCTCGCCTGGAGGAACTCCTCCGAGGTACGGACCAGGTCGTGCGCCCGGGTGCGGATGCGCTCCGGGTCGCAGAGCAGCACGTGGGTGCCGGCCGGCATGCAGTCGACGAGCAGTTCCAGCGCGTCGTCGCCGATCAGCGCCGGCGCGAGCGACTCCATCCCCTCGACCGGGATGCCCTCGGCCAGCTTGTCGAGGATCTCGGCCAGCTCGGGGTGCTCGGCGGCGAGCGCGGCGGCCCGCTGCCGGACCTCCGGGGTGAGCAGCAGCTCACGGCAGGGCGGCGCCCAGAGCTGCGCCACGCCCTCGATGGTGCGCTGGTCGGCGACCGCGAAGGTGCGGATCTCCTCCACCTCGTCGCCCCAGAACTCGACCCGGGACGGGTGCTCGTCGGTGGGCGGGAAGACGTCCAGGATGCCGCCGCGCACGGCGAACTCGCCGCGCTTGGTGACCAGGTCGACCCGGGCGTACGCCATGTCGGTGAGCCGGCGGGCGACCTCCTCCAGGTCGGCCTCCTCGCCGGCGGCGAGCTGCACCGGCTCCAGGTCGCCGAGGCCCTTGAGCTGCGGCTGGAGCAGCGACCGGACCGGCGCGACGACCACCCGCAGCGGCCCGGTACGCCCGTGCGCGTCGGCCGAGTCGGGGTGCGCCAGCCGGCGCAGCACGGCCAGCCGCCGGCCGACCGTGTCGGAGCGGGGCGAGAGCCGCTCGTGCGGCAGCGTCTCCCAGGACGGGAAGACCGCCACCTGCTCCGGCGGCAGCAGGCTGCCCAGCGCCGAGACCAGGTCGTCGGCCTCCCGGGTGGTGGCGGTGACCGCGAGCACCGGCCGCCCGGCCCCCTGCTCGTCGGCGGCCACCGCCGCGACCGCGAAGGGGCGCAGCGCGGCGGGTGCGGTGAGGTCGAGACCGTCGACCTGCGCGGCACCGGAGCGCGCCAGGTCACGCGCCCGGGCCAGCCCGGGGTCGGCCAGGGCGGCGGCGAAGAGTCCGGTGAGCATCAGTGATCACTTCCAGCGCTTGACACGACGACGACCCCGCGTCCAGCCGGACGGGGGGTGCACCCATCGAGCCTATCCCTCTCCCGTCCCCCACACCCCCCACCCACACGTCCCGCCGCCCCCCACGCGCCCCCTCACCTCCCACCCCGCCGCGCGCAGATTCGCGGAAAGAGGGCCTTCGGGGTGCGGACAAGCACGCTTTCCGTGGCTCTGCCGCGCTTCTTGACGGGGTGGAGGGGGCGTGGTGCGGTGGGCGGATGGGTGAGTATCGGGCGGTCTTCGACGCCGAGGTGGTCTTCGCGAACGGGGGCGGCCTGCGCACCGACGGGTTCCGGCTGGACGTGCCCGACCCCGGGATCACCGACGACGAGCTGGCCGCGTTGCTGGTCCGGCACCTGGGGCTGCTCATGGTCGGCGAGGTGCGGATCACCAACCGGACCGTGGTCGAGGAGCCGCACAAGGGTGGGCGCGGCACCACCGTCCCGGCCACCGACGGGCGGCGGCTGGTCGAGCTGAGCCACGAGATCACCGACGGCCTGGTCACGCTTCCCGGCTGGCCGGGGCCACGGATCACCGACTGGCTCACCCGGGAGACCTCCCGCCAGCGGTACGCCCCGGGCGTCGAGTTCCACGTCGGGCGCATCGACATGATCGCCAACACCGGCACGTACGTCGACACGCCGTCGCACCGCTTCGCGGACGGCCCCGACCTGGCCGGGGTGCCCCTGGACCGGCTGGCCGACCTGCCCGGTCTGGTGGTCCGTGTGCCCGCCGGGGTCCGCGCGGTGGACCGCCTGCTGCTCGCCCCGTACGAGGTGGCCGGGCGGGCAGTGCTGCTGCACACCGGCTGGGACACGCACTTCGGCACCGACCGGTACGCCACCGAGGACGCGCCGTTCCTGACCGGCGACGGCGCTTCCTGGCTGGTCGAGGCCGGCGCGACCCTGGTCGGCATCGACTCGGTCAACATCGACGACATGACCCCGGCCGCGGCCGGTGAACGCCCGGCGCACAGCATGTTGCTGGCCGCCGGCATCCCGATCGTGGAGCACCTGACCGGTCTGTCCGAGCTGCCGCCCACCGGTTTCCGGTTCACCGCCGCCCCACCGAGGGTGGCCGGCATGGGCACGTTCCCGGTCCGCGCCTTCGCCACCACCAAACCCTGACCCGGACCACGCACCTCCCGAGCACCGATGCGGCGGGTGGAACGCCATGGCTGTCAAACGAGAGCCGAGACAGCCATGGCGTTCCACCGAGCGGCCAGGCGACAGGTGGAGGCGCGAGGACGGGTCGACGGCGCACCCGGCGCCGGCGTGTTCGTGCGGGGTCAGTAGCGCACGGCGATCCGCCGCTCGACGGCGTCGACCAGGATCTCGCCGCCGTACGGGATGATCAACTGCGGGTCGGTGTGACCGAGGTCGACGTCGAAGACCACCACCGGGTCGTCGACGTAGGGGCCGATCGCCCGCAGGACCGCCGTCCGCTGCGCCTCGCCCCACGCGGCCCGCTCCGCGACGGACAGCGGCCGGCCGAAGTCCCACGCCTTGGGGCGGCCGACCACGATCGCCGGGAAGCCGGCCAGCAGGCCGCGCTCGCCCAGGTTCCGCACGATCCGGAAGACCTCCTGCGCCGACGGCATCTCCTCCGAGGTCTCCAGCAGCAGCACCGAGCCGGCCAGCTCGGCGGCGGACGGCATCCGGTCGGCCGCCGCCAGCCAGTGCAGGATCTCCAGGTTGCCGCCCCAGGTCCGCCCGCGTACCACCCGGGCCGGGCCGTGCCAGCGCCAGCCCGCGCCGGGCAGCATCGGCGGCTCCTCGGTCAGCGTCGTCGGGTCCTGCCAGTCGAGCGGCTCGTCGCCCCACTCGGCGGCCGGCGTCAGGTCGTACCAGTCGGAGGTGAACAGCGCCGCGCGCAGCGAGTCGAACGTCAGCGGGTGCGGGCGGCCGGGCCGGCCGAGGTGCACCAGCACCGAGCCGCCGTGGTAGGCCACCATCCCCAGCCGGTACAGGTGGTTGAGCACGTTCGTGTTGTCGGAGTAGCCGAGGTACGGCTTCGGGTTGGCGCGCAGCACGTCGTCGTCGAGAAAGGGGGTGACCGTGATCAGGTCGTCCCCGCCGACGGTGGCCAGCACCGCGGTGATGGTCGCGTCGGCGAACGCGGCGGTCAGGTCGCGGGCCCGGTCGCGCGGGTCGGTGCCCATCACGCGGGTGGTCGGGTACTCCACCGGCACCAGGTGCAGCTCCTCGCGGAGCCGGCGCAGGCCCAGCTCGTACACGTGGGGGAAGAGACCCGGCAGGCCGGCGGAGGGTGAGACGATCGCGACCCGGTCGCCCGGCTGCGGCTTGGTGGGGTAACGCGGCGTCGTCATGATCCGAACGCTATCGGCAGGCACCAGCGATTTCCGCCCGGCGAAACCGCAAAATTGGGGCACATGCCGGCAATAGGCTGGGCGCGTGGACGACGAGCCGGAGCTGCGGACCCGGGACTGGCTGCCGCGCACCGCGGCGCTGGTGCTCGGCACCCTGGCGCTGGCCAGCGCGTTCATCGCGGCCTACGTCGGCGCGCTGCACAAGCCGGAACCACGCGACCTGCCGGTCGCCGTGGTGACCTCCGACCAGCAGGCGCAGGCCGTGATGACCGCCGTCCGCGCCCGCACGAACACCATCAAACCCGTCGGGTACGACAGCCAGGCCCGCGCCGTCGACGGCCTCAACGACCGATCGGTGTACGCGGTGCTCAGCTCCGCCCCGGGCGGCCTGACCCTGGCCACCGCCAGCGCCGGCGCGCCGGCCGCCACCGAGCTGGTCACCGACGTGTTCACCCAGGCCGCCCGGCAGGCCGGGGTGCCGTTGCAGGTCACCGACGAGGTGCCGGTGTCCGCCGGCGACCCGCGCGGCCTGGTTCCGTTCTACCTGGCGGTCGGCGTGGTGCTCGGCGGCTACCTGGCCTCCACCGCGCTGGGCATCTCGCTCGGCACCAGCCCGCGCGGGCTGCGCCAGGCCGGGCTGCGGATCGCCACGCTCGCGGTGCACTCCATCCTGCTCGGCAGCATCGGGGCGGTGCTGGTCGGGCCGGTGCTGGACGTGTTCGACCACGACGTGGGCACCATCGCGGTGGTCGGCGCGCTGGCGGCGTTCGCGGCCGGGATGGTGGCGGCGGCCGTGCAGGCGTGGCTCGGCCTGCTCGGCACCGGGCTGGTGATCCTGCTGCTGGTGGTGCTCGGCAACCCGGGCTCCGGCGGCATCTACGCGCCCGAGTTCCTGCCCGCGTTCCTGCGCGGGATGCACCGCTGGAACGTGCCCGGGCTCGCCACCGACCTGTTCAAGTCGGCTGTCTACTTCGACTGGCGCGGTGGCGGCTGGGCGTTGACCGGGCTGCTGGTCTGGGTGGTCGTCGGGCTGGTCGGGCTGCTCACCGCCACGGTGTTCCGGGCCCGTCGGCGGGCCGCGCGGACCGGCCCGGGACGGCACACCGCCGTCGACCGGTGACCGGCCGGCACGTCCCAGAGTGCAGATCATCACGCCGTCCCTCTCCTCCGTCCGGGGCCCGCGCGGATACCATCCAGGGGAGTCGGACAGCGCTGTCCTTCGTCCTCGCGTAAGGAGCGCACCCGTGACCGACCAGCACGACCACGACGGCCCCGACGCCGCTCTCCGGGCCGACATCCGCCGCCTCGGCACGTTGCTCGGGCAGACCGTGGCCCGCCAGGAGGGCCGCCCGCTGCTCGACCTGGTCGAGGAGATCCGCGCCCAGGTCCGCTCCGACGCGCCGGCCGCCGCGCAACGCCTCGCCGGGCTCGACGTCACCACCGGCACGAAGCTGGCCCGCGCCTTCTCCACCTACTTCCACCTGGCGAACATCACCGAGCAGGTGCACCGCGCCCGCGACCTGCGCCGGCGCCGCGCCACCCACGGCGGCTGGCTGGACCAGGCGGCCAAGATGATCGCCGAGCGTGGCGTGCCGGCCGAGGAGATCGCCGCCGCGGCCCGCCGGCTCGCCGTCCGCCCGGTGTTCACCGCGCACCCCACCGAGGCGGCCCGCCGATCCATCCTGTCCAAGCTGCGTGCGGTCGCCGACGAGCTGGACGCCGAGACCGCCAACGCCATCCTCTACGGCGCCAGCGACGAGGGCCCGGCCAACCGCCGCCTCGCCGAGCTGCTCGACCTGATGTGGCAGACCGACGAGCTGCGGCTGGACCGGCCGGACCCGACCGACGAGGCCCGCAACGCCATCTACTACCTGCGCGACCTGCACGCCGAGGCCGCCCCGCAGGTCCTCGACGACCTCGCCGACACGCTGCGCACGCTCGGTGTGGAGACGTCGCCGACGGCCCGCCCGTTGACGTTCGGCACCTGGATCGGCGGCGACCGCGACGGCAACCCGTTCGTCACCCCGACGGTCACCCGCGAGGTGCTGCGCATCCAGCACGAGCACGGCATCGAGGCCACCGAGAAGGCGATGGACGAGCTGATCAGCGAGGTCAGCGTCTCCCGCCGGCTGCGCGCGGTCTCGCTCGACCTCTCCGCCAGCCTGGCGAAGGACCTGGACGCGCTGCCCGAGGTGGCGCCCCGGTTCCGCCGGGTCAACGCCGAGGAGCCCTACCGCCTCAAGGCCCGCTGCGTGAAGGCGAAGCTGGCCAACACCCGGGAGCGGCTGCGCGCCGGCACCGGCCACGTGCCGGGCCGCGACTACCGGGGCGCGACCGAGCTGATCGCCGACCTGGAGCTGCTGCGCGCCTCGCTGGCCCGCAACTCCGGCCAGCTCACCGCCGTCGGGCGGCTGGCCTCCACCATCCGTACGGTCTCCGCGTTCGGGCTGCACCTGGCCACCATGGACATCCGGGAGCACGCCGAGAAGCACCACGAGGTGCTGGCGCAGCTCTACGAGACGGTCGGCGAGGTCTCCGACTACCCGTCGCTGACCCGGCTGGAGCGCACCAAACTGCTCGCCGACGAGCTGACCGGCCGCCGGCCGCTCTCCACCCAGGACAGCCCGCTCACCGAGTCGGCCCGCAAGACGTTCGACGTGTTCTCCGCGATCCGCGAGGCGCAGGACCGGTTCGGTCCCGAGGTCATCGAGTCGTACATCATCTCCATGACGCTGGGCGTGGACGACGTGCTCGCCGCGGTGGTGCTGGCCCGCGAGGCCGGCCTGGTCGACGTGCAGAGCGGGCGGGCCCGGATCGGCATCGTGCCGCTGCTGGAGACGCCGGCCGAGCTGAACACCGGCGGCGAGCTGCTCGACGAGCTGCTGTCGCTGCCGGCCTACCGGGCGCTGGTGGCGGCCCGGGGCGACGTGCAGGAGGTGATGCTGGGCTACTCCGACTCCAACAAGGAGGCGGGCATCACCACCAGCCAGTGGTCCATCCACCGGGCCCAGCGCGCGCTGCGCGACGTGGCCGCCCGGCACGGCGTACACCTGCGGTTGTTCCACGGTCGGGGCGGCACGGTCGGTCGGGGCGGCGGCCCCACCCACGAGGCGATCCTGGCCCAGCCGTACGGCACGCTGGACGGCGCGATCAAGGTGACCGAGCAGGGTGAGGTCATCTCCGACAAGTACACGCTGCCGGCGCTGGCCCGGGAGAACCTGGAACTGACCGTGGCGGCCGTGCTCCAGGCCACGCTGCTGCACACCGCGCCCCGGCAGCCGGCCGAGATGCTGGAGCGCTGGGACGCGGCGATGGACGTGGTGTCGGACTCGGCGTTCCGGTCGTACCGCTCCCTGGTCGAGGACCCGGACCTGCCGGCCTACTTCTGGGCCTCCACGCCGACCGAGCTGCTCGGCGCGTTGAACATCGGCTCCCGCCCGGCGAAGCGCCCGAACACCGGCGCGGGCCTGTCCGGCCTGCGGGCCATCCCGTGGGTGTTCGGCTGGACGCAGACCCGGCAGATCGTGCCGGGCTGGTTCGGCGTCGGCTCCGGGCTGGCCGCCGCGCGCACGGCCGGGCTGGCCGACGTGCTCGCCGAGATGAACCGGAACTGGCACTTCTTCCGCACGTTCCTGTCGAACGTCGAGATGATGCTGACCAAGACCGACCTGACCATCGCCCGCCGCTACGTGGAGACGCTGGTCCCGAAGAAGCTGCACCCGATCTTCGCCAAGATCGAGGAGGAGTACGAGCTGACCAAGCAGGAGGTGCTGGCGGTCACCGGCTCGCCGGCCCTGCTGGAGAACTCGCCGGTGCTCCAGCGCACGCTCGCGGTGCGGGACACCTACCTGGAGCCGCTGCACCACCTGCAGGTGGCGCTGCTGCGGCAGTACCGCGAGTCCGGCGCCGCCGGGCGGGCGGTGGCGACCGCGCCGGGCGGGCGGCGCGCCCCGAACGACGGTACGGCGCTGGAGCGGGCGCTGCTGACCACCGTCAACGGCATCGCCGCCGGCATGCGCAACACCGGCTGAGAGGCAAGGAGGGGCCCCCGCTTAACGCATTCCGCATAGGCGGGGGCCCCTGTTAACGCCAGCGGCGCGGGCTACCAGTCGCCGCCACCGAAATCGCCACCGCCGAAATCGCCACCGCCGAAATCGCCACCGGCGTAGTCGCCCTGACCGCCGAAGTCGCCCTGACCGCCGAAGTCGTTGCCGCCGACGTCGCCGCCGCCCGGGTCGCCGTAGTCCTGGCCGTCGCCGAAGCCGTCCTGGAAGCCCTCCTGGTAGCCGGCCTCGTAGCCGTAGCCCGGGTCGGCGAACGCGGGCGAGAAGAGCGCGTCCGCGATCAGCATGCCGCCGAGCACACCGGCGCCCGCGCCCAGCGCGGTCTTCCACCACGGCGTGGAATACCAGCCGGCCGGCACCGGCCGGCCCTGCATGTGACCGCCCGGGTAGTAGTAGGGCGTGTGGCTGCCCGGCTGCGGACCGGCGCGGAACGTCTGGCCCTGCACGTTGACCTCGCGCTCCTTGGTGAGCTGGCCGACCCCGCGGGCGGCGGCCAGCGGCGGCAGCTCCGGGCCCGGGTCGATGCCCATCGCCGTACGCGCCGCCCGGATGTACGCCAGCCCCTCCAGCGCGGTCTCCCGGGCCAACGCGAACTGGTGCGGCGTGCGCGCCTGTTCGAGCTGCGAGCCGGCGGCGTTGTAGCGCTCACCGGCGTCGGCCAGCGCCTGGCGCACTGCCGGCGCGTCGCCGTGCAGGTTCATCAGCTGGCCGCCGAGCCGCTCGTACCAGCGCTGCGCCTCGGCCCGCGCGTCCGCCATCTCGTTGGCCCGCCGGGACCTGCTCCCCCACCGCCAGAACACGAACGCACCTCCGAGCATCAGGACCAGGAACAGCCACAGGGCACCTTCCATGACCTCGAACGTACCCAGCTCGCGCACGTCGTACCCGTTTGGCAAGCTCTCCGGCATGAGCTTCTCGACGCTGGCCGTGGTGGTGCTCTGCCTCGCCGCCGGCGGCGCGGTGGGCTGGCTCGCGGCGCGGGCCCGGTCGGCGGCCGACGTGGCCCGGCTGGAGGCGACGCTGGCGGCCACCCGGGAGGGTGAGGGGCGGCTGGAGCAGTCGATGCGCGCGCTCAGCTACGAGGCGACCGCGCAGTCGCAGGAGGCGGTGGCGCGGGCGGTCGCGCCGCTGCACGACTCGCTGCGCCGCTACGAGCAACGCGTCGCCGAACTGGAGCACGACAGGGTCGACGCCTACGCCGAGCTGCGCGAGCAGGTGCGCGCGATGAGCACGGTCTCCGGTGAGCTGCGCACCGAGACCAAGCAGCTCGTCGCCGCGCTGCGCGCGCCGCAGGTGCGGGGACGCTGGGGCGAGCACCAGCTCCGGCGGATCGTCGAGGCGGCCGGCATGCTGGAGCACTGCGACTTCAGCGAGCAGGTCACCGCCGCCACCGAGCACCAGGGGGTGCGTCCCGACCTGGTGGTGCGGCTGCACGGCGGGCGCACGGTGGTGGTCGACGCCAAGGCGCCGTTCGACGCCTACCTGACCGCGATGGAGGCGCGCGACGAACGCGGGCGGGACACCCAGCTCGACGCGCACGCGCGGCACCTGCGGGCACACGTGGACAGCCTGGCCGCCAAGTCCTACTGGACCGCGTTCGACCAGACGCCCGAGTTCGTGGTGCTGTTCGTGCCGGCCGACCCGTTCCTGGACGTGGCGTTGCAGCGTGATCCCTCGCTGTTGGAGCACGCGTTCGCCCGCAACGTGGTGCTGGCCACGCCGGCCACGCTGGTGGCGCTGCTGCGTACGGTCGCCTACTCCTGGCGGCAGGAGGCGTTGGCGCGCAACGCGGCCACCGTCCACTCGCTGGCCCGTGAGCTGTACGGGCGGCTGTCCACGCTGGGCGACCACGTCGGCAAGCTGGGCAGCTCGCTGAGCGGGGCGGTGACGGCGTACAACCGGGCGGTCGGTTCGCTGGAGGCCCGGGTGCTGGTCAGCGCGCGCAAGCTGGCCGAGCTGGGCGTCTCGGGCGACGAGCTGGCCGCCCCGGCGCAGGTCGAGCTGGCGCCCCGGCAGCCGCAGGCGCCGGAGTTGCTGAACGAGCCGTCCACATCGGCCGAACGGTCGGCGGGCATCGACGTCTAACACGGTCGGTATGACGATGACGGCCGATCCTTGTCACGGAGTGGTCACAAACCCATTCCCGGTAGTGACACGACTCGACACGCCACGAAGGATCTGCGTCACACGCGCCCTGTCCCCTGAAGGGCCCTGTTCTCTGGAGGAAGAGAACGTGAGTCAACCCCGCAATCGGAGCCGGCGCCCCTCCGCCGCGCTCTTCGCCTCGGTCCTCGCGGCCGGGGCCATGACCGTCGGGGGTGGCGCCGCGACCGCGAGCGCGGCCCCCGCCGCCCCCCGACCGTCGCAGCCGACCGCCGCGAAGGCCCTGGGCGCCCACGACGCCAAGCTGCTCGACGTGGCCGAGGCGAAGCACGCGCCGACCGTCACGATGATCATCGCGGCGAAGAAGGGCTCGGCCAAGAAGGTCGTCGACGGGCTGACCGGCCTCGGCGCCACCGTGAGCCAGCGGTACGACCAGGTCGGCTACGTGCTGGCCAAGGTTCCCACCGCCAAGGCGCTCAAGGCCGCCACGCTGCCCGGCGTCGCCGCCGCCGACCTCGACGAGACCATCACGCTCCCCGACCCGACGCCGGAGGCCGCGCCGAACGGCGCCAAGGCCGCCGAGCAGGGTGAGACGTTGGCCGGCCCCGGCGGGGACACCGGCGCGGTCAACCCGTACATGCCGACCAACGAGACCGGCGCGGAGGCGTTCAAGGCCGCCCACCCGGAGTGGGACGGCCGCGGCGTCACCATCGGCATCATGGACTCGGGCGTCGACCTGAACCAGCCGGCCCTCCAGCAGACCACCACCGGCGAGCGCAAGATCGTCGACTGGGTCACCGCGACCGACCCGCTCGAGGACGCGTCCTGGCGCCCGATGACCACCGAGGTCACCGGCCCGACGTTCAGCAACTCGCTGGGCACCTGGACGGCGCCGGCCGGCACCTACAAGTTCAACGTGTTCCGCGAGAACATCACCGCCGGCAGCGACGCGCGGGGCGACGTCAACCGGGACGGGGACACCACCGACGCCTGGGGCATCCTCTACAACCCGGCCAACGGTGACATCCGCGTCGACGTGAACCAGAACAACGACTTCACCGACGACACGGTGATGCGGCCGTACAAGGAGAAGTTCCAGGTCGGCCAGTTCGGCACCGACAACCCGGCCACGGACGTGCGGGAGCAGATCCCGTTCGTGGTCGAGTACCGGCGCAACGTCGACACCACCCCGGTCGGGGGCCCCGGCCTGGTCGACTACGTCAACATCGGCATCGTCGAGAGCACCCACGGCACGCACGTCGCGGGCATCACCGCCGCCAACGACATGCTGGGCAACAGCGCCTTCGACGGCGCCGCGCCGGGCGCCAAGCTGGTCTCCGCCCGCGCCTGCTCGTGGGGCGGCGGCTGCACCGCCGCGGCGCTCACCACCGGCATGGTCGACCTGGTGGTCAACCGCAGGGTCGACGTGGTGAACATGTCGATCGGTGGCCTGCCGGCGCTGAACGACGGCTCGAACGCGCGCGCCGTGCTCTACAACGACCTGATCAACACCTACGGTGTGCAGCTGTTCATCTCGGCCGGAAACTCCGGTCCGGGCCTGAACACGGTCGGCGACCCGTCGGTCGCCACCGATGTGGTCAGCGTCGCGGCGAGCGTCAGCAAGGACACCTGGCTGGCCAACTACGGCTCGGTGGTCCGCAAGGACAACTGGCTGTTCAACTTCTCCTCCCGCGGCCCGCGTGAGGACGGCGGCTTCAAGCCGAACATCACCGCTCCCGGTTCGGCCATCTCCACCGCGCCGACCTGGCAGGCGGGCAACCCGGTGCCGGAGGCGGGCTACCCGCTGCCCCCGGGCTACCAGATGCTGAACGGCACCTCGATGGCCGCTCCGCAGACCGCCGGCGCCGCCGCGCTGCTGCTGTCGGCCGCGAAGGCGACCGGCACCGGCGTCACCCCGGCCGCGCTGCGCCGGGCCGTCTACACCTCGGCCAAGCCGATCGCGGGCGTCCCGACGTACGCGCAGGGCTACGGCATGGTCGACGTGCCGGGCGCGTGGAACCTGCTCGCCCAGGGCGTGCCGACCCGCACCTACACCTCCGAGGCCGCGGTCTGCACCGAGCTGTCGCCGAACCTGACCCGCTACGACCGGGCCTCCGGCACGTTCGTGCCGAGCCCGAACGTGGGCACCGGCGTCTACAACCGCTGCGCCGCCGACCGGGGCGGGCAGAAGGCCAAGGAGAGCCGCTACTACGAGGTCAAGCTGACCCGCACCAGCGGCCCGAACAAGGGCGTCAAGCACCTGGTCGACTTCCGTGGCAACGACGGCACCTGGACCGCCCCCAAGGAGGTCTGGCTGCCGCTGAACTCGACCGTCACGGTCAAGGTGAAGGCCAAGCCGATGACCGTCGGCGCGCACGGCGCGATCATGACCGTCGACGACCCGGCCACCTCGGTCGTCGACTTCGAGGTCGCCACCGTCGTGGTCGCCTCGAACGCGGTGACCGGCCCGGCGTACTCGTTCTCGGCCACCGGCTCGGTCGAGCGGAACAGCTTCACGTCGTACTTCGTGACGGTTCCGCAGGGCGCGGGCGCGCTCCAGGTCAACCTGTCCGGCATCGCGACCGGCTCGCAGACCCGGTTCATCGCCATCAACCCGTACGGCGTGCCGGTCGAGAGCACCGCGAGCACCGCCTGCTACACCAACTTCTCCGACGCCGCCGCCTGCAAGCCGCAGGAGCGCGACTACCAGAACCCGATCCCGGGTGTCTGGGAGATCGAGGTGGAGTCGCGGCGTACGTCGCCAGCGCTTGACAACCCGTTCACGCTCCAGGCGCGTGTGCAGGGCGTGCAGGTGGAGCCCGCCGTGGTCGAACTGCCGTCGGTGACCGCCGGCACGCCGGCCCCGGTGAGCTGGAACCTGACCAACACGTTCGGCCCGGTCCAGGTGACCGGCGTCGGCGGCCCGCTGTCCAGCGTGCGTGCCGAGCGGCCGACCATCACCGAGGGCGCGACCCAGGAGTACACGGTGGACATCCCGGCCGGGACCACCTCGTTCTCCGCCCGGATCGGCAACACCGCCGACCTCGGCGCCGACCTGGACCTGTACATCTTCCGGGGCACCACCGAGGTGGGCCGGTCGGCCGACGGCGACTCGGAGGAGGCCGTCACGCTGACCAACCCGGTGGCCGCCACCTACCGGGTGGTCATCGAGGGCTACGCGGTCGCCGCGGGCGGCACGGCGTACGACTACCGTGACTCGTTCGCGTCCCCGGCGCTGGGCTCGCTCTCCGCGCCGGCCACGCCGCTGTCCCTGGCCAACGGCGCCACCGCCACCCTCACCGGTGCGGTGACCGCGCTCGCCACCCCGGCCGCCGGCCGGGAGCTGTTCGGTGACATGGCCGTCACCACCACCGAGGGCGCGGTCGTCGGCCGCGGTTCGGTGCAGATCCACGCGGTCAACTAGCCGCTGGTACGACGGGAGCCCCGTCCCCCGGTCCGGGGGGCGGGGCTCCTGCGTGCGTCCGGTGGCCCCGAACGGGTCGCCGTGGGCCCGGGGTGCGTCAGGCGGGGCGGGCCGACTCGACGACGAACGGGGTGCCCTGCTGGCAGGTGGTCATCATGCCCGGCTCGGGGCGGCCGGTGACCTCCACCTTGGCGCCGGCCTTGAGCAGGTCGCGCGGGCCGCCGACCAGCAGGTGGTCGTCGAGCAGCAGGCAGTTCGGCTCGACGCCGGCGCGGATGGTGCCGCTGATCGTGGTGCCGCCGACGCCCGGCGGCGTGGACGGGCCGCCCTTCCAGGTCGGGTCGGGGCGGCTCGGGCCGGTGCTGGGTGCGGGGTCGGGCTGGCTGGTCACCGGGGCGGCTCCCGTCGGACTCGGGCTGGGGCTGGCGGGCTCGTCGCCCGGGCCGGCGCAGGCGGTCAGCGCGGCACCGGCGATCAGGGCTACGAGCACCGTCCGAGGAGTCTTCATGGTCGGTTGGACGCGTCGGGCGCCGGATCCGTTCCCGGTCAGCCGCGCGCCGCGGCGGCCTTCATGTCGCGCTTGAGCTCCTGCGGCAGCGAGAAGGTCAGCCGCTCGTCGGCGGTGGTGATCTCCTCGACGTCGGCGAAGCCGCGCTCGGCCAGGTGCGCGAGCACGTCCTGGACCAGGTCGTCCGGCACGCTCGCGCCGGAGGTCAGCCCCACGGTGCGGGCCCCGGCCAGCCAGGCGTCGTCGATCTCGTGGGCGAAGTCGACCAGGTGACCGGCGCGGGCGCCGGCGTCGAGCGCGACCTCGACCAGGCGGACCGAGTTCGAGGAGTTACGCGAGCCGACCACGATCACCACGTCGCACTCGGGGGCGATCTCCTTGACCACGTGCTGGCGGTTGGAGGTGGCGTAGCAGATGTCGTCGCTGGGCGGCGACTGGAGCAGCGGCAGGCGCTGCTTGAGCCGGGCCACGGTCTCCAGCGTCTCGTCGACCGAGAGCGTGGTCTGGGAGAGCCAGACCACCTTCTCCGGGTCACGCACGGTGACCTGGTCGACGCTGTCCGGCCCGTCGACGAGCTGGATGTGGGCGGGGGCCTCACCGGCGGTGCCGATGACCTCCTCGTGCCCCTCGTGACCGATGAGCAGAATGTCGTAGTCCTGCTGGGCGAACCGCCGGGCCTCGTGGTGCACCTTGGTGACCAGCGGGCAGGTGGCGTCGATCGCCTTCAGCGAGCGCTCCTTGGCCTGCTCGTAGACCTCGGGGGCGACACCGTGGGCGGAGAAGATGACGGTGGCGCCCTCCGGCACCTCCTCGTTCTCCTCCACGAAGATCGCGCCCTGGGCCTCCAGCGTGCGCACCACGTGCTTGTTGTGCACGATCTGCTTGCGGACGTAGATCGGCGCGCCGTAGAGCTTCAACGCCTCCTCGACGGTCTGCACCGCCCGGTCCACGCCCGCGCAGTAGCCGCGGGGCTTGGCCAGGAGCACGCGCTTGCCGGTCCGGGGAGTCGTCTCAGCGTCAGTCACCCGACCATGGTACGTGCGCCCGCCGCGCCCTCGCCCGGCCTGTCGGCCCCGGGCCGTAGGGTGGGCGGGGTGAGCGCGGGTGAGGTGGGTCGGGGCACACCCCCGGAGCGGAGCACGCCCCCGGAGCGGAGCACGCCCCCGGAACGGAGCACCTCCGAGGAGCCGTGGCCGGTCCGGGTGGTCAGCCAGAAGGTCGGCGCCTGGATCGCCCGGCTCGGCTGGGTCTGGGTCGACGGCCAGGTGGCGCAGATCAGCCGCCGGCCCGGCGCCGCCACCGTGTTCCTCACCCTGCGTGACCCGTCGGCCGATCTCAGCCTGACCGTCACCACCAACCGCGACGTGCTCGACGCGGGCGCGCCGGAGCTGCGCGAGGGCGCCCGGGTGGTGCTGCACGCCAAGCCCGAGTTCTACGCCGCGCGGGGCACGCTGAGCCTGCGCGCCGACGAGATCCGTCAGGTCGGCCTCGGTGAGCTGCTGGCCCGGCTGGAGAAGCTCAAGAAGCTGCTGGCCGCCGAGGGGCTGTTCGACAGGTCCCGCAAGCGGCGGCTCCCGTTCCTGCCGGGCCGGGTCGGCCTGATCACCGGGCGGGCCTCGGCGGCCGAGCGCGACGTGCTGACCAACGCCCGCCGCCGCTGGCCGGCGGTCGACTTCCGCACCGTCAACGTGGCGGTGCAGGGGTCCGCCGCGGTGCCCGACATCGTCGGCGCGCTCAAGGTGCTCGACGCCGACCCGACGGTCGACGTGATCGTCATCGCCCGGGGCGGCGGGGGCATCGAGGACCTGCTGCCCTTCTCCGACGAGGCGCTGTGCCGGGCGGTCTTCGCCTGCCGCACGCCGGTGGTCAGCGCGATCGGCCACGAGACCGACGCGCCGCTGCTCGACTACGTCGCCGACGTCCGGGCCTCCACGCCCACCGACGCGGCGAAACGGATCGTGCCCGACCTGACCGAGGAGGTCCGCCTCATCGGTCAGGCCCGGTCCCGGCTGGAGCGGGCCGTACGCCATCTCGTCGACCGTGAGCAGCACCGGGTCGACCTGCTCCGCTCCCGTCCGGTGCTGGCCCGACCGCAGGTGATGGTCGACCAGCGCGCCGTCGAGGTCACCGCGCTGCGGGACCGCGCCGGCCGGTGCCTGACGCACCGGCTGGGCGCCGCCGACGACGACCTGCGGCACACGCTGGCCCGGCTGCGTGCGCTCTCCCCGGCGGCGACGCTCGACCGCGGCTACGCCATCGTCCAGCGCGCCGACGGCCACGTGGTCCGCGCGGCGTCCGAGGTGGCCAAGGGCGATCCACTGCGGGTACGCCTCGCCGAGGGCGAGCTGACCGCCACCGTCGACGGCTGATGAGATGGGACCGATGACTGAGAAGACCAAGGACGAGCAGCTCAGCTACGAGCAGGCGCGCGCCGAGCTGGCCTCGGTGGTGGAACGGCTGGAGGCGGGCGGCACCTCGCTGGAGGAGTCGCTGGCCCTGTGGGAGCGCGGCGAGCAGCTCGCCGGTGTCTGCCAGCGCTGGCTGGACGGCGCGCGGGCCCGCATCGACGCCGCCCGGCAGCGCGCCGGGGAGTGAGCCCCGGAAGCGGTACGCCGCAGCGGCGTCGGGATGCCACTGCGGCGTACCGGCGACGAGCCGGACGACCTCCGGTCAGTTGAACAGGTTGTACAGCTCCGGCGGCGCCTCGACGACCTGGTCGGCCGGGGGCTTCTGGGCCGCGGCGGCGGCGCCGTAGTCGCTGTAGGTGATCTTGACGTCCTGCGCGGCGCTCTGGCCGGCGGCCGGGATCTTGAGCACCAGCTCGCTGAGCCGGCCCTGCGGGTCGACCTTGGCGGTGAACGGCACCGACTGGGCCTGCGCCCCGAGCGCGGTGATCACGGCCGGGTCGAGCGAGCCCGCCTCGGCGGCCTTCGACACGTCGACGGTGCCCTCGTACGCGCCGTCGCCGCTCTGCCGTACGTCGGTGATGCCCTGGGTGAGCACGGCGCTGCCGGCCGGGTCGATCTTCTCGAAGTCGAAGCCCAGCGCCCGGTTGCCCTTGATCCGGCTCTGGTCGAGGTGCTGGTACTTGCCGGTGTTGAGGTTCTTCACGCCGGGGATCTGGGTGGCGGCGGTGCCGCCCAGCTCCAGCTTGACCCAGCTGTCCGGCTTGGCGTGGATGAGGTCCAGCTTCATCATCAGGTCCGACGACGGGTCACCGATCGTCATCCGCATCTCGGCGCTCTGGCTGGGCTGGTGCACCTGCCCCTCGGCGGTGGAGCCGGCACCGGTCATGGCGAACCGGAAGTTGCCCTCCCGGATCGCGTTGGTGGAGTCGAGCAGCGCCTGCTTGGCCGCGCTGCCGGACGCCGTGGCGCTGGGGGCGACGCTGCCGGAGGCGCCGGCGCTCGGGGTCGCGGAGGCGTCGGACGTGCCGTTGCCGTTGCAGGCCGCCAGGCCGGGAATGAGCAGCGCCGCGGCGAACGCGGTGGCGCTGAAGCGTCGTATCTTCACGTCAACCTCTCCAGGTGGGTCGTCCGGGATCGTGTCCCTTCTGTTCCCTGAAGCGGCCTTCGGCAATCCCGGTCACCCGACCGGGGGACGTCAGCGCAGCGAGGTGGCGAGTCGGCGCAGCTCCGTCTCCCCCGCGTCACCGACCACGATCACCGTGCGGTTCGGTTCCAGCAGGACGAGCGCCTGCTCGTTGCCGCGGGCGGTGTACCGCTGCCAGCTCAGCCCGTCCGGCAGGTCGGCCGGGCCCTGCGGCTGGCCGTCGCTCAGCTCGGCCGGCAGCAGCTTCTCCGCCGGGATGTTGCTCTCCACGAGCTGCGCGCCCCGACCCTCCGGGGTCAGGTACCCGATGCGCAGCGTCGCGCCGTCCGTCTCGGTCCGGAAGCGGGCGTTCACCGTACGCCAGTCGTCGCCCAGCCCGGTCGGCGCGGCGACCGGGAAGGCGTTGGCCGCGCGGGCCTGCTCCAGCGCGGGCGCCGGGTCGACGGTGACCGGCGAGTCGCCGCCGAGAAAGCCCCGGTAGAACGCGATCAGCAGCGCGATCGGCACCAGCAGGATCAGCAGCGACAGCACCATGTCCTTCGGGGACCGCTCGGAGCGGGCCTTCTCTTTCCCCGGGGGCGGGGCGGGACGCTCACCGGCGTCGGCGTCGGCGGGCGGCGCGGACGTCGACGGCTCGACGAGCGCGGGCGTCCCGTCCGGCGGGGTGGCGCCGGGCCGCACCGGCGGCTGGCCGTCGGGCGGCGTGGCGTCGGACGGTACGCGGTCGGCAGGCTGTGCGGGTTCCACCCGGCCATTGTCGCAGCCCGACGGGGAAGGTGATCCTGGCCTCCTCCGCCCCGCCGGGGCGGCGAACCTGAGATCGTGTGAGGATCAGCGACAAAACCGGCGGCACCCCCGCCGGTCCACCCCGCAACGTCGCGAGGAGGAGGCCGCCATGACAACCACCGGTACGCGGACGCCCCAGGATCTCGACCGCAATCTCGCCCTCGATCTGGTCCGGGTCACCGAGGCCGCGGCCATGGCCGCCGGCCGTTGGGTCGGCCGGGGCGACAAGGAGGGCGGTGACGGCGCCGCCGTCGACGCCATGCGCAAGCTGATCAACTCGATCCCGATGCGGGGCGTCGTGGTGATCGGCGAGGGCGAGAAGGACAACGCCCCGATGCTCTTCAACGGCGAGGAGGTCGGCGACGGGACCGGCCCCGAGGTGGACGTGGCGGTCGACCCGATCGACGGCACCACGCTGATGAGCAAGGGCATGCCGAACGCGCTCGCCGTGCTGGCGGTGGCCGAGCGCGGCGCGATGTTCGACCCGAGCGCGGTCTTCTACATGGAGAAACTGGCGGTCGGCCCGATGTACGCCGACGTGGTCGACATCAACGCCGGGGTCGCCGAGAACATCCGCCGGATCGCGAAGGTCAAGGGCACCGACACCAGTGAGGTGACGGTCTGCGTGTTGGACCGGTCGCGCCACGACGACCTGGTGAAGCAGATCCGGCGCTCCGGCGCCGGCATCCGGCTCATCTCCGACGGCGACATCGCCGGCGCCATCGCGGCGGCGCGCGGCGAGTCGGACGTCGACGTGCTGATGGGCATCGGCGGCACTCCCGAGGGCATCACCGCGGCCTGCGCGCTGAAGTGCATGGGCGGCATGATGCAGGCCAAGCTCTGGCCGAAGGACGACCAGGAGCGGGAGAAGGCGCTGGCGGCCGGGCACGACCTGGACCGGGTGCTGTTCACCGACGATCTGGTCACCGGCGACAACTGCTTCTTCGTGGCCACCGGTGTCACCTCCGGCGACCTGCTGCGCGGCGTGCGCTACCGGGCCGGTGGGGCGTACACCCAGTCGATCGTGATGCGCTCCAAGAGCGGCACGATCCGGGTCATCGACTCGTACCACCGGCTGGAGAAGCTGGCTCTCTACTCGGCTGTCGACTTCGACGGGCGCCCGTTGGCCGAGCAGGAGTGACCACGACCGGGACACCGACGCCAGCGCCGACCCTGTCGACCGGCCGGCGGATCGCCGGGGTGGGGCTGGCCACCGGCGCCGGCGTCCTGGTGGCGCTCCAGTCCCGGATCAACGGCGAGTTGGGCGTACGGCTGGCCGACGGGATCGCCGCCGCGGTGGTCTCGTTCGGCCTGGGCCTGGTGATCCTGCTGGTGCTGGTCCCCGCCACCGGAGGGGGCCGGCGAGGGCTGGCCGCGCTGCGCGGCGCGCTGCGCGCCGGCACGCTGCGGCCGTGGCAGTGCCTGGGCGGCGTGTGCGGCGCGTTCCTGGTGGCGACGCAGGGGCTGACCATCGGCGCGCTCGGCGTGGCCGTCTTCACCGTCGCGGTGGTGGCCGGGCAGTCCGGCAGCAGCCTGCTGGTGGACCGCGCCGGCATCGGCCCGACCGGCCGGCAGGCGGTCACCCCGAACCGGCTGATCGGCGCGGTGCTCACCGTGCTGGCCGTGCTGCTGGCGGTGGGCGACCGGTTGGGCGACCCGGGCGCGCTGGCGCTGGCCCTGCTGCCGCTGGCCGCCGGCGTGGGCATCGCCTGGCAGCAGGCGGTGAACGGCCGGGTCCGCGCGGCGGCGGACAGCGCGATGACCGCCACGCTCGTCAACTTCGCGGTCGGCACGGTGGCGCTGCTCGCCACGTTCGCGGTGGAGGTGGCGGTGCGGGGCCGGCCGACCGGCGGCTTCCCGAGCGAGCCGTGGCTCTATGTCGGCGGCCCGATCGGCATCGTGTTCATCGCGCTGGCCGCCGCGCTGGTCCGGTTCACCGGGGTGCTGCTGCTCGGCCTGGCCACCATCGCCGGGCAGATCGTCGGCGCGGTGCTGCTGGACGTGCTCCTGCCCACCGCCGCCTCCCACCCCGGCCCCAACACCCTCCTGGGCGCCGCCCTGACCCTGGTAGCCGTCCTCATCGCCGCCGGGGGTAAGGCGGGGCCCCCTGTTAACGCCTCCGGTAGGGGCGGGGCCCCCGCTTGACCAGCGCGTCAACAGGGGGCCCGGCCTAACGCGGCGCCGGGGCGCGCAGGCCGGCAACCATCTCGTCGACGATCCGGTCCAGCGGGGTCGGCTCGACGCCGAGCGTGGCGGTGGCCGCGGACGAGTCCAGCACGAACGGGCCGGCGAACTGGTGTGCGGTCTCGCGCAGTTCCCGGGCGAACGGGTTGGCCACGCCGGCCGCCCAGAGCACCGGGTAGGGCAGCCGGGTCAGCCGCGGCGCGGGCGCGCCGGCCCGGGCCGCCGTCCGCTGGGCCAACTCCCGCATGGTGGCCGCCGGCGGGCTGGGCACGTGCCAGGCCCGGCCCCAGGCCCGCGCGTCGGTCGCGGCGGCGACCAGGGTACGGGCGACGTCCGGGACGTACGTCCAGGTGTGTGGCGCGTCCCAGTCGACCGGCAGGAACACCCGCTGCCCGGCGAGCACCCGGGGCAGCACCATCATGGCCAGCGAGGTGCCGCCGAGGCCGATGTAGTCGGAGCCGCGTACCTCGGTGACCCGGGCGTGACCGGCGCGGTGCGCGGCCAGGGCGTCGGCCCACATCCGGTTGCGGACCCGGCCCTTGGTGCCGGTGGCCGCGAGCGGGGTCGCCTCGGTCATCGGCGCGTCGACCGGGCCGTACCCGTAGAGGTTGCCGACGGTGGCGAGCACGGCTCCGCTGCGCCCGGCGGCGGTGAGCAGCGCGGCGGCCAGCGGCGGCCAGTCCGTGGCCCACCTGTGGTACGCCGGGTTGGCGCAGTTGTGCAGCGCGACCGCGCCCTCGGTCAGCGCGGTGAGCCGGTCGGCGTCACCGGCGTCGGCGGCGATCCGCTCGACCGCCGGGTGTTCCGGGCCGGTGCCGCGCCGGGTCACCACGCGCACCCGCTCGCCGCGCTCGGCGAGCAGTCGGGCGGTGGCGGTGCCGACGGGTCCGGCACCGACGATCACGTGCAGGGCCATGACAGGTCCACCTTTTCTGAAGCAGTAGTCCGAATGGAGAGCACCGCTCTCGAAAAAGAGCATGACTCACAGAGCGACGGCCGTCAAGAGCAGTGCTCTCTGTTTTGATTGCCGCTCTCGCTCGTGGCACAGTGGGCGCATGGTCGCTCCCTCGCTCCGCGCCCGGGTCCGCGCCGGGATGATCGAAGAGATCAAGGCGGTCGCCCGCCGTCACCTGGCCACCGACGGCGCGGACCTCTCGCTGCGCGCCGTCGCCCGGGACCTCGGCATGGCCTCCTCCGCGATCTACCGCTACTTCCCCAGCCGCGACGACCTGCTCACCGCGCTGATCCTGGAGGCGTACGACGCGCTCGGCGACGCGGTGGAGACGGCCGACGCCGACGCCGACCACGACGACCTGCGCGGTCGCTGGCTCGCCGCCAGCCGCGCGGCGCGCGCCTGGGCGCTCGCCCACCCCGCCGAGTACGCGCTGCTCTACGGCAGCCCGGTGCCCGGCTACGCGGCCCCGGACGACACGGTCGCGCCCGCCCAACGGCCCCCGATGACGCTGCTCGGCATCCTGCGCGACGGGATGGCCGCCGGCCGGCTCGCGCCGCCGGACGAGGAGCTGCCCGAGCCGCTGCGCGGCGACGTGGCCGAACTGACCGCGCTGACCGGGGTGCCGTTGCCACCCGCGCTGATGGTCCGGGCGATGGCCGGCTGGACCCAGCTCTTCGGGCTGATCAGCTTCGAGCTGTTCGGCCGGATCAACCGGGCGCTGCCGCACCGGGACGAGTACTTCGACCACCAGATCGCTCTGACGGCCGACCTGGTCGGCCTGCCCTGACGGCCCCCGCAGGGTGTTGAGAAGGGGCCCCACCTCGACCGCAGGCGTTAGGAAGGGGCCCCTCCTTACGTGCCGTCGGAGGAGTGGCCGGGGAAGAGGTGCGCCGTCGGGTCGATGGCGACCGCGGCGTTGTTGACGGCGGTGGCCGCCTCGCCGAAGCCGGTGGCGATGAGCCGGACCTTGCCCGGGTACTCGGTGATGTCCCCGGCCGCGAACACCCGGGGCAGATTGGTGGCCATGGCGCTGTCGACCACGATGTGCCGCCGGTCCAGGGCCAGCCCCCACTCGGTCAGCGGTCCCAGGTCGGCGGTGAAGCCGAGCGCGGCGACCACGGTGTCCACCGGGAGCGTCTCCACCGCGCCGCCGCGTACGGTCAGCTCGGCGCCGGTGACGTGCTCCTCGCCGTACAGCCGGCTCACCTCGGCGTTGACCACCACCCGCACCGGCAGCGCGCGGACCCGCTCGACGGTGGCGGCGTGCGCGCGGAAACGGTCCCGCCGGTGCGCCAGCGTCACCGACCGGGCCAGCGGCGCGAGCGTGACCGCCCAGTCGAAAGCCGAGTCGCCGCCGCCCACGATGAGCACGTGCCGGTCGGTCAGCTCGACCGGCTGCGGCACGAAGTAGACGATCCCGGCGCCGGTGAAGCTCTCCGCGACCGGCAGCGGCCGGGGCGTGAAGCTGCCCAGCCCTCCGGTCACCACCACCGCGCCGCAGCGGAGCTGCTCACCGCCGGCCAGCCCGAGCACCGGCCGGCCGTCGAGGTAGGACAGCTTCTCCGCGCGTACGCCGAGCAGGTAGTCGGGGTGGTACGGCGCGGCCTGGGCGAGCAGGTTCGCGATCAGCTCCCGGCCCTTGACGGCGGGGAAGCCGGCGACGTCGAGGATCAACTTCTCCGGGTACATCGCGGTGACCTGACCACCCGGCTCGGGCAGCGCGTCGATCACGGCGACGGAGAGCCCCCGGAACCCGGCGTAGTAGGCGGCGAAGAGCCCGGCCGGGCCGGCCCCGATCACCGCGAGATCGACTTCGCGCATGGCGTACCGTCACTTTCGGCCAGGGATCAACCCGTGCTGCCGACGGTAGGCGGGCCGGTGACCTGGGGCAAGGACGTCCCGCCGGTCGATCGATCGCGTCGTCAGGGCAGCCGGAGCGGCGGCGACCCGAGCGGGTCCGGCGTGCCGGTGTCCGCGCGACGGCGGAACAGGATCGCGGCGACCACGCCGCCGAGCAGCCCGAACAGGTGCCCCTGCCAGGAGATCCGCTCGTCGGTGGGGAGGATGCCCAGCAACTGCCAGCCGTAGAGCAGGCCGACAAGCAGCACCACCGCGAAGTTCCACCAGCTCCGCTCCACCACGCCCCGGGTGAGCAGGATGCCGAGGTAGCCGAAGATCACCCCGCTCGCGCCGACCACCACCGAGCTGGGCGAGCCGGTGAACCACACGCCCAGCCCGCTGACCAGGATGATCACCGCGGTGGACCAGAGGAACCGGCGGGTGCCGGCGGCCAGCACGAACGTGCCGAGCAGGATCAGCGGGATGCTGTTGCTGTAGAGGTGGTTCCAGCCGGCGTGCAGGAACGGCGAGAAGAAGACGCCGTCCAGGCCCTGGATGCGGTGCGGGATGATGCCGGCGGTGAGGTCGAGGTTGAGCCGCAGCCCGACGTCGAGCGCCTCGATGAGGAACAGCACCGGCACCACCGCGCACATGGCGACGAACGCCCGGCCGAGCGACGCGTAGAACGCGTCGGTGCCGAACCGGTGGGGGTCTCCGCCGCGCGGGCTGTCCTGCCAGGTCACCTGTCAACAGCTATCAGCAAATGCGGCGGACCGCCACTCGGGCGGACAGACGACGGCGGCGGGACACCCGGATCACCGGGCCTCCCGCCGCCGTTCGACTCGATCAGTACCAGCCCTCGCTCTGCGACTGCTGCCAGGCGCCGCACGGGGTGTCGTACCGGCCCTTGATGTAGCCGAGGCCCCAGGTGATCTGGGTGGCCGGGTTGGTTCGCCAGTCGTCGGCGACCGAGCCCATCTTGCTGCCGGGCACCGCCTGCGGGATCCCGTACGCGCCGGAGCTGCTGTTGGACGCCTTCGGGTTCCAGCCGCTCTCCTTCGTCCAGAGCTTGTCCAGACAGGGGAACTGGTCGATGCCGAAACCCTTGTCCAGCATGACCGCACAGCCGACCTTGCGGTTGCCGCTGTACTCCGCGCAGGACGCCGGAATCGGCCCGTCGTACGGCTTGGCCTTCGCCTCGGCCTCCGCCTTCGCCTTGGCCTCCGCCTCGGCGCGCTCCTTCTTGCGGTTCGCGGCGGCCCGCTCGGCGGCCTTGGCCCGCTCGGCGGCCTCCTTCGCCGCCGCCTTGGCCCGCAGCTTGGCCTGGTACTCGGCGGCGCGCTGCTTGGACGACTGCAGGCGATGGTCGGCCTGCCGTTCGCGCTGGTAGAGGTATTCGGTCCGGTCGACCTCGAGGCCGACCTGCGCGGTCAGGCCCTGCTGCTGGGTCTGACGATCTTCGCCCAGGTAGAAACCGCCGGCGACGCCCACGGAGAGCAGCGCGACAGCGGCCGTACGGGCGCCGAACCGGCTCCAGAGCCGACTCACGAAGTTTCCCTTCGTCGGAGGCAGGGACACGGCACCACGCGTGGCCGCACGGCCGCGCCCGGGTGCCGCGAGCGCCCCGACCCACCGGTCTCCGCCGGCGCACCGGCCCCCGTGGCTCCCGCCGTCGTGGCGGGGAATGCTCGACGAGGTGCCGGGTGCGAATGGGACTCCAGGCACTGGAGTTGTCGGTGACGCTCGATGGACACCATCGCGCACGGTGAGGCGGGTGGGAAACCGCAGGAGGCAAAAGTGATCTGCACCACACTTCAAATAGAGACGAAGTGGGGCATAACGACCAGTCAGCTCGGGATGTCCTCCAGCAGGTCGGTGACCATCGCAGCGATCGGCGAACGCTCCGACCGGCTGAGGGTGACGTGCGCGAAAAGGGGATGGCCCTTCAGCGCCTCGATCACCGCGGTCACGCCGTCGTGCCGCCCCACCCGCAGGTTGTCGCGCTGCGCCACGTCGTGCGTCAGCACCACCCGCGAACCCTGACCGATCCGGGACAGCACGGTGAGCAGGACCCCCCGCTCCAACGACTGCGCCTCGTCGACGATGACGAACGCGTCGTGCAGGCTCCGGCCCCGGATGTGCGTCAGCGGCAGCACCTCCAGCAGGCCGCGCGAGGTGACCTCCTCCAGCACGTTCTCGTGCACCACCGCGCCCAGCGTGTCGAAGACGGCCTGCGCCCAGGGCGACATCTTCTCCGACTCCGAGCCGGGCAGGTAGCCCAGCTCCTGGCCGCCGACCGCGTACAACGGGCGGAAGACGATCACCTTCTTGTGCCGGCGGCGCTCCATCACCGCCTCCAGGCCGGCGCAGAGCGCCAGCGCCGACTTGCCGGTGCCGGCCCGGCCACCCATCGACACGATGCCGATCGACTCGTCCAGCAGCAGGTCGAGCGCGATCCGCTGCTCCGCCGAGCGCCCGTGCAGACCGAACGCCTCCCGGTCACCGCGGACCAGCCGTACCGTCTTGTCGGGCAGCACCCGGCCCAGCGCCGAGCCCCGCGACGAGTGCAGCACCAGGCCGGTGTGACAGGGCAGGCCCGCGGCGGCGTCGACGTCGAGCGCCTCGCCCGCGTACAGCCGGCCGATCTCGTCGTCGGGAAGCTCCAGCTCGGCCATCCCGGTCCAGGTCGGGTCGCTGGCCTGACCGTGCCGGTACTCGTCCGCGCGCAGGCCGACCGAGGCCGCCTTCACCCGCAGCGGCATGTCCTTGCTGACCAGGGTCACGTCGCGGCCCTCGGCGGCCAGGTTGAGCGCCACCGAGAGGATCCGGGCGTCGTTCGACTCGTTACGGAAACCGGGCGGCAGCACGCCGTCGTCGGTGTGGTTCAGCTCCACCCGCAGCGTGCCGCCGGAGTCGTTGGCGGGCACCGGACGGTCCAGCCGGCCGTGCCGCACCCGCAGCTCGTCCAGCATGCGCAGCGACTGGCGGGCGAACCAGCCCAGCTCGGGGTGGTGCCGCTTGCCCTCCAGCTCCGAGATGACCACCAGCGGCAGCACCACCTCGTGCTCGGCGAAGCGGTGGAACGCCGCGGGGTCGGAGAGGAGGACCGAGGTGTCCAGGACGAAGGCCGGGCCGGATGGTCGGGGCTCCTCGGTGCCGGCGGTGGCGGCGGCGCTCCGCCGGCTGCGCGTGGTCCGGCGGGTCGTGGCGGTCGCGGCCGGGGTCGGCTCGGCTCCGGCGGGGGTACGGCGAGTGGTCACAGGCCTGCTCCGCGGATGGGCACCCGGCCACCCGAGTTCCGCCTCTTCCGGTGCCCGGCGGACACGGGGTCGGATGCGGGCCCCGTGCGCGAGGTCGCAGGTCCGGGCTGTCCGGCTGGCCCGGGAAAACCCCGTGCCATGCCTAGACGCTAATCGCCGTGGGCCCGCTCGGCTAGAGCCCTGGGTTGGATCACCGGTGAACACGCCGGAACCGGCCGGGATGCATGCCCCCTGCGCGCATCCCGGCCGGGGCCGGAGCCGCCGGCGTCGCTCCGCCACGACGGCGGGCGGGCACGGCGCGTACCGGACGCGGGCCTCAGCCCGGCCGCCGCACCAACGCCCCGGCTCGGGGGCCGGCGGCGGTCGCGCCGAACGACGACCCGGTGTACGTGGTGCCGGCGCGGGCGACGGCTCCGCCGAGCCGAGCGGTCGCGGTGACCCGGACGGCCGGCGACCCGGTCCGTACGCCCGGCGTGTCGGGGCGGGCGGTGACCGCGGCGGGCACGGCGGTGCCGGCGAACGGCGCGCCGGTACGCCCGACCGAGGTCACCACCGTCGGGGCGGGCGCGGCCAGCGCCGAGGCGATGACGGCCTGCGCCTCCCGACGCCGACGGTTCCAGGCGCCCCGGTCACCGTCGAAGTAGCCCTGCCGGTAGCCGAACCGGTAGCCGATCCGATAGCTGAGCTGGCCGTGCAGCCGGCCGGCGGCGTAGCAGGTGGAGCCGAGCACCAGGACGAGGACGACGGCGAGAAAAGGGCTCACCGGGCCACCTCCGCCGCCCGGCTCATCGCTCGTCCGCCCCGGGCAGCGGATCGACCACCAGTAACCGCTCCAGATCGGCGGTGCTGACCTCCTCGACCAACTCCACACTGATCCGGCAGCCGTCGAGGATCACCTCGGCCACCGAGGCCCGGCGGATCTCGCCACCGGAGTCGTAGACCCGCACGCTCAACTCGGGGCAGCCGAGGTGGGTCCGCCAGGCGTCCCACTCCTCCCGGTCGCCGACGTTGAGCGAGAGGTAGCGGCAGCCCCGGGCGAGGTAGAGGCGCCAGGGCGCGCTCAACCCGGCGGAGACGCCGTCCGCGATCAGTCCGAAGGCCTGGGCGCGGGTCGCGAGTTCGGTCACGACGCCCCCTCCGCACCGGCGGAGTGACGCATGTGAGCACTTGTCGTCTCAAGCACGTGACACAACGTAAGTTGTCTCATGGGCGTGACAGTATCAGCTTTTCGTCCGCTTGCCGCCGTACTGGTGTCTATCTATCCTGCCCGGGTGACACCCCTAAACAGCGGTTCTGGAGCGTTGATCGGCAGCCACCCACCGGCGTCACGTCGGCGTGACACCAGCGCGCCGAGCCACCCCGGCGCGAGCGACTGGTCGTACCGTCACGGGGTGAGCGAGACGGCCAATGCACGGAAGATCTCCTTTGCCACCTTCGTCCGCCGCGCGCTGGACGACGCCCGCGCCATGCGCGCGTGGAGTGGCACCGAGGTCTCCCGGCGCACCGGCGTCTCCCGCCAGACCATCAACCGCTGGGTGCGCGGCGACTGGGCGAGCGACCCCGAGGCCGAGCGGGTGGTCGCGTTCTGCGAGGGGCTCGGGCTCGATCCGACCACCGCGTTCACCGCGCTCGGCTGGGACCGGACGACCGGCCCCCGCGCCGCCCCCACGCCGCCCCCGATGGACCCGGACGTCGAGGCGCTGCTGCGCCGACTTGTCGACCCGAACGTCTCCGACGCGGAGAAGTTCCACATCCGGGAAACCATTCGTTACCTCGCATATCGCCCGACACTGCCAGCGAATGTCCGAAATAGGGGCAAACAGGCCGGGTAGTTCTCAGATGGCGAAAGAACGGAAGGGCAGTACCGATCGTTTCGCCTCGGGGCCGGATCGGACCGGCTAGCGTCCACGTTTGTACTGCTAAGGGCTCGTCGTCGGCGGGGGGACGGGACACAGCCGAACCCAGCCCTGCGGGACAGAAGGAGGGGTCTGTCCATGACCCTGAAATGGTTGGCAGTCGTGGTCGCGGTGGTGTCGGTGACATCGTGCGTGACCGGCAACGTGGTGGTCGGCGTGCTGGACGGCGGGCAGCTTCCCCTGGTCGTCAATCTCCTCGCGCTCACCACCACCGGCACGGCGGTGATCCTCGCCGTCGTGGCCGAGTTGCACGACCGGCTCAACGACCGGGTCAGCGCGCTCACCGAGTTCCTGGTGGCGCGACTCAACGAGATCGAGGCGCACACCGGCGACCGGAACACCGGCTTCGTGGAGGGGTACCTGCTCAGCCACGGGCAGGAGGCGGCCGTGGTGCCGTTCGGGCGCCGAGGACGGGGAGCCGCCGAACGCTGAACTCCCGCGTCGTCCCGACGTCACATCTCGGCCACGAATACGCCGCCCGGCGCGGGGTACGCTGTCGCGCGTGCCGCCGTTGAATCTGGGCAACCAGCAGCCGAAGACCCCGTTGGACGCCGAGCACGCCTGGCGGGCCACCGCCGCGCGTGCGGGTGACGTGGTGCTCTTCTTCGACTTCGACGGCACACTGGCGCCGGTCGACGACGATCCCACCGCGGTCCGCCCCGCGCCGAAGGTGCTCGCCGCGCTGGAGGCGCTCGCCCCGCGCGTACGCCGGATCGCGATCGTCTCCGCGCGCCCGGTGGAGTTCCTCCGCGACCATCTCGGCGGCCTCACCGGCGTCGACCTGTACGGGCTCTACGGCCTGGAGCACAGCCACTCGGGCGGCGAGACGGTCACCGAGCCGGCCGCGTTGCCCTGGGTGCCGACCATGGCCGAGCTGGCCGAGCAGGCCCAGGCCGAGCTGCCGCCCGGCGCGCTCGTCGAGTTCAAGCGGCTCTCCGTCGCGCTGCACTGGCGCACCGCGCCGCAGCTCGGCGACCTGGTGCAGGAGTGGGGCCGGGCCCAGGCCGAGCGGCTGGGCCTACGTTGTCAGGCCGGCCGCATGGTGCTGGAGCTGAAGCCGCCCGTGGACCGGGACAAGGGCATGGTCATCGGTGAGACGGTCCGCGACGCCGGCGGGGCGTGGTATTTCGGCGACGACGTCTCCGACATCAAGGCGTTCGCCGCGCTGCGCGCCCGCGCCTCCACCGATCCCGACTTCCTCGGCGTGTGCGTGGCGGTCGCCAACCCGGAGACCGGTCACGAGGTCGCCGACGCCGCCGACCTGACGCTCGACTCCCCCGCCGCCCTGGGCGACTTCCTCACCGCCGCCCTCCCCCACCTGGTCCCCTGAACCCCTGACCCCGCGCCCGCGGGGTGGTGAGGGCGGGCGACGTCAGGTGCCGTAGCGGCGTTGCCGGGTGGCGTACGAGCGCAGGGCGCGGAGGAAGTCGACCTTGCGGAAGTCGGGCCAGTTCAGCTCGCAGAAGTAGAACTCCGAGTGCGCGCTCTGCCAGAGCATGAAGCCGGAGAGCCGCTGCTCCCCGCTGGTCCGGATGATCAGATCCGGGTCCGGCAGGCCCTTGGTGTAGAGGTGCTCGGAGATGTGGTCGACGTCGAGCGTGGTGGCCAACTCCTCGATCGTCCCGCCGCGCGACGCGTGCTCCAGCAGCAACGAGCGGACCGCGTCGGCGATCTCGCGCCGGCCGCCGTACCCGACGGCGATGTTGACCTGGGCGCCGCCGTCGCGGTCCCGGGTGCGCTCCTCGGCGGCCTTCAACGCGGCCGCGTGCTGCGCCGGCAGCACGTCGAGCGCGCCCACCATGCGCAGCCGCCAGGGATTGCCCTGCTCGGCCAGCTCGGTGGTGAGATCCTCGATGATCTGGAGCAGCGGGTCCAGCTCGGCGGCCGGCCGGGAGAGGTTGTCGGTGGAGAGCAGCCAGAGCGTGACGTGCCCGACGCCGGCCGCGTCGCACCAGCGGAGCAGCTCCTTGATTCGCTCGGCGCCCATCCGGTGACCGTCGTTCGGATCGACGAAGCCCATCTCCCGCGCCCATCTGCGGTTGCCGTCGCACATCACGCCGACATGGGCGGGCACCGGCTTGCCCGCGAGCTTCGCGGTCAGCCGGCGCTCGTACACGGAGTAGAGGAGTTTCCGCAGAGTCATCACTTGCAGGGTAGCGACCCACGGGAAAGATCAGTGCCGCGGTGGCGCATCGCGGGACGGCGGGTCGCCTCCGGCCCGGCACGCCGACGCCGGCGTGTCACTCCCCGGTCCGGCGCGACCCCGGCGCGTTACCCCCGGGCCCGGCGTTGGCGCGGCACGTCACCCCCGGGCCCGGCGTTGGCGCGGCGCGGCGGCGGCGATCGCGCCCAGTGTGCGGGCGTCCAGGCGGCCGTCGCCGAGCCCCAGCTCCACCACCGTCCGGTAGACCCGCTCGTCCCGGCCGGCCGCGCCGACCACCGCGTCCACCACCCACTGCCGCCGGGCCAGCCAGGCCGCCGCCGAGCTGTGCCGCAGATGGGTGCCGAGCCGGGCGCGCAGTGCCGCCGCGTACCGCCGGGCCGCCTCGGCGGGCGCGCCGGCCGCCGCCGCCCCGGCCAGCGCGCCGGAGCGCAACGCGTAGAAGATGCCCTCGCCGGTGAACGGGTTGATCAACGACAACGCGTCGCCGGCCAGCACCACCCGGCCCCGGCCCGGCGCCGGCCGGTGGGTGGAGAGCGGCAGGTGGTGCGCCCGCAGGTCGGTCACCGTGGCCGGGTCGGTGCCGGGCAGCAGCGCCGCCATCCGGTCCAGCAGGTGCGCGCGGGTCAGCGGCTCGCCGCGCAGCACCTCCCCGTACCCGACGTTCGCCCGCCCGTCGCCGATCGGAAACACCCACGCGTACGCGGGCCAGCGCGCCGCCGAGGTCACGATGAGCTGCTCGGGTGGGCCGGGCGGCGCCGGCGCGTAGCCGCGGATGGCGAGCGCGAGGTGCCGGTCCGGGTTCACCGGGTGCCCGAGCGCCCGGCGCAGCACCGAGCCGGCGCCGTCCGCGCCGACCACCGCGCGGGCGGTCAACTCCCCGTCGAGCACCACCCGGTCGACGCCGACCTCCACCCGGCGTACGGTGTGCCGCCGCAGCTCGGCCCCCGCCCCGACCGCCGCCCGGACCAGTCGCGCGTCGAACACCCGCCGGGGCACCGTGTACGCGGGCCGGGGCAGCGCGCGGGCCACCGCGCCGCCGCCGGGGCCGACCAGGCGCAGCGCCGGCAGCGGCGGATATCCGTCGACCGCGCCGGTCACGCCCAGTTCGGCGAGCACGTCCAGCGCGTGCGCGGCGATCCCGTCCCCGCATGCCTTGTCCCGCGGGAAGTCGTGCCGGTCGAGCAGCAGCACCCGCGTCGCCCCGGCCCGCCGCGCGGCGAGCGCCGCCGCCGCCCCGGCCGGACCCGCCCCCACCACCACCACGTCCCACACCGCGTCACCACCCACCCCCCAATCCTCCCCCGCCCACCTTCCCCCAACCCCCCACCGCGCCGCCCCACCCCACCCTGACCCCGTTGATCAAGAGGTTTGCGTCGGAAAGCGGCTCGAAGTTGACGCAAACTCCTTGATCAACGGGGTCAGGGTGGGGTGGGGTGGGGTGGGGTGGGTCAGGGGGTGGGGGTGGATCGGTGGAGGGAGTAGAGGGTGAGGGCGGCGGCGGTGAGGAGGGGGGCGCCGTCGCGGATCAGGCCGTCGGAGCCGAGCAGCCACCAGCAGAGCGGGAGGTCGAGCGCGAGCACGCCGAACGTCACCACCACCAGCGCCCGCCGGGCCCAGCCCTTGCCGCGCAGCAGGAACGCGGTGCAGAACAGCACCGCGTAGCTGGCCGCGATGCCGGCGCCGATCCAGAACAGCACCGCGGGTACGGCGGCGACCCCGCCGTCCAGCAGTGACCCGGTCGCCACCAGCGCCGGCACCAGCATCAACGGGCTGTAGGTGAACGCGGCGACCCGGGCGGTCAGCAGCCACCCGTTCGCCTGTGGGCGCTTCGGCGTCACCTCACGCCAGGCGATCGTCCCGCCCTCGACGACCAGGCCCTTGCGGTGCCGGACCAGGTGCGCCCGGACCGCGTCGGAGCGGTAGAGCAGCACCACCACGGCGACGCAGAGCGCGGTGAGCGCCGCGAAGCCGAGCAGGCCGGGCAGCGCCGGCACCCCCTGCCGGGGCACGATCAGGCGGCCCACCGCGAAGACGGTGGTCACGGCCAGGATCAACCCGAACGGGCGGGCCGCCACCCGTCCCCGGTTGACGTGCCCGATCAGGATCAGGAAACCCAGCGAGCGGAGCATCGCCCAACCGGTGCGCACCGCGAGGCCGAACTCCTGCTCCGGGGCGTACCAGTAGTTGAGCAGCTCGACCACGACGGTGGCTCCCGCGGTCACGGCGAGCAGCGTGGTCAGCGCCCGGACGGCGGACGGCCGCCGGACCTCGACAGGTTCGGCGGCCGTCCTCATGGCATCCGTTGTTGCCCGGCGCGGGCAACCGGCACACCTGTTACTTCTGCGGCTCCACGTCCAGCCGGGCGCGCAGCGCGTCCAGCTCGGCCCAGAGCACGCCGGGGAGCTTGTCACCGAACTTCTCGAACCACTCGGTGACCAGCGGCAACTCCTTGCGCCACTCCTCCGGGTCGACCTTCAGGGCGATCCGGACGTCCTCCGGGGTCATGTCGAGGCCGTCGATGTCCAGCGCGTCCTGCGCCGGGACCATGCCGATCGGGGTCTCCACCGCGTCGGCGGTGCCCTCCAGGCGCCCGATGATCCACTTGAGGACGCGGGAGTTCTCGCCGAAGCCCGGCCAGAGGAAGCTGCCCTCGGCGTCCTTGCGGAACCAGTTGACGTAGTAGATCTTGGGCAGCTTGGCCTCGTCGCCGTCCGTGCCCTTGCCCATCTCGATCCAGTGCCGGAAGTAGTCACCGGCGTGGTAGCCGATGAACGGCAGCATGGCCATCGGGTCGCGGCGCACCACGCCGACCGCGCCGGACGCGGCGGCGGTGGTCTCCGAGGAGAGCGTGGCCCCCATGTAGACGCCGTGCACCCAGTCCCGCGCCTCGCTGACCAGCGGAACGGTGTCCCGCCGCCGGCCGCCGAACAGGATCGCGTCGATCGGCACGCCGTTCGGGTCGTAGTAGTCGTCGGCCAGGATCGGGCACTGCGTGATCGGGGTGCAGAACCGGCTGTTCGCGTGCGAGGAGAGGTTGTCGCTCTCCGGCGTCCAGTCGTTGCCCTTCCAGTCGATCAGGTGCGCCGGCGGCTCACCCATGCCCTCCCACCAGATGTCGCCGTCGTCGGTGAGCGCCACATTGGTGAAGACCGAGTTGCCGCGGTCCAGCGTCCGCATGGCGTTGGCGTTGGTCTTCCAGTCGGTGCCGGGCGCGACGCCGAACAGGCCGTACTCCGGGTTGATCGCGTAGAGGCGGCCGTCCGGGCCGAACCGCATCCAGGCGATGTCGTCACCGATGGTCTCGACCTTCCAGCCCGGGATGGTCGGCTCCAGCATGGCCAGGTTGGTCTTGCCGCAGGCCGACGGGAAGGCGCCGGCGATGTGGTAGACCTTGCCCTCCGGCGAGGTGATCTTGAGGATCAGCATGTGCTCGGCCAGCCAGCCCTCGTCGCGCCCCATCACGCTGGCGATCCGCAGCGAGTAGCACTTCTTGCCGAGCAGCGAGTTGCCGCCGTAACCGGAACCGAAGGACCAGATCTCCCGGGTCTCCGGGAAGTGCGAGATGTACTTGGTCTCGTTGCACGGCCAGGCCACGTCCTGCTGGCCGGGCGCCAGCGGCGCGCCGATCGAGTGCAGCGCGTGCACGAAGTCGGCGTCGTCGCCCATCGCGTCCAGGATCGAGGACCCCATCCGGGTCATGATCCGCATCGAGGCGACCACGTACGGGCTGTCGGTGATCTCGACGCCGAACATGGGGTTCTCGGCCTCGACCGGGCCCATGCAGAACGGGATGACGTACATGGTGCGACCGCGCATGCTGCCGCGGTACAGCTCCGTCATCGTCCGCTTCATCTCGGCCGGCGCCATCCAGTTGTTGGTGGGGCCGGCGTCCGCCTCGTCGACGGAGCAGATGAAGGTGCGCTCCTCGACCCGGGCGACGTCCGTCGGGTCCGTCCGCGCGTAGAACGAGTTGGGCTTCTTCTCGGGGTTCAGCCGGATCAGGGTGCCGTTGGAGACGAGTTCGTCGGTGAGGCGACGCCACTCCTCGTCGGACCCGTCCACCCACACCACCCGCTCCGGGGTGGTCAGTTCCGCGACCTCTCGGACCCAGGCGAGCAGTTTGGGGTGGGACGTCGGGGCCTGATCGATACCCCGAACAACAGCCGGAGCAACCATGTCACATCTCCTTGTGGTCGACGCTGACCGATCTATGGGATGCACGAGTTCTGGCGGGTGAGGCGCCGCCGTCGTGGAAACCTGGGATTGGGCTCAGCGTAAACCGGGCTGCCTCCCCAGTCAGTGGGACTGGTTGTGAAGAACTGCACAAGGTACGCCCACGCTGCGGCTACACGATCTGATACCCGCTTTCGCGCGCAGTTTCACGCAAATCCTTCGGCGAACCTTCGACCGCCCGACCCGCGGATGCGGGATTACGTGATGCGCCGCATGCATTCGTACGGTCGGTTACGCTCCGCTCACAGACATTCGGAACGGACCACCGGACCGCCTCCCGGCGACCCGGTCGCGGCGGACGGCGGGGAAGTTGCCGCGGCCGACTCGCCGTTGCGGCGGGTCCCCCTTCCCCCCAACCGGTACTCTCGGCGGGTGGCCGCGACGATGACCGGGGACCAACCGGGGGCTCCGCCGACCCGTTCGGGTCCGCTCGGAGCGCTGCTCCACCGCTTCGGCCACCTCATCCACGAGCTGAGCAAGTTCGCCACCGTCGGCGGCTTCGCCTTCCTCGTCGACTTCGCGCTCTTCAACTACCTGTCGAGCGGGCGCGGCATGCCGCCGCTGGCGGCGAAGACCATCTCCACCGTGGTCGCCGCGACGGTCGCCTTCCTCGGCAACCGGTTCTGGACCTGGCGGCACCGCCAACGCTCCAACCCCGCCCGCGAGTACGCGCTGTTCTTCTTCTTCAACGGGGTGGGCCTCGGCATCGCGGTGGCCTGCCTGGCGATCAGCCGCTACGGCCTGGGCGCGATCTGGCCGGCGGTGTTCCAGACGCCCCTGGCCGACAACATCGCCAGCTTCATCGTCGGCACCGGCCTGGGTACGCTGTTCCGCTTCTGGTCGTACCGACGATTCGTCTTCGTCGAGGCGGGAACTCCCCCCGTTCCGGCACCGAGCCGAGATCGAGAGTCCGGGGCGTGACGCACCGCCCATCCCGACCCGCCGGGCCCAGCCGGCCCTGCCCACTGCCCTAAGGTGTTCCGCATGCCTGGAGTCCGTCTGCTGTCCGAGCGCTGGCAGAAGTTCATCCGCGAGGCGGCCAAGTTCGGCATCGTCGGCGGTATCAACACCGTCATCAATTACGCGGTGTTCAATGCGCTGGCACTCACGGTTTTCCGGGACGGCCAACTCAAGGCGACCGTGATCGCGACCGTCGTCGCCACTATCACGTCGTATCTGATGAATCGGCACTGGACGTACCGGGATCGACCGAAATCCGCCCTGCGGCGGGAATACGTCCTGTTCTTCCTGTTCAACGGCGCCGGTCTGGTCATCGAACTCGGCGTCCTGGCGTTGGCGAAGTACGGCCTCGGCGTACACGGCCTGCTGGCGTTGAACGTGGCGAAGACGGTCGGCGTCCTGCTGGCCACCCTGTTCCGCTTCTGGTCCTACCGCACGTTCGTGTTCCAGCCGGTGCCGAAGCACGCCGAGGAGACCTGGCACGCCGTGCCCCGCGACGAGTGGGACAACGTCGCGGAGATGGACCCGGTCGCCGAGCTGGCCGAATCGGTGAGCGAGTTGGAGGAGGAGGAGCCGCCCCCGGGCGCGAGCCGCCCGAGGAGCGACTACACGCCGCCCCAGGGGCGTACGGCTCCGGTCGACGCCGCGCTGGGCGGGGCGCTCCGCGCCGACCTGGACGCCGAACTGGCCGCCGAGTTCCCGTCCCGCCGCGCCCGCCGCTGAACGTGGGCGCCCGCCCTGGCGCGGCTCACGAGGGGTCGCGGAGCGGCTTCCCCTCGGCCATGTCGGCCAGCATCTCCCGCATCTCGCCGTCGCCCAGGCTGTGCTTGTCGTGGTGGGCCTCGACCAGCTCGTAGAGCTTCGTCTGCACCCGGTCCACGTGTGGCACGTCGCGCAGCACCGACTGGCCCCGCTCACCGGCCGACTCGATGGTCAACGTGCCGCAGCCGAGCATCCGCTCCACGAAACGCTGGTGCATGGCGTGGTCGTTGATCCGGGTCAGCGGCAGGTCCCGCCGGTTGCGGGAGAGCACGCCCTCCTGGAGCAGCACCCGCTCGTTGGTGAACAGGTAGTGCGTGCTGCGCCAGACCAGGAACGGCCACAGGCCCAGCCAGAGCACCAGCACCAGGCCGAGCCCGGCGAGGACGTACAGCGCGATGGCGCCGCCGTCGCCGTCGGGCAGCAGGATCCAGCCGGCGACCACCGCCGCGACGGTGAGCGCCAGCACCAGGAGCGGCCGGATCAGGGCCTTCCAGTGCGGGTGCAGGTGCAGCACGACGTGCTCGTCCTCGGTGAGCACGTCTTCGGGGAACGCCACTTCGAACCTCCTCGCGGAACCGGACGCGCTGACCGTAACCGGTCGGGGCACCCCGGCGGCATCGGCCGCGCGGGCCGCTGCCGCGCCGCACCGGCCGTAGCGCGTGACGCCGGTGGTGAGAAGGGGCCCCATCCATACCGGAGGCGTTAAGCGGGGGCCCCTCCTTTCACCGCAGGTGGAGGACGTCGCCGGCGGCCAGGCGGAGGGTATCGCCGGACGCGTCGACCAGGAGCTGGCCGTCGGGGTCGACGCCGGTCGCGGTGCCGTGCACCTCGCGCCCGTCCGGCAGCAGCACCCGCACCCGGCGGCCGATCGTGGCGCACCCGGCCTGGTACGCGTCGCGCAGCCCGCTGGCCTCCGCGTCGCCCCCGGCATCGCGCCAGCGCGCGTACCAGTCGGCGAGCGAGCGCAGCAGCGCCCGCAGCAGCGGATCGCGGTCGGTGGCGGTGGCGCCGGCGAGCTGGAGCGAGGTGGCCGGCAGCCCGGTCGGGTTCTCCGGCAGCTCGGCGGCGCGCAGCGTCACGTTGAGGCCGACGCCGACCACGATCGCAGGCGGCACGGCCCCGTCGCCGGGCACCGCCTCGGCCAGCACCCCGGCGCACTTCGCGCCGTCCACCAGCAGGTCGTTGGGCCACTTCAGCCGGGCGTCCAGCTCGGCCAGCAGGCGGACCGCCTCGGCCAGCGCGACGCCGGCCAGCAGCGGCAGCCAGCCGTACCCGGTGGCCGGCACCGGCGCCCAACCGCGCTCGGCGACCGCCTCCCCGGGCCGGAGCAGGACGCTTGTCGCGATGCCGGCGCGCGGCGGCGACTGCCAGACCCGGCCCCGCCGCCCCCGGCCGGCGGTCTGCCGCTCGGCGACCACCACCAGGCCCTCCGGTTCGCCGGCCCGCGCGGCGGCCACCACGTCCGCGTTGGTCGAGCCGGTCTCCACCAGCAGCTCCAACCGGCGCCAGGGCCCGTGCGGCGCGACCAGCGCCCGCCGCAGCCGGGCCGCCGACAGCGGCGGGCGGTCCAGATCGGTGTACGGCGAGCCGGGCATCCCGCCAGCCTACGGCCCTCCGGGTTCGCCGGTCGCCGGTAAGCGGTGAGGCGCACTGCACAACCTCACCCACCTGAACCATCGTTATATTCCACGGGTGACTACCGAGACCGGGACCACCATCCACACGACCGCCGGCAAGCTGGCGGACCTGGAGCGACGGCTCGACGAGGCGGTGCACGCCGGGTCGGCGCGCGCGGTCGAGAAGCAGCACGCGCGGGGCAAGAAGACCGCCCGTGAGCGGATCGAGCTGCTCCTCGACGAGGGCTCGTTCGTCGAGCTGGACGAGTTCGCCCGGCACCGCTCGACGAACTTCGGGCTGGAGCGCACCCGCCCGTACGGCGACGGCGTGGTGACCGGCTACGGCACCGTGGACGGCCGGCAGGTCTGCGTGTTCGCGCAGGACTTCACCGTCTTCGGCGGCTCCCTCGGCGAGGTCTTCGGGGAGAAGATCGTCAAGCTGATGGACCTGGCCATGAAGATCGGCTGCCCGGTCGTCGGCATCAACGACTCCGGTGGCGCGCGGATCCAGGAGGGCGTCGCCTCGCTCGGTCTCTACGGTGAGATCTTCTTCCGCAACGTGCGGGCCAGCGGTGTCATCCCGCAGATCTCCCTGATCATGGGCCCGTGCGCGGGCGGCGCGGTCTACTCCCCGGCGGTCACCGACTTCACCGTGATGGTCGACCAGACCTCGCACATGTTCATCACCGGCCCCGACGTGATCAAGACGGTCACCGGCGAGGACGTCGGCATGGAGGAGCTGGGCGGCGCCCGCACCCACAACGCCCGCAGCGGCAACGCGCACTACCTCGGCACCGACGAGGAGGACGCGATCGACTACGTGAAGGCGCTGCTGTCGTACCTGCCGTCGAACAACCTGGACGAGCCGGTGGTGTTCGACGCCCCGGCCGACCTGGCGGTCACCGACTCCGACCGGGAGCTGGACACGCTGATCCCCGACTCGGCCAACCAGCCGTACGACATGCACCGGGTCATCGAGCACGTGCTCGACGACGGCGAGTTCCTGGAGGTGCAGCCGCTGTACGCGCAGAACATGGTGGTCGGCTTCGGCCGCGTCGAGGGTCGCCCGGTGGGCGTGGTGGCGAACCAGCCGATGCAGTTCGCCGGCACGCTCGACATCGCCGCCTCGGAGAAGGCGGCCCGGTTCGTGCGCACCTGCGACGCGTTCAACGTGCCGGTGCTGACGTTCGTGGACGTGCCCGGCTTCCTGCCCGGCACCGGGCAGGAGTGGGACGGCATCATCCGGCGCGGCGCGAAGCTCATCTACGCGTACGCCGAGGCCACCGTCCCGAAGGTCACCGTGATCACCCGCAAGGCGTACGGCGGCGCGTACGACGTGATGGGCTCCAAGCACCTCGGCGCGGACCTCAACTTCGCCTGGCCGACCGCGCAGATCGCGGTGATGGGCGCCCAGGGCGCGGTGAACATCCTCTACCGCGCCGAGCTGGCGAACGCCGAGGACCCGGCCGCCGTCCGCGCCGAGAAGATCGCCGAGTACGAGGACACGCTGGCCAACCCGTACATCGCCGCCGAGCGCGGCTACGTCGACGGGGTGATCCCGCCGCACGAGACGCGGACCCAGATCGTCCGGGCGCTGCGGGTGCTGCGCACCAAGCGCGAGACGCTGCCGCCGAAGAAGCACGGCAACATCCCGCTGTAGGCGTAAGGAAGGGCCCCCCTGTTAACGCCTCGCGTAGAGCGGGGGCCCCTTCTCAACACGCGGCCTGGTTCAGCAGCCGGGGTTGGCGGCGACGCACATCCGCGCGGCGGCGGCCCGGGCCACCTCCCGCATCTGCGCCTCGCGCACCTGGGCGTCGGGGAGGTCGGTACGCAGCGCCCCCGCCGGCACGAGGACGCTGACCAGGTCACCCACCCGGACGACCACCCGGCTCTCGAACACCGGCGGGTAGCCGGGCGGCTGACCCGTCGTCGCGTCGGGCAGCACCGTGGCGGTGTGTCGGAGCAGCACCGCCTGGTCGCCGGCGAACCCGCTCTCGGCGATCGTCCAGCGGTGCTCGACCCGGGCGTCGGTCCTTTCCCGATCGGTGTAGGCCTGGCCCGCCGCCTGCCACGCACCGCAGGCCCGCACCCGGTGTTCCAGGTCGCCGATGAACCGGCGGGCCGCGTCGGGCTCGATGCGGTAGAGATCCTGGGTGATCACCACTTCGGGAGTGGTCTGCGACTTTCCGGCCACGACCGCGGCCAGCATTGTCTGGGAACGGGAGTAACGCGAGCGCGGTTCCTCCGCCGGCAGACCCTGGGCCTTACCGCAGAGCTGGAGAAGGTCGTCGACCCGGGCGGGCTCGTCGAGACTCGAGTCGGCCAGACGCTCACCGGTCGGGACCGGCACGTCCCCCGGCGCCAGCATCGCCGCCACCGGAATCTCCGCGTACCCGGGGAGGGTGTCGGCCGCGGGCGGCGGCGGGCCGCCGGCGCGGTCCACCATCGTCGCGGCGAGCGCGGCGACCACCACCACCGACACGGCGGCCAACGCGGCGGCCCGGCGGCTGCGCCGCCGGGCCGTGGCCCGGATCTCCGCCGGCTCCGCCCACCGGACGGTCCGCAGGTCCCGGTGCAGCGCCTCCACGAGCGTGACGTCGTCAGGCATCTGCCGCCTCCTCTTCCAGATCCACGACGGCGAGCAGCCCGGCGAGCGCGCTCCGCCCTCTCGACAGCCGGGCCTTGACGGTGCCGACCGGCGCCTCGGTCTCCCGGGCCACCTCGGCGACCGGCATGCCGAGCAGGTAGTGCATCGCGATGGCGGTGCGTTGCGCCTCGGGCAGTCGGCGCAGCGCGGCCACCACATCCATCGTCTCGGTGCTCGGCGCCGGCACGTGCTCGTCCGCCCCGTGCCGCAGGTAGGCACGGGCCCGGCTGCGCAGGCTGCGCCACCGGCTCACCGCGATCCGGCTGGCCACCACCCGCACCCAGGACTCCGGGTCGTCGTACCCGCGCACGGTCGACCACCGCTGCCAGGCCCGGATGTACGCCTCCTGCACCGCGTCCTGCGCCTCGGCCAGGTCACCGGTGAGCACGTACACGAAGCCGAGCAGCCGTTGCCGGCTGCCCCGGTAGAACTCGTCGAAGCCGTCGCTGTCGGGCACTGCCACCTCCCCGTGTTCGCCAGGGACACGCCTGGCGGCGCGGCTCGGGTTGCCCGCTCAGCCGACCAATTTCTCCAGTTCCCCACGGGGGAAGCCGCCGGCCGGGATCCGTTCGCGGACCGCCCGCCGGACGGCGGTCTGGACCGCGGCGTTGATCGGGGTGGGCACCCCGTGCAGGCGGCCGAGCAGCACGATCTCGCCGTTGAGGTGGTCGGCCTCGGCGGAGCCGGCGCCCCTGGCGAGGCTCTGCCAGGTGGAGCCGCCGGACCGCGTCTCGCCGTCGACCGGTCGGTGCGCCACCAGGTCACCGCGCGCGGCGGCCTCCTCCTCGCGGGTCGTGTGCGGGATACCGGCGGCGGCCAGCGCCGCCTCGCCCTCGGCGCGGACCCGGGCCGACAGCGGCTCGGGCACGTCGCGGCCGAACAGCGCCTGGAGGCTGTTGCCGAGGTTGGCCAGGAGCTTGCCGTACTTCCAGCGCATCACGTCGTCGCGGACCGGGGCGACGAACCCGGCGGCGGTCAGGTCGGCGGCGACGGCCCGCCCGGTGTCGTCGGCGCCGGTCGGGTAGCGCCCGAGGTGCAGCATCCCCGGGTGCGGGTGCCCGTTGGCGATCACCACGCCCGGTTCCAGGTGGGTGGCGGGCAGCCACACGCAGACCGGGTGCACCCGGGCGAAGAGCCGCAGCGCGGCGGGTTCGTTCGCCACCCCGTTCTGGGCCAGCACGACCGGGAGCCGCTCGCCCGCCGTGCCGCCGCCCGCCACCGGCGCGTCGGCCCAGGTGGTCAGCGCGGCGACGGTGTCCTGCGACTTCACGGTGAGGACCAGCACGGTGTCGGCCGGCAACGGTGGGCCGCCCGGCCCGGCCGCCGCCGGCAGCCGGCCGGACACCGTGCCGCGCGGCGTCCGCAGCGTCAACCCCCGCTCGCGCAGCGCGTCCAGGTGGGCGCCGCGGGCCACCAGCGTCACGTCGCGGCCGGCCTCGGCCAGCAGTACGCCGATGGTGCCGCCGACCGCGCCCGCTCCGATGATCACGTATCGCACCGGTCCGATTCTGCCTCGCCGGGCCGGGTACCGCCCGGAACGGTGGCGTGTCCCGGTGCGACGAGGCGTGCCGCGCCGCGGCGCGGGCACCGGACCGGCGGGTGCCGGAGCGCGGGGAGGGGTCAGCCGGTGAGGCCGGTGTCGGCGAGGATCGGGCCGGCCAGCAGCAGCGCGCCGGCGACCAGCGCGCCGACGCTGACCAGCAGGAACACGGCCACCCAGAACAGCGGCGGGAACGGCGTGAGCCGAGCGAGCTGGTCGGCGTCCGACTCCGGCATCCGGCCCCGGCTGCGTTGGCGTCGCAGCTCGAACACCGGGCGTACGCCGCCGAACAGCAGGAACCAGACCGAGGTCCAGGCGAACGCGGCCTGGACCTGGGGCGGGGTGTACCAGGACACGGCGAGCACCAGACCGCCGGTGACCAGCAGCGACAGCGCGCCGAACAGGTTGCGGATCAGCACCAGCATGGCCAGCAGCAGCGCCACCGCGACCCAGAGCAGCAGCGTGATCCGGTTGCCGGCCAGCAGCCACGCACCGGCCAGGCCGAGCAGCGAGGGGGCGACGTAGCCGGCGAGCAGCGTGAGGATCATGCCCGGTCCGGAGGGCCGGCCGGCGGAGAGCGTCAGCCCGGACGTGTCCGAGTGCAGCCGGATGCCGTGCAGCCGCCGGCCGGTGAGCAGCGCCACCAACGCGTGGCCGCCCTCGTGGGCGATGGTCACCGCGTTGCGGGCGATCCGCCACGGCAACCGGGTGGCGACCACCGCGAGCGCGACCACGGCGGTGAGCACCACCAGCAGCGGGGGCGGGTCCGGCTGGGCGCTCAGCAGCGTGTCCCAGAGCGTGGTGAGACCGTCGATCAGGGGCATGGGCGGGGAGCCTACCGGCCGGAGTCGTGTCGATCGACCGGCCCGGCCTCGTAGAGTGTGAGACTGATCGGACGAGGCACCGGAACGGAGGTGAGGTTCGTGAGCGCAGCTCCGTGGGAGCCGCCGAGGTCACACATTGGTCTGTGGACCGAGACCGACTACCTCGCGTTGGACCACGGCCTCGACCGCATCGAGCTGCTCGACGGGAGCCTGATCGTGACCCCTGCCCCGAGCAAGAGGCACCAGTTGGTGTCCTGGAACCTGGTGGACAGCCTGCGCCGGGCTGCCCGCCCGCTCGGATTGTTGGTGTTCGAGGCGGTGAACCTACGGCTCGGCGTCAATCGCATGGTCATCCCCGACGTGGTCGTCGCCGACACGGACGACGAAGGCACCGTGGTCGAGGCCGGCGAGGTCAGGCTGGTGTGTGAAGTCGTCTCGCCCGGCAACGCCGCCGCCGACCGGCTGGTCAAGATGCAGCTCTACGCGATCGCCCGCATTCCGTGGTACCTGCTGGTCGAGCAGGACGGTGACAGCCACTCGCTGCGGCTGCACCGGCTCGACGGGGAGCACTATGTCGAGGACGCGGTGGCGAAGGCCGGCGAGACACTGACGGTCACCGAGCCGTTTCGCTGGGCGATTGACCCGAGCGTGCTCCGCTGACCTGAACTCGCGCGCCACCAGGGACGACGATACTCGTCGATGAAAATTTCCTTGCTTCCTATTGCGATGCAGGGCAGTTATCTCCAAAGATGGGCGTCAATCAGTTGACGTCCTCTGGAGGCAAACCATGGCCCGTACCAGACTCTCCGTACGCCGGCTCCTCGCCGCCGGCCTGGCCGTCGCCGCCACCGCGGCCGCGGCCCTCGTGGCGACCGCCGGACCGGCCGCCGCGGCGACCACGCCCGGCATCGACGTCTCCCGCTACCAGGGCACCATCAACTGGACCAGCGTGCGGAACTCGGGCATCCAGTTCGCCTTCATCAAGGCCACCGAGGGCACCAGCTACAAGGACCCGAACTTCAACACGAACTACGTGAACGCCTACAACGCCGGCGTGATCCGCGGGGCGTACCACTTCGCCCGGCCGAACATCTCCGCCGGCTCCACCCAGGCCGGCTACCTGGCCAGCAACGGTGGCGCCTGGTCCGCCGACAGCCGGACGCTGCCCGCCGCGCTGGACATCGAGGCCAACCCGTACAGCGGCGGCTACTGCTACGGCCTGAGCACCACCGGCATGCGCAACTGGATCCAGGACTTCCTCAACACCTACCGCTCCCGCACCGGCCGGTACGCGGTCATCTACACCACCACGAGCTGGTGGAACCAGTGCACCGGTAGCTGGACCGGGCCGTGGGCCAACCACCCGCTGTGGCTCGCCCGCTGGGCCAGCTCGGCCGGCACGCTGCCGGCCGGCGCCCCGGTCTGGAGCTTCTGGCAGTACACCAGCACCGGAAGCGTCTCCGGCATCAGCGGCAACGTCGACCGCAACTACTGGAACGGCGACCGCACCCGGCTGATCGCGCTGGCCAACAACACCTGACGGACGTGCACGGAGCGGGACCGCCCCGAACCGGGGCGGTCCCGCTGTCGTCGTACCGTCTGATCGAAGCTCAGGCCCGGCGGCGCGAGGCGACCGGCACGGGCACCGCGGCAGGCCGACGGGTCCAGCGCCACGCCGCGACCCCGGCGACGGTAAGGGTGAGCACCCCGAGGACCGCGACCGGCGCGGACAGGCCGGCGGTGATCAGGAGCAGGACGGCGTCGCCGAGCGCGACCAGCATCCACAGTGCCAGCCGGGGGCCGGTGTCCCTGCGTCGGTAACCCATGTCGCACCTCCTTCGTCGTCGGGGCATTCATACCCCCGACTACGGAAAGTCATGCGAACAAGTTTCGCGGGCGCGGGAATCGCCGGGTCAGTTCTTCCGGTCCGGCACGAAACCCTTGGTGATCACGTCGAAGGCGGCCAGGTTGGCCTGCCAGTCCTTCGCCGGAACCTCCCAGCGCAGCGCGTAGCCCCGGTTGCTGGCCGTGGCCACGCCCCGGTTACGCACGTGGAAACGGGTGCCGTTGTCGCGCGTCTCCAGCCAGTCCCAGTCGGCGCAGGTGCGGTAGTAGCCCTTGCACGGGACGATGTCGACAAGCTCGTAGTTGTTGACCCGCGAACGCCGGTACGGCTCCTGCTCACGCCAGTCGGCGAGCGCGTCCTTCTCCGGCCGGTCCGTCCACTGCATGAACAGCACCCGGCGGGCGCCGCCCACCTCGTAGAGCACGACCTGGTTGTTGCCGGGCCGGGCCTGCCAGCCGTTCGGGATCGGCACCTTGAAGCCGTTCGAGCCGGTGTAGTAGCGCCAGCCGGCCGGCAGCACGAACCCGGTCGGCGACGGGCTGGCCGACGGGCTCGGGCTGGTCGACGGGCTGGCCGACGGCGCGCTCGCACTCGGTGAGGCGCTGGCGCTCGGCGCGGGCGGGACCGCCGACGCCACCGAGGAACCGGTGGTCGGTCGGCCGCCGTCACCCCCGTCGTCGTCGCCGTTGTTCAACAGCGGCACGGCCACCGCCAGGCCGACCAGCAGCACCAGAACCAGCGCGCCGAGCAGCAGGTTGCGCCGGTTCGGCGCCGCCTTGACGCCCGGCAACACGGTCGCCCGACCGGTCGACGACACCGGGCCACCCGCCGCCGGGCTGACCGGCGCGGATCCGCCCGGAGCCGGGCTGACCGGCGCCGGGGCCGGACGTTGCGCGGGCGCGGCGGCGACCGGCTCACCGTCGAGCCGGGTCTCGTCGAGCGCCGGGTCGGCGTCGTCCACCCGGGTCTCGTCGACCGGCGGATCGGCGTCGAGCTTCGTCGTCGGATCGGCGACCGGCGGCGGCACCTTCGCGGTCGGTCCGGCGTCCGAGGTGGACGCCGGCACCTTCGCGGTCGGCTCGGCGACCGCCCCACTCGCGGCGGCGGCCACCCCGGACGCCGAGGTGGAAGCGCGTTCGACCTGGTCGTCGGCGGGGCGCGGCGCGGGCACCAGCGGGGGTCGCGGCGCGCGCGGACCGTTCGGCCCCGGCCGGCGTACGCCGTCCAGCAGCGAGATGCCCTTGGCCCGTCGGCCGCCGACCTTGCGCAGCATGCGCTCCGCCACCTCGGCGGTGATCCGCTCGTCCGGATCCTTGCGCAGCAGGCCCTGGAGCACCGGCTTGAGCGGCCCGGCGTTGCGCGGCGGCGGCATCGGCTCGGTGGCGAGCGCGGCCAGCGTGGCGATCGCCGACGGGCGAGCGTACGGCGACTTGCCCTCGACTGCGGCGTAGAGCGTGGCGCCCAGCGACCACAGGTCGGCCTCCGGACCGGCGGTGCCGTCCCGCGCCCGCTCCGGGGAGATGTACGCCGGGGAGCCGAGCACCATGCCGGTGCGGGTCACGTTCGGGTCGCCCGGAATGGTGGCCAGGCCGAAGTCGGTGAGCACCACCCGACCGTCCTCGCCGAGCAGCACGTTGCCCGGCTTCACGTCGCGGTGCATGATGCCGGCCTTGTGCGCGGCCTTCAACGCGCCCAGCACGCCGAGACCGATCTCGACCGCCTTGGCCACCGAGACCGGGCCGTCCTCGGCGATCGTGTCCTGCAACGACTTCGAGGCGACGTACTCCATGACGATCCACGGGTCGCCGTCGGTGCGCAGCACGTCGAAGATGCGGACCACGTTGACGTTGTTGAGCCGGGCGATCGCGCGCGCCTCACGCAGCGAGCGTTCCCGCATCTCACGACGCTCGTCCGGGGTGAGACCCGGCGGCGGGACCAGTTCCTTGATGGCGACGTCGCGGTGCAGCACCTCGTCCCGCGCCTTCCAGACGCGGCCCATGCCGCCCTGACCGAGCGGCGTGATGAGCCGGTATCGGTCAGCGACGAGTTGGGGAAGCGCGTTCGACATCGCAGAAACGGTACCCGGCCGGTCCGACGCGCACACCGCCGGCACGCCACTCTACGACGAAGGTCGAGTTCGCGACGCGTACCCTTGGGTCATGTCTGCTGAAGAGCCGATGTTCCGGGTCGTCCGCGGCGTGCCCACCGCCGAGGAACTGGCCGCCCTGGTCGGCGCGGTCATGGTGCGCACCCGCCCGGTCACGGCCCCCGCGCCGGCCGCCGTCTCGCACTGGACGCGCAGCGCCCGTCCGGCCGGCGCGACGCCGGTCGCCGGCCCCGGCGCGTGGCGCAGCTCCGGCCTTCCCCGCTGAAACCTTCCCCGCGTACGCGAGCGGTGCCGGGACTGCCAGGATCAGTGTGGAGCTACTAACCTCACTCTGGGAAACCGTTCGGTGACGGGCAGGGAGGTCCGATGATCCCGGAGGACAACCAGCCAGCCGGCTGGCTGCGCGGCTACGGCGGCATCGAGGCCGATATCCGACAGATGCGCGAGTTCGCCGACCGGCTACAGGACGAGGTCACGCGCAACTACTCGCCCCACCTCTCCTACATCGCCGACGACATGAAGGCCCCGGTGCCCAACCCGGCCGATGCCTTCATCGAGCTGGTGCAGTTCCTCCAGGCCCACCACGAGACGCAGAAGGCCGCGGTCAGCGCCGTGTGGGACCTGGCACCCGCCACCGGCCGGCTCGCCGAGGCCGCCGGCCGGATCGCCGCCCGCTACGACGACTCCGACGCCTTCTCCTCCGCCCGGGTCGCCGACGTCGAACGGGCGCTCACCGGCCCCACCACCGCCGCCGGGGCGCGCCCCACCCCGCCACTCACCGACCCCACCGGCCCCGATCAGGGGCGGGTGGTCCTGCCGTGATCGAACGGGGCGGCGGTCGCACCTCCGGGCTCACCGACTGGCGACTGATGGACGTGCTCGGCATGTGGGCGTGCCTCCAGGACCAGGACACCGCCGGTCAGTGGAAACAGGTCGCCGGCTGGCGCAAGGTGTGCGACCTGGCGCTGGCCCACCTCGGCCGGCTCCGGGAATACCGGCGCGGTCTCGCCGAGGCGTGGCCACCCGAGACCAACGCCGCCGCCCAGGCGTACGTCGGCGAACTCGACCAGCTCATCGACCGGGTGCAGCGCACCCACGACGCCGCCGCCGCGAACTACGACGCGCTCGCCGCCGCCGCGCGCGCCATCGGCAGCGCCCGCAGCGAACTTCGACCGCTGTACGACGAGTTCGCCACCAAACTGCGACAGAAGCAGGCGTACGAGGCGACGATCGCCGACCCGAAGGCGGTTGCCGGAAGCCGACTGCCGGAGCGGCCCCCGGTGACCGACGACGACCTGGAGCAGTTGAACGTACGGGCACGCGGGTTGATGACGGGGTTGAGCGGAGAACTCCAACTGGCCCAGGTCATGCTGCGCCAACCTCCACCGAGACCGGTTCCGAAGGTAGATGAGATTTCAGCAGGAGTCGATAGCCCTGCGCCTATGATCCCCCCAGTCATCCCTGTCCCGCTATCCAGCACTCCCGAAAGTAAGCCAAAAACATCCCGAACAACTATCCGCCAAATATCAACCGCGCCGACGCCCGGAGTAGGTCCGATTCTTGGCGGGGCAGGGAATGCTCTTAAGCCGACACCACCAGGGCCGGCCTTACCAGCGACTCCAACAACCATCCCAGGCGTAACACCAGCAGTTGGTTCCAGCCCGGCCCTCCCCGCAACACCAATTCCACCAACCCCGCCACTGACACCCAAGCCTGCTCGAAACGGCGAGCCAGCTCGCAGAGCGTCTGGAGCGAGTTCCCCTCCCTCGCTCACTCCTCCACGCCCCACGCCCGTCGGAGGACTGATAGGTGGGCTGCCGCCCGGGATTTCGGGGCAACATCTTGGCGGAGGCGCTACGCGCAGAGTCAATCCCGTTGGTGGGGTGATCGGGGGCGGAGCGGCCGGAACAGCTCCCACTGGTGGAGCAGGTTCGCGACCAGGTGTCGGGAGGGTTCAGCCGGGCAGCCTGCCGGGAATCCACCCGCTCGGCGGCAGTCCCACCTCAGCAAATTCGATTCCCTTCAGCAACTCCGGTCGAGGTTCCAAGCGACCAGAGAAGGAAACCGGCCAATGGGATGCCGACAACCCGTGGCGGACAACCCAGGGAGTCGATCCCATCGTTCAAGCACCTGAGGAGGAAGGGCCTATAGACCCAGGTCCGGCAATTGGCTTTCCCAGATGAGAGTTATAACATTTTGCAGCAAAATTATCACGTTATCATTTCTCGCACTAGCAAGTTACACTTTTGTCCCGCCAACCGAAACAGCCGCCGCGGGCGAAGCATCTCAGTGGCACCTCAGATACTTGAATGCAGCCGAAGCTCGCGCCTTAAGCCAAGGCGAAGGCGTAGTTGTTGCGGTTCCTGACAGCGGAGTTCAGCCCCATCCAGACTTGTCAGATAATTTACTCCCGGGATCCGATGTAATACCTGGCGGGTCGGGAGATGGCCGTAGCGACGAGGACGGCCATGGCACTGGGATGGCTGGGTTAATTGCCGCCCATGGCAGCAAGGCAGGCGGCGCTTCAGGCATCGCCCCTAAAGCCAAGATTCTGCCAATATACTCGTCGCCAGCCCACCGAGATGGAACTTCAGAAGCCTTAGCTAGGGGGATCGAGTACGCCATATCAAATCATGCACAGGTGATCAGCATATCGGCTACTGGCGCACCAGACCCTCAATTGCAACGAGCTGTCAGAAGCGCCATCCGGGCAGACATCGTTGTTATTGCTGCGGCCGGCAATAACAACAATTCCTCGCTCGTTGGCTATCCAGCAAGCGAGACAGATGTTGTCGCGGTCGGCGGAATTGATCGAAGCGGAAACCATGCCGCCATCTCGGTCGCCGGCCCGGAGATCGACGTGGTCGCGCCGGCTGTGGACATCTACAGCACCGGGCTGAACGGGGGTTACCGAGTTGGCAGCGGCACCTCGGATGCCACCGCGATTGTTGCCGGCGCTGCTGCTCTGATCCGCTCCAAATATCCCCACCTCCCCGCCGAGGAGGTCGCGCACCGCCTTACCGCGACCGCTGTCGACAAGGGGCCGCCCGGTCGCGATGACCAGTACGGGTACGGGGTGATCGACCTGGTCGCGGCACTCACCGCCGACGTACCCCCGCTCGGTTTCGAGTCCACCGGGGTGACCGCCCCGGCACCGACGGCAGCCGCGCCCGGGGCCGGCCGTGACGACGGCACGGTCCGGGGCCTCGCGACCCTCGGGGTGCTGCTGGCCGCTGGCGGCGGCTATCTGGTCTGGCGGCGTCGTCGACGTGCCGACGACCCACCACCGAGGGAGAGCCGGTAGCGTCGGCGGGGTGTCGACCTCCGCGCCGCTGCGCCTCGTACTCGCCTCGCAGAGTCCTGCCCGCCGCAAGCTGCTCCAGGCCGCCGGGATCGAGCCCGATGTGCTGGTCAGCGGCGTCGACGAGTCGCAGGTGGTCAGTGACCGGGCTGAGGAGTTGTGCCTCGAACTGGCCCGGTTGAAGGCGCAGGCCGTGCTCGGCCGGCTGCGTTCCGTCCCGGGCGAGCGCACGCTGGTGCTCGGCTGTGACTCGGTGCTCGCGTTCGACGGCGAGATCCTCGGCAAGCCGGCGGACGCGGCCGACGCCACCCGGCGGTGGCAGCGGATGCGCGGGCGCAGCGGCGTGCTGCACACCGGGCACTGTCTGATCGACGTGGCGGCCGGGGCCCGCGCGGAGGCGGTCGCCTCGACCACGGTGCACTTCGCCGACATCAGCGACGAGGAGATCGTGGCGTACGTGGCGACGGGCGAGCCGCTGGCGGTGGCCGGGGCGTTCACCATCGACGGGCTGGGCGGCGCGTTCCTGACCGGCATCGAGGGTGATCCGGGCACGGTGGTGGGGCTGTCCCTGCCGCTGTTGCGCCGGCTTCTCGGCGAGTTGGGGCTGAGCGTCGTCGACCTGTGGACGAAGGTCGCGCCAGGCGGCCAGGAGATCGAACATCTCGGCTAACGTCCGGGCATGAGCACGAAGCCGTTGCCGCTGACCACGGAGCTGTACGCCTACCTGGTGGCCCACGGGTCCGCGCCCGACGAGATCGCCCGGGACCTGGCCGAGGAGACCCGGGCGGCCCTGCCGGCCGAGGCGGGCATGCGGGTCGCGCCGGAGCACGTGGCGGTCCTGACGTTCCTGGCCCGGCTGGTCGGCGTGCGGCAGGCCGTGGCGGTGGGCGCCTGCACCTGGTTGCCCGCGCTGGCGATCGCCCGTGGGTTGGCCGACGGCGGCCGATTGGCCTGCTTCGACACCTTCGAGGGGGACACCGGGATGGCCCGCCGCCACTGGGCGCGGGCCGGCGTCGAGGAGCGGATCGACCTGCTTACCGGGCCGGTCGCGGACCGGCTGCGTGAGCTGCCCCGGGAGCGGTACCTCGACTTCGCGTTCCTCGGCGCGGACGCGGCCGAAAACGCGGTCCACTGGGACGAGCTGGTGCCCCGGATGTGTCCCGGCGGGGTGATCACGGTCGACCGCACGCTCCGCGCCGGCCGGGTGCTTGCTCCGCGTGACGCGGACGACCGGGCGGTCGCCGCCTTCAACGACGAGGTCGTCGCGGACGCCCGCGTCGAGGTGGTCATGCTGCCGATCGCCGACGGGGTAACCCTCGCCCGGGTGCGCTGAGCGGGGGCAGGGCGCGGCCCAGGCGGACGGTCAGCAGCACGGCCGCCGCGATGAAGCATGGCAGCATCAGGAAGGCCGGGTGCGGTCCGACGCCGTCGGCCACCCAGCCGAGCGCGACCGGCGCGATCCCGAAACCCACCGCCATCGAGTACGACGACCAGCCCGCCGCCCGGTCGGCGGCCGGGCCGGCCACCGCCAGCGCGATGGAGATCGCCAGCGGGTAGTGCAGGGCGTTGCCCAAGCCGAGCACGATCAGGCCGGTGACCGCCAGCCAGCCGATCGGGCTGGCCCAGAACAGCGCGAACCCGGCGAGCGACACGGTGAACGCGCCGAGCAGCAGCGGCACCGGTGGCCAGCGCAGCGCCGCCCGTCCCCCGGCGACCCGCCCGGCGAACATGCCGCAGACGATCGCCGCGACGGCCGCCGACGCGCCGCCGGCACTCAGCCCGGCGTGGGTACGCAGCACATCGGCGGTCCAGAGCGACAGGCAGACCTCGATCGAGCCGGTGACCGCCATCAACACCCAGGCGATCCAGTACGCGCGCGGCAACCGTCCCGACGCCGCCGGCCCGTCGGCGTCGGCAGCCCGGAGGGAGGCTGGTCGAGCGGGGCGGCGACCCGCGCCGAGCTCGGCCGGCCCTCCAGCGGGAACGACGGCCGGCCCCGTGGCAGGGACGGCCCCAGCGGGGACGACGGTCGGTGCCGCGGCAGGAACGACGGCCGGCCCCGCGGCGGGGACGACGGCCGGCGCCCCGACGGGGACGGCGGCAGCCGCGGTAGCGGGGGCGCGCTTCGGCAGGCGTACCCGGAAGGTCAGGGCGGTGACCGCGACCAGCGTGATCAGCCCGACCTCGACGGCGGTCACGGGTCGCCAGCCGAGGCCGGCGTCGACGGTGGCGCCGATGGTCAGCGGGGCCAGGATGCCCATGCCGGCGCACACGGCGTTGGCCTCGGTGAGCGCGGCCGGGGCGGCCGGGCCGTGCCGGGCGGTGAGTACCACGTTGACGCCGCTGATCACCATCATGCCGAAGGTGGCGACGACCGCGACGGCGGCGATGGTGGCGGGCGGCGGGTGGAGCACGCCGAGCGCGGCGACGCCGGCGGCCACGCCGGCGAGGCCGAGCCAGACGGCCGGGCCGCGGCCGTAGCGGCGGGCGACCGGGGCGAAGAGCGCGCCGCCGGCCAGCGCGCCGACCGCGATGCCGGTGCTGTGCAGGCCGGCCACCGCGGCGCTGGTGCCCTGCTCGTCGCGGAGCAGCGGTACGACGGGGCCGAACCCGTAGAGGAAGAAGCCCCAGAGGCCGAGCTGGGCGTAGGCCAGCCAGGTGGTGCGGTCACGGGTGAGGCGGGGCACCGGCCCGACGCTACGCGCGCGTGACCGGTACCCCGCCAGCAGTGAGAGGCAGCTCTCGCTGCGGTGTGAGAAGGGGCCCCACCTCTACCGGAAGCGTTAACAGGGGGCCCGGCCTTTCACCGGACGCTGCGGGCGAACTGGCGGGCGGCCCAGACGACCCCGGCCACGGCGAGCACGGCGATGATGCTGAGCCCCTGCCAGACCTTGTCGTTGCCCAGGTCGCCGGCGAACAGGGCGCGGGTGCCGTCGACCGCCCAGGAGAACGGGTTCCACTTGGCGACGCCCTGCAACCAGCCGGGGGCGAAGGTGAGCGGCAGCAGGATGCCGGAGAGCAGCAGCACCGGTTGCGCGACGGTGTTCATCAGCGGGGCGAGCGCGTCCTCGCTCTTGACCTTGAGCGCGACGCCGTAGGAGACGGCCGAGGTCATCAACGCGATGAGGGCGAGCATCAGGTACGCCAGGAGCAGGTAGCCGATGAAGACGCGCAGGTCGAACAGGACCGCCAGCAGCGTGATGATGACGGCCTGCGCGATCAGCGAGACCACGTCGCGCAGGGCACGGCCGAGCAGCAGGGCGAGCCGGCTGACCGGGGTGACGCGGGAGCGTTCGATGACGCCGGCGCGCAGCTCGGCGATCAGGCCGAAGCCCTGGAACAGGCCGCCGAAGATGGCCAGCAGGACCAGCAGGCCGGGCACGAAGATCTTGTACGCGGCGGCCTGGGTGGGCGCGTTCAGGGCTGGCTTGAGCAGCGGGGCGAAGAGCAGCAGGTACATCACCGGCTGGAAGACACCGACGAAGACCCAGACCGGGTTGCGGAGCAGCAGTTGGGCCTGGCGCTGGAAGATCAACCAGGTGTCGCGGGCGAGTTTCATGACAGGCTTCTCCGGGGGTCAGGACTCGCGCAGCGAGCGGCCGGTCTTGGTGAGGAAGACGTCGTCGAGGCTGGGTCGGTGCAGCTCGATCGAGCGCAGCTCCAGCCCGGCGTGGTCGAGGCGGCGCAGCACCTGCGGGATGGCGACGGCGCCCTCGTCGACGTAGAGGCGCAGGCCGCCCTCGTCGACGGTCTCCAGCTTGGTCACGTACGCCTCGGTGTCGAGCAGATCGGCGGCCTGCGGGGTGGTGGCGGCGTCCAGTCCGACGATGACCACCTCGCCGGAGATCTCCCGCTTCAGCTCGGCCGGGGTGCCCTCCGCGACGATCTCGCCGTGATCCATGATCGCGATCCGGTCGCAGAGCGCGTCGGCCTCGTCCAGGTAGTGCGTGGTGATGAAGACGGTCATCCCCTCGGTACGCAGCCGGCGGATCTCGTCCCACATGTGGGCACGGCTCTGCGGGTCGAGGCCGGTGGTCGGCTCGTCCAGGAAGACGATCTTCGGTTCGTGGATGATGCCGAGCGCGATCTCGACGCGCCGGCGCTGGCCGCCGGAGTAGGTCTTGCACTTGCGGTCGGCGTACTCGCTGAGTTGGAACGCGTCCAGCGCGCGGGCGGCGCGTCGGTGCGCGTCGGCCTTGGTGATGCCGTACAGGCGGGCCTGGAGCACCAGCTCCTCGCGGGCGCTGGACTCGTCCCAGGTGCTGCCGCCCTGGGGCACGTAGCCGATCCGGCGGCGCACCCCGGACGGGTCCTTGCGCAGGTCGGCGCCGGCGATGGTGGCCTGGCCGCCGTCCGGCTCGATGAGGGTGGCGAGCATCCGCAGCGTGGTGGTCTTGCCGGCGCCGTTGGGCCCGAGGAAGCCGAAGATCTCCCCCTCGGCGACGTCGAGGTTGACGCCGCGGACCGCGTCCACGGTTTTCGTCTCGCGACCCGCGCGGGAGCGGAACGACTTCCGCAGCCCCCTGGTCTCGATCATTTCTGCTCCTGGTCGTCCGGGCCGGGGGCACCCGGCCACCGGTCAGCGGTTCGCGTCGAGGCTAACGCGATATAGCTCTTGTGGTCAACTTTGATTATTTCGTGTCACCGTCCGTCCAGCCGGACCAGCCCTCGGCCCGTTCCATCCCCTCCGGCAGGTACGACACCCCGGACTCGATCCGCTCCGCGATCCGCTCGCACCAGGCCATCTCCGCCTCTGCCCGGGCCAGCCACAGCTCGAACATCCAGCCCACGTGCACCGGCTTGCGGGCCCGTACCCAGTCCGAGTCCAGCGAGGCCCGCATCGACTCCACCCCGGCGCGCAGCAGGTTGGCCCGGTTGCGCAGCGCCGCCGCCGCCTCCTCGCGCGGCAGCGCCGGCAGGAACGAGAACGCCACCGCGAACGGGTCCGGCGACTCGTGGAGCTGCCACCACTGTGCCCGCAACAGCGTCTCGAACTCGTCCTCGCCCTTCGCCGTCACCTCGTACGTGGTGCGGGCCGGACGCGCGCCCACCTGCTCGACCGAGACGGTCCGCAGCAGCCCCTCGTCGGTGAGCTTGCGCAACGCGTGGTAGATCGACCCGGGCTGTACGTTGGCCCATTTGTCCGCACTCCAACTGAGCAGTTCGCGGCGCACGTCGTAGCCGTGCACCGGCTGCATCCACCTGACCAGGCCCAGAATCATCATCCGCGTCGCCGACACCGGACAAGCGTAATAACCAAGTTTGACTACAGTGCGGCATCCCACACTGAGCGATCGTTAGGGCCGGCACCTCGGCCGATACACTCCCGGCATCGACCTCCCGGGAGGAGCCCCCAAGGTGCGCAAGGTTCTCATCGCCAACCGCGGCGAGATCGCCGTCCGCGTCATCCGCGCCTGCCGTGACGCCGGTCTGGCCAGCGTCGCCGTCTACGCGGACTCCGACCGGGACGCCCTGCACGCCACGCTCGCCGACGAGGCGTACGCCCTCGGGGGCGACACCGCCGCGGACAGCTACCTGCGCATCGACAAGCTGATCGACGTGGCCGCCCGGGCCGGCGCGGACGCGGTGCACCCCGGCTACGGCTTCCTCTCCGAGAACGCCGACTTCGCCCAGGCCGTCCTCGACGCCGGGCTGACCTGGATCGGCCCCACCCCGCAGGCGATCCGCGACCTGGGTGACAAGGTGACCGCCCGGCACATCGCGCAGCGCGCCGGCGCGCCGCTGGTGCCCGGCACGCCGGACCCGGTGGCCGGCGCCGACGAGGTGACCGCGTTCGCCACCGAGCACGGCCTGCCGGTCGCGATCAAGGCGGCGTTCGGCGGCGGCGGCCGGGGCCTCAAGGTGGCCCGCACGCTGGAGGAGATCCCGCACCTGTTCGAGTCCGCCACCCGCGAGGCGGTCGCCGCGTTCGGCCGGGGCGAGTGCTTCGTCGAGCGCTACCTGGACCAGCCCCGCCACGTCGAGGCGCAGGTGCTCGCCGACCAGCACGGCAACGTGATCGTCGTCGGCACCCGGGACTGCTCCCTCCAGCGCCGGCACCAGAAGCTGGTCGAGGAGGCGCCCGCGCCGTTCCTCACCGACGCGCAGCGCGCCCAGATCCACGACAGCGCCAAGGCGATCTGCCGGGAGGCCGGCTACCACGGCGCCGGCACGGTGGAATACCTGGTCGGCGGGGACGGCACCATCTCCTTCCTGGAGGTCAACACCCGGCTCCAGGTCGAGCACCCGGTGACCGAGGAGACCGCCGGCATCGACCTGGTGCGTGAGCAGTTCCGCATCGCCGACGGCGAGAAGCTGCGCCTCACCGAGGACCCGACGCCGCGCGGGCACGCCATCGAGTTCCGCATCAACGGCGAGGACCCGGGCCGCAACTTCCTGCCCGCGCCGGGCACCGTGACCGCGCTGCGGCTGCCCAGCGGCCCCGGCGTGCGGGTGGACACCGGCATCTCGGCCGGCGACGTGATCGGCGGCAACTTCGACTCGCTGCTGGCCAAGGTGATCATCGTCGGCGAGACGCGTACCGAGGCACTGGAGCGGGCCCGCCGGGCGCTCGACGAGATGGTCGTCGACGGCATGGCCACCGCGCTGCCGTTCCACCGCCTGGTGGTCCGGGACGAGGCGTTCACCAGCGAGCCGTTCACCGTGCACACCCGGTGGATCGAGACCGAGTTCGACAACACCGTGCCGGCCTTCACCGCTGTCGCCGGCGCCGCCGAGGCTCCGGCCGAGCGCGAGACCGTCGTGGTCGAGGTGGGCGGCAAGCGGCTGGAGGTCGTCCTCCCCGCCGGCCTCGGCGCGGGTACGGCGACCGCCGCGCCCGCCGCCCGCAAGCCGGCCCGCCGTGGTGGCGGCGGCAAGGCGGGCGCCGCGGTCGGCGGGGACACGCTCGCCTCTCCGATGCAGGGCACCATCGTCAAGATTGCCGTCGCGGACGGCGACACGGTCGCCGAGGGTGACCTCGTCGTCGTGCTGGAGGCGATGAAGATGGAGCAGCCGCTGCACGCGCACAAGGCCGGCACGGTGAGCGGCCTCGCGGCCGAGGTGGGCGCCGTGATCACCGCGGGCGCCCCCATCTGCACCATCGAGGGTTAAGGAAGGGCACCTTCCTAACGCCTGCGGTGGAGAAGGGGGCCCTTCTCACCGCGCGGGGCCGGGTGGTCTGGGCCACCACCGGCGGCGGGACGCCCCGGGAGCGGGAATGATGTTCGGGTGAGGTTCCTCCATGGCGCGGTTCCCGCGCACGATCTGACCTACAACGACGTCTTCATGGCGCCCAACCGTTCGGAGGTGGGCTCCCGGCTCGACGTCGAACTGTCCTCCGGCGACGGCACCGGCACCACCGTCCCGCTCGTGGTGTCGAACATGACCGCGGTGGCCGGCCGGCGGATGGCCGAGACCGTCGCCCGGCGGGGTGCGGTCGCGGTGATCCCGCAGGACATCCCGATCGAGGTCGTCGCCAACGTGGTCGGCTGGGTCAAGCAGCGGCACCTGGTGCACGACACGGCGATCACGCTCGGCCCGACCGACACCGTGGGCGACGCCATCCACCTGCTGCCCAAGCGCGCGCACGGCGCGGTGGTCGTGGTCGACACCGACGGCCGACCGGTGGGCGTGGTGACCGAGGCGGACACCGTGGGGGTGGACCGCTTCGCCCAGCTCCGGCACGTGATGTCCACCGAGCTGCACACCGTGCCGGCGGACGCGGACCCGCGTACCGGATTCGAACGGCTCTCGGCGGGCCGGCGGCGGCTCGCGCCGGTGGTGGACGCCGAGGGCCGCCTGGTCGGCGTGCTGACCCGGGCGGGCGCGCTGCGGGCGACGCTGTACCGGCCGGCGGTCGACGACCGGGGCCGGCTGCGCATCGCGGCGGCGGTGGGCATCAACGGCGACGTCACCGGCAAGGCCGCAGCGCTGCTGGAGGCCGGGGTGGACACGCTTGTCGTGGATACCGCGCACGGCCACCAGGAGCGGATGATGCAGGCGCTGCGGGCGGTCCGCAAGCTCGACCCGGCCGTCCCGGTGGCGGCCGGCAACGTGGTCACCGCCGACGGGGTACGCGACCTGGTCGAGGCCGGCGCCGACATCGTGAAGGTGGGCGTCGGGCCGGGCGCGATGTGCACCACCCGGATGATGACCGGGGTGGGCCGACCGCAGTTCTCCGCGGTGCTCGACTGCGCGGCGGCGGCCCGTGCGCTGGGGCGGCACGTCTGGGCCGACGGCGGCGTCCGTCACCCGCGCGACGTGGCGCTGGCGCTGGCCGCCGGCGCCTCGAACGTGATGGTCGGTTCCTGGTTCGCCGGCACCTACGAGTCCCCCGGCGACCTCTACACCGACGCGGACGGCCGGCGGTACAAGGAGAGCTTCGGCATGGCCTCGTCCCGGGCGGTGAGCGCGCGGACCGCCGAGGACAGCATGTTCGACCGGGCCCGGAAGGCGATCTTCGAGGAGGGCATCTCCTCGGCCCGGATGTACCTCGACCCGAACCGGCCGGGCGTCGAGGACCTGATCGACGAGATCGTCTCCGGGGTACGCAGCGCGTTCACCTACGCCGGCGCTCGGACGCTCGACGAGTTCCACGAGCGGGCGCTGGTCGGGGTGCAGAGCACCGCCGGCTACACCGAGGGGATGCCGCTGCCGACGAGCTGGTGACGGCTCAGCGGAACAGCCGGCCGACCACCGTACGGGCGGCCGGCTCGGGGTCGGCGCCGACCCGGTCGGGCAGGGCGCCGGCCAGCCACAGCTCGGCGAAGCCGTGCGCGATCGACCAGGCGGCCAGCGCGTCCACGTCCGGCTCCCGGCCGGTGTGCCGGGACACCCCGCCGCGCAGCAGCTCCCCGGTCCGCTGCCGGGCCGCCAGCAGGTCCGGGTCGTCGGCCCGGTAGAGGTCCGGACGGAACATCACCTCGAAGTGCGCGCGGTGTCGGACCGCGAAGACGACGTACGCGACGCCGCTCTCCCGGAAGTCGTCGCCCGCACCCCGCAGCGCATCGCCGAGCAGGTCGAAGCCCTGCGTGGCGAGCGCGGTGAGCAGTCCCGCCTTGTCACCGAAGTGGTGCGTGGGCGCCGCGTGCGAGACGCCGGCCCGGCGGGCGAGATCGCGCAGGCTCAGCGCGGCCGGGCCGGATTCGGTGATCGCCTCGACCGCGGCGGCGAGCAGCGCGCGGCGCAGGTCCCCGTGGTGGTAGGCGCGGGAGGACGTCATGCCCCCACCATAACTTGTCATTGACAAGATGCCGACGGTGGCGGCAATCTTGTCGCTGACAAGATTGCTCGTCGGAGGGATCACCAGTGGCACCCCTGATCGCACTTCTCGCCGGCACCGCCACGGCCCGGATCGCCGGCCTGCTCGGCGTGGACGCGCTCGACGGCTGGCATCCCGCGCTGCGGGTCGGGCTGGCGCTGATGTTCCTGCTGACCGGCGCGGCCCACTTCGCGTCCCGCCGGGCGGACCTGATCGCCATGGTGCCGCCGGCGCTGCCCCGGCCCGGCCTGCTGGTCACGCTCACCGGCGTGCTGGAGCTCGTCGGCGCGCTCGCCCTGCTCGTGCCGGCCACCGCACGCGGGGCGGCGGCCGGCCTGGCGCTGCTGATGCTGGCCATGTTCCCGGCCAACGTCTCGGCCGCCCGCCGCCGGCTGACGCTCGGCGGACGGCCGGTCACCCCGCTCGCCGCCCGCACGGCGCTCCAGGTCGTGTTCGTGGCCGCCGCGCTGGCGATCGCGCTGGGCGGCTGACCGCCCGGGCCCGCGTTCGGCTCAGACCCGGGCCGGTTCCGCCCCGGTCGACGGGGCGTCCCCGGTGGCGTCGGCGCGGACGCTCGGCAGGCGCAGGCAGGCGAGCAGGCCGACCAGCAGGAACCCGGCCGCCGTGAAGGCCGCGTACCGGGTGGCGTCGGAGAAGGCCGCCTTCGCCTCCTCGGCCACCGGCGCGGTACGCGGATCCGCCGCCAGGCCGCCGATCGCCGCGCCGGCGCTCTCCTTCACCGCGGTCACCACCTGGTCCCGGCCGGCCGGGTCGAGGCCGGGCTGGTCGGCCAGCCGGTCGCCGAGCAGCCCGCCCAGGCCGGCGAAGAGCACGGTGCCGAGCACCGCGATGCCGAGCGCCGACCCGACCTGCCGGGCAGTGCTCTGCAACCCGGAGCCCTGCCCGCTGCGCCGGACCGGCACCTCGGCCAGCGAGACGCCGGTGAGTTGCGCGGTGGCCAGGCCGACGCCGACGCCGTAGACGAAGAGGAACGCCACCGGGGCCCACCAGCGGGTGTCCGGCGCGACCACGAGGCCGAGCCCGGCGACGCCGACCAGCTCGGCGGCGACGCCGAGCTGGACCACCCGGGCCGCGCCCCAGCGCTGGGTCAGTGGCGCGCCGATGCCGCTGGCCAGGAAGCTGCCGACGGCGAGCGGCAGCAGCGCCAGGCCGGTCCGGAAGGCGCTGTAGCCGAGCACGTTCTGGAACCACAGCGGCAGCGCGAAGAGCAGGCCGAACTCGCCCAGGCTCACGATCGCGGCAGCCAGGATGCCGTTGCGGAAGGACCCGATGCCGAACAACGACAGGTCGAGCAGCGCGGGTCGGCCGGCCCGGTTGCGGCGGATCTGCTGGGCCAGGAAGACGCCGAGCGCGGCCAGCCCGGCGAGCGCGGCCACCGGCACCGGCGAGATCGAGGCGGTCCAGTCCAGGCCGAACAGGGTGAACGGGCGCTCCCGCTCCCACCAGCCGTAGGTGCGACCCTCGATGAGCGCGAACACCACGCCGGTCATGCCGACCACGGAGAGCAGCGCGCCGAGCAGGTCGACGCCGCGTTCGGCGCGGTCGTCGCGGGACTCCGCGACCAGCAGCAGGGTGCCCACGATCACGGCGAGGCTGACCGGGACGTTGATGCCGAACGCCCACCGCCAGGAGTACGTGGTGGTGAGCCAGCCGCCGAGCAACGGCCCGAGCGCCGCCGCGCCGCCGATGGTGGAGCCCCAGACCGCGAACGCGATGCCCCGTTCCCGGCCGGTGAAGTTGGCGTTGAGCAGGGAGAGCGAGGTGGGCAGCATCATCGCGCCACCGATGCCCTGGAGCACCCGGGCGGCGATCAGCGTCTCGCCGGAGTCGGCGAACGCGGCCAGCACGCTGGCCACCACGAACACGCCGACCCCGATGACGAACATCCGCCGCCGCCCGGACCGGTCGGCGAAGCGGCCGGCGACCAGCAGCAACGACGCGAAGACCAGGGTGTACGCCTCCTGGACCCACTGCGCGTCGGTGGAGGTGATGTCCAGGTCCCGGATGATCTGCGGCACCGCGACGTTCACGATGGTGGCGTCCACGATGATCATCGCCACGCCGAGGCTGATGGCGAGCAGTCCCAGCCAGCGTCCGCGCCCCTCGGTGCGCATGGCACCCCTCCCCTTTAGCTAGATTTTCTAGCTACCCGAGATGCTAGCTTTAACCCATGGAGGGGGTGCCGTCAACCGGGGAGACCGGACCGGCCGGGCGCACCGGCCCGCCGCCGAGCAGTGAAGCGGCCCGCGCCCTGCGCGAGATGCTGCGGGTCGCCGGGGACACCCGGGCCGCGCTGGCCCGCCGCCTCGGCATCGGCGCGACCGACGCCGCGGCCATCGACCACCTGATCTCCAGCCCCGAGCCGCTGGGCCCGGTCGAGTTGGGCAACCGGCTCGGCATCCGGTCCGCATCGGCCACCACGCTCGTCGACCGACTGGTCCGGGCCGGGCACGTCGCCCGCGCCCCGCACCCGTACGATCGCCGGCGGTTGAGCCTCCAGGTGACCGAACACGCGGTCGGCGAGGTGCTGGAGGCGCTGCGCCCGATGCTGGTCGGCGTGGACCGGGCGGTCGCCCGGCTCACCCCGGAGCAGGCCGAGGCCACCGCGGCGTTCCTGCGCGAGGTCGCGGGCGTGATGCGCGACTACGTCGCCACCGCGCCGGACGAGCCGGGGCCGGCCCGGCCGCCCCGTGACGGACGCGACTGAGGCAATTCTCAGTAATTAGTTTGGGGCCTGATGATTCGGGCGCTAATCTGGCGGCCGTGAACATGGGACCGCTCGTCCGCTTCCCCGACGCGTTGCAGCACGCGCCGCTCGGCCGGCTCATCTCCATCGCCGGCCACGTCGTCGAGCAGCACTGGGGGCGCTACCTGGCCGAGCACCACGGCCTCACCTCCGCCGGCATGCGCGTGCTGATGATCCTGCTGCGCTCCGGCGAGGCCACCCACCGGGAGATGGCCGAGCTGTGCTTCGTCCGACCGGCGACGCTCACCGGCATCGTCGACACGCTGGAGCGGGACGGCTTCGTCAGCCGGCAACGCGGTCCCGAGGACCGGCGGACCGTCCGGCTCACGCTCACCGACAAGGGGCACGAGCACGCCCGCGCCATCATCGACATGATCCACAGCGACCGCCCACTGACGTCGGTCGACGCCGACCCGGCCAAGCGCGCGATCATCCGCGAATTCCTGACCGAAATCATCACCGGCATGTCCGACGGGGACCTCCGTCGGTTGAACCGGGACAGCGAGTCCGACAGCGAGTCCGACACCGAGTCGCCAACGGGGAGACATCCGTGCTGATCCGCCTGCTCCAGACGCACCTACGCCCGTACCGACGACCACTGGCCGCCGTGGTGGCGCTCCAGTTCGTCGGCACCATGGCCTCGCTCTACCTACCCAGCCTGAACGCCGACATCATCGACCGGGGCGTGGCGCGCGGCGACACCGACCAGATCCTGCGTACCGGCGGGTGGATGTTGGTGGTCAGCCTGCTCCAGATCGCCTGCTCGATCGCCGCCGTCTACCTCGGCGCCCGCACCGCGATGGGCTTCGGGCGGGACGTCCGCGGCGCCATCTTCGGCCACGTCAACCGCTTCTCCGCCCGTGAGGTCGCCCGGTTCGGCGCGCCGTCGCTGATCACCCGCAACACCAACGACGTCCAGCAGGTGCAGATGCTGGTGCTGCTGAGCTGCACCATGCTGGTGGCGGCACCGATCATGAGCGTCGGCGGCGTGGTGATGGCGCTGCGCGAGGACGTCGGGCTCTCCTGGCTGATGCTGGTCTGCGTGCCGGTGCTGGCCGTCGCGCTGGGCCTGATCATCCGCCGGATGGTGCCCGGCTTCCGGCTCATGCAGACCCGGATCGACACCGTCAACCGGGTGCTGCGCGAGCAGATCACCGGCATCCGGGTGGTCCGGGCCTTCGTCCGCGAGCCGTACGAGACCGACCGCTTCGCGGTGGCCAACACCGAACTGACCGCGACCGCGCTGCGCATCGGCCGACTCCAGGCGCTGATCTTCCCGATCGTGATGCTGGTGCTCAACGTGTCCAGCGTCGCGGTGCTCTGGTTCGGCGCGGCCCGGGTCGACTCCGGTGAGATCCAGGTCGGCGCGCTCACCGCGTTCCTGCAATACCTCATGCAGATCCTGATGGCGGTCATGATGGCCACCTTCATGCTGATGATGGTGCCGCGCGCCGCGGTCTGCGCCGAACGCATCCAGGAGGTGCTGGACACCGACTCATCGGTGGTGCCGGCGACCGACCCGGTCACCGAGGTCACCGGCCACGGCGAGCTGGAACTGCGCGGCGCCGGCTTCCAGTACCCGGGCGCCACCGCGCCGGTGCTGCACGACATCTCGTTCCGGGCCCGGCCGGGCCGGACCACGGCGATCATCGGGTCCACCGGCGCCGGCAAGACCACACTGCTGACGCTGATCCCCCGGCTGGTCGACCCCACCGCCGGCGCGGTGCTCGTCGACGGCGTGGACGTCCGCGAGCTGGCCCCGGACGAGCTGTGGCGCCGGATCGGGCTGGTGCCGCAACGGCCGTACCTGTTCAGCGGCACGGTGGCGAGCAACCTGCGCTACGGCAACCCGGCGGCCACCGACGCCGACCTGTGGACGGCGCTGGAGATCGCCCAGGCGCGCGACTTCGTCGAAGACATGCCGGGCGGGCTGGACGCGCCGATCGCGCAGGGCGGCACGAACGTCTCCGGCGGTCAGCGGCAACGCCTGGCCATCGCCCGCGCGCTGGTCCGCAAACCGGAGATCTACCTCTTCGACGACTCCTTCTCCGCGCTCGACCTCGGCACGGACGCCCGGCTGCGGGCCGCGCTCAAGCCGGTCACCGCGGACGCCGCGGTGGTGATCGTGGCCCAGCGGGTCTCCACGATCGTCGACGCCGACCAGATCATCGTGCTCGAGGACGGGGGTGTCGTCGGCATGGGACGACACGAGGAACTGCTGGAGAACTGCCCGACGTACGCCGAGATCGTGGCGTCCCAGCAGACCGCGGGGGTGCCGGCATGAGCGAACGCACCGAACGCACCGAGCGCACCGAACGCACCGAACGCAGCGAGGGCCGTGAGGGCCGTGAGGGCATGAGCGCGGAGAAGAGCACGACCGCCCTACCCCAGCAGCAGGGGGGCGAGCCGAAGCGGCTGCCGGCGGCCGGGCGGCGGCCCGGCGGCCCGCCGCACATGAGCATGGGCATGCCGGCCGAGAAGGCGATGCGGTTCGGCCCGTCCGCGCGCCGGCTGCTGGGGCGGCTCCGGCCGCACCGGCTCCCGCTCGCCGGGGTGCTGGCCCTGGCGCTGGCCAGCGTCGGGCTCAGCGTGGTCGGGCCGAAGGTGCTCGGCCACGCCACCGACATCATCTTCAACGGGGTGATCGGCCGGCAACTGCCACCCGGCACCAGCACCGAGGCGGCGGTGGCCGCGGCCCGGGCCTCGGGCAACGGCAACTTCGCCGACATGCTGGCCCGGATGGACGTGGTGCCCGGCGCCGGCATCGACTTTCCCCGGCTGGGCCGGGTGCTGGCGTTCGCGGTCGCGCTCTACGTGGTCGCCAGCCTCCTGATGTGGGCGCAGGGCTGGGTGCTCAACGGGGTGGTGCAGCGCACCGTGCTGCGGCTGCGCGCCGACGTGGAGGACAAGCTCAACCGGCTGCCGCTGCCCTACTTCGACAAGCAGCCGCGTGGCGAGCTGCTGAGCCGGGTCACCAACGACATCGACAACATCTCGCAGACGCTCCAGCAGACGCTGAGCCAGTTGCTCACCTCGCTGCTCACCGTTGTCGGCGTACTCGGGATGATGTTCTGGATCTCGCCGCTGCTGGCGTCGGTGGCCCTGGTCGCGATCCCGCTGTCGGTGATCGTCACCGGCCAGATCGCCAAGCGGTCGCAGCGCAAGTTCATCGCCCAGTGGACCCACACCGGTGAGCTGAACGCCCAGATCGAGGAGGCGTACACCGGGCACGAGCTGGTCAAGGTGTTCGGTCGGCAGAAGGAGGTCGAGGCCGCCTTCCGGACCAAGAACGACGAGCTGTTCGCCGCCAGCTTCGGCGCGCAGTTCGTCTCCGGGATCATCATGCCGGCGATGTTCTTCATCGGGAACCTCAGCTACGTCGCGATCGCGGTGGTCGGCGGCCTGCGGGTGGCCTCCGGCGCGATGAGCCTCGGCGACGTGCAGGCGTTCATCCAGTACTCGCGGCAGTTCACCCAGCCGCTCACCCAGGTCGCGTCGATGGCCAACCTGCTCCAGTCCGGGGTGGCCTCGGCCGAGCGGGTCTTCGCGGTGCTGGACGCCGACGAGCAGACCCGCGACCCGGGCGAGCCGGGCCGGGTCGCCGACCCGCACGGCCGGGTCGAGTTCGAGCACGTCTCGTTCCGGTACGACCCGGAGAAGCCGCTGATCGACGACCTCTCCCTGGTCGCCGAGCCGGGGCACACGGTCGCCATCGTCGGTCCCACCGGCGCCGGCAAGACCACCCTGGTCAACCTGGTGATGCGCTTCTACGAGCTGGACGCCGGGCGGATCACGCTGGACGGGGTGGACATCAGCACCATGCGCCGCGACGACCTGCGTGGCCGGATCGGCATGGTGCTCCAGGACACCTGGCTCTTCGGCGGCACCATCCGGGACAACATCGCCTACGGGCGGCCGGACGCCACCGAGGAGAAGATCCTGGCCGCGGCCCGGGCCACGTTCGTGGACCGGTTCGTGCGCAGCCTGCCGGACGGCTACGACACCGTGATCGACGAGGAGGGCAGCAACGTCAGCGCCGGCGAGAAGCAGCTCATCACCATCGCGCGGGCGTTCCTGGCCGAGCCGTCGCTGCTGATCCTGGACGAGGCGACCAGCTCGGTGGACACCCGTACCGAGGTGCTGCTCCAACGCGCCATGGCGGCGCTGCGTTCCGACCGGACCAGTTTCGTCATCGCGCACCGGCTGTCCACCATCCGCGACGCCGACCTGATCCTGATGATGGAGCAGGGCCGGATCGTCGAGCAGGGCACCCACGACCAGCTCGTGGCCGCCGACGGCGCGTACGCCCGGCTCTACCGGGCGCAGTTCACCGGCGCGGTCATCTCCGACGAGGTGCCCGCGCCGGCGCCCGCCGGCCCGGCGGCCGGGATGCGTCCGGCCGGCGCGCCGGCCGGGAACTGACAGTGGACCCGGCGACAGCCCGGACACCGCGCGCCGCCCGGGTGACAGCCCGTCACCCGGGCGGCGCGGCCGGGTCAGGCCGGCGGGAGCAGGCCGGCGGACCGGCTCGCCACCACGGCGCCGATGAGGGCCAACGCGTCCGCGGCCGGCATCGGGGCCAACCCGCGCCCGTCGCGCAGGCGCAGCGACACCGCGCCGTCGGCCGCCTCCCGGGCGCCGAGCACCCCGACGTACGGGACGCGCCGGCGGGACGCGTCCCGGATACGCGCGCCGAGCGAGCCACCGGCGTCGACCTCGACCCGCAGGCCGGCCGCCTCCGCCTCCCGGGCCAGCCGACCGGCCGCGTCGGCCTGCGCGTCGTCGACCGGGAGCAGGAGCAACTGCACCGGGGCGTACCAGGCCGGGAACGCGCCCTGGTGCACCTCGATCAGGTACGCGAACAGCCGCTCCATGCTGCCGACGAGGCTCCGGTGCACCATCACCGGCCGCTTCCGCCGCCCGTCCGAGTCGGTGTACGACAGGTCGAACCGCTCCGGCTTGTCGAAGTCGAGCTGCACGGTGGAGATGGTCGACTCCCGGCCGGCCGCGTCCACGATCTGGATGTCGATCTTCGGACCGTAGAACGCCGCCTCACCGGGGGCCTCGACGGCGTCCACCCCGTCGAGCGCGGCGCGGAGCAGCTCCTCGGCCCGCGCCCAGCCGGCGTCGTCGCCGACGTACCGTTGCCCCGGCCCGCGCAGCGACAGGCGGAACCCGGCCGGCCGGACGCCGAGCGCGGCGTGCGCCTCGCCGATCAGCCGCAGGATCTCCCGGATCTCGTCGCCGACCTGCTCCAGCGCGCAGAAGTTGTGCGCGTCGTTGAGCGAGATGGCGCGCACCCGGGACAGCCCGCCGAGCACGCCGGAGCGCTCCGCGCGGTACATTCCGCCCAGCTCGGCGACGCGCAGCGGCAGCTCCCGGTAGGACCGGCCGCGGGCGCGGAACACCAGCGCGTGGTGCGGGCAGAGCGCCGGGCGCAGCACGAACTCGTCGTCGGCGCTCAGCCGCATCGGCGGGAACATGTCGTCGGCGAACCAGCCCAGGTGCCCGGACCGTTCGAACAGCTCCCGCCGGCCCAGGGGCGGCGAGTAGACGTGCCGGTAGCCGGCCCGGCGTTCCAGCTCCCGCACGTACTCCTCGACGGCGTGCCGGGCGGCGGCGCCGGCCGGCAGCCAGATCGGCAGGCCGGCGCCCGCGAGCGGGTCGGTGACGAACAGTTCCAGGTCCCGGCCGAGCCTACGGTGGTCGATCATGTCGCTCTCCTTGATCGGGTACGACCCGGAGGCGAGCTGGCCCGGAACGCCGCGAGGCCCCGGAGCGGATCGCCCCGGGGCCTCGTCGACGGAAACGTCAGTGCGGCGCGCCGGGAACTCCCGGCGTCGTGGTCCTCACCGCGCTGCGCATGCGATGACCGTACGGCTGGCCGACCGGACGGCGCGACCGCTTTTCCGGGCCGCGCCGCCGGTGGCGGGTCAGCGCTTCTCGCAGGCGACGCCGTCCTTGTCCCGGTCGAGGTGGGTGTTCTTGTTGTAGACGGTGGTGGACACCGTGAAGTTGGTGACCGGCTTGGTGGTGCCGCGCACCTTGTCCTTCGCGCCCTTCTTGCCGACGCCGTGCTTGTAGGTCTTGTTGAGCGCGGTGCAGTTCTGGTATTTGACTGCCGCCGCCTCGGCGGGACCGGCCACGGCGAGCGCGCCGCCGCCGGCCGCCAGGGTCAGGGCGAGCACGCCCCGGAGCAGGGTGGAAACCATCGAGGAGCCTCCTGTGCGGGATTGCTGAGAGCGCCCAAGATCGTATCGAGGGAGGGCGCGCAGGGAGGCGTGCTGTCGCAGGCCCGACAGCGGAGGCCGGGTGCGGGTCGCCGGCACGGGACCTGCCGGCGACCCGCGGCGGCTCGGGCGTCGGGAACGGGGGACCCGACGGCACCGGTGCCGCGTCCCGTCAACGGTACGCCGGTGTGCACGGATCCGTTGCCCCGCCCGATCCCCGGCGGCGGTCATGGCTGACCTCATCGCCGGCGTCGCGTCGCCCATGTGGGCGTACGCGCTGTTGTTGACGCTGCTGGTCGCCGACGCCTTCGTCCCGGTGGTGCCGACCCAGATCGTCATGATCACCACCGGCGCGCTGACCGTGTACGGCGGGCTCAGCCTGCCGCTCACCATCGCGGTCGGCGCGGCCGGCGTCTTCGTCGGCGACCTGGCGTGCTACCTGCTCGGCCGCACCACGCCGGCCCGACGGGCGACTCGGGACGCGACGCCGGGCCGGGCCCGGCGGGCCGTCACCCGGGCCACCCGACGGCTGCGCGAGCCCGGACCGCTGGTGATCCTGCTCTGCCGGTTCGTGCCCGGCGGCCGGATGGCGGCCTGTTTCTCGGCCGGCCGCAGCCGCTATCCCTACCGCCTCTTCCTGGGCTACGAGGCGGTGGCGGCCGTCGCCTGGGCCGGCTACGGCACGCTCGTCGGTCACCTGGGCGGTCGGGCGCTCACCCAGTCGGGCTGGCGGCTGCTGCTGATCGGCGGCCTGGCCGCGCTCGGCTTCGCGGCGGCCGGCTGGGTGATGACCTGGCTCAGCACCCGGCAGCCCCAGCCGGCCGGGGCGACACCACGAGCACGTGACCACAGCGGAGGAGAACCGATCATGAATGACAGGACGAACTGGCGCGACGTCGGGGCGCAGGCCCGGCGGCTCGATCCCACCTGGAACGACCCCGAGCGGGTGGCCCGACGCCGGCGGCTCAGGAAGCAGATGCTGGCCGCGGTCGACGGTGCCCGGCCCGACCGGGCCGGCGAGGAGCCGGACCCGCCGCCGTCCCGGACCGAGGCTTCGATCGACTAGGTCCCGCGATTTCGAGAACCTCGGAGTGCCGCAGCCTGGATCACATAAGTTCGGCTTATATTTGTCAAGTGTGGGAGATCAGACTGCATCCTGAGGTCGAAGCCTGGTTCCTCGACCTGTGCGCAGGCGATCCACGCACCGCCGAACTCGTCGAAGAGGCGCTCGACCTACTGGCAGAGCACGGCCCGGCCCTTGGCCGGCCGTTGGTTGATCGACTCAAGGGCAGCGCCTATCACCACATGAAGGAGTTGCGACCAGGTTCGAGCGGTCCGTCGGAGGTTCGCATGATCTTTGCGTTCGACCCCTTGCGCGAAGCCGTGTTCCTGGTGGCCGGGGACAAGTCGGGGCAGTGGCAGAGTTGGTACCGGATCGCCATTCCGTTGGCGGACGAACGGTTCCGGGAACACTTGATCAGCTCGAAGGAAGACCGGACATGACCGATTGGGCGAACTGGCGCGACGTCAAGGCGAAGGCTCGGGAGGTCGACCCCTCCTGGGACGGCGCCAACCGGGTGGCACGCCGCAGCCGACTCAGGGAGCAGATGCTGGCCTCGGTCAGCGGCGCACAGTTGGCGGAGATCCGTAAGCAGTTGGGCATGACACAGGCCCAGTTGGCGGAAGCGGCGGGTCTGTCTCAGGCCCGGATCAGCCAGATCGAGCACGGAGAGATCGTCAGCCTGGAGACACTGCGCGCCTACGTCACCGGGCTGGGTGGTCACCTCGACGTCGTCGCCCGGATCGGAAACATCCGGCTCGACGTGGCCTGACGCGAATGGTTAACGTCACCGCGTGGACACTCCTCGATCGGTGACGCCGGACGCGGGCCGGAACCGGAACACCCACCCGTACGCCGTGGTCGACGTCTTCGCCGACCGTCCGCTCACCGGCAATCCGCTCGCGGTCGTCACCGACGCCGACGATCTCACCGACGCGCAGATGGCCGCCATCGCCGTCGAGTTCAACCTCTCCGAGACCACGTTCGTCTCCCGCCCCACCCTGCCGGGGGCCGACCACTCGCTACGGTCCTTCACGCCCGGCGGCGACGAGGTGGGCGGGGCTGGCCACAACGCGCTCGGCGCCTGGTGGTGGCTCGTCACGATCGGCGCCGCGCGGGCACCGGGAGCCGTCCAGCAGCTCGGCGGCCAGGCGCTGCCGGTGCACATCGACGCCGACGACGGGGTGCTCACCATCGGTCTCGACCAGGGGCCGGTCGAGCTGGCCGAGGCCCCGGTGACGGCACAGGCGCTGGGCGAGGCGCTCACCGCAAGCGACCCGGTACGCCTCGATCCGACGCTTTCCCCGGTCACCGGATCCGTCGGCAGCACCCATCTACTCGTCGCCCTGACCTCCCCCCGGGACGTCGACGCCGTCGAACCCCACGGGCCGGCCCTGGCCCGGGTCCTGGCGGACCTCGGGGCAGAGGGCTGCTACGTCTACAGCCGGTCCGGCGACGCAAGCGCCGGGCACGACGCCTATTGCCGGTTCTTCAACCCGACCGTCGGGATCGACGAGGACCCGGCCACCGGCACCGCGGCCGGTCCGCTCGCCGCCCACCTGCACCGGCTAGGGCTCGTCGGCGACCGGGTGCGGTTCCTCCAGGGCAGCGCGATGGGCCGGCCGTCGGTCCTGACCATCGACGTCGCGCCCGAGGGAACCAGGCTCACCGGTCGCTGCGCCCTGGCCGCGACCGGCCAACTTCACCTCTGAGGCGTCACTCCAGCTCGTGGAGCATGAGCTGGCGGGCGGCCTCGGTGATCGAGCCGGACAGGCTCGGGTAGATCGTGATGGTCTGGGCCAGCTCGTTGACGGTGAGGTTGTTCTCCACCGCCATGGTGATCGGCAGGATCAGCTCGCTGGCCTTCGGCGCCACCACCACACCGCCGATCACCTGGCCGCTGGCCGGCCGGCAGAACAGCTTGACGAAGCCGTCGGCCAGGTCGTCCATCTTCGCCCGGGCGTTGCCGGACAGCGGCAGCATCACCTGGCGGGCCGGGGTCTTGCCGGCGTCCACCTCGTCCTGCGACACGCCGACGGTGGCCAGTTCCGGGTCGGTGAAGACGTTCGCCGCGACGGTACGCAGGCGCAGCGGTCGCACCGCCTCGCCCAGCGCGTGCCACATCGCGATGCGGCCCTGCATGGCCGCGACGCTCGCCAGCGGCAGCACGCCGGTGCAGTCGCCGGCCGCGTAGACGCCCGGCACGTTGGTGCGGGAGACCCGGTCGACCGTGACGTAGCCGCCCCGGGCCAGCTCGACACCGTACTCGGCCAGGCCCAGGTCGGCGGTGTTCGGGATCGAGCCGACCGCGATCAGCGCGTGCGAGCCGGTGACCTGCCGACCGTCGGAGAGCATCACCTCCACGCCGTCGCCGACCCGGCGGACCGCCTCGGCCCGGGAGTTGTTGAGGATGCTCATGCCCCGGTTGCGGAACACCCGCTCGATCGCCATCGCGGCGTCGGCGTCCTCGTGCGGCATCACCCGGTCCCGGCTGGAGACCAGCGTGACCCGGACGCCCATCGCGAGGTAGGCGCTGGCGAACTCGGCGCCGGTGACACCGGAGCCCACCACGATCAGGTGCTCGGGCAGCTCGGGCAGGTCGTACACCTGACGCCAGGTCAGGATGCGCTCCCCGTCGGGGAGCGCGGTGGGGAGCTGGCGCGGGGTCGCGCCGGTGGCGACCAGCACGGTGGCGGCGTCGACCGGGTACGGGGCCGCGCCGTCGGCGGGGGTGACGACCACCTGGTGGGTGTGGCCGAGCTTGTCCTCGCCGAGCCGCGCGGTCCCGGCGACGAACTCCACCCCGGCCTTGACCAGCTTGGCGTGGATGTCGGCGGACTGGGCGAGGGCGAGCCGCTTGACCCGCTCGTGCACCGCCGGGGCGTCGACCGTGACCGCCTCCAGGCCGTCGGAGTGCACCCCGAACTCCTCGGTGTCCCGGTAGCCGGTGACCACTTCCGAGCTGGCGATGAAGGTCTTGGAGGGCACGCAGTCGGAGAGCACGCAGGCGCCGCCGGCGCCCTCCGCCTCGACCACGGTGACATCGGCGTCCAGCTGGGCGGCGACCAGCGCCGCCTCGTACCCGGCCGGTCCACCGCCGATGATCACAATCTGGCTCACTGAGCCATCCTCTCGTCCGTGCTCACAGTGACTTTCTTTTCCCCGTCGTGCCCGACACGCACCGTCGTATTCTCCCCCACCCGCCGACCGGGCTATCGTCGTCGCCGTGCGTCTCTACGCCGCTTACGGCTCAAACCTGGACCCCGCTCGCATGCGCGCCTACTGTCCGCATTCGCCGATGGTGGGCACCGGCTGGCTGGAGGGGTGGCGACTCACCTTCGCGGGCGAGGACGTCATCGGCTGGGAGGGCTCGGTCAGCACCGTGGTCGAGTCCCCGGGTGACCGGGTCTTCGTGGCGCTCTACGACATCCACCCGTACGACGCCGCCCAGCTCGACGAGATCGAGGGCGTGACCGCCGGGACCTACCGCAAGCTGACCGTCCGCATCTCGACGCTGGACGGCGACGTGACCGCGTGGGTCTACGTCTTCGACGGCTACGAGGGCGGCCTGCCGACGTCGTGGTACCTGTCGGAGATCGCGAACGCGGCGGAGAAGGCGGGCGCACCGGACGACTACGTCACCGAGCTGCGGTCCCGCCCCACCGGCACAGCGTCCGCGTAGCGCGTCTCCCACCCCGACAGTGTGCGCCGGACGACCGGCCGCCCGCTCGCCGACCCCCGGCCCGGGGGTCCCGGGTCACACCTCCGGGGCGGGCACGGTCCGCTCGTACATGTCGGTCCAGCGCTCCTCGACCAGCCCGACCGAGCGGTAGAGCGTGACCGGGGCGGTCGGGTTGGTCAGGTCCACGCCCAGCCCGGCCCGGACGCGCCCCTTGGCGGCGTAGACCGCGAACGCCCGGCGCAGGAGCGCCGCGCCCACCCCACGCCGCCGGTGGGTGGGCAGCACGGACAGCGTCCGGACCCAGCCCGAGCCATGCTCCACCGCCTGGTCGGAGGACTGCAACGCGCCGGCCGGCTCACCGTCGACCTCGGCCAGGAACCACTCGTCCCAGACCCTGCCGTACGCCGGGATCAGCTCCCGCCAACGCGCGAAGTCGAGCGGCTCGTAGTCGAGCGTGTCGCGGAACGCGGTGTCGTGGATCCGGTGGAACAGCCGCAGGTCGGCCTCGTCGTCGGGGCGCAGCGGCCGGACCGTCACCCCGGCCGGCGGGGCCGGCTCGGCCGGCAGGTCCGCCAACGGGCGGCTCATCCGGACGTACCGCTTGACCCGGGTGAACCCGGCCGCCACCAGCTCGCCCGCCCAGCGGGTCTCCGGCGCGTACGCGCCGGTGCGCGCGGTCAGCGCGGGCACGCCGCGCTCGGCGGCCCGTTCGGCGACCCGGTCGAGCAGCCGGGCCAGCAGCGGGGCGCGCAGCTCGACGCCCCGGGCCGGATCGACGAGCACGTCCACCCACTCCCGGCCCACGCCGGTCGGGTTGCTCAGGATCGACCAGGCCACCGCCGTCCCGTCCGGGTCGGTGACCAGCCAGGAGTCCCGGGCCGGGTCGACGAAGGGCGCGGTCAGCGCGTCCCGCACGTCGTCGGCGTCGAAGTCCGGGTGGCCCACCGCGAACGTGTCGGCGGCGTGCACCACTGCCAGGATCGCGGGGACGTCGTCGAGGGTGGGGCGGCGGGCCGTCCAGCCGGCGGGGAGCGTCACGCGGCCGATCCTGGCAGCCGGCCCGACCGTTCCGCCTCCCAATTATCCGCGCCGGGCGTGCCGTCGCGCGGCGGTGAGCAGCTCGACCAGCTCCGTGCCGGCGGCCGGACCGAGGACGTGGAACGCCGGGGACACCAGGCGGTCGGTGACCGCCTCGGCCCAGATCCGGCGGCGTACCAGCGGTCCGATCGGCGGGTACGGCGGCGCCCATCCGCACGCGGCGGCGCCCGCCTCCCCTTCCGGGCCGGCCAGCACCGCCTCCAGCGGGGTCAGCCCGGCGGCCCGCACCGCAAGCAGGTACGCCCCGGCGAAGTGCTCGCGCAGCAGCAGCAGGCCGACGGCCGCGCGGGCCCCGGCGGACGGGTCGGGCACCGGCATCGGCATGGCCCGCCAGGCGGCGAAGAGCGGCATGGCGCTGCCGTCCGCCGCGTCGACGGCCCGGCCGAGCAACCCGGCGAGCCGGGACACCCCGGGTGCGTCGCCCAGCCGGGCCGCGCCCCACCGGCAGCACTCGGCCAGGTTGGCGGCGGCCACCTCCAGCGGCGGCACCGTCCGCGCCGAGGCGTCCCACCCGTCCGCGACCGCTTCCGGGGCGATGAACCCGAGCGTCGCGGCCACCGTCTCGGCCCGGACGTCGCCGAGCGCGCCGGCCCGCCCGGTGATGTAGAAGGCCCACCCGGAGATGCCGAGCAGCCGGGCCCGGCGCAGCGTGGACGGGCAGCGGGAGAACGCCTCCCCGAGTTCCAGCACCAGTGGCTTGCTGGCGGCGACGACCTGCTCGGGAGTCATGGCCGGCCCGCCGTCCGTCCACCGTGGTCGTTCATCACGCTCAGTCTGCCCGGTCGTCACCGTCTTCGGCATCCCCCTCTTCGGCGTCGAGCGCCTCCAACACGGCCTCCACCTCGCCGGCCCGCCGACGGGCGGCGGTGACCGTCCGTTCCGCGCCCCGACGGGCCAGCCGGGCCCGGCTCAGCTCCTGTTCGGCCACCGCCCGGCAGCGTTCCAGCTCGGCCAGCTCGGTCTCGATCCGGTCCAGCGCCGCCACGCCGTCCCGTTCGGCCGCGCCCGCCCCGGCCAGTTCCTGTTCGGCCCGTTCCAGGTCCGTGTGGGCCTTCGCCAGCTCGCGGGTCGCCGCCCGCCGCCGGGCGGCCCGTTCGGCCCGCGCCGCCCGCTGGTCGCGGGCCCGCCGCGCCTCGGCCCGCGCGGTCGCCCCGTCCGGCCCGCCGGACCTACCCGCCCGCTCCGGCCCGCCGGACTCACCCGCCCGTTCCGGTACGCCGGCCGTGTCCCCGCCGCCGGTCACCAGCCGCAGCTGCGGGCGGGGCACCTCGCCGAACCCGGCGTAGTGGCTGGCCCGCAGCAGCCGGCCGGCGCGTACCTGCTCGGCCACCTCGGTGTCGGAGAGCGCGGCGTTGAGCGTCGCCTCCACCTCGCCCAGCGGCAGCTTCCCGGCCGGCGGCGCGGCGGGTTCGGCGGCGGCCAGCCTGCGTACCTCGGCGACCAGCGCGCCCACCACGGCGCGCCGCTGGGCGGAGAGTTCCCGCAGCTTGCCGCCGCGCAGGTCGCGTTGGGCGGCGCGGAGCGAGTCGGCGAGCTGGGCGAGGTCGGCGACCAGCTCGGGTCGCCGGATCGCGAGCAGGTTGACCAGCCAGGCCGCGACCGTGGGGCGTCGCAGCCGGCCGATCTCCCGGGCGGTACGCGGATCGCCGGCCTCCCGCGCCTGCGCGACGGCGGCGTCCCGGGCCGCGACGAACTTCTCCGGCGGCGTGGCGTAGAGCCGCCGGATCAGGTCGGCGGGAACGTCAGGCATCGATCCGGGTGCCCGGCTCCAGTCGGCGGTAGTCGGTGCCGGACATCGCGGTGTACTGCCGGTCCAGCACGCCGAGGCCGTTGGCGTTGAGCAGCCCGTCGTGCAGCGCGTACGCGCGGCGTGGGGCGACCGCGCGGATGAAGTCGAGCACCTCGGAGAACTTCGACCAGGGCGCGTGGATCGGGGCGAACAGCGTGTCCACCCGGACGTCGTCGGGGGCGACCAACGCGTCGCCCGGGTGGTAGACCGTGTCGGCGAACAGGTAGCCCAGGTTCGGGATCACCGGGATGTCCGGGTGGATGACCGCGTGCTGCCCCCCGTACGCGCGCACCGGCACGCCGGCGGCGGTGAACGACTCACCGGGCGTGACCACGACGAGCGCCTCGGCGGCGTCGCCGAGCACGCCGGCGAGCGAGGCGGGGCCGTGCACCGGCACCGCCCGCCGGGCCAGCGCCCGGGTCAGCGCGGCGACGTCCACATGGTCCGGGTGCTCGTGGGTGACCAGCACCGCGTCCGCCCCGTCCAGCGCCCCGGCCGCGTCGCTGAAGACACCGGGGTCGACGACCAGCACTCCCCCGTCGTGCTCCAGCCGGAGACAGGAGTGGGCGTACTTGGTGAGCCGCATCGTGACTCCTCCAATATCGAATCGTGACGTCCTCAGCGCAGTCTGCCGGAACCGGCGCGACCACGCGTCGCGTCCGAGGTATCGGTCCCGGCTGGCGGGGCCGAGACGACGATCGGAGCGGGGAATGGGCGGACGACGACTCCGGGGCGGGTCCCTGGTGGCGGTGGGCCTGGTCGCGATGCTGGCTGTGGGCGCGTGCAGCGCCGGCGGGGACAGCGATGGGAGCAGCGGTGGCCGCGACGCGGCGGCACCGGCTGCCGAGGGTGGCGCCGCGCAGGACCGGGACCAGGCGGCGCCCGGCGGGACCGGCGGCGCCGACCTGCGGGTGGACCAACGGTCCATCATCTACACCGGCACGATGCAGGTGCGGGTGGACGACGTGGACGCCGCGGCGCGGGAGGCGACCACCGCGGTCACCGCGGCCGGCGGCTTCGTCGGCGGGGACCGGCGGTCCAGTTCGTCGGCGGACGCCCGGGCGGTGCTGACCCTGCGGGTGCCGGCCGACAAGTTCGCCGGCGTGATCGACCAGCTCGCCGGCTACGGCCGGCAGGAGCGCCGGGAGATCCGCACCGAGGACGTCACCGAGCAGGTGGTCGACCTGGACGCCCGGATCGCCACCCAGCGGGCCCGGGTGGAGAGCGCCCGCAAGCTGCTCGCCCAGGCGAGTTCCGTGGATCAACTCGTCACGCTGGAGAACGAGGTGGGCACCCGGCAGGCCGACCTGGCCGCGCTGGAGGCACGCAAGCGCCGGCTGGCCGACCTGACCGCGCTCTCCACCATCACCGTGACGTTCCTGGGTCGCGACGCCAGCACCGCCGAGGAGGGTGCCGACCTCGGCTTCCTCTCCGGGCTGGGCGGCGGCTGGGCGGTGTTCCTCACCTCGGTACGCGTGCTGCTCACCGTGCTCGGCGCCGTGCTGCCGTTCGCGGTGGTGATCGGCGTACCGCTGTGGTTGCTGCTGCGCTGGCGGCGGCGGGTGCGGGCCCGGCGGACGCCGCCGCCCGGCCGGTACCCGATGGGACCGCCGCCGGTCGGGCCGGGCGGCGGCCCGGTCAGCGCGCCGCCGCCAGTGCCCGCAGCGCGGTCTGGACCATGAGGCGTACGCCCGCCTCGATGGCGCGCTCGTCCACGTCGAAGGAGGCCCGGTGCAGGTCCATGTTGGGACCGTTCCGGCCGACGCCGAGGCGGGCGAGCGCGCCGGGCACGTGCTCCAGGTACCAGGAGAAGTCCTCGCCGCCCATGCTCTGCGGCGTCTCGGCGATGCCCTCCGGCCCGAGCGCCGACGCGGTGGCGGCGGTGAGCACGCCGATCGCCCCGGCGTCGTTGGTCACCGGCGGGCGACCGCGCAGGTATTCCAGGTCGACGGTGGCGCCGGTGGGGGCGAGCACGTCCCGTACCACCTGGGCCACGATCTTGGGGGCCTGCTCCCAGGTCTCCCGGTCCATCACCCGCAGCGTTCCGGCGGCGGACGCCTCGGAGGGGATGACGTTGTAGCGGGTGCCGGCCGAGGCGTGGCCGAACACCAGCAGCAGCCCGCTGTTGGCCGGCACCCGGCGACTGATCAGCGTCGGCACCTCGGTGACCAGCCGGCCGAGCGCGTCGACCAGGTCGACGGTCAGGTGCGGCCGGGCGGTGTGCCCGCCCGGCCCGGTGAGCCGGACGGTGACGTTGTCGGCGGCGGCGGTGATCGGGCCGACCCGCAGGCCGACCTTGCCGACCGGCAGGTTCGGGTCGCAGTGCAGCGCGAAGATCTGCACCACGTCGTCGAGGCCGCCGGCCTCGATCACCTCCAGCGAGCCGCAGGGCAGGATCTCCTCGGCCGGCTGGAAGATGAGCCGCACCCGGCCGTCGAGCTCGCCGAGGTCGGCGAGCTGGGCGAGCAGCATGCCGACGCCGAGCAGCACGGCGGTGTGCACGTCGTGGCCGCAGGCGTGGCAGACGCCGTCCACCGTCGAGCGGTACGGCACGTCCTTCGGGTCGCTGAGCGGCAGCGCGTCGATGTCGGCGCGGAGCGCGACCACCGGCCCGTCGGGGCGGCCGTCGATGTCGCAGATGACGCCGTTGCCCTTCGGCAGCAGTCGCGGGCTCAGGCCGGCGAGGGAAAGCTCCCGGTGCACCAGGGCGGCCGTCTCGAACTCCTCGCCGGACAGTTCCGGGTGGGAGTGGATGTGACGGCGGGTCGCGATGAGGCCGGGTACCCGCAGCGCGAGCAGATGGTCGAGCTCGAAGGGCAGGGGCTGGGAACCGGTCGGCGCCTCGGGCCGGGACGACGCCAGCGGGCCGCCCGAGGGCAGCGTCAACGCACTCGTCACGTCGAATTCTCGATCACTTGAGAGGGATGGATCATCGGGCAGAACAGCAGACAGCCTAGACCCCCGACGGTGACGCTGCGCAACATCTTTCGCGTAGCGATCGGACCGCGCAGCGTCACGAATGCCCTGGTGGGAGCGCTCGAATATCTGCGGGACAGCAGGTAGATCGTGGTCGGACGCGGTCATCTGCCCCCCACCTCCTACAACGCGTAACCGATTCATCGATTACCAGAAGCCGAGTCGTCGTTCCGAATTGTCGCATTAGTCGCGGCAATTAACTGCCACTCCGACAATTGCCCGACAACCGTCGGCTGCCGGGCGACTCCCGACGGTGACATGGCCGTCCGCTCACCGACCGCACATGCTGTCCGTCCCGTTCACCCGATCGGGTTACCCGCATTCCGAAATCGCACACCCGCGAGAATGCGAGCGGCGGCCCGCGCCGGGCACCCGAGGGTGCCGGCGGGGCCGCCGTCGGGACGTCTCAGAACCGGTCACTCGGCCGGTGGATGCCCCACACGTCGCGCAGCGTCCCGCAGACCTCGCCCACCGTGGCCCGGGCCCGCAGCGCCTCCTTCATCGGATAGAGCACGTTCGCGTCACCCTCGGCCGCGGCGCGCAGCTCGGCCAGCGCCCGTTCGACCGCTCCCGGGTCCCGCTCGGCGCGCAGCCTGGCCAGCCGGTCCGCCTGGGCCGCCTCGATCGACGGGTCCACCCGCAGCGGCTCGTACGGCTCCTCCTCGTCGACCCGGAACCGGTTCAGCCCGACCACCACCCGCTCGCCCGCGTCGATCTCCTGGGCGATCCGGTACGCGGACTGCTCGATCTCGCGCTTCTGGAAGCCGACCTCGATGGCGTCCACCGCCGAGCCGTGGTCGAACACCCGGTCCATCAGCTCGACCGCCGCCGCCTCCAGCTCGTCGGTCATCGCCTCGATCACGTACGACCCGGCGAACGGGTCGACGGTGGCGGTGAGATCCGTCTCGTACGCCAGCACCTGCTGGGTCCGCAGCGCCAGCCGGGCCGCCTTCTCGGTGGGCAGCGCGATCGCCTCGTCGAAGCTGTTCGTGTGCAGCGACTGGGTGCCGCCGAGCACCGCGCCCAGGCCCTGCACCGCCACCCGGACCAGGTTGACCTCCGGCTGCTGCGCGGTGAGCTGCACGCCGGCGGTCTGGGTGTGGAACCGCAGCATCAGCGACTTCGGGTTCTTCGCGCCGAAGTCGTCGCGCATCAGGCGGGCCCAGATGCGGCGGGCCGCGCGGAACTTGGCGACCTCCTCCAGCAGCGTGGTGCGGGCCACGAAGAAGAACGACAGCCGGGGCGCGAAGTCGTCCACGGCCAGCCCGGCCGCCAGCGCCGCCCGGACGTACTCCACGCCGTTGGCCAGCGTGAACGCGATCTCCTGCGCGGGCGACGCGCCGGCCTCGGCCATGTGGTAGCCGGAGATGGAAATGGTGTTCCACTTCGGCACCTCGGCCCGGCAGTAGGCGAAGGTGTCGGCGACCAGCCGCAGCGAGGGCTTCGGCGGGAAGATGTACGTCCCCCGCGCGATGTACTCCTTGAGGATGTCGTTCTGGATGGTGCCGTTGAGCGCCCCGCCCGGCACCCCGGTCTCCTCCGCCACGAGCTGGTAGAGCAGCAGCAGCACCGAGCCGGGGGCGTTGATGGTCATCGAGGTGGAGACCTTGTCCAGCGGGATGCCGCCGAAGAGCGTGCGCATGTCCTCGATGGAGTCGATGGCGACGCCGACCTTGCCCACCTCGCCGTGCGCGATCGGGTCGTCCGAGTCGTACCCCATCTGGGTGGGCAGGTCGAACGCGACCGACAGGCCCATGGTGCCGGCCCGCAGGAGCTGGTGGTAGCGCGCGTTGCTCTCGGTGGCGGTGCCGAAGCCGGCGTACTGCCGCATGGTCCACGGCCGGGACGTGTACATCGTCGGGTAGACCCCGCGGGTGTACGGGTACTCGCCCGGCTCACCGAGTCGGGCGTCCAGGTCCGCCGGAAGGTCGGCCGCCGTGTAGACGCCCTTGATCGGGAAACCCGACTCGCTTGACCGCGCATCACTCATTACCGGATGGTAGGACGCGGTCGCCGCCCGATGGGTGAGGGATACCGCACACCGGCACCGGCGGCCCACCGGAGGTGAGTAGCTGGCCACATACCGTCGAGTAGGTAAACGCCCGCCGCGTCGGGTTTCGCATCGGGCGTCGGAACCAGCAAGATAGAGGGGTTGTGTCCCAGCCCCCTCGATATCCCCCGGTGGCTTTTCTGTGACTCAGATTCCGACGTGGAGCGGCGGACCGGCCAGTCCTCCCACTGGACGCGCGGCGCCCGGCACCACCATCGGTGGTCGCTACTCGCTGCGATCCCCGGTGGGCAACGGCGGCATGGGCACGGTCTGGCGGGCCACAGACACACTTCTGCGCCGCGACGTGGCGGTCAAGGAGGTCGTCCTCCCGCCGGGGCTCGCCCCCAGCGACCGCGACGCGCTCTACGAACGGACGCTGCGCGAGGCCCGCGCCGCCGCCGCGATCCAGCACCCGGCCGTGGTGCAGGTCTACGACGTGGTCACCGAGGGTGGCCGGCCGTGGATCGTGATGGAGCTGCTGGACGCCCGCAGTCTGGCCGACATGGTGATCGAGGACGGGCCGGTCGCGCCGCGCGCGGTCGCCAAGATCGGCATCGCGCTGCTCGGCGCGCTGGAGGTGGCGCACGCGCTCAGCGTGCTGCACCGCGACGTCAAGCCGGCCAACGTGCTGATCTGCTCCGACGGGCGTTGCGTGCTGACCGACTTCGGCGTCGCCCGGATGCCCACCGACGTGCAGCTCACCACGCCCGGCATGGTGCTCGGCTCGCCGCACTTCATCTCCCCCGAGCGGGCCATGGGCCAGGAGTTCGGCCCGCCCAGCGACCTGTTCTCGCTCGGCGTGACGCTCTACACCGCGGTCGAGGGCCGGCCCCCGTTCGACAAGGGCGACCCGATCGAGACCATGCACGCCGTGGTCGAGGACCCACCGGCCACGCCGCAGCGCAGCGGCCCGCTCACCGGCGTGCTGATGGGCCTGCTGGAGAAGGACCCGGCCCGCCGCCTCGACGTGCACCGGGCCCGGGCCATGCTGCGCGAGCTGCTCGCCGGCCCGCTGACCAGCACCGCCACCGCGGTCAACTCGGTCACCGACCCGTACGCGGTGGTGCCGGTGCCGCGCCCGACCACGCCGCCGCCGGCCGCGCCGGAGCCGAAGCCCAGCGGGCAGATCGGCGGCCGGGCGATGATCGGCCCGAGCGAGTCGCTCACCGACCGCCTCGCCGCGCTGCGGCGCGGGGAGCGCCCCGCCGCGAAGCCGGCTACCGGCGCCGCGGCGCTCGACGAGACAAGCGCCGACGCGCTCGCCGGCCCGCTGCACACGCCGACCGGCGCGATGTCCGGGCCGGACGCGCCCGAGGCCACCCAGCGCATCTCGCCGGACGCCACCGTCCGGTTCGACCAGGGCGCGGGCACGGACGCCACCCAGCACGTCCCCACCGCCACGCCGGCCACCTACGGCGGCAACGCCGACGCCACCCAGCCGGTGTACGGCGGCGGCGCGCAGTGGTCGGTGCCGGGCACCGGCCAGCCGTGGACCACGCCGGCCACCGCGCCGGCCGCGAGCGGTGGCACGTCCCCGGGGCTGCTCGGCAAGGTCAAGGCGTGGCCCCGCAAGGTCCAGCTCGCCGCCGCCGGCGGCCTGGCCGTGGTGCTGCTGGTGAGCGTGATCGCGCTGACCAGCGGCGGCGGTGACGACGCGCCGCCGCCGATCGTGGGCACGCTGCCGTCGAACTCGGCCGCCGCCGCGCCGGAGATGCAGGAGCAGACCGTCAAGGGCATCACCATCCAGGTGCCCAAGGGCTGGCAGCGGCAGACCGGCGGCCTCTACGTCGACTACGTCGACCCGAACGACGAGGGCCGCAAGGTGCGGGTCATCGCGGAGGACTGGGGCGGCACCTCGATCAGTTGGGCCGAGTTCGCCTCACGCAACCTGAAGAAGAACAGCGCCAAGAGCAAGAACTGCCCGGCCCCCTACACCGAGGTGTCGGTCTCCGAGCAGCCGCTCGCCGGCCAGAACGCGGGCCAGGTCGAATACACCTGCGGCGAGGGCGACGCCATGCGGCACGGCGTCTGGCGGGGCCTGGTCTCCGACGGCAAGGTCTACTCGTTCTACCTCTCCTCCACCGACGCGCGGTTCGCCGAAAGCAAGCCGATCTTCGACGCGATGGCCGGTTCGTTCCGGCTCACGGCCGACAACTGAGTCGAGGCCGACGACCAGTGGTGATCCGCCGCCGTGCTATCAAGAGGCCATGGCGGCGGACACCACTGACCTTGACGACCTTCGCGTTTCAGCCGAGCGCTGGCTCGCCGACGACCCCGACCCGGCCGACCGGGACGAGCTGCGCGCCGTCCTCGACGGGCTGCCCGGCACGGCCGCCGAGCTGGCCGACCGGTTCGCCGGCCCGCTGACGTTCGGCACCGCCGGCCTGCGCGGCCCGCTGCGCGCCGGGCCCAACGGGATGAACCTCGCCGTGGTCACCCAGGCCGCCGCCGGGCTGGTCGGCTGGCTCGCCGCCCAGGGCGGCGAGGGCCCGCTGGTGATCGGGTACGACGCCCGGCGCGGCTCCCGCGCGTTCGCCGAGCGCACCGCCCAGGTGGCCACCGGCGCGGGCCGGCCGGCGCTGCTGCTGCCCCGCCCGCTGCCCACGCCGGTGCTGGCGTTCGCGGTCCGGCAGCTCGGCGCCGTCGCCGGCGTGATGGTCACCGCCAGCCACAACCCGCCGCAGGACAACGGCTACAAGGTGTACCTGGGTGCGCAGCTCGGCGGTGAGTTGGGCGCGGGGGCGCAGATCGTGCCGCCGGCCGACGCCGGCATCGAGGCCGCGATCCGGGCGGTCGGCCCGCTCGCCCGGGTGCCGCTCGGCCCGACCGGCCAGGTGCTCGGTGACGACCTGGTCGCCGCGTACGTGGACCGAGCCGCCGCGGTGGTGGACCCGGCCGGTCCACGCGACCTGAGGGTGGCGTACACGCCGCTGCACGGGGTGGGTGCGGCGGTGCTGACCGCCGCGTTCGCGCGGGCCGGCTTCGGCGTGCCCGGGGTGGTGCCCGAGCAGGCGGAACCGGATCCGGCGTTCCCGACCGTCAACTTCCCCAACCCGGAGGAGCCGGGCGCGGTGGACCTGCTGGTCGCGCTCGCCGACCGCACCGGCGCCGACCTGGCGATCGCCAACGACCCGGACGCGGACCGGTGCGCGGTGGCCGTACGCGATGCCGGGTCCTGGCGGATGCTGCGCGGCGACGAGGTGGGCGCGCTGCTCGCCGACCACCTGATGCGGCGCGGCGTGACCGGCCTGTACGCCACCACCATCGTCTCGTCGACGCTGCTGCGGGCGATGGCCGAGGCACGCGGGCTGCCCTACGACGAGACGCTGACCGGGTTCAAGTGGATCGTCCGGGCCGGCGGCGGCCGGGAGCCGCTGGTGTACGGCTACGAGGAGGCGCTGGGCTACTGCGTCGCGCCGGGACACGTGCGGGACAAGGACGGCATCACCGCCGCGCTGACCGTCGCCGAGCTGGCCGCCGGCCTCAAGGCCCAGGGCCGGACGCTCACCGACCGGCTGGACGAGCTGGCCGCCGAGTTCGGTGTGCACCACACCGACCAGCTCTCGGTGCGGGTGGAGGACCTGCGGGTGATCGCGGACGCGATGGCGCGGATCCGGGCGGCCACCCCGACGTCGCTGCTCGGGCAGCCGGTCGCCGAGGCGTCCGACCTGCTCCCCGAGGCGGACGTGGTGATCCTGCGCACCGACGCCGCCCGGGTGGTCATCCGGCCCTCCGGCACCGAACCGAAGCTGAAGGCGTACCTGGAGGTGGTGGCGCCGGTGACCGACGGCGACGTGCCGGCGGCCCGCAGCCGCGCCCGGGCGGCCGTCACCGAGCTGCGCACCGAGATCGCCGCCGCGCTGGGCCTCTGACCACGACGCAAGGAGGGGCCCCTTCTTAACACCTGAGGGTGAGAGGGGGCCCCTGCTATACCGGAGGCGTTAGGAGGGTGCCCCTCCTTGACGCTTGCCGAGGGCGGCGTCGACCGCCTGGCCCAGCGCGACGATCACCAGGCTGACCGAGGGGCGTACCACGCTGTCGTCCAGGCTCACCGTGCCGGAGAAGCCGGCGCCGGCCGCGATCTCCTCCAGCCGCTTGCCGGCGTCGTCCGCGTCGGCGCCGGTGAGCCCGAGCGCCGGTTCCATCCGCAGCACCGCGACCAGCGTGGCGAGCGCGGCGGTCCGCTCGTCCGGGAGCTGCCCGCTGGTCAGCGCGTCGGCCAGCCGCCGTCGGATGTCCGCCTCGACCGAGGCGTCCGCCACCGGGTAGCGGTGCACGTGGATGAAGCCCAGCTCGGTCTCGTCGACGTCGCGGACCACGCCGCGTTGGCAGAGGTCGCCGAGGATCTTGTCGCGCAGCCCGTGCCGTAGGCGCTGCACCCAGGACGCCGGCGTGTGCGGGGTGTCCGCGGCCATCTTGGCGAGCACCGCGTCCGCGATCGGCTCGCCGGTCGGCGCCGGGTCGACCACCGCGAGGTTCCCGTCCGCGTACGCGATCCGGCCGGCCAGGGCCAGCTCGACCAGCACCGCCGCGGCCATGCCCAGGTCCAGGCTGATCCGCGGCATGGCGGCCTTGCCGGATTCGTCGTCATACGCGAGGAGGAGCAACTCCTCGGCGAGCGCAACACCAGTCATGGCCCGGAACGCTAGCGCCTCCCCGCACCCCGCGCACCAACTCGCCGGGGTCGCGTCCCTCGGGTCGCCTGATTCACGGAAAGCGGGCCTTTCCGGGGGGAAATGCGCCCTCTTTCCGTGAATCAGCGACAACCCGGGCGTCAGAAGCGGGGCATGCCGCCGAACTGGCGGTCGCCGGCGTCGCCGAGGCCGGGGACGATGAACATCTTGTCGTTCAGGCCCTCGTCGATGGACGCGGTGACCAGGCGCAGCGGCAGGCCGCTCCGCTCCAGCCGCTCGATGCCGACCGGGGCGGCCAGCACGCAGAGCACGGTGATGTCGGTGCAGCCCCGGTCGGCGAGCAGCCGGCAGCAGTGCTCCAGCGAGCCGCCGGTGGCCAGCATCGGGTCGAGCACCAGCACCGGCCGGCCGCTGAGGTCCCGGGGCAGCGACTCCATGTAGGCGCGCGGCTCGTACGTCTCCTCGTCGCGGGCCAGGCCCACGAAGCCCATCGACGACTCGGGCACCAGGGCCAGCGCGGCGTCGGCCATGCCGAGCCCGGCCCGCAGCACCGGCACGAGCAGCGGCGGGTTGGCCAGCCGGGTGCCCTCGGTGGCGGTGACCGGGGTCTGGATCGAGTAGTTCTCGACGGGGAAGGAGCGTGCGGCCTCGTACACCAGCATGGTGGTGAGTTCGCGCAGCGCCGCCCGGAACGACGAGGAGTCGGTCCGGGCGTCCCGCATGGCGGTCAGCCGCGTCTGGGCTAGCGGATGGTCAATGACGGTTACGTCCACGATCGCTCAACCTACCGGTCACCGACCTGGCGCAGGACGGGTGCGGGCGGACCAGCGACGCCGCTCACCCGGTCGCCATGTGACCAAGATCACTCGACTCGCGGGTGCGTACTATTCGGGGCATGACGGCGACAGCGACGTCGGCCCGGTCGGACCTCTCCGAGCTGGGACGATCCGAGACCGCTCTGCGGACCTTCCTGCACGGCCTACCGGGCGTGGACCAGGTCGGCGCGGAGCAGCGGGCGGCCCAGCTCGGCACCCGCTCCATCAAGACCACGGCCAAGGCCGAGGCGATCGACCTGGCCATCCGGATGGTCGACCTGACCACCCTCGAAGGGGCCGACACCCCGGGCAAGGTGCGGGCGCTGGCGGCCAAGGCGCTGCGTCCCGACCCGGCGGACCCGAGCTGCCCGCACGTCGGCGCGGTCTGTGTCTACCCGGCGATGGTCCCGTACGTGGCCGAGGTGCTGCGCGGCAGCGGTGTGCACCTGGCCAGCGTGGCGACCTCGTTCCCGTCCGGGCAGGCACCGTTGGAGATCAAGCTCGCCGACGTCCGGGCGGCCGTCGAGGCCGGCGCGGACGAGATCGACATGGTGATCAACCGGGGCGCGTTCCTGGCCGGGCGCTACCAGGAGGTCCACGACGAGATCGTGGCCACCAAGGAGGCGTGCGGGGACGCGCACCTCAAGGTGATCCTGGAGACCGGCGAGCTGGCCACCTACGACAACGTGCGGCGTGCCTCCTGGCTCGCCATGCTGGCCGGCGGCGACTTCATCAAGACCTCCACCGGCAAGGTCCCGGTCGCGGCCACGCTGCCGGTGACGCTGGTGATGCTGGAGGCGGTCCGCGACTTCCGCGCCGCCACCGGGCGGCAGGTCGGCGTGAAGCCGGCCGGCGGCATCAAGAACACCAAGGACGCGATCAAGTACCTGGTCATGGTCAACGAGACGGTCGGCGCCGACTGGCTCGACCCGGACTGGTTCCGGTTCGGCGCGTCCAGCCTGCTCAACGACCTGCTGATGCAGCGCACCAAGCTGACGACCGGCGTCTACGCCGGCCCCGACTACTTCACCCTGGACTGACCGCGATGTTCGAATACGCACCCGCCCCCGAGTCGCGCTCGGTGGTCGACCTCAGGCCCTCGTACGGGCTCTTCGTCGACGGAAAGTTCGTCGACCCGGCCGACGGTGGCAGCTTCAAGTCGATCAACCCGGCCTCCGAGGAGGTCCTGGCCGAGATCGCCGAGGCCGGCAGCGCGGACGTGGACCGCGCGGTCCGGGCCGCCCGGACGGCGTACGAGCAGGTCTGGGGTCCGATGCCGGGCCGGGACCGGGCGAAGTACCTGTTCCGGATCGCCCGGATCATCCAGGAGCGCTCGCGTGAGCTGGCCGTGCTGGAGTCGCTTGACAACGGCAAGCCGATCAAGGAGTCGCGCGACGTCGACCTGCCGCTGGTCGCCGCGCACTTCTTCTACTACGCCGGCTGGGCGGACAAGCTCGGGCACGCCGGCTTCGGCTCGGACCCGAAGCCGCTCGGGGTGGCCGCGCAGGTCATCCCGTGGAACTTCCCGCTGCTCATGCTGGCCTGGAAGATCGCCCCGGCGCTCGCCGCCGGCAACACGGTGGTGCTGAAGCCGGCCGAGACCACGCCGCTGACCGCGCTGCTGTTCGCCGAGATCTGCCAGCAGGCCGACCTGCCGGCCGGCGTGGTCAACATCGTCACCGGGGCCGGCGACACCGGCCGCGCGCTGGTCGAGCACCCGGGCGTGGACAAGGTCGCGTTCACCGGCTCCACCGAGGTCGGCAAGGCCATCGCCCGCGCGGTCGCCGGCACCCGCAAGAAGCTCACCCTGGAGCTGGGCGGCAAGGCCGCCAACATCGTCTTCGACGACGCCCCGGTCGACCAGGCGGTCGAGGGGATCGTCAACGGCATCTTCTTCAACCAGGGGCACGTCTGCTGCGCCGGGTCCCGGCTGCTGGTCCAGGAGTCGGTCGCCGAGCAGGTGCTGGAGTCGCTCAAGCGCCGGATGGCCCGGCTGCGGGTCGGTGACCCGCTGGACAAGAACACCGACGTCGGCGCGATCAACTCGGCCGAGCAGTTGGCGCGCATCCGCGAGCTGTCCGACGTCGGCGCCGCCGAGGGGGCCGAGCGCTGGTCGCCGCCGTGCGAGCTGCCGGACCGCGGGTTCTGGTTCGCGCCGACCATCTTCACCGGGGTCACCCAGGCGCACCGGATCGCCCGCGAGGAGATCTTCGGCCCGGTGCTGTCCGTGCTGACGTTCCGCACCCCGGCGGAGGCGGTGGAGAAGGCCAACAACACGCCGTACGGGCTGTCGGCCGGGATCTGGACCGACAAGGGTTCCCGGATCCTGTGGGTGGCCGACCGGCTGCGCGCCGGCGTGGTGTGGGCCAACACGTTCAACAAGTTCGACCCGACCTCACCGTTCGGCGGCTACAAGGAGTCGGGCTACGGTCGCGAGGGCGGCCGGCAGGGGCTGGAGGCGTACCTCAATGTCTGAGCGGGTCGCGGTACGCAAGACGTACAAGCTCTTCATCGGCGGGAAGTTCCCGCGCAGCGAGTCGGGACGGTCGTATCTCGTGCAGGACTCCAACGTGTCGCTGGCCTCCCGCAAGGACGCGCGGGACGCGGTGGTCGCCGCCCGGGCCGCGGTGAAGGGCTGGGCCGGGGCGACCGCGTACAACCGGGGTCAGATCCTCTACCGGGTCGCCGAGATGCTGGAGGGCCGGCGCGAGCAGTTCGTGGCGCTCGGCGTCCCGGCCGACGAGGTGGACGCCGCGATCGACCGCTGGGTCTGGTACGCCGGCTGGTCCGACAAGCTCCCCCAGGTCTACGGCGGGGCGAACCCGGTGGCCGGCCCTTACTTCAACCTGTCCGCGCCGGAGCCGACCGGTGTGGTCGCCGTGGTGGCCCCGGAGACGCCGGCGCTGCTCGGCCTGGTGAGCGTGATCGCCCCGGCGATCGTCACCGGCAACACGGTGGTGGTGGCCGCCTCCCCGGCCGCGCCGCTGGCGGCGGTCACGCTGGCCGAGGTGCTGGCCACCTCCGACCTGCCCGGTGGCGTGGTGAACATCCTCACCGGCCGGATCACCGAAACGGCGCCGACGCTTGCCGCGCACATGGACGTCAACGCGATCGACCTGACCGGTGTGGCGGACGCCGAGCTGGCGGTGGAGCTGGAGGTCAAGGCCGCGGAGAACCTCAAGCGGGTGCTCCGGCCGGCCCCGGCCGACCACGACTGGCACACCGACCCCGGCCTGACCCGGATGACCACGCTCCTGGAGACCAAGACCGTCTGGCACCCCAAGGGCGTCTGACCCCCCTCCCCCCTCTTACCCCCACCAGATCCGCGCACTTTCACGGAAGGAGCGGGGGTGGGGTGGGGTCTACTACGGGGGGTAGGATTGGCGGGTGACTCGGCTGGGGGACCTTGAGCGTGCGGTGATGGACGTGCTGTGGGACTCGGTGCCCGCCACGTCGGACGGGGTGACCGTGCGCGAGGTCGCCGACGCCCTCGACGGGCGTGAGCTGGCCTACACCACCGTGATGACGGTGCTGGACCGGCTCGCCGGCAAGGGCATGGTCCAGCGCGAGCGGGAGGGGCGGGCCTGGCGGTACCGGCCGGCGGCCACCCGCGAGGCGCACATCGCCCAGCTCATGCTCGACGCGCTCGATCTCGGCGGCAGCCGGGACGCCGCGTTGGTGCGCTTCGCCCGCTCGGTCACCGGCACGGAGGCGGACGTGCTCCGCGCCGCGCTCGGCGCCGAGGCCGGGCTGGCCGACCCGCGACCGGGCGGGCCGGCGCTCGACGAGGCGACGGACCGGTAGGCGGCTGTCGTGGCGTATGCCGTGCACTTCGCCGCCACCGTCCTGGCCTGCTGGCTGACCGCGCAGGTCCTCGCCGCCGCGCGGTGGACGTGGCGCGCGCCGCGGGTGGCGATCGTCTGCTGGCAGGCGGTCGGGCTGGCGCTGGGGCTGTCCGCCATGGGGCTGCCGATGGCGCTCGGGCTGGCCGCCTACGACCGGCCGACGGGGAGCGCGCTGCTGGCGCTCGGTGACGACCTGGCCCACGGCACGCTGCCGGCCGGCGTGGGCGCGGTGCACCTCAGCCTGGTCGGGGTCGGTTTCGGCATCGGCGCGGTGCTGGTCACCACCACGGTGCGCGCCGTGCACGGCGCGGTCCGCGCCCAGCGCCGGCACCGGGAGCTGCTGAGCCTGGTGGCCCGGCGCGATCCGACGGTGCCCGGCGCGCTGGTGCTCGACCATCCGAGTGCGGCGGCGTACTGCCTGCCCGGGGTGCGTCCCCGGGTGGTGGTGAGCGCCGGCACCGTCGACCTGTTGGACCCGGCCGAGCTGGCGGCGGTGCTCACCCACGAGCGGGCGCACGCGCAGGAGCGGCACGACCTGGTGCTGCTGCCGTTCACCGCGTTGTGCCGGGCGCTGCCCTGGTTCCGCTGGGTGCGCGACGCGCACGCACGGGTGGCGTTGCTGGTCGAGATGCGCGCCGACGACAAGGCCCGGGAGCTGCACGCGGACGAGCCGCTGGCCGGTGCGCTGCGTCGGTTCGCCGCCGCCGGGCACCGGGTGACGCCGGCCGGCACGCTCGGCATCGGCGACCGGGACCTCGACGTACGGGTGCAGCGCCTGCTGGTCGCGGACCGCCCGCCCCGGGTGCTCGGCGCCACCGCGCTGGCCGTCGCCGGCACGCTCGTCGCGCTGCCGGTCTCCCTGTTCCTGAGCTGAGCCGCCCCCTACGGGGCTGCTCCGGGTTCACGGGTCCGCATAGGTAGAAAGTCTACGTGTAGGGTGCCTATGACAAGCGAGCCAACCCGTGGGAGAACGCGCCATGGACCCCCTGCTCCTCGCCCGCCTCCAGTTCGCCACCACCACCTCGATCCACTTCCTGTTCGTGGTGGTCACGCTCGGCCTGGTCACGCTGCTGGTCGGCCTCCAGACCGCCGGCTACCTCACCGGCAAGCCGGTCTACGAGCGGCTGACCCGGTTCTGGGGCCAGCTCTACGTGATCAACTACGTGCTCGGCATCGCCACCGGGATCGTGATGGAGTTCCAGTTCGGGCTGAACTGGAGCGGCCTGTCGCGCTACGTGGGCAACGTGTTCGGCGCGCCGCTGGCCATCGAGACGCTCGTCGCGTTCTTCCTGGAGTCCACGTTCCTCGGGATGTGGATCTTCGGGTGGCACCGGCTGCGGCGCGGCGTGCACCTGGCGCTGCTCTGGGGCGTCGCGCTGACCGCGTACGCCTCGGCGTTCTGGATCATGGTGGCGAACGCCTGGCTCCAGCACCCGGTCGGCTACGAGGTACGCGACGGCGTGGCCCACCTCACCGACTTCGGGGCGCTGGTGACCAACCCCACGTTCGGCTTCGCGTTCGGTCACGTGGTGTCCGCGAGCCTGGTCACCGGTGGGCTGCTGATGGCCGCGGTCAGCGCGTGGCACCTGCTCCGGCGTACCCCGGACTTCCTGCTGTTCCGCACCTCGCTGCGGCTCGGCCTGGTCACCGCGGCGCTCGCGGTGAGCGCGTTGCAGGGCTTCGGCTTCGCCCAGTTCGGCCCGGTCGGTCAGCTCCAGCCCACCAAGTTCGGCGGCGGCCCGGACCGGGAAGCGATGGTCGCCGACTGGACCGCGCGGTTCGGCCCGGGCGACTGGGAGCCGCCGGTGCTCTCCAGCGTCGGGCTCGGCTTCATGATCCTGATCGGCTTCGCGCTCGGCTGCGTCTGGCTGCTGCTGCCGCTGCTCTGGCGTGACTGGATCATCCGGCTGCGGTTCCCGCTCTGGCTGCTCCTGTTCGGCCTGCCGCTGCCGTTCGTGGCCGTGCTGCTCGGCTGGATCGCCCGCGAGGTGGGCCGCCAGCCCTGGGTGGCGTACGGGCTGCTGCCCACCGAGCGAGCCGTCTCGCCGGTGTCGCCCGCACTGATGCTCGCCTCGCTGATCGGCTTCGGCCTGCTGCTCGGCGCGCTCGCGGTCACCAACTGGACGCTGCTGGCCCGGCACGCCGCCCGGGGCGCGCTCGACCCCGCGCTGGGCCGCCCGCCGGCGCCCGACACCGACGCCCACCACCAGCCCGTGTTCGCCTGAGGGAGCCACCGTGGAACTCGCCTGGTACGCCCTGCTCGGCCTCTTCTTCGCCACCTACCTGGTGCTCGGCGGCTACGACTACGGCTTCGGCCTGCTGCTGGCCCGGCGCGCCGGAGCGGGCACCGGTCGGGCCGCGCTCACCGCGGTCGGGCCGTTCTTCCTCGGCAACGAGGTCTGGCTGGTGGCCACCGTCGGCATCCTGTTCGGCGCGTTCCCCACGCTGGAGGGTGAGCTGCTCGCCGGCTTCTACCCGGTGGTGCTCGGCGCGCTGGCCGGGGTGGTGCTGGTCACCGCCGGTGTGCAGTTGCGCGGCCGGGCCGGCGGCGAGGCGACCCGGGCCGGCTGGGACCGGATCGTGGTGGTCGGCGGCGTCCTGGCCGCGCTGGGCTGGGGCGCGCTGCTCGGCGGGCTGCTCCAGGGCGTGCCGCTGACCGCCGACGGGCACGTGGCCGGCGTCGACCATGTGGTGACCCCGTTCGTGGCCGCCACCGGCCTGACGCTGCTCGGGCTGGTCGCGGTGCACGGTGCGACGTTCCTCACGCTCCGGCTGCCGCCCGCCGATGCCCCGGCCCTCGCCCGGCTGGCCCGCGGCCTGGTGCCCGCCGCGCTCACCGCGGTCGCCGCGACCACCATCCTGGGCCTGCTCTCCGACCGGGTACGCGCCGCCGTGGCGCGACCGGCGCTCGCCGTACTCCTGCCGTTGGCGCTGGTGGGGGCGCTGCTGGTGGCCCGCGCGGCGCTGCGCCGGGGCCGGGCCGGGGTGGCGTTCGCGGCGACCGCGACGGCGCTGGCGCTGCCGGCGCCGCTGGTCGGGGCCGCGCTCTGGCCCCGGATCCTGGTGGCCACCGGTGACCCGGCGGCCTCGCTGACGGTCGCCGAGGCCGCCGCCAGCCGCCCGACGCTGGCGCTGCTGGGCTGGCTCGTGCTGCCGCTCCTGCCGGCCCTACTAGGCTTTCAGGCGATGTGCTGGTGGGTGTTCCGAGGACGGATCGACGGCAGGGCACCGGTGTACTGGTGAACCGCCGCCCGTTCGATCCGCGTCTGCTGCGCCGGGTCCCCGCGGCCCGGCGCGACCTCGCCGTGCTCGCGGCGCTGGGCGGCCTGACCGCGCTGCTGGTGGTCGCCCAGGCCACCGCGCTGGCCACGCTGCTGGCCACCGCGATCGACGGGCGGCTGCACCGGCCGGCGCTCGCCGGTTTCCTGGCCGCGGTCGCGGCCCGGGCGCTGGTGAGCTGGGCGCAGGGCACGGTGGCGGCGCGGGCCGCCGCGACGGTCAAGGCGGCGCTCCGGGCCGACCTGCTCCGCGCGGTCGGCCGGCACGGTCCCACCTGGGTCGCCGGACGGCGGGCCGGGCAGCTCGCCACGCTCGCCGGGCGCGGGCTGGACGCGCTCGACCCCTACTTCACCGGGTACCTCCCCCAGCTCGTGCTCAGCGTGACCGTGCCGGCGGCGGTGCTGGCCCGCATCGTGTTCGCCGACTGGAGTTCGGCGCTGATCATCGCGCTCACCATCCCGCTCATCCCGATCTTCGGCGCGCTGCTCGGCTGGCAGGCGCAGGCCGCCACCGAACGGCAGTGGCGGCGACTGTCGCTGCTCGGCGGCCACTTCCTCGACATGGTCGCCGGGCTGCCCACGCTGCGCGCGTTCGGCCGGGCCCGGGCCCAGGTCGACGTGGTGCGCCGGATGGCCGACGGCCACCGCGAGGCCACCATGCGGACGCTGCGGATCGCGTTCCTCTCCGCGTTGGTGCTGGAGCTGGTCGCCACGCTCTCCGTCGCGCTGGTCGCGGTGCCGGTCGGCATCCGGCTGCTCGGCGGCGGGATCACGCTCTCCACCGCGCTGCTGGTGCTGCTGCTCACCCCGGAGGCGTACCTGCCGCTGCGGGCCGCCGGCAGCCGGTTCCACGCCAGCATGGAGGGGCTCGCCGCGCTGGACGAGGCGTTCACGCTGTCCGCGACCGACGCGCCGACCGCCCCGGCCGCCGCCGGGGACGCGGCGCCGGACGGCCGCGGCGAGATCCGCTTCGAGGGCGTGACCGTCGCGTACGACCGGACGACCGCGCTGCGCGACGTCACGCTGACCATCCGGCCCGGCGACCGGGTGGCGATCATCGGTCCCAGCGGCGCGGGCAAGAGCACGCTGCTCAACCTGCTGCTCGGCTTCGTCGCGCCGACCGCCGGCCGGGTCACCGTCGACGGGACCGACCTGGCCGGGGCCGACCCGGACGCCTGGCGCCGCGAGGTGGCCTGGGTGCCGCAGCGGGCGCACCTGTTCGCCGGTTCCCTGGCCGACAACATCCGCCTCGGGGCGCCGGACACCCCGGACGACGCGCTGGCCGCCGCCGTCACCGACGCCGCGCTGGACGAGGTGGTCAGCGCGCTTCCCGACGGGCTCGGCACCCGGCTCGGCGAGCGCGGCCACGGCCTGTCCAGCGGGCAGCGGCAGCGCGTCGCGCTGGCCCGCGCGTTCCTGCGGGACGCCCCGCTGGTGCTGCTCGACGAGCCGACCGCCCGGCTGGACAGCGCCAGTGAGGCGGTGGTGCTGGACGCCACCCGCCGGCTGGTCGCCGGGCGGACCGCGCTGCTCGTCGCGCACCGGCCCGCGCTGCTGGCCGACGCCGACCGGGTCCTGCGCGTCGAGGACGGCCGGGTCACCGAACTGCGCCCCACGACCACCGGCCCGGCGGTGGCCCGATGACCCCGCCCGCCCGCCCGGCACCCGCCAGCCGCGTCGGCAGGACGGTGACCGCCCGCGCGACGGTGACCAGCCGCGCCCGCGCGACGGTGACCGGGCGCGACGCCCGCACGGCGGTGGCCCGGTGACCGCCGGCGACGGCGTCACGCCGGTGGGCCGGGTGCCCGCCGGGCCGACCGGGGTCCCGGTGGAGCCGTCCGGCGCGCCGGAACCGCCGGCGCCGGCCCGTCGTGACGCCGAGCGGGTCGTGCTGCGCCTGGCCCGGCCGTACCTGGGCCGGCTGCTGGGTGCCGGGCTGCTCGCCGCGGCCACCGAGTTCGCCGGGTTGGCCCTGATGGCCACCGCCACCTGGCTGCTGATGAGCGCCGCCGGCCGGCCGCCGCTGGACCGGCTCACCGTGGCCATCGTCGCGGTCCGGGCGCTCGCGGTCGGCCGGGGCGTGTTCCGCTACACCGAACGGCTCGCCGGCCACGACGCCGTGCTCCGCATGATCACCGACGTCCGGGCCCGGGTCTTCGCCACGCTCGCGGCCCGGCGCGACGCCGCCGACCGGCGCACCGGGGACGCGCTCAGCCGGCTGGTCTCCGACGTCGAGGCGGCCCAGGACCTGCTCCTGCGGGTGCTGGTGCCGGGTGCGGCGGCGGCGCTGGTCAGCCTGCTCGCCGTCGGTGGCGCCGCGCTGATCTCACCGCCGGCCGCCGGCGTGCTCGCGGTCGGCCTGCTGGTGGCCGGGGTGGCGCTGCCCGCGCTGGCCACCCGGCTCACCCGTCGGGCCGCCGACGAGGTGGCCCCGCTGCGGGGCGCGCTCGCGGTGGACGCGGTCGACCTCACCCACGGCGCCGCCGACCTGGCCGCGTTCGGGGCGGCCGACGCCGCGCTGGCCGCCGCGAACGGGCGGGCCGACCGGCTGGCCCGGCTGGAACGCCGGCTCGCCGCGGTCGGCTTCGCGGTGGACGCGACGGGCGTGCTGGTGGGTGGCCTCACCGCCGCCGCCGTGGTGCTCGTGGCGCTGCGCGCCGACCTGCGCGGAGTGCTGGTCGGCGTGCTCGCGGTGGGCACGCTGGCCGCCGTCGAGGTGGCGCTCGCCCTGGTCGCCGCCGCCCGGCAACGGACCCAGCTCCGGGCCGGCCTGGCCCGGGTCGCCGACCTGCTCACCGAACCCGCGGCGCCGGCCCCGTCCGGCGTCCCGGGGCCGGTGCCGGTGCCGGACGGCCACGACGTGCGCTTCGAGGGCGTGACGGTCCGCTACCGGGCCGGTGCCGCGCCCGCGCTGGCCGGGTTCGACCTCGACCTGCCGGCCGGCCGCCGGGTGGCCGTGGTCGGCCCGAGCGGGGCCGGCAAGAGCACGCTGGCCGCGGTGCTCACCGGCGCGGTCCACCCCGACGCCGGCCGGGTCACCGTCGGCGGCATACCGGTGGCGGAGCACCCGGCCGGTCAGCTCCCCCGGGTCGTCGGCGGCCTGCTCGCCGAGGCGTACGTCTTCCACGCCACGGTGCGGGAGAACCTGCTGCTGGGCCGCCCGGACGCCGGCGACGCGGACCTGGCCGGGGCCACCCGGGCGGCCGGGCTGCTGGACTGGGTACGCGACCAGCCCGAGGGCTGGGACACCGTGGTCGGCGAGCAGGGCGGGCAGCTCTCCGGCGGGCAGCGGCAACGGTTGGCGTTGGCCCGGGCGCTGCTGGCCGCCCCGCCGGTGCTGGTGCTGGACGAGCCGACCGAGGGTCTCGACCCGGCGGCGGCGGACGCGGTGCTCGCCGCCACCCTGGCCGCCACTCCGGCCGGGCACTCGGTGCTGCTGATCAGCCACCGGCTCAGCGGCCTGGCCGGGCTGGACGAGATCGTGGTGCTGGAGGACGGCGGCGTGGTGCAGCGCGGCCGGCACGAGGAGTTGGTGGCACGCCCCGGCTGGTACCGCGACCAGTGGCTGCGCCAGGCGGCGGCCGAGCGCGGATATCTGGCGCTCGCCCCCTGAGCCCGCAATGGGGGAATTCCCGGACGCGCCGGCGTTCCCCGGGTGGCAGGCTGGTGACCATGTGGGAGCTACCGGTCGAGGGCCGGCTGCGTGAGCTGTCCGGGCGGCTGCACGGGCCGACCCGGCTCAAGGCCGACCTGCTGACCGAGGCGCGGCACGCGCTGGAGGACGCCGTCGAGGCGTACCGGGAGGGCGGTCTGTCGCGGGCGGAGGCGGAGCGGCGTGCGGTGGCCGAGTTCGGCACCGTCGGCCAGCTCGCGCCGGGCTTCCAGGCCGAGCTGGCCGCCGGCGCGCTGCGCGGGCTGGCGCTGCGCACGCTCGCGGTCGCCGCGGTGCTGATCGCCGCCGGGGACCTCACCTGGCACGGGTCGAGCTGGAGCGCCGGCCCGCGACCGCCGACGGGCTACCTGCTGCTCGCCTCGTCGATACACGGCATCTGGGGGACGATCGCCGGGCTGGCGCTGGCCGGGCTGGCGCTCGGCGCGCTCGCCGCCCGGCGGGACTCGCCGGGGCTCGTCCGGTCGACCCGCGCGGTCGGCTTCGGGCTGACCGGTGGGCTGCTGGTCGGCGCGCTCGCCGGCGGTGCCCTGTTCGGCTGGTCGGTGCGGCTGTGGGACGCGGCGCTGACCTGGCCACCGATGATCATCGGGGCGGTGGTGGCGTCGGCGGCCTGGTTCTCGCTGGCCCGGTCGGCCCGCTGGTGGCTGCTCAGCGCGCGCGGCCCACGGTTCGCCCGTCGGTGAGGCGGCTCAGGCCGGTGTCGCGGGCGGGCGGTGCCGGCCGGCGTCGCGGGCGGCTCAGGCGGGCGTCGCGGGAGGCGGCTCAGGCGGGCGTCGCGGGAGGCGGCTCAGGCGGGCGTCGCGGGCGGCTCGGCCGGGCCGAGGAAGCGGCCCACGGTGGCGCTGAACTCGCGCCAGCCGGCCCGTTCCCCGGCCAGCGCCCGGCTGCCGGCGTCGGTGAGCTGGTAGGTGCGCCGTTCCCGGCCGTTGACGGTGCTCCAGGTGCTGGCCACCAGGCCGGCCCGTTCCAGCCGGCGCAACGCCGGATAGATGGTGCCGGTGGGCAGGTCGAGCGTGCCGCCGCTGCGGGCCCGCAACGCCTCGATGATCGCGTAGCCGTGCTGCGCGCCCTGTTCCAGCACGGCCAGCAGCAGTGCGTCCAGGTGTCCGTGCAGCGCCTGCGCCCTCATGCGTAGAAAGCCTACTTGTCGGGCGTTCGGGACGCCACCGGGGTGCGGCTCCCGGTCGGAACCGGTTGCCCACTAGGGTATGTGCGCAGAGTCACTCGGCGGCGCGACGCCGCCGGGTGGGCACCCAGACGCACACGGAGGTCAGCGTGGCCCGCCAGTCGCCCCAACGGCCCGACGCCGACGAGCCCGAGCTCGACGACACCGACACCTCGGCCGCAGCAGACGAGGTCGAGGTCGACCGCCCGGCGGCGGACCGCGCACTCTGGGACGAGGTGCGGATCGACCCGGTGGAGATCGCCCTGCCCGCCGGCACCGGCTTCACGCTGCGGGCCTACCGGCCGGCGCGCGAGCTGACCCCGACCGACGTCGCCGAGCGCGACCAGGACGACCCCTTCCTGGCCCGCCGCCAGGTCGTCGAGGCCGAGGAGGACGAGGAGGTGGTGATCCTCGACGAGGAGTTCGCCGCCCTCTCCGCCGAGGAGGACGACGAGGACGAGAAGTCCGACGGGAAGCGCCGCCGCGGCAAGGCCGACGCGGACGCCGACGGCGCCGACGACGAGGCGGTCCCCGGCGACGACGAGGCCGGCGCCGACGACGAGGCGGACGAGGACGACGACGCCGCGGGCGACGAGGAGGTGCCGGTCTTCCTCACCCACAAGGGGCGGCTGCTGCTCTTCAAGACGCCGGAGTCGCTCGTCACCTTCATCCGTTCCGGTGCGCCCAACGACCTCTCTCAACTGGACAGCTGGAATGAACTGTCCGAACGGCTCGACCCGGCCGACGTGGCCCCGCTGGACGAGGACACCTACGAGCTCGACCTGGTGGTGGAGAACCTGCGCGGCGGGCACGACGCGTGGGATCCGGCGCTGCTGATCGAGGCCGGCGAGGTCGCCCGTGACCTGGCGTACGCCCTGCGGCTACCGGCCGTTCTGGACATGCTCTCCGCCGGCTCCAGCCTGGACGATCTGGACGAGGCGCTGCGTGCTTCCGCCAACGGCGGGATCGGTGGTTTCCTGGGTCGTCGCCGGCTGAAGAAAATCGGGGCACAAACCGCAAGTTTGGGTTGGCGCACCATTGTCGGCAAGATCTCTGCCGTCGTGGACTGGCGCGACTGACCCGGAGCGGGGAGCATCAGTCTCTGGCAGAGCAAGACCTGTGTCCCGGGAGGAGGACGACGCTGTGGCGCTCGTACGCGTGTACTGCGGTCTGGCCTCGGCAGATCCGGCCGACCGAACGGCTTCGGCCGGAACGACGCTGACGTCCGCTGTGGTCGACGACGCAGGCCGTCTGCTGCACGTCTGTGAGATCGGTGACGAGCCCGCCGGCTACGCCCGGCTGGTCACGCTGCTGGTGGAGCGGTCCGGTGGGCCGAGCGGCGTGGCCATCGCCGCGGACAGCGACGACCACACCGTCACCTCGCTGCTCAGCGCCGCCGGCCGGCCGTTGGCGATCGCTGACGACGACTCGGTCGACGACTTCGCCGAGCGGTTCGCCGACGACGACTCGCTGGAGGAGATGCAGTCCCCGCCGGCCGAGCGCCGGGCGGTCGGGCTGGCCCGGGCGCTCCAGGCCGGCGCGCTCTCCGCGGTGACGCTCCCGGCACCCCGTGACCTGGCCGGCTACAAGCAGGTCCTCTCCGCCCACGCGGCACTGGCCAGCGGGCGACACTCGGCCGCGGTGACGCTGCGCGAGGTGCTCCGCGAGCTCTACCCGGCCGCGCTGCGCGCGTACCCCGACCCCGCCGAGCCGGTCGCGCTGGCGGTCCTCGACGCGCTGCCCGAGCCGAGCATGCTGACCGGCACCTCGGCGCGGGGCCGTGACCTCGGCGCCGCCGCCGACGCGGTCGCCGCGCAACTGGCCGCCGACGGCCTGGCCGACGCCGACACCGTCACCGAGGCGGTGACCGCGCTCCGGGTCGCCATCTCCGAGACGCCCCGCCGGGCCACCGTCAACCGGGCGCTCACCGCCGCCGTCGCCGAGACGGTCCGGCAGGCCGTCGCCTCCGTCCGCGCCTGCGACGCCGGCTGCGACGCGCTGGTCGGCGCGTTGGCCGAGCGCGCCACGCCGATCCCGGCCACCGGTCGCCGGGCCGCCGCCCGCCGCGGCGAGCAGGTCGACGAACTCGCCGTGACGCAGCCCGCAGGGCTGCGCCCGGTCCGCCCGGCGCAGCCCGAGCCGCTCGCCGAGCAGGCCGGCCGGCGCAGCCGCCCCGAGCCGGACCTCGACGCCACCGAGCCGGCGGGTCGCCGTAGCCGCCCCGAGCCGGTCCCCGGTGGCCGGCGCAGCCGCCCGGAACCGGTCTCCGGCCCGACCAACCCGACCGTGCCCCGCCCGCTCGGCCCGCCGCCGGTGGCGCCCGCCCCGGTCGCCCCGCCGCCGGTCGCCCCCGCCCCGGTCACTCCCGTCGCCCCGGCCGCGTCGCTGGGCCGCCCGACGTCCGCGCCGCCGAGCCGTCCCGAGCCCACCGGCGCGCCCCTGCCGTCGCGGGTGGACGGGCCGACCAACCGGCCGGTCTCCGCGCCGCCCCCGCCGCCGCCCGGGATCACGCCGATCCCCCCGTCCTCGCGTGGCTCGGTGCCCCCGGCCGAGGCCGGCGAGCCGTTCCGGCCGACGCTGACCACCGCTGCGATCAACAAGGCTCGGGCCGAGCGGCAGCGCACCGTCATCCCGCCGCGCCCCAAGACCACCGCCCCGGAGCCGCCGACCGGTGGGTTCAGCGCCACCGACCTGAGCATTCCGGTGCCGTCCCCGCGTCCGCCGGCGCCGTCGCCCGCCCCGCCGGGTTCCCGCGCCAACTGGCCGCTCGTCAACAACGGCGACGACCAGGCCGACCGGGAGCGGGAGGCCCCCGCCTACCCGTACGGGCGGAGCGTGGACGCGCCGAGCGACCCGGGACGCGTCACCCCGCCGTGGCTCGCCGACGACCTGCCGCCGGAGCCGCCCATGCTGCGGCTGGTGGAGCCACCGCCGCTGGCCGACCGGGCGCTGCGCGGCGAGTCGGAGCGGCCGGCCGACCCGGGGTTGGACACGCCGCCGCTGCGGCTGGTGGACCGGGGCAACGCCGGTCGACCGGCGCCCCGCGCCGAGCTGCCCGCCCCGCTGGAGCGGCGTCCCGCGCCGAAGGAGCACCGGCCGCCACCGGTCTCCGACGAGGGTGACGGCGACCTGCTGATCTTCGCGCAGGCCAAGTCCGCCTGGTTCGTCGGGCATGGCGACGAGGCCGACCTGGAGTGGACGTCCACCGCCGACACCGGCTGGCAGGCCGCCGAGCAGGCGGCCCGCCCGTCGATCGGCGCGGAGACCAAGGCCGGCCTGCCCAAGCGGGTCCCCCAGGCCAACCTGGTGCCGGGTTCCCCGCTGCGCGAGGAGCGTCCACTACGGATCGTCCGGAACGCGGCCAGCCTCGCCGAGAACACCACCGGCTACTTCCGGGGGTGGCGGCGCGGCCAGGAGATCGGCGGCTTCGCGGTCGGCGGTCGCCCCGGCCGGGAGGCGGCCGGCGGCTGGGACTTCAGCCGGGACACCGGCGACCGCGACGACGAGCGGGAGTACGAGTTCCGTTCCGCGGGCTACCGGTCCTGAGCCGAGCCGCCGACGGCGTGTTCCTACCCACACCCGGATGATTTGACGTCGGGTCCGGCCGGCCGGGAACATACCCGGCGGACCAGCGGCGGCGCCTGTTCGCCGGGGTGGGAAGGCAACTCCATTGGCGACACCGGCATTCGACTCCACCGTGCTCACCCGTCGGGGCGTCCTCGCGGTCACGGCCGGCAGCCTGCTGCTCGCCGGTTGCGGGCCGCAGGGGCAACGGCCGGACGAGGGCGGAAGCAGCAGCGCGCCCGGTGACCAGAACCTGGTCGTCGGCGTCAGCCTGGAGCTGAGCGGTCGCGGCGCGGCGCTCGGCGTGGTGCAGCGCCGGGCGCTGGAGATCACCGCGGAGTCGCTGAACCGGTCCGGAATCCCGGTCGGGAACCTGCTCCGGTCGGTCCGGTTGGAGATCCGGGACAACGGCAGCGACCCGCAGGTCGCCGCCCGGCACGCCGCCGACCTGACCCGCGCCGGGGCGCACGCGCTGATCGGCGGCGTCCTCGGTGAGACCGCGACGGCGCTCGCGACGGCCGCCCAGCAGCTCAAGACGCCGTTCCTGGCGCTCGGCCAGGGGGACCGCATCGTGCTGCCGCTCGCCGAGCGCACGTTCAGCTTCAAGCTCACCCCGGACGGCATCGACGTGGCCCGGCGGATGGTGGACCTGCTCGAATCGCAGCGGGTCCGGCGGGTGGCCCTGCTGGCCGCGGACGGTCCGCACGGCGACTCGGGCGTACGGGCGGTGCGGGAGGCGCTCGGCAACAGCGGCGTGGAACTGGCGCGCACGCTGCGGCTGCCGGAGACCGGGCGGAGCTTCCGGGCGGTCGCCGAGCGCGCCACCGCCGGCGACCCGGACGCCGTCATCATCTGGGGCACCGCGCCCGATTCCGGTGACGCGGCCCGGGAACTGCGTCGGGCCGGTCACCGCGGCGCGATCTTCTTCGACGCCGGCGCGGTGGTGGACGACACGCTGCGCGGGGCCAACGCGAAGGCGGTCGAGGGGGCGTACGCCGTGCACCCGGCCTGCCTGGGCGGTTCCGCGTTGACCGCCACCAGCGGCGCCCAGGTGGCCCGGCGCGACTTCGACTACCGCTACACCCAGCGGCACGGCACCTCGGTCGGCTTCGCCCCGTACGCCGCGGACGCGCTCCAGCTCCTCGCGGCGGCGGCCCGGAAGGCGACCAGCCTCGACCGGGGCCGGCTGCGGGCGTTCCTCCAGACCCAGATGACCGAGGGCATCGCCGGCGGGTACGCGTTCAGCGCGGACCGGCACGGCGGCATGGAGGTCGACTCGCTCGGCGTCTACCGGGTGTCCCAGGGCAGCTGGACCCGGTACGCCTGACCGTCGTCCGGTGGCCGTCGGGGGACGGCCCGGTCACCGGACGACCGCGCACCGCGTTCGACCCCGGACGGCAGGAAGCGCCCGGTGGCCCAGGGCCATCGGGCGCTTCCGCGTATCGCCTCAGGCGGGCGCGACGGCCCGGGAGCGCCGCATGGTGAGCACGTACTCGACAAGCGAGATCAGCACGTGCTTCGTCGACTCCCGGTTACGGGCGTCGCAGGGCACCACCGGCACGTCCCGGGAGATCGCCAGCGCGTCCCGTACGTCCTGCGGGTCGTGGTACTGCATGCCGTCGAAGCAGTTGATGGCCACCAGGTACGGCAGCCGCCGGTGCTCGAAGAAGTCGATGGCGGCGAAGCAGTCGGCGAGCCGACGGGTGTCGACCATCACCACCGCGCCGATCGCCCCCCGGACCAACTCGTCCCACATGAACCAGAACCGCGTCTGACCCGGCGTACCGAAGAGGTACAGGATCAGGTCACGGTCGATCGAGATACGACCGAAGTCCATCGCCACCGTGGTCGTCGTCTTGCCCGGCACCTGCCGGGTGTCGTCGACGCCCACGCCGGCGGAGGTCATGATCGCCTCCGTGGTCAGCGGCGTGATCTCCGAGACCGAGCCGACCAGCGTCGTCTTGCCGACGCCGAAACCACCGGCGATAACGATCTTCGCCGACGTCACGCGCCCGCTCGGGGCCGGCGGCCGGTGCGACATGTCAGAGCCTGCGAAGTCCACTCAGCACCCTCTCCAGCAATTCAGTGCCCACCGCGTCGTCGGAGTCGTCCAGAATGGTCGGCTCGTGGACTGCGACCAGGCCATCCGTCGCCATGTCGGCGATGAGCACCCGGGCCACGCCGAGCGGAAGCTGCATCCGCGCCGCGATCTCGGCAAGCGACTGCACGCGTCCGTCACACAACGCGGCTATGTACTGGTGTTCACGGCCTTGGCCCCCGTTGCCGGTGGCCATCGCTCGGCCGCGCACCGTCGTCTCGACGAGTGCCTCCAGGGCGATGTCGAGCCGGGGACGGGTACGACCACGGGTTACGGCGTACGGCCGGACCAACGCTCCGGTCGGCTCGTCACGATCCGCCATGTCGCCGCTCACCTCCCTCGCACCCGGCACCGGCTCGCCCCGGTGGCATCCGTCGCTTTCCTTGTTCTTTCCGCTCCTGACCCACCGGCCAGCGCGTCATTCAGCCCATCATCCCCACAGCCGTACGCGGCTGTGGGGTCAGGGCGTCGCCCACCCGGTCGACGAGCAGGGCCATCTCGTACCCGACCTGGCCCACATCGCAGCTGCGCGCGGCGAGCACCGCGAACGACGAGCCGTCGGAGATGGACATCAGGAACAGGAAGCCGTTGTCCATCTCGACCACTGTCTGCAGCACCGCCCCGCCCTCGAAGCATCGCGCCGCGCCCTGGGTCAGGCTGACCAGGCCGGAGGCGATCGCCGCGAGCTGGTCGGCGCGGTCCCGCGGGAGGTCACGGGACGAGGCGAGAAGCAGGCCGTCGGCCGAGACCGCGACCGCGTGCGCCACGCCGGGCACCCGGTCGGCGAAGTTGGCGAGCAGCCATCCGAGATCCTGCGTACTAGTCATCCTTGTTGCTCCTTCTGCCCGCTCCCGGCCACCGGGCCTGAGCCAGACTGCGAGGACTGCTGCCGTCCCGGAGTGCCCTCCGGGCCGGTCGTGTTGCTGTCGGTCGGGTGGTTACGCCCCCGCTGCACGCCCCGATGGTAGGCCGAGAGGAGACCTCGGACGGCCTCCGGCGTCCGCCGCTGGGCCGCCGGCGCCGGCTTGTCGATGCTGCCCGGCACGAGCTGCGCCATCGGCGTCCGCTTGGGCAGACCCTTCCGGGTGGTTTCCGCCACCGGCACCTCGGTGGCCGCCGAGGCGGCACGCCAGCCGTCGTCGGCCGCGGTCTGCCAGGGCGACGACGGCTGCGGCGCCGCCGGCTGCCGGCTGGGCAACCCACCGGCGTACGCGGGACGGCCGTTGCCGTTCGCCGGCCGGTCGTCACGGGGCGCTCCGCCGGCTGTCGGGGTCGGTGCCATCGGTGTGTTACCTGTCGTTGCGGATGTCGGCTGCGGCACCGGCCGCCCGGCGGTGTCCACCTTGGCGAACTGCTGGGTCGTGGCGACGTTCGCCGGCGCGGCCTGGGCCGGCGCCTCGTCGTTCGGCCCCGGCCGGCGGGTGCGGAACCACGCGGACTCCAGCTCCCGGAAGATCGGCAGCTCCATCGTCTCGTCCGCGTACCGCTGACGGTTGCCGGCCTGCTGCGGCTGCGGCGTGGCCGGCCGCGGCGCGGGCCCCGACGGCTGGGCGACCGGCTGCTGGACGGCCGGCTGCTGAGCGGCGGCCGACGGCGTCTCCGACCGCGGCACCCGCGGCAGCTCGGTGGTCATGTCGAGCCCGGCGGAGAGCCGTTCCGGCACCGCGGGAGCCGGTGCGGGCGTGGCCGGGGCGACCGGCGGCCAGACCGGCGGCGCGCCCACGTGCGGCGCGGGCGCCGGACGCGCCGGCAACTGGTCGGCCGGCGACGCGGGCACCGGGTTTCCGCCGACCGGCTGGCCGGAGACCGGCACGGCCGACACCGGCCGGGTCGGGAGCGGGTGGCCGGAGACCGGCGTCGCCGACACCGGACGCCCGGGGTACGGGTCACCCGACACCGGACGGCCCGAGTACGGGTCACCGGAGACCGGACGCCCCGAGTACGGGTCACCGGAGACCGGGTGGCCGGAGACCGGCGCGGCCGAGACCGGACGGCCCGGGAAGGGGTGGCCCGAGACCGGGGCGCCGGAGACCGGCGGCAGCGGCGGGGCGGACACCGGCGGGACCGGCGGGGCGGACACCGGCGGCGGCGAGTACGGCCGCGCCTCGGGGCTGCTGGGCAACTGCCGTGGGATCACCGGCTGCTGGCCGCTGGTGGCCGGGTCGCCCTCACCCGGGGTGCGACGCTGGGGCAGCGGGTCGATCGGCTGGCCGTTGGACGACCGGGGCGGGTAACCGTCGCCGGCGCTCGCGTTGGCGCCGGTCAGGTCGGACCACGCCGGCATGGCACGGCCGCCGTTGGCCGGCGTGCCGGCGCCGTTGCGGTGCGCCGGGTCGAAGGACCGCCCACCGAGCGTGACCTGGTTGCCGGAGGTGCCGGGGTGCGGCGCGGGCGGCGGGGTGTGCGGGCCGTTGCCGAGCGCGGCCAGCGCGCCGAAGGCCGGCGCCGGACCACCCGACTGCCCGAAGGCCGGCGTCGGGCCGCCCGGCTGACCGAACTGGCCGAAGGCGGGCGCCGGGCCGGGCTGCTGCGGACCGGCGGCGGGCAGGGCGGCTGCCGGCCCGCCCCGGCCGGCGAGGGCGCGCGGCACCAGGACGGTGGTGGGCAGCGTGACGTCGGCGACGGTGCCCCGGTCGCTGGCGGGCCGCAGCTCGACCTTGACGCCGTGCCGGGCGGCGAGCCGGGCCACCACGACCAGGCCCATCATCCGGGAGACGGCCACGTCCACCTGCGGGGGCGTGGCCAGCCGCTCGTTCAGGTCGTGGAGCTGCTCGGCGCTGATGCCGATGCCTCGGTCCTCGACGTAGAGGGAGGCGCGGTCGCCGACCCGGCGGGCCTCCACCATCACGTGCGAGTCCGGCGGCGAGAACGCGGTGGCGTTGTCGAACAGCTCGGCGACCAGGTGCACCAGGTCGTTGACCGCGTGCGCGGCGACCTCGATGTCCCGGTCGATCACGCCGAACTCGATGCGGGTGTAGTGCTCGACCTCGGACTGGGCGGCGCGGAGCACGTCGATCAGGGCAGCCGGCTCGCGCTGCACACGGGTGGAGTCCGCGCCGGCGAGCACCAGCAGGTTCTCGTCGTTGCGGCGCATCCGGGTGGCCAGGTGGTCGAGCTGGAACAGCTCGGCCAGCCGGTCCGGGTCCTCCTCGCCGCGCTCCAGCCGGTCGAGGTGACCGATCAGCCGGTCGACCAGGATCTGCGAGCGGCGGGCCAGGTTGACGAACATGGTCGCGACGGACGCGCGCAGGGCGGCCTGCTCGGCCGCGGTCCGGACCGCCTCCAGGTGGACCGCGTTGAACGCCTCGGTCACCTGGCCGAACTCGTCCTTGCTGCGGACCGGCAGCGGCTCGGCGATCTGGTTGGCCAGCTGCACCGGGGAGAGCTGGCCGGTCACCTGCGGGTCGCGCAGCCGGGCCACCGCCTGCGGCAGGCCGTACTGGGCCACCGAGAGGGCGCCCTGACGCAGGTCGCGCAGCGAGCGGGCCATCGAGCGGGCGACCAGGTAGGCGAAGAGGATGGCCAGCAGCAGCATGGTGAGCAGCAGGCCGGTCTCCAGGAACACCTGGCGCTGGGTGTCCGAGCGCAGCTCGTCGGCCTGCTCGACCACGTTGCTGTCGAGGCGGGACTCGACGGTCCGGAGCAGCTTGGCGTTGCCGACCATGGCCTGGTCCCACTGGTCCGGCCCGAACGGCGCGTTCTTCATCGAGCCGCTGTTGTTCGCCGACATGAAGCCGGTGAGATTGTCCGCCTTGCGTAGGTCGGGACCCTCGACGGTCTGGTCGAAGAACTCGGAGTCGGCCGGGGTGGCGACGGAGCGGAAGGTGGCGAGCGCCTGGGCCTGGGCGGTGCCGCTGGCGATGAACTGCTCGCGCAGCGCGGGACTGTACTGCCCCTGGGTGAGCGCCTGGTGCACGACCACCCGGCGCTGGGCCAGGTATTCCTTCTGCCGGGCCACCGCGCCGGCGGCGCGCATCCGGTCGCTGAGGTCGTTGTCACCGGCGAGCTGGGTGCCCGAGTCGCGGATCGACAGCAGGTCGTTGATCAGGCGCTCGTACGCCTTCTCCGCCTCGTCGATCTTGAGCTTGCCGTTCAGCACCTGGCTACGGGTCGCGGGCAGGTCCTTGAGCTGGTCGTCGATCTCGTTCAGCCGGACCTGGAAGTTGCGGGGCAGGTCGTCGATCTCACCGCGCTGCCGCAGGTAGGGGCCCTTGGCCTGGTCCACCCGCTGGTTGGCCCGGTTGTAGGCCTCCTGGTACTGCGCCCGGGTCTGGACTTCCTTCGCACCGAGGAAGAGCACCGAGCCGACCCGCTCGTCCTGCATCGTGTCGGCCAGTTCACCCGAGTAGCCGATCAGGCTGGCCAGGTCGCCGGCCCGGTTGGCACTGTTGAGCGTCTCCAGGTGGTCGACCAGACCGCTGGTGCCCACCACGACCGTGGCGATGGTCGGCACGATCATGATCAGACCGAGCTTGGACCAGATCGGCATGTCGCGCAGCCGGCTCGCCGGCCGGCGCAGGCGCGACAGGAAGGAGCCCGCCGTCGTTGGCCGTTTGCTCACGTCACCGCCCTCGCAAAACCGCGTCCGGCGTCACCTGCGGGCAACGCCGAGCGTCCGACCCGGCGGGTCGGACCTCCGAGATTCCATCACGCCGCCCCGCAAAGAGAAAGCCCAGGTTGTCCCTCACCGGAGGTGTGATGAGATGTTGATGCAATTTGATAGCAATCCGTCTGTCCGGAGTCACTGAAGGTAATGGATCACCCGCACCGCGTCGTCCTCCTCGCCGGGCCCTCCGGCTCTGGAAAGTCGTATATAGCGCATCGAACCGGACTTCCCGTGCTCTGTCTGGACGACTTCTACAAGGACGGCGATGACCCTACGTGTCCGCGCCGGAACGGACAGGTCGACTGGGAGTCCCCGCTGTCCTGGGATGCGGACACGGCGGTGGAAACAATTGCCCGATTGGCCCGGGAGGGCAAGGCCGAAGTGCCGGTTTATGCGATCGGCGCGGACCGGCGGGTGGCCACCCGGCCATTCGACGTCGACGGATCGCCATTCTTCGTGGCCGAAGGGATCTTCGCCGCCGAGATCGTCGCCGAGTGCCGGCGCCGGGGCCTGCTCGCCGGTGCGTACGCGCTGCGCCGCCCGCGGGGCGCGACCTTCCTCCGCCGGCTCGCCCGTGACCTGGCCGAACAGCGCAAGGCACCGCGGGTGCTGGTCCGGCGCGGGATCGCGTTGCTGCGCGCCGAGCCGGCCGTGCTGCGCCGGCAGACCGGGCTGGGCGCCGAGGCCGCCCGGGCCCGGGAGGTGCTGCGCGGGGTGGCCGCCCTGCTCGCCGGCCACCCGCGCCGGCCGTGATCAGCCGATCAGCTCGGCGTACGCCGGCTTGATCACCTCGTCGATGATCCGCAGCCGTTCGTCGAACGGGATGAAGGCGCTCTTCATCGCGTTGATGGTGAACCACTGGAGTTCCTTCCAGCCGTAGCCGAAGGCCTCCACCAGCAGCGCCATCTCCCGGGACATCGAGGTGCCGCTCATCAGCCGGTTGTCGGTGTTCACCGTCACCCGGAAACGCAGGTCGCGCAGCAGCCCGATCGGGTGGTCGGCGATCGACGCCGCCGCCCCGGTCTGCACGTTCGACGACGGGCACAGCTCCAGCGGGATGCGCTTGTCCCGCACGTACGCGGCCAGCCGGCCCAGCACCGCCGGGTTGCCCGGGGTGATGTCGTCGACGATGCGGACGCCGTGGCCGAGCCGGTCCGCGCCGCACCACTGGATCGCCTGCCAGATCGACGGCAGCCCGAACGCCTCACCGGCGTGGATGGTGAAGTGGAAGTTCTCCCGCTGGAGGTACTCGAACGCGTCCAGGTGCCGGGTGGGCGGGAAACCGGCCTCCGCGCCGGCGATGTCGAAGCCGACCACGCCGGTGTCCCGGTGACGCACCGCCAGCTCGGCGATCTCCTGCGAGCGGGCGGCGTGCCGCATCGCGGTCAGCAGCGTGCCGACCCGGATCGGGGTGCCCGCCTCGCCGGCCAGCGCGCTGCCCTCCCGGAAGCCGGTGACCACCGCGTCGACCACCTCGTCCAGCGTGAGGTTCCGCTCCAGGTGCTGCTCGGGCGCGAACCGGACCTCGGCGTAGACCACGCCGTCGGCGGCCAGGTCGAGCGCGCACTCCCGGGCGACCCGACGCAACGCGGACGCGGTCTGCATCACGGCCACGGTGTGCGCGAACGTCTCCAGGTAGCGCTCCAGCGAGCCGGAGTTCGCCGACTCGGCGAACCAGCGGCCCAGCGCGTCCGGGTCGGTGGTGGGCAGTTCGTGGTCGGCCTCGGCGGCCAGCTCCACGATCGTCGCGGGCCGCAGGCCGCCGTCGAGGTGATCGTGCAGCAGCGCCTTCGGGGCCTTGATGATGTCCTCGTACGAGATTGCGACCATGCTCAGACCCTAGTCACCGACGGTGCCGGCCCGGCACCGGACCGGCTCAGGGACGCCAGCCGTACACCCGCTCCACCGCCAGGCGCAGCACCAGCCGGCCGTCGGCCACCATCGCGGCCCGGTAGTCGGCCCAGTCCGGGTGCTCGCCACGGATGCCCCGGTAGACCTCGACCAGCTCCTCGACCGTCGCGTCGTCGGTCGCGGCGGCCGGCGGGGTGAGCGTCACCGTGCCCTCGGCCACCGCGTACGCCCCGCCGTCGGCGGTGGTCACGTGGAAGCTGGCCCGCGGGTCCCGGCGCAGGTTGCGCACCTTGGCCCGGTCACCCGTGGTGGAGCAGCGGAGGAGCCCCGGCTCGGCCAGGTAGTCGAGGTTGGACAGCTGCGGGCGGCCGTCCCGGCGCAGCGTGACAAGCACTCCGCGCCCGTGCCCGCCGAACAGCTCCCACAACCGCGCGCCTGTTGACATGGCACCAATCTAGAGCCGCCACCCGGCCGCCGGAATAGGATCTTCGGCGTGGCCGGTCCCGCTCTGCTCCCGTCGGTGCTGACCCGGCTGCGCTGCCCGGTCTGCGGCGAGCCGCTGGCCGACGCCACCGCCGGCACCACCCGCGTGTTGCGCTGCCCACGCGGGCACAGCTTCGACACCGCCCGCCAGGGGTACGTCAACCTGCTCGCCGGCCGCGCCCCGCACAGCGGGGACAGCGCCGGGATGGTCGCCGCCCGGGCTGACTTCCTCGCCGCCGGCCACTACGACACCGTCGCCGCCGCGCTGGCCGCCGCCGCGACGCGGGTCGCCCCCGACGACCCGTACCCCCTGGTGGTGGAGCCCGGCGCGGGGACCGGGCACTACCTCGCGGCGGTGCTGGCGGCGCTGCCGGACGCCGCCGGCCTGGCGCTGGACGTCGCCAAGCCGGCGCTGCGCCGCGCGGCCCGGGCGCATCCGCGCGCCGCCGCCGCGCTGGCCGACACCTGGCAGCGGCTGCCGCTCGCCGACCGGTCCGTGACCGTGCTGCTGAACGTGTTCGCGCCGCGCAACGGCCCGGAGTTCCACCGGGTGCTCGACCCGGCCGGCGCGCTGCTGGTGGTCACCCCGGCCGCCGACCACCTCGCCGAGCTGGTCGACGCGCTCGACCTGCTGCGGGTGGACCCGGCCAAGGCCGACCGGGTCGCCGGCAGCCTGGGCGCGCACTTCGTCGAGGAGTCCGCCGACGAGCACCGGGCCCGGCTGGCGCTGACCCGCGCCGAGGTCACCACGCTCGTCGGGATGGGTCCCAGCGCCTGGCACGCCGACCCGGAACGGCTCGCCGCGCGGATCGCCGCGCTGCCCGAGCCGGTGCCGGTCACGCTCGCCGTCCGGCTCGGCACGCACCGCCCCCGCTGAGCCGGCTCAGGTGGAGAGGTCGACCTCTTCCCAACCGGGGGGCTCGTCGTGGTACGGCCCACGCAGCACGACCGCCCACTCCAGCGCCCACCGGCGCTGGCCGATCGCGTTCGCGTCCACCAGCCCCGGCAACGCGCCACCGGCCTGCTCGGTCTCCAGGTACGCCCAGTCCAGGCAGTAGTGCAGATCGAGCAGGGCGGCGGCGTCGGCGGGGTGCTGCGGGGCGGCCAGGATCCGGGCCCGCCACTGCGCGAACGTCTCGCCGGTGACCAGGTTCGGCATCCGCTCGACCAGCCGCTCGTCCACCGGCACGGTCGGGTCGAGCTGCTTGCTCAGGCCGAGCACCCAGGCCAGCGAGAAGAGCGCGTCGTGGTGCAGCACGAACGACCGGTGGTCGCCCCGCCCACCCATCACGAACTGCCACTCCGGTGGCGTCAGCATCTCCACCAGGTGCGACTCCAGCAGCCAACTCATCGCGGCCTGCGGGGGCATCCCGAAGCAGCGGGCCAGGATCAGGTGCAGCACCGCGATGCGCGCCTCGATCTCCGGGGTGGGCCGCAACTCGATCTCGTCGCCCGGCTCCCAGACCAGCGGGAACTGCGGCGGGGGCAGTGGAAGACCCAGCCGGGACAGCTCGTCGAGGCTCGCCTCACGGACGGCCCGGGGGTCGGGAGCGGATACGCGCAACGCCTCAGTCCCTGTCTGCTCGCCCCGGCTCGTCGCCGGTCGGTCCCCCTGGCCTGGGAGGATAGCGGCTCCGACCGGGCCGGCACCATGGCGGCCGGTCACCCGATGCGCTCGATGACCAGTGGCGTCGTGGTCGGGGCCGCCGGCGCCACCCGGAACGCCCCGCGCGCCTGCGCCAGCGCGGCCGGGATCCGCTCGGCGTGCTCGGCGCGCAGCTCGAACAGCGGGTCGCCGACGCGTACCGGATCACCGGGACGCTTGTGCAGCACCACACCGGCCGGGACGCTGACCGGGTCCTCCTTGCGGGCCCGGCCGGCGCCGAGCCGCCAGGCGGCCACCCCGATCGCGTACGCGTCCACCTCCGCGACCCAGCCGTCCTCGTCCGCGGTGACCAGCTCGACCTCGTTGGCGGTCGGCATCGGGGCGTCCGGGTCGCCGCCCTGCGCCCGGATCATGGCCCGCCACGCGTCCATGGCCCGCCCGTCGCGCAGCGCGGCGGCCGGGTCGGCGTCCGGCAGGCCGGCCGCGTCGAGCATCTCCCGGGCCAGCGCCAGCGTCAGCTCCACCACGTCGGCCGGGCCACCGCCGGCCAGCACCTCCACCGACTCGGTCACCTCGACCGCGTTGCCGACGGCCAGGCCGAGCGGGGTGGACATGTCGGTGAGCAGGGCGACCGTGCGCACCCCGTGCGCGCCGCCCAGCTCCACCATGGTGCGGGCCAGCTCGCGGGCGTCGTCGGCGTTCTTCATGAAGGCGCCGGAACCGACCTTGACGTCGAGCACCAGCGCGCCCGTGCCCTCGGCGATCTTCTTGCTCATGATCGAGCTGGCGATCAGCGGGATCGCCTCGACCGTGCCGGTGACGTCGCGCAGCGCGTACAGCTTGCGGTCGGCCGGGGCGAGCCCGTCCCCGGCCGCGCAGATGACCGCGCCCACGTCGCGGAGCTGGGCGATGAACTCGTCGTTGCTCAGCGCCGCCCGCCAGCCCGGGATCGACTCCAGCTTGTCGAGCGTGCCGCCGGTGTGGCCGAGGCCCCGGCCGGAGAGCTGCGGCACCGCCGCGCCGCACGCCGCGACCAGCGGGGTCAGCGGCAAGGTGATCTTGTCACCGACGCCGCCGGTGGAGTGCTTGTCCACGGTGGGTCGGGCCACCGGCGACAGGTCCAGCCGCTCGCCGCTGGCGATCATGGCGGCGGTCCACCGGGCGATCTCCGGGCCGGTCATGCCGCGCAGCAGGATCGCCATCGCCAGCGCCGACATCTGCTCGTCGGCCACCAACCCCTTGGTGTACGCGTCCACCACCCAGTCGATCTGCCCGTCGCTCAGCACGCCTCCGTCCCGCTTCGCCCGGATGACGTCCACCGCCGTAAAAGCACTCACCTTTGAGTTCCCATCAATAGATCAACACTCGGATCCGCAGCGAACGCTGACCGGCCCGGCCCAGGCCCCCAGCTCAACCCCACCGAACCGGAATCTCCAGCGGAGGCTCACCCTCGCCGGCCCAGAAGATCGCGCCGGACGCGTCCACCACGACCACGCGCGGCGTCCGCGCCGCCCCCCACTCGATCGCCCCGGCCGGATCGTCCCAGGTCGGGCCCTCCTCCAGGACACCGGTCTCGGCGCCCTCGGTGTCCCCGGCGGACCGCTCCCAGTACGCCGTCCAGACCTGCTGCCCGGCCGAGAGGTCCGGGTGCACGAACACCGTGCCGCGCCCCCGCCAGGCGGCCAGCCGGTCCGGCACCACCGGCACCGGATGTTCGCCGGTCACCGCCTCGATGTCCGACACGTCGAACGCGTGCGGCAGCAGCTCGGCCATCCGCAGCGGGCCGCCCTTCGCCTCGATCAGGCACTCCGGCCCGCCCTGCTCCCAGAGCAGCTGCCGACACCGGCCGCACGGCATGAGCGGCTCGCCGGTCGCGTCGACGCAGGACAGCGCCACGATCCGGCCGCCGCCGGTGGCGTGCAGCGAGGAGACCACGCCGCACTCGGCGCAGAGCACCACGCCGTACGCGGCGTTCTCCACGTTGCAGCCGACCACCACCCGGCCGTCGTCGACCAGGGCGGCGGCCCCGACCGGGAACTTCGAGTACGGCACGTAGGCGTGCCGCATCACCTCGGTGGCGGCGGCCCGCAGCCGCTCCCAGTCGATGTCCATCACGACTCCCATTCTGCCCAATTCACGCCGATCGGTCGTGGGCGCGGTCGGAGACGACGGTGCCCGGCGGGTCACCCGCCGGGCACGGTGCGTCGGACCGGTCAGCCCTTGACGTACGGCTTGCCGTCGGCGGCCGGCGCCCGCACCCTGCCGACCAGCCCGGCCACCGCCAGGATCGTCGCCAGGTACGGCAGCATCGCCAGGAACTGGCTCGGAATGCTGCTGCCGATCGCGCCCAGGTAGGTGGCGAGCTGGTCGGCGAAGCCGAAGAAGAGCGCCGCGAGCAACGCCCCGGTCGGGCTCCACCGGCCGAAGATCAGCGCGGCCAGGGCGATGAAGCCCTTACCGCCGATCATGTTCTTGGTGAACGAGTAGAGCGCCAGCGTGTACGACGCCCCACCCACGCCGGCCACCAGACCGGCCATGATCACGTTGCGGTAGCGCAGCCGCAGCACCTTCACGCCGAGCGTGTCGGCGGCGGTCGGGTGCTCACCCACCGACCGGGTCCGCAGACCCCACCGGGTGCGGAACAGCGCCAGGTGGATGACCAGCACCAGCAGCAGGCCCAGGTAGAGGAAGATGTTGCCGCGGAACAGCGCCGGACCGATCAGCGGGATGTCCTTCAGCAGCGGGATCTCCCAGTTGCTGAAGCGTGGCGCGCTGTTGTACTTCGCCGCGTCGGTCGCCATCAACCGCTCGTAGAGGAAGCCGGTGATGCCGACCGCGAGCAGGTTGAGCACGATGCCCATGACCACCTGGTCGACCAGGTAGCGGATGGCGAACACGGCCAGCAGCAGCGAGATGAACGCGCCACCGATCGCGGCGGCCACCAGGCCCACCCAGACACTGCCGGAGATGCTGCCGAACAGCGCGCCGGAGAACGCGCCCATCAGCAACTGCCCCTCGATCGCCACGTTGACCACGCCGGAGCGCTCGCAGAGCACGCCGGCCAGCGCACCGAAGATCAGCGGCAGCGCCAGGACGAACGTGCCCCGCAGCACGTTGACAAGCGGCATGAAGTTGCGCCCCTCGGGGGCGGCGGAGACCTGCCAGCACAGGAAACTCAGCACGAAGGCGACCAGCCCGGCGCCGAGCAGCAGCGTGAACCAACGCTTGGGCACACCGGCCAGCAACGCGGCACCGGCCGCGGCGGCGATGACGCCGAACAGGATCGCGCCGACCGTGCCGTTGATCTCCAGGGCGGCGCCGCCCTCGGTCTCGCTGAGCGTGAAGCGGGCCTGCTGGTCGGTGGCGAGCGCCCCGAACAGCACCGCAGCGACCACGCCCAGCGCCAGCAGGACGGCGCCGGCCTTGCGGGCCCGCGTCCAGAAACCCTCGTCGACCGCGATGACCGCGACGTCGGGGACAGCGGTGGTGGACATGCTCACCAGCCCTTCGCGAGGCTCGTCTGCAGCCGGGCGGCGCGGGCCGCCCGGAGCTGGAAGATCGCCTTCACCAGGGCGGGCGCGGCGATGAAGATGACGATGAGCGCCTGGAGCACGGTGACCAGCTCCAGCGAGATCCCGGAGTACGACTGCATCCGGTTGCCGCCGGCCTGGAGCGCGCCGAACAGCAGCGCGGCCAGCAGCACGCCCCACGGCTTGACCCGGCCCAGCAGCGCGACCAGGATGCCGTCGAAGCCGATCTGGGCGATCACCAGCGGGGTCAGCGCGTTGGCGGTGGAGCCGAGCACCATGTTCGAGCCGCCGAGGCCGGCCAGCAGACCCGCGATCACCATCACCAGCACGTACGTCTTGGTGACGCTGATGCCGGCGGTCCGGGCGGCGTCCGGGTTCGCGCCCACCGCGCGCAGCTCGAAGCCGAGCGTGGAGCGGTTGAGCAGCCAGGCGATGAACCAGGTGGCCAGCACCGCGAGCAGGATGCCGGCGTGCACCCGCAGGTCGTCGCCGAGCAGCCGGGGCAGTTGCGCGGAGGACTCGACCGGCTTGCTGATCGCGTCCGACCGGGTCGGGTTCTGCACCCCGCTCTGGACGATGATCCAGGACAGGAAGTAGACCGCCACGTAGTTGAGCATGATCGTGTTGATCACCTCGTGGGCGCCGGTACGCGCCTTGAGGATGCCCGGGATGAAGCCCCAGAGCGCACCGCCGAGCGCACCGGCGATCAACGCGACCAGCAGGTGCACGCCGGGCGGCAGCGGCAGCGCGAAGCCGGCCACGGCGGCCAGGATGACGCCGATGGTCGCCTGGCCCTGGGCGCCGATGTTGAACAGGCCGCCCCGGAAGGCCAGCGCGACCGACAGGCCGGTGAAGACCAGCGGCGCGGTGTAGGTGAGCGTCTCCGAGATCGGGCCCATGGCGGCGGTGAAGCCGACCGCGTCCGGGTCGAACACCGCGCCCTTGAACAGGTTCGCGTACGCCTCGCTGACCACGGTCCAGCTCGCGTTCAGCGCGTCGGCCGGGCGGGCGGTGATGTAGCCGTAGGTGGCCAGCACGTCCGGGTCGGAGACGATGATCAGCACGGCGCCGACCAGCATGGCCAGTACCACCGCGAGCACGGTCACGGTGACCGTGTTGGCCGCCCAGAGGTTCTCCAGGAACAGCCGGCCCAGACTGGGCCGGGGCCCCTCGGCCGGTGGCTGCTTCGACGCGGTGGTGGTGGTGGTGGTGACCGCCCGCTCGGTGTCGCCGGCCGGCGCGGTCGGCGTCGCGCGGGCCTCGCTGCGCGCTTCCTGCGCCTCGGTCGCCGGTTCCTTGTCCGGGGAGCCCGACGCCGGGTTCGGGTTCGTCATGCCTCGTCCTCGTTGCCAGGGCCCTCGGGGGCCGGGGCGGCGGCGCTGCCCTCGTCCGCGGTCGCGGCGGCGCTGCCCTCGTTCGCGGTCGGGGCCGCGGTGTCGGGGGTGATGCCGGCCATCAACAGGCCGATCTCCTCGCGGGGCGTGTCCGGGCCGACGATGCCGATGACCCGGCCGCGGTACATCACCGCGATCCGGTCGGCGAGGCCGATCACCTCGTCCAGCTCGCTGGAGACCACCATGACCGCGGTGCCGACGTCGCGCTCGCGGATGACCTGGCTGTGGATGAACTCGATCGAGCCGACGTCCACGCCGCGGGTGGGCTGGGCGGCGATGAGGAGCTTCAGCGGCCGGGACAGCTCCCGGGCCACGATCACCTTCTGCTGGTTGCCGCCGGAGAGCGTGCCGACCGCCGCGTCGGCCGACGAGGTGCGGACGTCGAACTGCGCGATCCGCTCCTTCGCCGACTTCGCGATCGCGTCCGGCTTCAGCGACAGGCCCTTGCCGAACGGCGGCCGGTCGTAGATGTCCAGCACCAGGTTCTCCGCCACGGAGAACTCCTTGACCAGGCCGTCGACGCTGCGGTCCTCGGGCACGTAGCCGACACCGGCGCGGAGCACCTTCTTCGTCGACCAGCCGTGGGTCGACTCGCCGGCCAGGCTGATCGTGCCGGCGAGCGTCGGGCGCAGGCCCATGATCGCCTCGATCAGCTCGGTCTGGCCGTTGCCCTGCACTCCCGCGACGCCGAGCACCTCACCGGCGTGCACGGTCAGGTCGACGCCGTCGACGGCGCGTACCTGCCGGTCGTCGTCGACGACCAGGCCGGCGACCTCCAGGACCGGCTCGCCCGGCCGGGCCGGCTCCTTGTCCACGGTCAGCCGGACGTTGCGGCCGACCATCAACGCGGCCAGCTCGTCCCGGCTGGCGGTCGGCTCGGCGGTGCCGACCGTCCGGCCGCGCCGGATCACGGTGATCCGGTCCGCGATCGCCTTCACCTCGCCCAGCTTGTGGGTGATGAACACGATCGACTTGCCGGCGGCCTTGAGCGACCGCATGACGGTCAGCAGCTCGTCGGTCTCCTGCGGGGTGAGCACGGCCGTCGGCTCGTCGAGGATCAGCAGGTCGACGTCGCGGGTCAGGGCCTTGACGATCTCCACCCGCTGCTGGATGCCGACCGGCAGGTCCTCGATCACCGCGTCCGGGTCGACCCGGAGGTTGTACCGCTCGGACACCTCGGCCACCTCGCGGCGGGCCCGCCGACGGTCGAGGAACCCGGCGAAGGGCACCTTGACCTGCTCGGCGCCGAGCATCACGTTCTCGGCCACGGTGAAGACCGGCACCAGCATGAAGTGCTGGTGCACCATGCCGATCCCGGCGGCGATCGCGTCCGACGGGCCCTTCAGCTTCAGCGGCCGGCCGTCGACCAGGATCTCGCCCTCGTCCGGCTGGTAGAGCCCGTAGAGCACGTTCATCAGGGTCGACTTGCCGGCGCCGTTCTCGCCGAGCAGGGCGTGGATCTCTCCAGGCTCCACCGTGAGGTCGATGTGGTCGTTGGCGACCAGATCACCGAACCGCTTGGTGATGCCGCGCAGTTCGAGTCTCAGCGCAACCTCCTGGAGTGCGAGCGATGGTGCAGCGTAGCGACTTGCCGCGCCGCCACCGCGCCGGGTGGGGGATGGGGGATGAAGGTGACCGGCCGCCCCGGGGGCGCGGGGTTCGGACCCCGTACGCCCGGGACGGCCGGATGGTGCTACCTGGTGCCCGCCGGCCCCGCTGCCGATGATCTCACCGCGGCGGCCGGCGGAGCGGTCACTTGGTCGGCTGGGCCTTCGAGGTGACCGTGACGGTGCCGGCGGCGATGTCCGCCTTGATCTTCTCGACCTCGGCCTTCAGGTCCGCCGGGACCTTGCTGTCGAAGTCGTGGTACGGCGCGATCGAGACACCGGTGTTGGCCAGCGTGCCGACGAAGCCCGGCTGCGCCTGGAGCTTCTCGCCACCGGCGGCCTTCACCACGGCCTCCTTGACGGCCTCCGGGATGTTCTTGACGACCGTGGTCACGATCGCCGAGCAGTCCGGGGTGCTCTCGCAGCCGTCGACGTCCACCCAGACGACCGAGTACTTGCCGCCCGAGGCCTTGGCCGCGGCGGTGGTGCCGAGGCCGGCGCCACCGGCGACCGGCATGATGATGTCGGCGCCCTGGGCGACCAGCGCGTCGGAGACCTTCTTGCCCTCGTCCTGCTTGACGAAGTCGTTGGTGAAGGAGCCCTTCTGGGTGGCCTTGTCCCAGCCCAGCACCTGGACGTTCTTGCTCTTCGCCTTGTTGTAGTACGCCACGCCGTCGGCGAAGCCGTCCATGAAGATGGTGACCGGCGGGATCGGCAGGCCGCCGTAGGTGCCCACCTTGCCGCTCTTGCTCATCCCGGCGGCCAGGTAGCCGGCCTGGAACGCGGCCTGCGCGGTGTCGAACTGCATCGGGTAGATGTTGCCCACACCCGGGTTGGCGTCGACGATCGCGAACTGCTGGTTCGGGTTCGCGGTGGCCGCCTTCTTGGTGGCGTCCGACATCAGGCCACCGACGGCCAGGATGAAGTCGCACTTCTGGTTGACGAACCCGGTGAGGTTGACCTCGTAGTCCGCCTCAGCCTTCGACTGGACGTTCTTGATCTCGATGTTGTCGTTCTCCTTCTTCGCCTCCTGAAGGCCCTTCCAGGCGGAGGTGTTGAAGGACTTGTCATCGATGCCGCCGACGTCGGTCACCATGCAGGCGCTGTACTTCTTGCCGCCGTTGCCGCCGGCGTTGTCCTTGCTGTCGTCCGGAGCCTCACCACACGCGGCGGCGCCCAGCACGAGGCCACCCGCCACGAAGGCGGAGGCGATCCGCATCCCACGCACAGAGCGCAAGACGTCTCCTTCCCATTGCGCCCGCGTCGTGCGCGGTACGCATGCCCTTGCGCCGGCCTGCGGTGTGCGGCCGGCGTCCCACGTTACGGACGGGAGCGTACGCCCGCGCCCACCCACCGGCCGACAATCGTGCACGACTGTTGAGCGTCCGTTACCCCGGTGTAACCCTTGCGTGGGGCAGATCACTTCTGGGGCTGGTAGGGGTGCACGGGCGTGTCCCGAACGTCCGTTTCCGGGGCCGCTCCCGATCCCGGCGGACTACCGCCAGAACACCGCGACCGCCGCGTTGAGCAGCGTCAACCCGATGATCGCGAGGAAGTGCCCCCGGTTCACGGACTCCCGCTTACGGGAGAAGAAGACCATGACGAAGATGAGCAGCGCGAGCACCAACTTGGTAACAAGCTTCGCCGGGGCCGGCTCGTCGCCGTCCCGCAGGGGCGCGGAGAGCCCGAGACCCGTCAGGATCTGGATCACCGCCCCCCACAGCATGGCCGCGTTGATCCGCAGCCGGCCGCTGACGTACTGGGCGATCCCGCCGCCGAGCAGCAGCGCGAAGCCGATCAGATGGACGTAGAGAAGGATCAGTCGAAGAGCTTCCACGCCGGCCATCCTCCCCCATCAACGACACTGCGTAGTAGTCGCCCCGCCGAGCTGCCGTCATACCGTGACCTGGGCCGGCTCGGGTGGCACTGTCACCTCCCCGGCGGCCCCGGCCCGCCGACCGGCCAGGACCAGCACCAGCCCCACCAGCGCGTACCCGGTCAGCACGGCCAGCGGTCGGCCGGCGCCCGCGCCGTCGAAGAACGCCGCCGAGCGCAGCAGCGTGCCGCCCGCGCCGACCGGCAGGAACTGGCCGAACGTCCCCCACGGCTGCGGCAGCAGCTCGGGCGCGGCGGCGACCGCGGAGAGCGGGTTGCCGAGCAGGAAGACGAGCAGCGCCCCGAGGCCGATGCCGGCGCGGCCGAGCAGCGCGCCGAGACCCGCCACCGTGGCGGCGGCGGCGAGCGAGAAGAGACCGATCGCGCCGGCCTCCCGCCACGGGTCGCCGTCGAGCAGACCGAGCCAGCCGTGCAGCACCGTGACACCGGCCGTGCCGGCGAGCGCCGCGTACCCGAGCAGGCCGGCCAGCCGCGCGCGGCGGCCGGTGACCAGCAGCGTGAGCAGCGCGCCGACCAGCATGCCGGTGAGCGCCAGCGGCAGGAACCCGGCGGCGAACCCGGCCCCGCGCGGGTCGTCCGGGTCGGTCGGCACGACCGCCGTCACCGGCACCGGGCGACCGGCCGAGAGCTGGCCGGCGGCCTCGGTGAGCAGGGCCGCCACGGTCGGGCTGGCGGCCGGCGCGGTGTGCAGGGTGACGCCGTCCGGGCCGGCCACGAACGCGGCGTAGACCTCCCGGTCGCGTAGCGCCCGGTCGGCCGCCGCCGCGTCCGGCAGCGTGGTCACCGTGAAGCCGCCGGGGCGGGCGGCGGTCAGCCGGGCGGTCAGCTCGGCGACGGCCGGCGGCGGCCCGGCCACGGCCACCGGCAGGTCGCGCGGCGCGAGGTGCGCGGCAGGGGCCGCGAACAGCGGTACGAGCAGCGCCTGCACCACCACCGCCACGCCGACCAGCAGCGCGGTGAGGGTCCAGGGCGAGCGGGAGCGGAGCATCGTCGCCTCCTTAAAACGAATGTTCGTTCTCTTGGAGAGAGCCTGCGCCGCTCTCGACGCGTTCGTCAAGAACGAACGTTCGCTTTAGAATGTGTGTCGTGCCACGCGTCTCCGAACAGCACCTCGCCGCCCGCCGCCAGCAGATCCTCGACGCGGCCCGGCGCTGCTTCCTGCGCGACGGGTTCCACCAGACCTCGATGCAGGACGTGATCAGGGAGGCCGGGCTCTCGGTCGGCGCCGTCTACCGCTACTTCCCCAGCAAGAACGACCTGATCACGGCCATCGCCCAGGCGGTCGTCGGCACTGCCGACGAGAACTTCGCCGACCTGTCCACCGCCGACCCGCCGCTGCCACTGACCGGGGTGCTGGAGCGTGCCCTGGCCTTCGTCGACGGCCAACTCGGCCCGGACGGCGTGCTGCCCCTGGCGTTGCAGGTGTGGAGCGAGGCACAGCGGGACCCGGTGCTGGCCGAGTTCGTCGCCGCCACGTACACCCGGTTGCGCGGCCATTTCGTGACCGCCGCCCGGCGGGCGCGCGACGCCGGCGAGCTGCCCCCTGAGGCCGACCCCGACGCGGTCGGTGCGGCCCTGTTCGGCCTGGTCCCGGGCTACTTCACCCAGCGCATCCTCACCGGCTCCCCCGACCGCGCCACCTACCTGACCGGTGCCCGAGCCCTGCTCCGCTGAGGTGTGAGGAGGGGCCCCCTGTTATGCGGAATGCGTTAACCGGGGGCCCCTCCTTTCACCACTTCCAGAGCTGGAACGTGGGGCCGTCGGCGGGGAGGGTGGCCGTGCCGGGGGGCAGCGCCGGGGCGCCGCCGTAGATGTTCTCGGCGGCGGGCAGGCCGGTCAGGCGCACCGGGGCGCCGGGCGCGCGGCGGGCCAGCACCAGCACCGTGCCGGTCGGGGCCTCGCGCAGGAAGACCAGCGTGTCCGCGTCGGCGTGCACCCACCGCAGGCCGCCGTGCCGCAGCGCCGGCTCGTCGCGGCGCAGCGCCAGCAGCGACCGGTACGCGTCGAACGTGCGCCGGTCCCAGCTCTCCGGCCGGTGCCACGGCATCGGGGTACGCGAGCCCTCCCCGTTCGGGCCGGTCAGGCCCAGCTCGTCACCGGCGAAGACGACCGGGGTCCCCGGCATGGTGGCGAGCAGCCCGGCCGCGACCTCCTGCCGGGCCGCGTCGCCCACCACGGTGCGGATCCGGGCCGAGTCGTGCGAGCCGAGGAGCTGCCACGAGTGCGTGTACGACCGCCACGAGACCAACGACCGGTAGGCGTTCATGGTGGCCAGCACCGCGTCCGCGTCCCGCCGCCGGACCCCGCCGGGCGTGCCGAGGAAGTTCGGCACCGGGCCGTCCCCCGCGCGCAGCCAGGACCACACCGGGTCGGTGAACCCGACGTAGTTCATCGTGCCGTGCCAGCCGTCGCGGTCCAGGTCGCCGGTGTGGTCGTGGCCGTGCTCGGCGAGCAGCAACGCGTCCGGTCGGGTCTCGGCGACCACCTCGCGCAGCAGTCGCGCCACCTCGTGGGTGTACGCGTCGGGGCCCCGCCGGCCGGTCATGTTCGCCACGTCCACCCGCCAGCCGTCCAGCCCGTACGGCGGACGCAGCCAGCGGCGCAGCAGCGAGTCCTCGGCGGTGGCGAACCGGCGGCGCAGCTCGGCGCTGCCCCAGTTGAGCTTCGGCAGCGACTTCACCCCGTTCCACGACTCGTAGTCCTGTCCCGGGAGGTCGAAGTAGTACAGGTCCCGGTCCAACGCGTTGACGTCGGACACCGCGGCGGTGAACCAGCGGTGCGCGTCACCGGTGTGGTTGCTGGTGATGTCGCCGAGCAGCCGCCAGCCCCGGGCGCGTACCGCGTCGGCGAGCCGGACCAGCGCCGCGTCGCCGCCGAGCAGCGGGTCGACGGTGTCGAAGCTGGACGCGTCGTACCGGTGGTTGGAGCGGGCCGGGAAGATCGGGGTGAGGTAGACCGTGTTGACGCCGAGCGGGTCCAGGTGGTCCAGGCGCTCGGTGATGCCGTCCAGGTCGCCGCCGTAGAACTGGCGGGGCGTCTCCGGGCCGCGCCCGATCACCGGCGTGTCCCAGTCGCACGGGATCGCCCAGTCCGGCGCGGTGCGCCCGTCCGCCGCGGCCGAGCGGGCGAACCGGTCCGGGAAGATCTGGTAGATCACCGCGTCCCGGGCCCAGGCCGGCGGCGGCGCGTGGCTGACCAGCTTGAAGTCGCCGTGGTCCGGCACGTCGTGGTCGGCGGTGCCGGCCGCGTTGAGCCAGCGGGCACCGGCGGTGCCGTCGAGCAGGAAACGGTAGTTGCTGACCGGGTTGCGGACCTCGACGTCGGCCCGCCACCACACGTCACCGTCCGTGGTGCGGTCGACCACCGCCGCGGCGAAGTGCGGCTCGCCGTCGCCGGTGGTCCGCACGTGCACCTGGTCGACACCGGCGCCGGCCGGCACCCGGACGAAGACGGGGACGGTCTGCCCGAGCGCGGGCTCCTGCTCCGGGACGTAGGTGGCGGAGCCGTCGTGGTGCGGTTGGAGGGACATGCCGCGGCCTTTCGCGTCGTACCGACAGGGAGTGGGCGGGCACCCGCCGCGGTCGGTCACCCGACCGCGACGGTCCGCCCGCCAAACCGCTCCGGTGTACGCCGACACGACGCCCTTGCCGCAGCGTGAGCCGAGGAGGCTCAGCCTTTGACCGCTCCGGAGGTGAGGCCGGAGACGATGTAGCGCTGGAGCAGTTGGAACACCAGCACGGTGGGGATCGCGGTGAGCAGCGTGCCGGCCGCGAACATCCCGAAGTTGTTGTTGCGTTCGCCCGCGACCAGGCCGAACATGCCGACCGCGAGCGTCTTCGACTCGGTGTTGGTGAGGAACACGTTGGCGATGATGAACTCGTTGATCGACCCGATGAACGCGAGCAGGCCGGTCACCGCCAGGATCGGCGCCACCAGCGGCAGCATGATCCGGAAGAAGACCTGCACGTGCGACGCGCCGTCCATGGTCGCCGACTCGTCCAGCTCCTTCGGCAGCGTGTCGAAGAAGCCCTTCATCAGCCAGGTGTTCGCGCCCAGCGCGCCACCCATGTAGAGCAGGAACAGGCCCCACGGGGTGTTGAAGCCGATGGACGGGTACAGGTCGGTGATCGTGGTGAAGATCAGGAAGATCGCCACGATCGCCAGGAACTGCGGGAACATCTGGATCAGCAGCAGCGTGAGCAGGCCGATCCGCCGCCCGGCGAACCGCATCCGGGAGAACGCGTACGCGGCCAGCGCCGACAGGAAGATCGACGCGAAGCTGGCCACGCCCGCCAGCAGCAGCGAGTTGAGGAACCAGTGGCCGAACGCGGTCCGGTCGAACAGGTTGGTGAAGTTCTCCAGCGACGCCCCGGTCGGCAGCAGCTCGGTCGAGGAGAGCGTGCCGAGCGGGTTGAGCGCCGCGGAGATCACGAACATGATCGGGAAGAGGCTGAACAGCACCGCCAGCACCCCGACCAGATGCCGCCAGCCCACCTGGGCGAACCACCGGCTGCGCGACCGGCCGACCGGGTTGCGGTGGGCCGCCGGCGTTTCCGCGATGCTGGTCACGAGTACACCTCCTCCTGCTTGCGGGTGCGCCGGAAGCTGATCGCCGAGACGGTCGCCACGATCGCGAAGATGAAGATCGAGACGGTGGCGGCCAGGCCGTACTCGGCGCCCTGGGCGCCGAACGCCAGCCGGTACGTGTAGGTGATCAGCAGGTCGGTGGCGCCGTTGCGCGGGTTGTCCGGCGCGAACGGCCCGCCCTCGGTGGTGAACAGGATCGCGTTGACGTTGTTGAAGTTGTACGCGAACGACGCGATCAGCAGCGGCGAGAGCGCCACCAGCAGCAGCGGCAGGGTGACCGCCTTGAACGACTGCCACGGGCTGGCCCCGTCGACCGAGGTGGCCTCCGTCAGCTCCCGCGGGATGGCCTGGAGCGCGCCGGTGGCCACCAGGAACATGTACGGGTAGCCGAGCCAGAGCTGCACCAGCAGCACCGCGACCCGGGCCGACCAGGCGCCGCCGAACCAGTCGACGTCCAGCCCGAACAGGTTGTTGAGCAGGCCGAAGTCGGTGTTGAACATGTCCCGCCAGACCAGCAGCATCGCGAACGACGGCATGGCGTACGGGAGGATCAGCAGCATCCGGTAGAGGTTGGTGCCCCGCATCCGGGGCGAGTGCAGCGCGAGCGCGATGGCCATGCCGAGCAGGAAGGTGAACCCGGTGGAACCGATCGCGAACGCGAAGTTCCAGGCCAGCGTGCCGAAGAACGGTCCGGAGATGTTCGGGTCGGTGAGCACCGCGCCGACGTTCTTCAGCCCGACGTTCACCTTCCAGCCCTGGCTGAGCCGCTCGCCGTCGGCGGCGACGAAGGAGCCGACCTTCTCGTCGGCGGTCCAGGTCTTGCCGCTCTCGCTGTCCCTGATGCAGTCGCAGCCGGCGTCGTACGCCCGGGCTGCCTTGCCCTCGTAGGCCCGGGTGAGGCCGTTGGAGCGGATGGCGCCGTCGTCGGTCGGCACGATCAGCGCGGTGACCGCGTCGCTGCGGCTGCTGGCCTGCCCGATGTTCAGCACGGTGTAGCCGTCCGCAGCGGTGATCTTGCCGCTGAGGCTGCTGACGGTGACGGCGCCGGCGTCGAGCTGGCGCAGCCCGCCCGCGTCCCCCGCGAAGACCTCCTTGGTCTTCGGGTCGCTGAGCAGGAAGGTCAGCGGGCCGGTCGCCGGGTCGCCCTTGGTGGCGATGGTGAGCGCGTACTCGGTCGAGCCGGGCACCTGCTTCACCGAGGAGGTCTGGATGGCGACGACCGCGTCGTCCTTGCTGCCGCGGTGGCCGTCGCCGAAGTTCGTGAACGCGGTACTCGCGGTGAGGAGCACCGGCAGCACCTGGAACGCGATCAGGAAGAGCGTGCCGGGGACCAGGTACTTGGCCGGGATGTGCCGGCGACCCAGGTAGAGGTAGAACAGGCCGGCGGTGGTGGCCACCAGGACGCCGAGCCCGATCCAGTGCCCGGCCTCGATGAGCGGGAACGCCGCCCAGAGCGCGATCCCGGCCACCAGGCCGAGCAGGACCACCTTGACGACGAGGCCGGTCGCGGTGATCGGCGCGTGGTGCCGCGCGGTACGCGAGGTGCGCGGGAGCCCGGGACGAGCGGGCTCCCGGCCCGGGGTCCGCGTGGCGGACCCCGGGCCGGACAGCGGCGCGCTCATTACTTGATCTGACCCTGGATGGTCTTGCCAGCGGCCGTGATCGTCTTGGCCGGGTCGGCGCCACCGATGACGGCGGCCTCGGCCTTGCCGAACGGGTCCCAGATCGCGGCCATGGCCGGGATCGCCGGGAGCACCTGGCCGTTCTTGCCGGCCTCGGAGAACTTCGCCAGGTCCGGGTCCTCGCCCTTGACCTGGTCGAAGGCCGCGGTCAGCGCCGGCGGGCGCGGCTCGGCCTTGTACAGCGCGACGGCCAGCTCGGGCTTGGTCACGTAGTTGGTGACGAACTCCTGGGCCAGGGCCTTGTTCTTGCCCTTGGCGGCGACGTAGAACGCCTGGACGCCCACGAACGGCTGGGCCTCCTTGCCACCGGCGAAGCCGGGGACCGGGGAGATGTCGTACTTGATGCCGGCCTTCTTGGCGTCGGCCACGGCCCACGGGCCGGAGACCAGGAAGGCGCACTTCTTGCCGGTGAAGGTGGAGATCGAGTTCTCCGGGGTGATGGACCGCTTCAGCGCGCCCTCGCCCTTCTCACCGAGCTTCGCGATCTTCTGGAACGCGGCGATCGACTCCGGCTTGCCCACGCCCAGGTCCTTCGGGTCGTAGTCGCCGTTGGCGGCGGTGCCGAACAGGTAGCCGCCGGCCGAGGAGTACAGCGGGTAGATGTGGTACGCGTCGCCGTTCTGGCCGGACTGGAGGCAGAGGATCTCGCTGGCCTTCTTCTCCGCCTTGAGCTTCTTGCCGGCGGTGACCAGGTCCTCGATCGTCTTCGGCGCCTCGGGGGCCAGCTCGGTGTTGCGGAGCAGCGCCAGGTTCTCGGTGGCGTAGGGCACGCCGTAGAGCTGGCCGTTGAAGGTGACCGCCTTGACCGCGGTCTCGTTGAAGCCCGCCTTCTGCTCGGCCGTGAGCTGGACCGGGTCGATGGCGCCGTTCTGGACCAGGTTGCCGATCCAGTCGTGCGCGCCGACCACGGCGTCCGGGCCGCTGCCCTGCTGGGAGGCGGTGACGAAGTTGGTCTGCAGGTCCTTGGAGACGGCCTGCACCTCGACGGTCACGCCGTTCTCCTTGCCGAACTCCTCGGCGAACGGCTTGAGGGCGGCGGTGCGCTTGTCGTCGGCCCAGATGACCAGCTTGCCGCCGGTCGCCTTGCTGGCGGACTGCTCGGCGGCCGGCTTGTCGCTGCCGCTGTCACCACAGCCGGACGCGGCGAGCGCCAGACCGAGGACGGCGACCACACCCGCGGTACGGATGCGCATCGGTACTCCTGTCGTCATGGCGGCACGCCGGGGGAAGGGCGACCGCCAGTGGGAACCTCTGAAAGTTCTTGCTGACCGGCGCCGGGGTGCTGCGCCGCTGCTCTCGCATGTTGCGGGGACGTTAGCAAGAGGTTGCAGAGAATGGAAGGGCTTGCAGAAGTGTACGCAAGACTTTGCCGTTGAGCTAAAGTGCCGCCATGCGCGCTCGACTGTCCGACATCGCCCAACAGGCCGAAGTCAGCGAGGCCACGGTGTCGCGGGTGCTCAACGACCGCCCCGGAGTGGCCCCGGAGACCCGGCAGGCCGTCCTCACCGCCCTCGACGTACTCGGCTACGAACGACCGGCCCGCCTGCGCAAGCGCAGCGCCGGGTTGGTCGGCCTGGTCGTGCCCGAGCTGGACAACCCGATCTTCCCGGCGTTCGCCCAGATCATCGAGTCCGCGCTGGCGCCCACCGGCTACACGCCGGTGCTGTGCACCCAGACCCCCGGCGGCGTCCGCGAGGACGAGTACGTCGAGATGCTGCTGGACCGGCAGGTCTCCGGCATCGTCTTCGTCTCCGGCCTGCACGCCGACACCGCCGCCGACCACGACCGGTACCGCACGCTGCTCGCCCGGCCGCTGCCGGTCGTCATGATCAATGGGTACGCGCCGGGCATCCCCGCGCCGTTCGTCTCCTGCGACGACCGGGAGTCCGCCGAACTCGCGGTCGCCCACCTGGTCGCGCTCGGGCACCGGCGGATCGGCCTGATCACCGGCCCGGACCGGTTCGTCCCGGTGCAGCGCAAGGTCGCCGGATACAAGGCCGCGATGCGGCGCCTCACCGACATCTCCGACGACGACCTGACCGAGCTGACCGAGCTGTCCCTGTTCGGCGTGGAGGGTGGCGAGGCCGCCGCCGGCCGGCTCATCGAGCGCGGGGTGACCGGCCTGGTCTGCGGCTCGGACCTGATGGCGCTCGGCGCGATCCGGGCGGCCCGGCAACGCGGCCGCTCCGTCCCCGAGGACGTCTCGGTGGTCGGTTACGACGACTCGCCGCTGATGGCCTTCACCGATCCGCCGCTGACCACGGTGCGCCAGCCGGTCGCGGCCATGGCGGTGGCCGCCGTACGCGCCCTGGTCGACGAGATCAACGGGCACCCGTCCCCGAACTCCGAGTACCTGTTCCGCCCGGAGTTGGTGGTGCGCGGCTCCACCGCGGTCGCCCGCCCCGCCCCCACCCCCAAACGCCAACGCCCCACCCCCACCCTTCCCGTCCCCGCCTGACCCCGTCCCGCCCGGCCCCGGCGCGGGCGTCTCGGGATCTGGGAGAGGTGCGGACGGTGACCGCCCTGGTGGGGCGGGTGATCGGCGTCATTTCTTGCGCAAGGAATGCTTGACTCTTGCAGCGCCGACGCGGCATTCTGCTCAGACACCCCCTGCGCCGCCACAGAACGGGATCGCCACCGATGACCTCCGCCCCCACCCCCACGCCACCGGCCACCGACGACGACTGGTGGCGGTCCGCGGTCGTCTACCAGGTCTACGTCCGCAGCTTCGCGGACGCGAACTCCGACGGCGTCGGTGACCTCCAGGGCATCCGGGGGCGGCTGCCCTACCTGCGCGAGCTGGGCGTGGACGCGCTCTGGCTCACGCCGTTCTACACCTCCCCGCAGGTCGACGCCGGCTACGACGTGGCCGACTACCGCGACGTCGACCCGCTCTTCGGCAACCTCACCGACTTCGACGAGATGATCACCGACGCGCACGCGCTGGGCCTGCGGATCATCGTCGACCTGGTGCCGAACCACACCTCCAGCGCGCACCCCTGGTTCGCCGCGGCGCTCGCCGCCGGCCCGGGTTCCCCGGAGCGCGAGCGCTACCTGTTCGCCGACGGCAAGGGCGAGCAGGGCGAGCTGCCCCCGAACGACTGGGAGAGCATCTTCGGCGGCCCGGCCTGGACCCGGGTGGTCGACGGCCAGTGGTACCTGCACCTGTTCGACCCGGCCCAGCCCGACCTGAACTGGCGCCACCCCGAGGTACGCGCCGAGTTCGAGGACGTCCTGCGCTTCTGGCTGGACCGCGGCGTCGACGGCTTCCGGATCGACGTGGCACACGGAATGATCAAGGCCGAGGGCCTGCCGGACGTCGGCTTCAGCACGATGACCACCGGGCAGCGCCAGTCGGATCTGCTCGGCAAGGGCCGGCTGCCCTACTTCGACCAGGACGAGGTGCACGACATCTACCGCGCCTGGCGGCCGATCCTGGACAGCTACCCGGGCGGCCGGATGGCGGTCGCCGAGGCGTGGGCCGAGACGCCGCAGCGGCTGGCCCGCTACATCGGCCCGGACGAGCTGCACCAGGCGTTCAGCTTCGACTTCCTGGAAGCCACCTGGTCGGCCGACTCGTTCCGCAAGGTGATCGACACCGCGCTGGCCGAGTCGACAATCGTCGGCGCGCCGACCACCTGGGTGCTCTCCAACCACGACAAGCAGCGCCACGTCACCCGGTACGGCGACGGCGAGGTCGGCCTGCGCCGCGCCCGGGCCGCCGCGCTGCTGATGTTCGCGCTGCCCGGCTGCGCCTACGTCTACCAGGGCGAGGAACTGGGCCTGCCGGAGGTGCTGGACCTCCCCGACGAGCTGCGCCAGGACCCGTCGTTCCTGCGCACCGGCGAGAGCCGGGACGGCTGCCGGGTGCCGATCCCGTGGAGCGGCGAGCTGGCCCCGTACGGCTTCGGGCCGGACGGCAGCGAACTGAGCTGGCTGCCGGCGCCGGCGACCTGGCGGGCCCTCTCGGTGGCCGCCCAGACCGGGGTGCCCGGCTCGACGCTGGAGCTGTACCGGGCGGCGCTGCGGGTCCGGGGCACGCACCCGGCGCTGGCCGGCCTCGGCGGCATCACCTGGCTGGAGACCGAACCCGGCGTGCTGGCGTTCCGTCGGGCCGCCGGGGACACGGAGCTGACCTGCGTGGTCAACCTCAGCGGCGCGGACGTGACGGTCGCCGGCTTCGGCCGGCCGCTCGTCGCCAGCGCCGATCTCACCGAGCGGGGCGACGGGCACGTCCTGCCGGTGGACGCGGCTGCGTGGTTCGAACGGCGCTGAGCCGGGTAACCCGCCAATGACCTGGTCGTCCGTTGTGCTCCGCGCCGACGGGCGGCTGGGCTGCCGACCCCTTGTGGTGGGGGGTGAGGTGACATCGGCCCCCGGGAGTCCGCTCCCGGGGGCCGGCGTCCGTTCGGGGCACCGCGCCGGTGGTCAACTGCCCTTGGCGGTGAGCAGCGCGGCGATCCGGGCGAAGCCGGCGCGGACCTCGTCGGCGTCCGGCGGCTCCGCCGGTTGCGGCTCCGGCTGGCGTTCGGCGGCCAACTCCAGCTCGTCGTCGATGACGTCCTCGAAGTCGCCGTAGAGATCCGCCTGGTCGGCCTCGGCCGCCTCGTCCTCGGCGGCGATCTGCGCGGCGGCGATCTCACCGCGGATCTCCTCCGGCGTCAGCGCCGGCAGCAACGGCTCCACGACCGCCATCAACTGCTCCTCGGCCACCACCGCCTCGGCCAGCGCCAGCGCGTGCGGTCGCTCGTACGGGCCGCAGACCACGGGCTCCCACTCGTCGTCGGCGGCCAGCGGACCGAACGTGATGATCCAGGGCAGGCCGAGCATCGGCGAGTCGTCCGGCAGGTCCAGTGTCACGAGTGCGCCCACCGGCCCATCATTGTCGTTCCGCGCCCGCCCGGGGACCGCAATCCCCCGAGTCTCCCCGCTCAGGCGACCGCGCTGGGCCACGCGTACCGGCGTCCAGCGCCGCCCGGACCAGGGCGACCGCCCGCTCCGGCGGCACCCCCAGGCGACGCGCCTCGGCGGCGTAGTCGGCCGCGGCCCGGTGCAGCCGGTCGGTGGCGTCGTCGCGCCCGGGCGCCACCACCGTGCCGTGCCGGCCCCGGGTCTGGACCAGCCCGGCGGCCTCCAACTCGCGGTAGGCCCGCGCCACCGTGTTTACCGCCAGCCCCAGGTCGGCGGCGAGCTGCCGGACCGCGGGGAGCCGGGTGCCCACCGGCAGCCGTCCGTCGCCGACGGCGCTCGCGAGCTGGGCGCGCACCTGCTCGTACGGGGGTGTCGCCGACTCCGCGTCCACCCGGATCCGCGGGCTCATCCCCCGCCGCCCGGGGTGCCCGGATCGGTCTCCTCGTCCAGCACGTCGGCCTCCACGTCCACCTCCCGCGCACCGCCCTCGGCCAGGTCGACCACCCGGCCGTACCGGCTGGTGGCGGCGAGCGCGGCGCCGAAGAGCACCATCTGGTTGAGCAGGTAGAGGTAGAGCAGCAGGCCCACGGCGGTCGCCACCACCGTGTACGCCGGATTCCGCTCGGTGCGCACCACGTAGTAGCGCCCCACGGTGTTGAGCAGCGTGATCCCGATCGCGACAGTCAGCACCGCCGGGCGCAACCGGCGGCGGCTCATCCGCAGCCGGGGCACGGCCAACAGCAGCGCGGCGGCGAGCACGGCGTTGACCAGCACGCTCAGCACCGCGCTGACCGTGGTCAGGCCGACCGAGCCGGTGCTGCGCAGCAGGAAGCGCAGCAGCGACTCCAGCGCGTCGACGGCGGCGACCGAGACGAACAGCAGCACGAAGACCGCGACCAGCACGCCGAGGTCGACCAGGTGGCGCACCACCAGGTTGCCGGGCTGCTGGTTGAAGCCGTACATCAGGCGCTGCGACGAGCGGATCGCCTCCACCCAGCCGATCCCGGTGAAGACCAGGATGATCAGGCCGACCACGCCGACGGTGTTGCTGCTCTCGGCGATCTGCGCCGGGTCGACAAAGGGCAGGTTCTCCCGGAGGAACTCGGCCGCCGCGCGGCTGACGTCCTCGTTGTCCCGCAGCACCGCGCCGAAGATCCAGTACGCGACCAGGGCGAGCGCGAACACGGCGAAGAAGCCGTAGTAGGCGATGGCGGCGGCGAGCCGCCCGGCGAGCAGGTCGGCGTAGAGCGTCCCGGCCAGCCAGACGTGGTCGAAGGCGGACGAGCGACCGCGGGCCGCGTCGATCCGACGCCCGACCGCCGCCTCGATCCGGCCGAAGACGTTCACCCCGCCATCCTCGCCGATCGTCGCCCTCGGCGGAGGCGGCCCGGCCGGCCGGGTGTTCAGCGCGGGCCGCCGAGCCGGAAGTCGCGACGGGGCTGCCACCGGGTCGCCCCGCTGTGCGAGAAGAGCGTGAACGCCTCCACCTCGAACAGCGCGGAGAAGTCGGCCAGGTCCTCGTACGCCTTGTCGAGCACCTCGGGCGGCACGTCCTGGGCCACGGTGACGTGCGGGTGGTACGGGAAGCGGGCCTCGCGGTGCAGCTCCGGAGCCGAGTTGATGGCGGCGGCGAGCAGCTCGCACTCGCTGATCCCGGCCGCCACCGTCACGAAGACCACCTGGGTGACCGGGCGGAACGTGCCGGTGCCGCGTAGGTGCAGCGTGAACGGCAGGTGCGTGGCGGCCACCCGGCTCAGGTGCTCCTCGACCGCGGGCAGCGCGCGTACCGGGATCTCGGTGGGCCCGAGCAGGGTGACGTGCGCCGGGACGGCCTGCGGGTCGCCGGCGGAGACCCGGCGGCGGGTGAGCAGCCCGCCCCACGGCTCGGGCACGTCGACCGCGATCCCGATCTGGATCGTGTCCTCGCCGCCCGGCGCTGCGTCACTGCCCGCCACGTTGCGCGCCATCCCTCCGCTCACCGTCACCGTTCCCCGCCCGCCGCTACGCGGACCGCACCGGGGGGAGGAACCCGACCCGTTCGTACGCGGTGCGCAGCGTGTCGACCGCCACCGCCCGGGCCTTCTCCGCGCCCCGCGCGAGCAGCTTGTCGAGCTGGGCCGGGTCGTCCAGGTAGCCGTTGGTGCGCTCCTGGATCGGGGTGACGAACTCCCGCACCACCTCGGCGAGGTCCTTCTTGAGGTCGCCGTAGCCCCGGCCGTCGTACGCGGCGACCAGGTCGTCGATGCCGCGTCCGGAGAGCGCGGAGTAGATGGTGAGCAGGTTGGAGATGCCCGGCTTCCCCTCCGCGTCGAAGACGATCTCGCGGCCGGTGTCGGTGACCGCCGAGCGGATCTTCTTGGCCGAGCGGGCCGGGTCCTCCAGCAGGTCGATGATGCCGGCCGGGGCGGAGAACGACTTCGACATCTTGGCGGTGGGGTCCTGGAGATCGACGATCTTGGCGGTGTCCTTCACGATGTGCGGCACCGGCACCCGGAAGGTGGGGCCGAACAGCGAGTTGAACCGCTGCGCCAGGTCACGGGAGAGCTCCAGGTGCTGCCGCTGGTCCTCGCCGACCGGCACCGCGTGCGCCTGGTAGAGCAGGATGTCGGCGGCCTGCAGGATCGGGTAGGTGAACAGGCCGACGCTGGCCCGGTCACTGCCCTGCTTCTGCGCCTTGTCCTTGAACTGGGTCATCCGGCCGGCCTCGCCGAACCCGGTGATGCAGCCGAGCACCCAGGCGAGCTGCGGGTGCTCGGGCAGCTGCGACTGGACGAACAGGGTGCTGCGTTCCGGGTCGATGCCGAGCGCGAGGAGCTGCGCGGCGGCCACCCGGGTGCGCTGCCTGAGCACCTGGGGGTCGTGCCCCGCGGTGATCGCGTGCAGGTCGACGACGCAGTAGAACGCGTCGTGGCTGTCCTGCAGCGCCACCCAGTGCCGCAGCGCGCCCAGGTAGTTCCCGAGGTGGAACGAGTCGGCCGTCGGCTGGATGCCGGAGAAGACGCGCGGGCGGGCGGGTACGTCGGACATGGCGGCAATTCTGTCAGCAAGCCCCCGGGTCCGTCATGACGGGCCGGCGGGTCGGGCGGGCACGGGCGGGCACGGGCCGCTGACCTCGCGCCGGGGCTCGGGCAGCCGGCGTACGGAGACCGCCAGGCGGGACACCCGCCGGCCGTCGAGCGCCAGCACCCGCAGTAGCCAGCCCTCCGGATCGGCGGCATCCGGCCCGTCGGCCGGGTCGTCCCGCACCGGCACCTCGTCGCCGACCACCGGCAGGCGGCCCAGCGCGGCCATCACGTACCCGCCGACCGTCTCGTAGGGGCCGGCGGGCAGCGGCACCCCGGTGCGTTCGGCGAAGTCGGCCAGGTTGAGCCCGCCGTCGACCACGGCGGGCAGGCCGGCGGGCCCCGGATCGGGCGGCCCGTGGCGTCCGTCGCGGATCTCCCCGACCAACTCCTCCACCAGGTCCTCGCAGGTGACGATGCCGGCGGTGCCGCCGTACTCGTCGACCACGACGGCCAGGTGGTGCCCTTCCCGACGCATCTCGGTGAGCGCCGCCAGCACCCGTTTGCTGCCCGGCAGCCGCTTCACCTCGCGGGCCAGCGCGCCGACCACGACCCGGCCGGCCGGCTCCGGGCGCAGCAGCACGTCCCGCAGGTGCACCAGGCCGACGACGTCGTCGTGCGTACCGTCCACCACCGGATAGCGGGTGTGCGGGTCGGCCCGCACCAGCCGCTGCGCCTCGGCCACCGGCAGGCCGGCGGCGAGGAAGACCACCTCGGTGCGGGGCACCATCACCTCGCGGACCAGCCGCGCGCCGGCCACCAGCACCTCGTCGATGATCCGGCGTTCGTCCGGGTCGAGCAGCGTGTTGGCGGCGACGAGATCGCGCAGGTCGGCCTCGCTGATCCGTTCCCGCCCGGCGGTGGGGCTCGCCCCGAGCAGGTCGGTCACCACCCGGGTGGCGCCGTCGGCGGCCCGCACCACGAGCCGGGCCACGGCCCGGGCCAGCGGGCCGGATTCGCGTCGGGGCCGCCCCGACGGTCGCCGCCGGGGCCCGGGACCACCCGCTTCCCGCATGACAAGCATGGTAGACAGCGACCGGCGCCAGCCCGGCCCGATGTGCGGATCTGTTCAATCCTGGTGGATCGTGGTGGAATGGAGTGACACTCACTCGACCCGCCGCGCCGTGGCCGCCGGCCGTAGGGTGATCACAAACGGCCGACACGGACGCGGCCAGGCAGGAGGATCGACGTGAAACTGCTCGTCACCGGCGGCGCCGGCTACATCGGCAGCGTGGTGACCCGGATGCTGCTCGACCACGGCCACCAGGTGACCGTGCTGGACGACCTGCGCACCGGCCACCGCGAGGCGCTCGCCCCCGACGCCACCCACGTCGACCTGCCGGTGCACGAGGCCGCCCGGGTGCTCACCCCCGACGCCGGGTTCGACGGCGTGCTGCACTTCGCCGCCCTGATCGCCGCCGGCGAGTCGATGCTCCGCCCCGAGCTCTACTGGCACACCAACACCGTCGGCTCGATCGCCCTGATCGACGCCGTCCGCGCCGCCCGGGTGCCCCGGATGGTCTTCTCCTCGACCGCCGCCGTCTACGGCAACCCCACCGAGCTGCCCATCCCGGAGACCGCCGTCAAGGCGCCCACCAACACGTACGGGGCGACCAAGCTGGCCGTCGACATGGTGCTCACCTCCGAGGCGGTCGCGCACGAGCTGGGCGCCGTCTCGCTGCGCTACTTCAACGTCGCCGGGGCGTACCTGCGCGACGGGACGGCGATCGGCGAACGGCACGACCCGGAGACGCACCTCATCCCGATCGCGCTCGACGTGGCGGCCGGCCGGCGCGAGAAGCTCCAACTCTTCGGCGACGACTACCCCACCGTCGACGGCACCTGCGTCCGCGACTACATCCACGTCGAGGACCTCGCCCGCGCCCACCTGCTCGCGCTCGACGCCGCCACCGGAGGCCGGCACCGGATCTACAACCTGGGCAACGGCAACGGCTTCACCAACCGCCAGGTCGTCGACGTGGTCCGCGAGGTCACCGGCCACCCGGTGCCGGTCGAGGTGGCGCCACGCCGCGAGGGAGACCCCGCCGAGCTGGTCGCGTCGTCCGCGCTGGCCCGCGACGAGCTGGGCTGGGTGCCGGAGAAGCCGACCCTGCACGACATGGTCGGCGACGCCTGGGCGTTCTACCGCGACCACCGCACCGGGCCCACCTCGTGAGTGGCGACGTCGCGGACCGCGCCACCGAAGGCTTCCGGCAGCGGTACGCCGCCGAGCCGGCCGGCCACTGGGCGGCTCCCGGGCGGGTCAACCTGATCGGCGAGCACACCGACTACAACGACGGCTTCGTGCTGCCCTTCGCGCTGCCGCTGCGTACCGTGGTCGCCGCGGCGCCCGGCCCGGACGCGCGCTGGACGGTCTGGTCGGAGCTGGACGATCAGCCGGTCGAGTTCGGCGCCGCGGAGGCCGACGAGCCCGGCCGGGTCGACGGCTGGGCCGCCTACGTGGCCGGCGTGGTGTGGGCGCTGCGGGCCGCCGGCCTCGACGTCCCCGGCGCGCGGCTCGCCATCGCCTCCGACGTGCCGGTCGGCTCCGGCCTCTCCTCGTCGGCCGCCATCGAGGCGGCGGTGCTGGCCGCGCTTGTCGACCTCGGTGGGCTCGACCTGCCCGCCGACCGCTGGCCCCGGCTCGCCCAACGCGCCGAGAACGAGTACGTCGGCGCGCCCACCGGGATCATGGACCAGTCCGTGGTCGTCCGGGGCCGGGCCGGTCACGCGCTCTTCCTCGACTGCCGCACCGAGGAGGTCGAGCAGATCCCGTTCGACCTGGACGCGGCCGGGCTGGCCGTGCTGGTGATCGACTCCCGCGCGCCGCACCGGCACGCCGACGGCGAGTACGCGGCCCGGCGCAGGAGCTGCGAACGGGCCGCCGCGACGCTCGGCGTGACCGCGCTGCGCGACGTACCCAGCGACGGTCTCGACGCGGCGCTGGCCCGCCTCGACGACGACGAGACGCGGCGCCGGGTCCGGCACGTGGTCACCGAGAACCAGCGGGTGCTCGACACCGTCGCCTTGCTGCGCGCCGACCGGGTCCGGGAGACCGGTCCGCTGCTGACCGCCTCGCACACCTCGATGCGCGACGACTTCGAGATCACCGTTCCGGAGATCGACACCGCGGTCGAGGCGGCGCTCGCGGCCGGCGCGTACGGCGCGCGGATGACCGGCGGCGGGTTCGGCGGCTGCGTGCTCGCCCTGGTCGACGCGGACGCCGCCGAGGAGGTGGCCGCCGCCGTCACAGCCGCGTACGCCGACCGCGGCTTCACCGCCCCCCACACCCTGACCGCCCGCCCCGCCCCCGGCGTCACCCGGCTGTAAGGAGGGGCCCCTTCCTAACGCCTGGCGTCGAGAAGGGGCCCCATCTCACCCGAGAACGTCAGGCGGCCTCGACGATCATGCCGGCGCCTACCGTACGGTTCGTGGCCTCGTCGATGATGACGAAGCCGCCCGTGGTGCGGTTGCGGCGGTACTCGTCGGCGAGCAGCGGCACCGTGGTGCGCAGCCGGACCCGGCCGATCTCGTTCAGCTTCAGCTCGGCCGCCGTCTCGTCCCGGTGCAACGAGTTGACGTCCAGCCGGTAGTGCAGCTCCCGCACGATCGTCCGCGCCGAACGGGTGGTGTGCTTGATCGCGTACCGGCCGCCGACCTGCAACGGCCGGCTCTCGTCCATCCAGCAGACCATCGCCTCGATGTCCTGCGCGACCATCGGGGCGTTGTTCGGCCGGCAGATCAGGTCGCCCCGGGAGATGTCGATCTCGTCGGTCAGCCGGACCGTCACCGACATCGGCGGGAACGCCTCCTCCACCGGGCCGTCGGCGGTCTCCACCGCGGCGATCCGGCTGGTGAAGCCGGACGGCAGCACCATCACCTCGTCGCCCGGCTTGAGCACGCCGGAGGCCACCTGGCCGGCATAACCCCGGTAGTCGGTGACGGTGGTGGACTGCGGCCGGATCACGTACTGCACCGGGAACCGCACGTCGACCAGGTTGCGGTCCGACGCGATGTGCACCCGCTCCAGGTGGTGCAGCAGCGACGGTCCCTCGTACCAGGGCATGTTCTCCGAACGGGTGACGATGTTGTCACCGCGCAGCGCGGAGATCGGCACCACGGTCAGGTCCGGCGCGTCGAGCTTCGCCGCGAACGCGGTGAACTCGTCGGCGATCCGCTCGAAGACCTCCTGCGACCAGTCGACCAGGTCCATCTTGTTGACGCACAGGACCAGGTGCGGCACCCGCAGCAGCGAGCAGAGGAACGCGTGCCGGCGGGACTGCTCCACCAGGCCCTTGCGCGCGTCCACCAGGATCAGCGCCAGGTCGGCGGTGGAGGCGCCGGTGACCATGTTCCGGGTGTACTGGGTATGCCCCGGCGTGTCGGCGATGATGAACTTCCGCCGCGGCGTGGCGAAGTAGCGGTACGCCACGTCGATGGTGATGCCCTGCTCCCGCTCGGCGCGCAGGCCGTCGGTGAGCAGCGCCAGGTTGGTGTATTCGTCGCCCCGCGCCGCGCTGACCGCCTCGACCGCGGCGAGTTGGTCGCTGAAGAGCGACTTCGTGTCGTACAGCAGCCGGCCGATCAGGGTCGACTTGCCGTCGTCGACGCTGCCGGCGGTGGCGAACCGCAGCAGGTCCATCGGCCGTGCGGCGGTCTCACCATCGGCCGGCGCCCAGGTGTCGACACTCATCAGAAGTAGCCCTCTCGCTTGCGGTCCTCCATGGCGGCCTCGCTGACCCGGTCGTCGCCGCGGGTCGCGCCGCGCTCGGTGATCCGGGTGGCGGCCACTTCCTCGATCACCTTCTCCACCGTGTCGGCGTCCGAACGGACCGCCGCGGTGCAGGAGGCGTCACCCACGGTCCGGTACCGCACCTGGGCCTTGAACGGCTGCTCACCGGCGCGGGCCCGGAAGAACTCGTTGACCGCGTAGAACATGCCGTCGCGCTCGATCACCTCGCGCTCGTGCGCGAAGTAGATCGCCGGCAGCGGGATCCGCTCCCGGGCGATGTAGTGCCAGACGTCCAGCTCGGTCCAGTTGGAGAGCGGGAACACCCGGATCGACTCGCCGGGGTGGTGCCGGCCGTTGTACAGCGACCACAGCTCCGGGCGCTGGTTTTTCGGGTCCCACTGGCCGAACTCGTCGCGGAAGCTGAACACCCGCTCCTTGGCCCGGGCCTTCTCCTCGTCCCGCCGGGCGCCGCCGAACAGCGCGTCGAAGCGGTGCTTCTCCACCGCGTCGAGCAGCACCGGGGTCTGGATGCGGTTGCGCATGCCGTCCGCCGACTCGCGGACCATTCCCTTGGTCAGCGCCTCCGGCACGCTGGCCACGATGAGGTGCAGGCCCAGCTCGGCGACCCGCTGGTCGCGGTACTCGAGCACCTCGGGGAAGTTGTGCCCGGTGTCCACGTGCATCACCGGGAACGGAATGTTGGCCGGCGCGAACGCCTTCTGCGCCAACCGGAGCATCACGATCGAGTCCTTGCCACCGGAGAAGAGCAGGACCGGCCGCTCCATCTCGGCGACGACCTCGCGCATCACGAAGATGCTCTCCGCCTCGAGCGCGTCGAGGTGCGACACCTGGTACGCGGCGGGGGACGTCATGACACGAACTCGATTCGCTCGGATCCGTACATCGGATTCCAGACCTTTCCGGTCGGAGTCGTGAAGAAGAACGCTCAGGTTACCCGGAATGACGCTGCAACGCCGCAAGCAACCGACTCGCGAGATCCTTGCGGCAGACCAGCAGATCGGGTAGGCGCGGGTCGGCCTCGTTGTATTTCAGCGCAGAACCGTCGATCCGGGAAGCGTGCAGTCCGGTGGCCGTCGCCACAGCGACCGGAGCGGCCGAGTCCCACTCGTACTGGCCGCCGGCATGGATGTACGCGTCGACCTCGCCGGTCACCACCGCGGCGATCTTCGCACCCGCCGAGCCCATCGGAACCAGATGAGCGCCGACGTCCGCTGCCAGATCGGTCAGGAAAACCGGCGGACGGCTACGACTGACCGCCAATCGGACGGTCCGTGCGTCGCCGGCCGTGGCCGCCTCCACCGTCATCGGCGGGTACGCCGGCGGGTGGTCCGTGCCCAGCACCCGGTGCTCCGCCGGCAGACCCACCGCGCCCGCCACCAGACCGTGCGGCGTGGGCGCGTGCCGCGACCAGAGCGCCACGTGCACCGCCCAGTCGGCACGCCCCTCCTCCGCGTACTCCCGGGTGCCGTCCAGCGGATCGATGATCCACACCCGGTCGGCGGTCAGCCGGGACATCGCCTCCCGGCTCACCTCGGCCGTCCAGGCCAGCCGCGAGCCCTCGTCCTCCTCCGACAACACCGCGTCCGCCGGGCGCCACCGGGCCAGCTCGGTCCGGATCAGGTCGTGCGCGACCTTGTCGCCGGCCGACGTCAGCGCCCCGGCGTCCGCGAAACCCAACTCCGCGCGCAGGTCCGTCAACGCCTGCCCCGCCCGCGACGCCAACCAGCGGGCGAACGCGCCGTCGATCATCGGAGGACTGCCCATGGTGTCACCGCTCCCGTCGCCGGCCCCGCTCACGTCGCGAGGCGCAGACTACCGGCCGGCACACCGGGAGCCGGTCAAGCCCCGTGGTACAGGTTCTGCGTCGGCTCCACACCCTTGGTGACCACCGACTCCACCACGTCCGCCGCGCGGTCGACCAGGAACTCCAACTCCTTGCGCTCCGCGGCGGAAAAATCCGAGAGTACGTAGTCGGCCGGGTCCTGCCGGCCCGGTGGCCGCCCGATGCCGAACCGCACCCGGACGTAGTCCTTCGTACCAAGCGACTTCGACATCGACCGCAGCCCGTTGTGGCCGCCCTCGCCGCCGCCGCACTTCACCCGCACCTGCCCGTAGCCGATGTCCAGCTCGTCGTGCACCGCGATCACCCGCGCCGGGGGGATCTTGTGGAACTGCGCCAGCCCGGCCACCGGCCCACCGGAGAGGTTCATGTAGGTGAGCGGCTTCAGCAGCACCAGCTTCGGGCCGCCGAACCCCAACCGCCCCTCGGCGGCCTCGGCCATCGCCCGCTTGTGCCGCCCGAACTTCGCACCCACCCGCGCCGCCAGCAGGTCGGCCACCATGAACCCGACGTTGTGCCGGTTGGCCGCGTACTCCCGACCGGGGTTACCCAGGCCGACCACCAGCCACGGCCCCGCCTCGTCCGTCACCCCGACGCCCCTTCCCGCTCGCTTCCCCGACGACCCGCCCCGATACGCCGACAGGCGCCCCCGAAACCCGGGGACGCCTGTCGCACAACCTGCGGACCGATCAGGCCTCGGTCTTCGCCTCGGCAGGGGCCTCCTCGCCCTCGGCGGCCGGAGCACCCTCCGGCGACTCGGCGGTCTCCTCGCCGGTCTCGGCCTCGGCCTCCTCGGTGGCCACCTCGACCTCGGGGAGGGTGGCCTCGAGCTGCTCGGCGGTCGGGGCGGCGGTCACCGAGGCGACAGCGGTCTCCTCGTCGGTGGCCAGCTCGACGCCGGACGGCAGCTCGACGTCGGCGGCGGTGATCGTGGTGCCCGGCTCGGCGCCCTCGATCGACGCCTCCAGGTGGTCCGGCACCTTGGTGGCGTCGGCGGTCACCGAGAGCGTGTCGTGGTCGTGCACGATCAGGGTGTCCTTCGCGGCCTCACCGGTCAGCTGGACCGGGACCTCGACGGTGACCTTCTCGCCCCGGCGGACCAGCAGCAGGTCCACGTGCTCGAAGGAGTCCTTGATCGGGTCGCGCTGGATCGCCTTCGGCAGCGCCAGCACCTGGGTGCCGTCACTGACCTCGATCGCGAAGAGCTGGTTCGCGCCGCCCTTACGGATCGCGGCGGCGAACTCCCGCGCCGGGAGCGCGATGTGCTTGGGCTTCTCGCCGTGGCCGTAAAGCACGGCGGGCACCTTGCCGGCCCGGCGGGTACGACGGGCACCACCCTTGCCGAACTCGGTACGGGGCTCGGCGCTGATCTTTACCTCGGACACGGGGAAACTCCTGATACTTCGCTGCGGCGGCTTGTCGTCTGGCGGTGCTGGGCGAGGGGCTCGCTGGGGCTCAAGGTCATGAACGACCGCCCTGAGCACCGCGTCGATGACGGCGCCTCCGTGCGGTGCTTTCAGCAGCCCGCCGGGCACCCTCGCCGTGGCAACCGGATTAGTCTACCCGAGCGAATTCCGCGCCCGCCGGCAGTCCCCCACTATCACCACGCCGGCCGGTCCGCAGCGCAACGGCCCGGCCGCCGGACCACGCCGGCGACCGGACCCCACGGTCAGCTCAGGCCACCGAACAGGGTGGTCACCGAACCGTCGTCGAAGACCTCCCGGATCGCCCGCGCCAGCAGCGGGGCGATCGACAGCACGGTCAGCTTGTCGAGCTGCTTCTCCGGCGGCAACGGCAGCGTGTTCGTCACCACGACCTCGCTGATCGGGCTGTTCTTCAACCGCTCCGTCGCCGGGTCCGACAGCAGCGCGTGCGTCGACGCGACCACGATCTCCGCCGCCCCGGACTCCTTCAGGATGTCCGCCGCCTTGGAGATCGTGCCACCGGTGTCGATCATGTCGTCCACGATCAGGCACACCCGGCCCTCGACCTCACCCACCACGCGGTTCGCCACCACCTGGTTCGGCTTCAACGGGTCCCGGGTCTTGTGGATGAACGCCAGCGGGCAACCACCCAGCCGGTCCGTCCAGCGCTCCGCCACCCGCACCCGGCCCGAATCCGGCGCCACCACCGTCATCGGCCGACCCGCGTACTTGTGCTCCACGTACTCGGCGAGCACGTCCATCGCGAACAGGTGGTCCACCGGGCCGTCGAAGAAGCCCTGGATCTGCGCGGTGTGCAGGTCCACGGTCAGGATCCGGTTCGCGCCCGCGGTCTTCAGCAGGTCGGCCACCAGCCGCGCCGAGATCGGCTCCCGACCCCGGTGCTTCTTGTCCTGCCGCGAGTAGGGGTAGAACGGCAACACCACGGTGATCCGCTTGGCCGAACCACGCTTCAGCGCGTCCACCATGATCAGGGTCTCCATGACCCACGTGTTGACCCCGTGCGTCACGGACTGCACCACGAAGGCGTCCGAACCACGGACCGAGTCCTTGAACCGTACGAAGATCTCACCGTTGGCGAACTCGTAGGCGTCGGCGGGCGTCGGCGCGACGCCGAGCACCTCACCGATCTCCTTGGCCAGCTCCGGAAAACCCCTCCCGGAGAAGAGCATCAGGCTCTTGCGGTTCTCGGCGACGATGCTGCCCATGGGCCCGTCTGCTCCCGTATGTCGGTGGTGCCCGGCGCGGCCGGGGACTGTTCGGTTGCAGTATCCCCCGGGTTCACCGGTCCACCCACCGCCCGGCGGTCCCCGTGGATTCAGTCACCTTCGCTTGCGGCCCCGCCCGCCCCGGCCTCGCCGTCGCGGGCCTGCCGGGCCGCGTCCGCCGCCGCCGTGCCGGCCCGCTTGCGCAGCACCCAGCCCTCCACGTTGCGCTGCTGACCGCGCGCCACCGCCATCGCGCCCGGCGGCACGTCACCGGTGATCACCGAACCGGCCGCGGTGTACGCGCCGTCGCCCACCCGCACCGGGGCCACGAACATGTTGTCCGCCCCGGTACGCGCGTGACTGCCGATCGTGGTGTGGTGCTTGTGCACCCCGTCGTAGTTGACGAACACCGTGGCGGCGCCGATGTTGCTGTGGTCGCCGATCGTCGCGTCCCCCACGTACGACAGGTGAGGCACCTTCGAGCCCTCACCGATCGTCGCCTTCTTGGTCTCCACGAACGTGCCGACCTTCGCCTTGCGGGCCAGCCGCGACTCCGGCCGCAGGTACGCGTACGGGCCGACGCTGGCCTGCGGGCCCACCTCGGCGCCCACCGCGTGGCTGCGCACCACGCTCGCGCCCTCGCCCACCGTGGTGTCGACGAGCGTGGTGTCCGGGCCGACCGACGCGCCCGCGCCGACCGTGGTGGCACCCCGCAACTGGGTGTTCTGGTCGACCACCGCGTCCCGCTCCAGCGTCACCGTCACGTCGATCCAGGTGGTGTGCGGGTCGAGGAGGCTCACGCCGGTACGCATCCAGCCCTCGTTGACCCGGTCACGCAGCAGCCGGCGCAACCCGGCCAGCTCCACCCGGTCGTTGCAGCCCAGCGTCTCCACATGGTCGGCCGCCCGGTGCACCGCCACCGGCTCGCCCGCGTCCCGGAGCAACGCGAAGACGTCGGTGAGGTACTCCTCACCCTGGTCGTTGTCGGTGGAGAGCTTGCCCAGCGCCTCCCGGAGCCGGACCGCGTCGAACGCGTAGATGCCCGCGTTGATCTCCCGCAGCGCACGCTGCTGCGGCGTGGCGTCGCGCTCCTCGACGATCTGCGCCAACCGCCCGTCCGTGTCCCGCACGATCCGGCCCAGGCCGGTCGGGTCCGGCACCTCGGCGGCCAGCACGGTCGCCGCGGCGGCGGCGTCCTCGTGTGCCTCGACCAGGGCCCCGACGGTCTCCGGCCGCAGCAGCGGCACGTCGCCGTTGATCACCACGACGGTGCCGGCCACGTCCGGCACCGCGTCCAGCGCGATGCGGACCGCGTGCCCGGTGCCGAGCTGGCGCTCCTGGAGCACCGGCGTGGCGGCCGGGGCCACCTCGGTCAGGTGCGCCCGCACCTGGTCGGCGCCGTGGCCGACCACCACCACGGTGCGGTCCGCGCCGAGCGGCCCGGCCGCGGCCAGGACGTGACCGAGCAGGGTCCGGCCGAGCAAGGGGTGCAGCACCTTGGGCAGGGACGACTTCATCCGCTTGCCCTCACCGGCGGCGAGCACGACAACGGTGCGGAGGTGGGGCTGGGACACGACTTGGCTCCCGTCGGGACGGCGACAGTCTCGCGGTCATGCTAACCAGAGCAGCGGGCAGCTTGCCGCGTACCCCACGAAGGGCACCTATACCTGAAACTGCTCGGCCGCCAGGATTCGAACCTGAAACACAAGAACCAAAATCTTGGGTGTTGCCAGTTACACCACGGCCGAAGGGGAACGCTGACAGCTTACCGGGTCTGGCTGACCTCCGGATGCCTCGGATCGGGCGCATCGCCACCGAGCAGCCACCCCCGTAGCGTCACTGGGTCCACGTGCCGGCGGAGGCTGTTCATGCATCGCCCATCGCCGTCAGGGCCGTCTCGATGCCGGCGATCAGGCCCTCGACCCGCCAGTAGAGCTGCCGGCTGCGCGGAACGGTGATCACCAGGCATCCCCGGTAGCTCTCGCCGCTGTTCCGCCGCACCGTTGTCGGGCTGTGCCGTTTGAGCGTCGCTCGGGTGAACCGCTCCAGCGGAAGCCCTAGCCGCTCCGCCCACCAGTGCTCGGTCGCCTCGACCTCGCCTGACTCGTGGATGAGCAGTCGGTAGCTCGCCCCCTCGCGGTTGACCCCACAGGCGGCGAGAAACGCCAGGAACAGCGCGAGCAACAGGGGGTCGCTGTTGACGAACTCCAGCCGATCCTGCGATCGCCACGGCTTCGACTTGCTTCCCTCGCACCAGTAGATCGCCGCACCCAGCACCAGCAGATCCCGCTCGCCGAGGCCACCCACCGCAGCCGCGGCCCGGGCCTGCACGGCAGCCTGCTCCGCGTCCCGCGCCTCCCGGTAGGCGCCCCAACGCGCCTCCGTCATCACCTTCGCGTGCGCCCGCCGCCGCTCGGCCGTCGCGGCGTCCGGGTCCAGCGGCAGGTGCCGCACCCACTGGTAGGCGGTGGACTTCGCCACGCCGAGCCGCACCGCGATCCGGTTGACCGACCACCCGGTCGCGCGCAGCCTGAGCGCCTCGGCGCGGGCGTCGTCCCGGGCCCGGGGGCGGCGGGTCCACTTCGGCGGCGGCACGCCGCGCAGCAACGCGTACGCCCGGTTGCGGCCGATGCCGAGCCGGGCCCGGATCTCCACGACGGAGAGGTGTTCCTCGACGCGCAGCCGGCGCGCCTCTGCCGCGAGCGGATCGGTCACCACCCCAACTTAGAACAGGTGTACGACAATGCGCCGCCGGTCGGCCGGTGCGGACCGCGCCTGGCAGGATGGGGTGGGTGACCGACGTTCCCGGCAGCGACCGCGCTCGCCGGCGGGCCGTCCCGGCGGCCAAGCCCCGGGTGCGGATGTCCGCGGCGCAGCGGCGCGAGCAGTTGATCTCGATCGCCCGGCAGATCTTCGCCGAGCGCGGGTTCGACGCCACCTCGATCGAGGAGGTGGCGTCGCGGGCCAAGGTCTCCAAGCCGGTGGTCTACGAGCACTTCGGCGGCAAGGAGGGGCTCTACGCGGTGGTGGTGGACCGGGAGGTCCGCTCGCTGCTGGACCGCATCACCACGGCACTGACCGCGGGCCATCCGCGCGAGCTGCTGGAGCAGGCCGCGTTGACGCTGCTGACCTACATCGAGGAGGAGACCAGCGGCTTCCGGGTGCTGGTCCGGGAGTCGCCACTGATGTCGGCGACGGGCAACTTCAGCAGCGTGATGAACGACGTCGCACACCAGGTGGAGCACATCCTCGGCGCGGAGTTCTCCAGCCGGGGGTACGACCCGAAGCTGGCCGAGCTCTACTCGCAGGCGCTGGTGGGCATGGTGGCGTTGACCGGGCGCTGGTGGCTGGAGGTGCGCAGGCCGCGCAAGGAGACGGTGGCGGCGCACCTGGTGAACCTGGCCTGGAACGGCCTGTCGCACCTGGAGTCGAAGCCGGGGCCGATCCAGGGTTAGCGGTTGCCCTCGGCGAGCGGGTGGTAGCGACGGCGGCGCTCCTCCTCGGCGTGCTCGGGCGGCCCGACCTTGTCGTAGAGCCCGGTGGCGAGCAGGATCAGCCCGAACAGCAGCGACACGATGACGGTGGACATCGAGAAGTTCAGGAAGTTCGCCGGGGTCTGGAGCACGGCCATCATCAGGATGCCGGTGATCAGGAAGACCGCGCCGGCGGTGAGGTTCATGTAGTGCCCGAGGTTGTTCCGGCGAGACGCGCCGATGATCAGGACCGCGCCGAAGACCACCGAGACCAGCGAGAAGGCCAGGTTGGTGCGCAGCCCGAGGGCGTAGGTGTCCTGCCGGCTGAACAGCCCGTCGCCCCAGGTCGCGAACACGCCCCAGACGCCGAAGGCCAGGATGTAGAGGCCGATCAGCCCGGACAGCACCCGGTAGAGCGGTCGCGCGGGGTGGTTCACCGGGAAGTGCGCCATGGTGCCCTCCAGCCGTGGAGACTGATTCGGGGCAATTGTCCCCCGGGGCGTCCGGTTCCGTACCGGGAAACGCCGAAGGCCCGGCGCGGACGCCGGGCCTTCGGGGTGGATCGGGATCAGAGCACCAGGCGGGCCTTCTGCCAGGCCTCGTGCTCGTCGTCGGTGCCGACCTTGCCGTACATGCCGGCCACCAGCAGGACCAGCGACAGCGTCAGGACCACGACGACGGTCATGATCGAGAAGTTGAGGACGTTGGCGTCCGTCTGGAGGAACGCCAGCGCGGCCAGGCCGATGACCATGAGCGTGTACGCCAGCCACTGGTTGACCGCCACGTCGAGGTTGCGGCCGATCGCGGTGCCGACCAGGATCACCGCGCCGATCAGGATCGACAGCAGCGAGAAGCCCATGTTGGTGCCCTGGCCGAGCACCCTGGTGTCGTCCTGGGCGAAGAAGTCGTTGCCGGCGCTGGCGATGATACCGAGGCCGCCGAAGACGACGAAGTACAGACCAACGAGCCCGCCGATCGCCCGGTAGATCGGCCGCGCGGGGTGGTTGACGGGGGTGTGGGCCATCTCAGCGTCTCCAAGACCGTTCGGATGAGGGTTCCTCGGTGATTGTCCCGTACGGCGGTCAGTGACGCCGCACACCCCCCACGCCTCAGCCGGCGGGCAGTTCCTCGGCCAGCGCCAACCAGGTCTCCTCGGTGCGGTCCCGCTCGGCCCGGACCTCCTTGAGCTGGGCGTCAAGCTCGGCGACGCGGGCATAGTCGGTGGCGTTGGCGGCGAGTTGCTCGTGCAGGCCCGCCTCCTTCTGTTCGAGCTTGGCGATCTGCCGTTCCAGCCGGTTGAGTTCCTTCTTCGCGGTGCGTACCTCGGCGGCGGACAGCCCGTCGCGGGCCGCCGCGGCGGTGCTGCCTGGGGTGAGGTCGGCCGGTGCCGGGCCACCGGCCGCGGCGGCCCGGGCCAGGTATTCGTCGATGCCGCCGGGCAGGTGCACGAGCCGCCCGTCGCCGAACATGCCGTACGCGACGTCGGTGACCCGCTCGATCAGGTAGCGGTCGTGGCTGGCCACCACGATGGTGCCGGGCCAGGAGTCGAGCAGGTCCTCCAGCGCGGCGAGCGTGTCGGTGTCCAGGTCGTTGGTGGGCTCGTCGAGCAGCAACACGTTGGGCTCGCCGGCCAGCAGGCGCAGCATCTGGAGGCGGCGGCGCTCGCCGCCGGACAGGTCGCTCACCGGCGTCCAGAGCCGCCGGTCGTCGAAGCCGAAGATCTCGGCGAGCTGGGACGCGCTGATCTCCCGGTCGCCGAACTGCACCCGGCGGGCCACCTCCTCGACGGCTTCCAGCACGCGCAGGTGGCCGGGGAGTTCGGCGAGTTCCTGGGAGAGGAACGCCGGCCGCACGGTCTGCCCGGCGGCGAAGCGCCCGCCGTCGGCGCGGGTCACGCCGGCGAGCAGCCGCAGCAGCGTGGTCTTGCCGGCGCCGTTGCGGCCGAGGATCGCGATCCGGTCACCGGGGCCGACCTGCCAGGTGGTGTCGCGCAGGATCTCCTTCGGGCCGGCGTGCAGGGTGACGTGCTCCAGGTCGTACACCTGCTTGCCGAGCCGAGCGGTGGCGAGCCGTTGCAGCGACATGGTGTCGCGCGGTTCCGGCACGTCGGCGATGAGCGCGTTCGCGGCGTCGATGCGGAACTTGGGCTTGGAGGTCCGCGCCGGCGGTCCCCGCCGCAGCCAGGCGATCTCCTTGCGGAGCAGGTTCTGCCGGCGGGCCTCGGTGGCGGCGGCGATCCGCTGCCGCTCGACGCGGGCCAGCGTCCACGCGGCGAAGCCGCCCTCGTACGCCCGGACGGTCCGGTCGGCGACCTCCCAGGTGGTGGTGCAGACGGCGTCGAGGAACCAGCGGTCGTGGGTGACCACGACCAGCGCGCCCTTGCGGGTGACCAGGTGCCGGGCCAGCCAGTCGACGCCGCCGACGTCGAGGTGGTTGGTGGGCTCGTCGAGGACGAGCAGGTCGGCGTCGCGGACCAGCAGCGCGGCGAGCGCGACCCGGCGGCGTTCCCCGCCGGACATGGTGCCGACCGCGGCGTCGAGGCCGAGGTGGGGCATGCCGAGGCCGTCGAGGATGGCCCGGACGCCCGCGTCGCCGGCCCATTCGTGCTCGGCGCCCATGCTCTCGCCGAGCCACGCGGTGCCGAGCACGACGTCCCGCACGGTGAGGTCTCCGGCCAGGTCGAGGCGCTGCGGCAGCCAGGCGACCCGCAGGTCGCGGCGGTGGGTGACCCGGCCGTCGTCGGGTTCCTCGGTGCGGGTGAGCATCCGCAGCAGCGTCGACTTGCCGGCGCCGTTGAGACCGACCACGCCGATCCGGTCGGCGTCGTCGAGGCCGAGCGAGACGTCGGTGAGCAGCGGCCCGGCGGCGCCGTACCCCTTGGACACCCGGTCCAGGTTGACGATGTTGGCCACTGGCTCACCTTTCACACGACTCAGGCGCCCCGGGGTCCGGGACGCCTGAGTCAAGGGTACGGGGCGTCAGACGATGCGGGCGCCGTGCACGGGCCCGTGCGCGACCCGCGCCTCCCGGCACACTCCGGCGGCGGTCAGCTCGTCGGCGATCCGCTCCGCGTCGGCGGCGTCGGCGGCGAGGAACACGCAGGTGGGCCCGGAGCCGGAGACGATGCCGGCGAGCGCGCCGGCGGCCTCGCCGGCCTTGAGCGTCCCGGCCAGCGCCGGGCGCATGGCCAGCGCGGCGTCCTGGAGGTCGTTGCCGAGCGTGGCGGCGAGCACTCGCGGGTCCCGCTGGCGCAGCGCGCCGAGCAGCGCGTCGGTGCTGCCCAGCGGCGCGCCGGCGGCCCCGGTGTCGCGCAGCCGGTCCAGTTCGCGATAGGCGGCCGGGGTGGAGAGGCCGCCGTCGGCGATGGCCACCACCCAGTGCCAGGAGGTGGGGCGCGCCAGCACCGGGCTGACCGCCTCGCCCCGGCCGGTGCCGAGCGCGGTGCCGCCGTGGATCAGGAACGGCACGTCGGAGCCGAGGTCGGCGGCGATGCCGGCCAGTTCGTCGCGGGACAGGCCGGTGCCCCAGAGCGCGTCGCAGGCGACCAGCGCGGCGGCGGCGTCGGCGCTGCCGCCGGCCAGCCCGCCGGCGAGCGGGATGTGCTTGCGCAGGTGCAGCCGGGCGTGCGGGGCGACCCCGGCGTAGCCGGCGAGGGCGTGCGCGGCGCGCAGCACCAGGTTGGTGTCGTCCAGGGCCAGCTCGCCGGCGCCCTCGCCCTCCATGGTGAGCGCGAGCGTGTCGCCGCGGCGGGCGGTCAGCTCGTCGTAGATGGAGATCGCGTGGTAGATGGTGTTCAGCTCGTGGTAGCCGTCCCGCCGCAGCGGTCCCACCCCGAGGTGCAGGTTGACCTTGGCGGGCACCCGCACCCTGACCGGGCCGCTGGAGCCGCGCCGCTGCCCGTCCTCGTCCTCCGGTCGCCAGGCCTCGGTCACCGGGGGAGCTCCCGTGGGCGCAGGCGGGTGTCGAACGGCTTCTGCACGGTCAGCTCCTCGGCGGGGTCGGGCAACGGCGCCAGCCTACTGGGCCCCGGCGGAGCCGTCCGGGGCCGACGCGGCGATGGCGGCGAACTGCTCGACGGTGAGCGACTCGCCGCGGGCGCCCGGGTCCACGCCGGCGGCGGTGAGCGCGGCGGCGGCCCGGTCCGCGCCGCCGGCCCAGCCGGCCAGCGCGGCGCGCAGCGTCTTGCGGCGCTGGGCGAACGCGGCGTCGACCACCGCGAAGACCGCCCTGCGGGGTACGTCGGGTCGGGGCGGCTCGCGGCGGGTGAACGCGACCAGGCCGGAGTCGACGTTGGGCACCGGCCAGAACACGTTCGGCGGGACCTTGCCGGCGGCGCGGGCGCGGGCGTACCAGGCGAGCTTGACCGAGGGGATGCCGTACACCTTGGAGCCGGGACCGGCGACGAGCCGGTCGGCGACCTCCTTCTGCACCATCACCAGGCCGTGCCGCAGCGTGGGCAGCTCGGCGAGCAGGTGCAGCACCACCGGCACGGCCACGTTGTAGGGCAGGTTCGCCACCAGCGCGGTGGGGGCCGGGTCGCCCAGGTCGGCGGCGGTGACCCGCAGCGCGTCGGCGGGGTGCACGGTGAGCCGGGCGGCGTCCGGGCCGGCGAACCGGTCGGCGGTGCCGGGCAGCGCGGCGGCGAGCGCCGGGTCGAGTTCCACGGCGTGCACGTGCGCGGCGACCGGCAACAGCGCCAGGGTGAGCGAGCCGAGCCCGGGGCCGACCTCCAGCGCCACGTCGTCCGGGGCCAGCCCGGCGGTGGTGACGATCCGGCGCACCGTGTTCGGGTCGTGCACGAAGTTCTGGCCGAGTTTCTTGGTCGGCGTGACGCCGAGCCGCGCGGCGAGTTCCCGGATCTCCGCCGGGCCGAGGAGTCCGGTCACGCCCCGTAGCGTAAGCGTCCGCCCGTTCGTGAAAGGAGGGGCCCCTTCTTAACGCCTGGCGTCGAGAAGGGACCCCTTCTCACCGCCACGGGCCGAAGGCGCGCTCACCGTTGGTCGACAGCGCGGCGCAGAGTTCGTCCAGGTCGGCGCCGGTGGTGTCGGCCAGGAACCGGACCGTCAGCGGGATCAGGTACGACGCGTTCGGCCGGCCCCGGTACGGCATCGGGGTCAGGTACGGCGCGTCGGTCTCCACCAGCATCTGATCCGGCGGGGTGACGGCGGCGGCCTCGCGCAGCGCGGCGGCGCTGCCGAACGTGACAGTGCCGGCGAAGCTGAGCAGGTGGCCCCGGCGCGCGCACGCGCGGGCGAAGTCGGCGTCGCCGGAGAAGCAGTGCATCACCACGGTGTCCGGGGCGCCCTCGTCGTCGAGGATGCGCAGCACGTCGGCGTGCGCCTCGCGGTCGTGGATGACGAGCGCCTTGCGGTGGCGCTTGGCGATGGCGATGTGCGCCCGAAAGCTCTCCTCCTGCGCGGCCCGACCCGCCTCGCCGGTGCGGAAGAAGTCCATCCCGGTCTCGCCGATCCCACGGACCCGGTCCCGCCCGGCGAGCGCCTCGATCCGGCGCAGCGCCTCGTCCAGGTCGGCGAGGCGGGGCGCCTCGTTGGGGTGCAGCGCCACGGTGGCCAGCACCGCGGCGTACCGGTCGGCGACGTCGGCGCTCCACTCGGACGACGCGATGTCCACGCCGACCTGGACGAGCCGGTCCACGCCGGCGTCGGCGGCGACCGCGAGCGCGGCGGCGACCGGGTCGCCGTCGCCCGCGCCGCCCGAGGAGGAGCCACCGTCGCCGCCGGGGGGTACGCCGTACTCGCCGACGGTGATGTCGAGGTGGGTGTGGCTGTCCGGTACCGGCATCGGCAGCGGCTCGGGGGCGGGTGGGAACTCGCCGGCCCGGCGGGCGGCGCGCTGCTTGCGGGTCTCGGTCTGCTCGGTCATCGCGGCCAGCATCACACACTCGCGCCGGGCCGCGTTCCCGGACCGCCACCGGCCGTTCACACGCCCCACATCTGGCCGGCCTAGCGTCCCGGAAATGACCGTCACGGACCGTACCGGCGGCGCCGCCTCCGAGCGGACCGGGCTGCGCGTGGCGTACGACGGGCGCGTGCACCCGGCCGAGGAACTCGCCCGGGGCGCGGCGTACGAGCTGTTCAGCGCCGACGAGGTGCCCGGCTTCGAGTGGTGTCCCCGGCCGGGTGGCGGCCTGCCCTGGCGGAAGTTCGTGCACGCGACCGAGGTGGAGGCGGTGCACGGGGCGGCCGAGCCGACCGAGGAGCCCGACTCGCCGCTGCTGATGCCGGTGCACCGGGACCGGGGCTGGGCGTACGTGCACCAGCTCAGCCAGCGGCCGGCGGCGGCGGGCGACCCGACGCTGGCCGCGGTGCGGGCGTCGGCGGTGATCCGGCCGGGCACCCGGATGGTGAAGGTGCTCTCCGCCCGGCAGCTCGCCGGTTACGTGCGGGGCTGGTTGCCGCACGGCTTCTGCTACCGGGAGCACGACGTGGCGCACCTGCGGACGCCGGCGGGGCTGGCGGTGCTGCGCGGCGACTCCGAGGGCGGCGACGTGGCGTACGCGTTGCGGTGGCGGGCCGCCGACCCGTCCGACTACGACGTCCCGGTCGGCCCGGCGCACCGCGGGCTGACCGCCCTGCCGCCCCGGGACCGGATCGGGCCGCCGGTGCTGGGTACCGGGTTCGTGCCGAGCGACGGGCAACTCGTCCCGGAGTTCGCCACCCGGGACTTCGCCGACCTGCCGGTGCCGGCCAACGCCACGCTGCTCGCCTACCCGGCGGAGGGGGTGGAGGTGGTGCTCTACACCTATCAGGCGGAGCAGCGCGGCTGGCTGCGGCTGGCCGGTCCGCAGTGGCGGCACCTGCTGGCCGCGGTGCCCGGCCTCGCCGCCGACCAGGAGTACGTGCCGACCGGCGACGCGCCGCGCTCGACCCGGCTGGTCGGCGCGTACGCCGGGGCCGAGTACGAGGCGGTGGCCGACCAGCCCGGCGGGTTCCGGGTGCTGGCGATGACCCGGGCGGCCCGCTATCCGGTGGACGCGGTGGCCCGGCGGCTGCGGACTGCCGTGTGGCGCGGGGTGCCCTGTCTGGTGCTGCGGGAGGAGGCGGGCTGGCTGCGGTTGCGGCTGCGTCGCCCGGATCCGGACGCGGTGGCGGTGACCGGGGCGCAGTGTCACGAACGGGGCGTCTACGAGGTGTGGGCGCCGGGTGGCGAGCTGACCGAGGACCGGGTGGTGGACCTGCCGTACCCGCGCCGCGACGCATAGCCGGCGGCGGGTGGGGAAGGCGTGGGCGTCCGAGACCCACGCGAGGGGGAATTCCGACATGCCTTTCGTCACCGTCGGTACGGAGAACTCCGCACCCATCGACCTGTACTACGAGGATCACGGTTCCGGTCAGCCGATCGTGCTGATCCACGGTTTCCCGTTCAACGGGGCGACCTGGGAGAAGATGAGCGGTCCGCTGCTCGCCGCCGGGTACCGGGTGATCACGTACGACCGACGCGGGTTCGGCAGTTCCGCGCAGCCGGCGTTCGGCTACGACTACGACACGTTCGCCGCCGACCTGGACGTGTTGATGACCGAGCTGGACCTGCGGGACGCGATCCTGGTCGGGCACTCGATGGGCACCGGCGAGGTCACCCGCTACCTGGGCGCGTACGGCTCGGACCGGGTGTCTCGCGCGGTGGTGATGGCCCCGTTGGCGCCGTTCCTGCTGAAGACGCCGGACAATCCGGAGGGGGTGGAGAAGAGCCTGTTCGACGGGTTCCAGCAGGCGATCGTCCAGGACCGGTTCGCCTACCTGACGCAGTTCTGCGACGTGTTCTTCAACGCCAGTGAGAACAAGGGCAAGCTGGTCAGCGACGAGGCGTACCACGCGCACTGGCAGATCGGCGCGCAGGCGTCCGCGAAGGGCACCCACGACTCGGTGGACGCCTGGCAGACCGACTTCCGCGGCGACCTGCCGAACATCAAGATCCCGGTGCTGATCATCCAGGGCGACAAGGACAACGTGTTGCCGTACCCGAAGACGGGTCAGCGGCTGGTGAACATGCTGTCCGACGCCAAGCTGGTCACGCTCAAGGGCGCCCCGCACGGCACGCCGTGGACCCATCCGACCGAGGTCAACAACGCGATCATGGAGTTCATCGGCAAGCCGAGCATGGCCCGGGCCTGACCCCGGACGACACGCGGGCCCCGGGGGTGTTCCCCCGGGGCCGCGGTGCCGTCGTGATCAGCCGGCGAGGCGGGCCAGTTCCTCGTCGACGATGGACGGGTCGAGCTTGCGGAACACCGGCTTGGGCGCCGCGAGCGGCCGGCCCACCTCCAGGGGTACGGACTCCCAGCGCGCCCCGACCGTGTAGTCGCCGGTCAGCACCGGGTACGCCGGGCCGCCGTCGAGGTCGTCGACCTCCTCGATCACGGGCATCGGCGCGTGCGTGCCGGTGCCGCCGAGCAGCTCGTGGATCTGCTGGGCGGAGTGCGGCAGGAACGGGGTGAGCAGCGTGTTGGCGTCGCTGACCACCTGGAGCGCGACGTGCAGGATGGTGCCCATCCGCGGCTTGTCGTCGTCGCCCTTGAGCTTCCAGGGCGCCTGCTCGGACAGATACTTGTTGGCCTCGGCGACCACCTTCATGGCCTCGCCGATGGCCTGCTTCTGCCGGTGCCGGGCGATCAGGTCGCCGACGGTGGCGAAGCCGGCCTTCGCGACGTCGAGCAGCGCCCGGTCGGCGTCGGTGAGCCCGGCCGGGTCGACCGGCGGGATCGCGCCGAAGTTCTTCGCCGCCATCGACACGGACCGGTTGACCAGGTTGCCCCAGCCGGCGACCAGCTCGTCGTTGTTGCGGCGGAGGAACTCCGCCCAGGTGAAGTCCGTGTCGTTGCTCTCCGGGCCGGCGACCGCGATGAAGTAGCGCAGCGCGTCGGCGTCGTAGCGCTCCAGGAAGTCCCGGACGTAGATGACGACCTTGCGGGAGGAGGAGAACTTCCGCCCCTCCATGGTCAGGTATTCGCTGGAGACGACCTCGGTGGGCAGGTTGAGCCGGCCCAGCCGGCCGGGCTCGCCGTCGCGGGCGCCCTCGCCGGAGTAGCCGCCGAGCAGCGCCGGCCAGATCACCGAGTGGAAGACGATGTTGTCCTTGCCCATGAAGTAGTAGCCGAGCGCGTCCTTCCCCTCGGCGTCGGCCGACCACCACTTCCGCCACGCCTCCGGGTCGCCGGTGCGGCGGGCCCACTCGATGGAGGCGGACAGGTAGCCGATCACCGCGTCGAACCACACGTAGATCCGCTTGTCGTTCCGGTCCTGCCAGCCGTCGAGCGGGATCGGCACGCCCCATTCCAGGTCCCGGGTGATGGCCCGGGGCTGGAGGTCGTCGAGCAGGTTCCGGGAGAACCGCAGCACGTTGGGCCGCCAGCCCTCCCGGGTGTCCAGCCACTGCCGCAGCGCGTCGGCGAGGGCGGGCAGGTCGAGGAAGAAGTGCTCGGTCTCCACGAACTCCGGCGTCTCGCCGTTGATCTTCGACTTGGGGTGGATCAGGTCGATCGGGTCGAGCTGGTTGCCGCAGTTGTCGCACTGGTCGCCGCGGGCGCTGTCGTAGCCGCAGATCGGGCAGGTGCCCTCGATGTAGCGGTCCGGCAGGGTGCGGCCGGTGGACGGGGAGATCGCCCCGGTGGTGACCTTCGGGACGATGTAGCCGTTGCGGTGCAGCCCGGTGAACAGCTCCTGCACCACCGCGTAGTGGTTGCGGGTGGTGGTGCGGGTGAACAGGTCGTACGACAGGCCGAGCGCCCGCAGGTCCTCGGCGATCACCCGGTTGTAGCGGTCGGCCAGCTCACGCGCGGTGACCCCCTCGGCGTCGGCCTGCACCTGGATCGGGGTGCCGTGCTCGTCGGTGCCGGAGACCATGAGCACGTCGTGACCGGCCATCCGCATGTACCGGGCGAAGACGTCGGAGGGAACGCCGAATCCGGATACGTGGCCGATGTGGCGCGGGCCGTTGGCGTAGGGCCAGGCGACCGCGGCGAGAACGTGACTCATGAGCGTCAAGACTAGTGATTGCCGTGGGCGCCCCGCGAACCAATAGGGCGGGCCGGCCCGGCGTACGCCCGATTTGTCGCCGACACGCGGTCTGAGCTGCCCGGCGAGCCCGCGTCGCAGGTGTGGAATGAACGGCGTGACCAGCAGACCAGCGGCGCCCGAGCCGTCCGCGTCCGCCCGGGCCGCGCCGCGCGGCACGCCGGTCGCCCCGCAGCCCCGGGTGGACCCGGTGGATCCGACGGTGGAGGTGGAGCCGACCACCGGGGCGCCGGTGGACGCCGTGCCGCGCCGGGTGCCGGTGCGGCAGCCGCGCTGGCAGCGGCGGTCCGCCCCGGCCGGCGACGAGGCGACCGGCTGGGCGCCGATCGAGGAGGTGCACTGGGACGGCACGCCGCTGCGCGACGAGCCGCGCCGCCGGACCGTCCGGATCCGCGCCCGGCGGGAGCCGGCCCGCCCGGTCCACCCGCCGGACCCGCCCGCCGGGCTCGCCGTGCTGGTGACGCTGAGTCTGCTCGCCGCGTTCTTCGCCTGGGTGAGCGCCGGCCCGTTCTGGCTGGCGGTGGGGCACTCGACGGGCGGCACCGTGATGATCACCGAGTGCGCGGGCGACGGACTCACCCAACGCTGCCGGGGCATCTTCCAGGCCGACGGCGACCGCTTCCAGGCGCAGGGCGTACGGGTCAGCGGCGTGCCCGCCGGACACACCGCCACCGGCAGCACGTTGCCGGCCCGGATGACCGGACCGGGCGGCGCCACCGCGTACGCGGACTCCGGCGTCGGGCGGCACCTGCGCTGGCTGCTCGGGCTGGCCCTGGTGGCGGGCTGCGCCGCCGGGATCGCCCGATGGACCGGCGCGACCCGACTGACGGACCCGCGACAGCGGCGCTGGGCGGTCGGCCTGGCCGTGGCCGGCCCCCTGCTGATCCTGATCGGCTTCCTCGCCGCCGCCTGGTGATGGTGCAAGGAGGGGCCCCTTGCTAACGCCTCCGGTAGAGAAGGGGACCCCTCTAACAACGAGGTGTTAAAAGGGGGCCCCTCCTTACACACACACGGCGGCTCAGCCTCAGCGGTGCACGACCGCGTAGACGTCGCGGCGGCGCAGCCCGTATGCGGTCGCGACCTCGGTGATCGCGTCCCGCCGGGACGCCCCGGCCGCCTCGCGCTCGGCCACCGCGGCGCGCAGCGCGTCGTCGTCGGGGCGGACCGCCGGGGTCGCCGGCGCACCGGCCACCACCAGCGTGATCTCGCCGCGTACGTCGCCCGCGGCGGCCCACTCGGCCAGCTCGCCCAGGGGCCGGCGGACCACTTCCTCGTAGGTCTTGGTCAGCTCGCGGCAGAGCGCGGCGGGCCGGTCCGGGCCGAACGCCTCGGCCAGGTCGGCAAGCGCCCCGGCGATCCGGTGGGTCGCCTCGAAGAGCACCAGCGTGCGTTCCTCGCCGGCCAGCGCGCGCAGCCGGGAACGGCGGGCGCCGGGGGTGCGGGGCAGGAAGCCCTCGAAGCAGAACCGGTCGCAGGGCAGCCCGGACAGCGCCAGCGCGGTGGTGACCGCGCTCGGGCCGGGGGCGGCGGTGACCGGGACGCCGGCCTCCAGCGCGGCCCGCACCAGCCGGTAGCCGGGGTCGGAGACGCTCGGCATGCCGCCGTCGGTGACCAGCGCGATGGTGTAGCCGGCGGTGAGCACCTCGGCGAGTTCCGGGGTACGCCGTTCCTCGTTGCCCTCGAAGTAGGAGACGATCCGGCCGGGCACGGTGATGTCGAGGTCGCGGGCCAGCCGGGTGAGCCGCCGGGTGTCCTCGGCGGCGACCACGTCGGCGGTGGCGAGCACCTCGCGGAACCGGGTGGACGCGTCGGCCGGGTTGCCCAGCGGCGCGCCGAGCAGCACCAACCGTCCCACCTCGGACATTTCCCCCACGGCGTGCGCTCCCTCATCGATGGTCGTACCAATTTCGGAGACGATGGACGCCACCGGGCACCCTCGCAGCCTACGATCGCCGGGTGACGAGTGCCTCGACAGCACAGGAGCCCTCCACCACCGACCGGGCCGCCGGCTCACCGGGCGACGACGGCGGGGGTGGCATCCCGGCCGCGGTCCGGCGTCGGCTCGCCACGGTCGACGACCATCTGGGCCGGGGGCAGGCGTGGCTGGCCACCGCCGTGGTGGTGGCGATCGCCGCGATCCTGCGCTTCGTCGGGCTCGGCCACCCCTCGGGCAAGATCTTCGACGAGACCTACTACGCCAAGGACGCGTACGGGCTCATCGACCGGGGCGTCGAGTGGAACTACAAGGACAACGGCCCGTCGTACGTGGTCCACCCGCCGCTGGGCAAGTGGCTGATCGGGCTCGGCGAGTGGGCCTTCGGCTACCAGGACGCCGAGACCAACATCTCGGTGCCGGGGCACCTGATGACCACCGCCCCGGAGTTCGGCTGGCGGTTCGGCGCGGCGGTGTGCGGCACGCTGTCGGTGCTGCTGCTGGTGCGCATCGGCCGGCGGATGTTCCGCTCCACCACGCTCGGCTGCGCGGCGGGTCTGCTGCTCGCGCTCGACGGTTTCCACCTGGTGCTGTCCCGCACCGCGATCCTCGACATCTTCCTGCTGCTGTTCGTGCTGGCCGCGTTCGGCGCGCTGGTGCTCGACCGGGACGCCCGGCGGCGACGCTGGTCCCTGGCGCTGGCGGCCGGCCTCGACCCGACCGTGCCGGGGCGCGCCGGCCGGCCGGCGTCGGGCTGGCGGAACTGGCCGTGGTGGCGGCTGCTCGCCGGCGTGCTGCTCGGCTGCGCCTGCTCGGTGAAGTGGAGCGGGATCTATTTCGTGCCGGCGTTCGCGCTGCTGGTGCTGCTCTGGGAGGTCGGGGTCCGCCGGTCGGCCGGGGTCCGCCGCCCGTGGCGGGACGCCGTCCTCGACGAGCTGCCCTGGCTGCTCGCGGCCGGCGTGCTGATGGTGGTGACCTACGTGGCCACCTGGTCGGGTTGGCTGCTGAGCGACGAGGGTTACTACCGTCTGGCCAGCCGCTACCCGAACGTCGAGGGCCTGAGCGACACGCCCGTGTTCGGCGCGCTGATCAACCTGTGGGAATACCACAAGGCCGCGTACGGCTTCCACACCCAGCTCGACGACCCGCACAAGTACCAGTCCTGGCCGTGGCAGTGGCTGCTGCTGGGCCGGCCGGTGGCGTTCGCCTGGTCCGGTGACGGCAACTGCGGCGCGGCGAGCTGCGCCTCCGAGGTGCTGCTGCTGGGCACCCCGCTGCTCTGGTGGTCGTTCCTGCCGGCGCTGGCCGCGACCGTCTGGCTGGGCCTGGCCCGGCGGGACTGGCGGGCCGGGGCGATCCTGCTGTGCGCGGCGGCCGGGCTGCTGCCCTGGTTCTGGTTCGCGCTCGACGGCCGGACGATGTTCTCGTTCTACGCCGCGCCGGCAGTGCCGTTCCTGGTGCTCGCCGTGGTCTACGTGCTGGGCGCGATCGTCACCCCCGCGCCGGTCACCGGCACGGCCGCGCCGCCGAGCGAGGAGCAGACCAATGACCGCCGTCTGGTCGGCGGCATCATCGCGGGCGCCTACGTGCTGCTGGTCGCGCTCTGTTTCGGCTACTTCTATCCGATCTTCGTGGGGAAGCTGCTGCCGTACGCGGACTGGTCCGCCCGGATGTGGCTGGACGGCCGCTGGATCTGACCGCGGCCTGAACGCACGACGGCCCGGTGGAGACCTCTCCACCGGGCCGAAATGTGCTTGCGCCCGCGCCGCCGATCTGCTTGGCGGGCTGGGGCAGAAAAAAGCGCGCCCCGATCGCCTGCCACGGGGGAAGCGGGCGATTGGGGCGCGCAAGACAGAGCTTAACCACACTGCGCCGGCCGCACAACGGGTGCAGCTCAGTCAGATTCCCGACCAACGCGCCACCCCCCGAAAGGTTTACATCGGGTAGCTAACGGTGGGTCATCCCCCGGGAACATAACGAGTTCGACACCATCGTCGACCGGGTCGCACCCACCACCCGGATGATCTTCCATTGTGGATCTCACTACACTCGCCCGGTGATCAACAAGAGACGATCGACGGCCGTCCTGTGGGGACTGCTGGCGGCGATCGCGCTGATCGGTCCGAGCCCCGCCGGGGCCGACGACGAGACCACCGAACCCGCCGCCGAACCACCCAAGGTCGAGCTGGTGCTCGACGTCAGCGGCTCGATGCGGGCCCGCGACATCGACGGGCGCAGTCGGATCAGCGTCGCCCAACAGGCGTTCAACGAGGTGGTCGACGGCCTGCCCGACGAGACGCAGCTCGGCATCCGGGTGCTCGGCGCCACCTACCGGGGCAAGGACAAGAAGCAGGGCTGCCGGGACACCCAGCAGATCGTGCCGGTCGGCCCGGTGGACCGGTCCCAGGCCAAGGCCGCCGTCGCCGGGCTGCGCCCCACCGGTTTCACCCCGGTCGGGCTGGCGCTGCGCTCCGCCGCGCAGGACCTGGGCACCGGCAGCACCGCCCGCCGGATCGTGCTCATCACCGACGGCGAGGACACCTGCGCCCCGCCCGACCCGTGCGAGGTGGCCCGCGAGCTGGCCGCGCAGGGCACCCGGCTGGTGGTCGACACGCTCGGCCTCGCCCCCGACGAGAAGGTACGCCGGCAGTTGCTCTGCATCGCCGGCGCCACCGGCGGCACCTACACCGCGGCGCAGAGCGCCGACGAGTTGACCGGCCGGATCAAGCAGCTCGTCGACCGGGCCCGCGACACGTACACGGTCACCCCGGCGGTGGTCGGCGGCACGGCGGCCTGCGCGGACGCGCCGCTGCTCGCGCCCGGCGTCTACACCGACCGGGAGGCGTTCTCCGAGCACCGCTGGTACCGGGTGCCGGTGCGTGCCGGGCAGGAGCTGCGCGCCTCGGTCAGCATCGGGCTGGACCGGCCGGTGAACCCGGACTACGGCGTGCTGCTGCGGGCCACCGCGCCGGACGGGCGGGAACTGGTGCGCGGCGTCGACGCCGGCAGCGGGCGTACCGACGTGGTCTCGGCCGGCCTGCGCTGGTCGGCCGCCGAGGAGGAGGACGCGGCGGGCCCGACGCCCACCCCGAGCGCGACCGCGGCGGCCCGGACCGTCTGCCTGGTGGTCAGCAACTCGTTCGCGGCCCGCGCCGGCACCCGCGCCGAACCGGGCATGCCGGTGGAGCTGACCGTGGACGTGGTCGCCGCCTCCCCCGCCCCGGACGGGCCGGACCTGGGCCGCGGCTGGGCCCTGCTGCTCCTGCTCACCCTGGCCGGCCTCGTCACCGGCCTGGTCGCCGGGCTGCTCACCCGCTGGTGGGTCGCCACCTGGAGGGAGAACTGAGGATGCGTACGCTCATCCGCGTCGCCGCGGCGACCGCCGCCGCCGGCCTCGCGCTCGCGCCCGGCGCCGCCCTCGCCGCACCGAGCCCGTCCCCGGGCGCGACCACCGTGACCAAGGCCGGCACCTCGTTCCTCACCGCCACGACCATCACCGCCGGCCAGCCGGTACGGGTCGGCGCCTCGACCGGCGACCACCTGTACTGGTCGTTCCGGGCCGAGGCCGGGCAGGTGCACGAGGTCGGCGTCACGGTCGCCTTCGGAAAGCCGCGCACCGGCCCGTCCACCTGGACGGTCGACGTGTTCGACGGGCTGCGTCGACGGCAGGCGTGCACGGCCGGCGCGCAGACCCCCACCGTGGACGCGTCGGCGACCGGCGTGACGCTCGGCTGCACGCTGCGCCGGGTGCGGCCGTGGGCCGAGCCGTGGTCCGGCGACCCGCTGCCCGGCACCTACTACGTCCGGCTCTCCGTCACCGACCTGCCCGAGCCCGACCTGGGCCTGCCGATCGAGGTGGACCTGCTGGCCGGCGCGACCGACTCCGGCGGCGCGTCCGGTGACGACGGTGAACTGGCGGCGCCACTGGTGCCGAACACGCGGGCCGGGACGGTGCTGACCGCCGAGCCGACGCCGGAGCCGGCCGCCGAGGAGGAGACCGACCTGACCGGCTGGCTCCCCGAAGCCGGCTCGCGCTGGGTGTGGACCAGCGTGGGCGGGGTGCTCGCCGCCGTGGCCGGCGTGGTCGGCTTCGCCCTCACCCGGCGGCCCCGCCGCCGCTGAGACCGCGACCGGTGGCCGCCGCGAACCCGACGCGGCGGCCACCGGAAGCGCCACACTCAGACCGTACGCGAACCGCGCGGCACCCAGCCGATGAACCGGTCCTGCAACGCGGTGACCGGCGCGGCACGCAGGTCGTGCGTGGCGGCCGCCAGGCAGGAACCGAGATAGACGCTCAGCGACGCCCGGTCCACCTGGTACTCGATCAGCAGGTTCCGGCGTTTGGTGGCACAGGGCCAGTCTTCGCCGCACGAGCCGCAGGTCCAGTCGGGCGTCACGGGGACGTGCTCGCCGGACCGTGGTTCCGACGCCTCCACACAGGGGGCCATCGGCCACTCCTTCCATCGATGTCGATGACGCTGCCTCCCCCCACAACGTTCCTTCAGCGCCACACTGCGCTTCGCCGTTACGGTACGGTCACCGCGTGTCCCCGTCACCCACTGACGCACGTGCGTGACCTGTTGCCGTCCACCGTGGCGGTGGCGGTGGCCGGTCCGGCCGACTGGTCCGGCACGCTGCTGCCGGCCGAGCGGGCCGGCCTGGGCGACCGCGCGGTGCCCCGTCGCCGGCGCGACTTCACCGCCGGCCGGACGTGTGCCCGCCGGGCGCTCGCCGCGCTCGGCCTGCCGGTCACGCCGCTGCCCACCGGCCCGGACCGCGCCCCGGTCTGGCCGGCCGGCGTCGTCGGAGCGATCACCCACACCCAGGGCTACTGCGCCGCCGCCGTCGCCCGCGCCACCGACGTGCGCGCGGTCGGCATCGACGCCGAGCGGCACCGCCCGCTCACCCCGGGGGTACGCCGGAAGGTGTGCCGCCCCGACGAGGAGGCGGACCTGGTCCGGCTGCCGTCCGGGCTCCCCTGGCCGACCGTGCTGTTCAGCGCCAAGGAGACCGTCTACAAGGTCTGGTACCCGCTCGTCGGCACCTGGTTGGGCTTCCCGGACGCCCGGCTCACGCTCGACCCCGACGCGGGCACGTTCCGCGCCGAGATCGCGCCGGCCCGGCTCGCCGCCGCCCCGGTGCCCGATCCGCCGTCGTCGATCACCGGACGGTTCGTGGTGGACGACGACCTGATCCGTACCGCCGCCGTCCTGGCACGTCGGTGAGGGCCGGACGGCGGCGTTGTCGACGGCTTGTACCGTCGTCCCGACTGAAATCTCCTCCCGAAGGTGCCCAAGGAGTACGGTGAGCCACCCTCAGCCTCCGTCCGGGTCACAGGACCCGGACCAGCAGCCGCAGGAACCGCCGACGCAGGCGTTCCCCACCGCGCCGATGCCGCCGGTGTCCGGCAGCCCCTGGGCGCCGCCGCCGACCTCGGACGCGCCGACGGCCCCCATCTCGGGCGCGCCCCACCCGCCCCAGCCGCCGGTCTCCGGGCCGCCCCAGCCGCCGGCCCCGCCGACCCAGGCGTTCCCGCCGGCCCAGGCCACCGAGGCGTTCCCGTCCCAGCCGACCTCCGGCGCGCCCCAGCCGCCGACCGAGGCGATCCCGCCGGCCCCGCCGACCGAGGCGATCCCGCCGGCCCCACCGACCCAGGCGATCCCGCCGGCCCCGCCGACCCAGGCCTATCCGCCGGCGCCGTCGACCCAGGCGTTCCCGCCGCCACCGTCCACCGAGGCGTACCCGCCGGCGCCACCGACGTCGGGCGCGCCGTACCCGCCGGGTGGGGCGTACCCGCAGGCGGGCGGCTACCCGCAGGCGGAGGATTACCCGCAGGCGGGCGGCTACCCGCAGGCGGAGGGTTACCCGCAGGCAGGTGGCTACCCGCCGCCGGGTGGCTACCCGCCGCCGGGCGGGGCGCAGCCGCCGTATCCGCCCACGTCGGGCGCGCCGTACCCGCCGCCGGGTGGGCAGTATCCGCCGCCGGGCGGTGAGGCGTACCCGGCGACCGGGCCGTACCCGCCACCGGGGCAGCCGTTCGGGCCACCGGCGAAGAAGTCCGGCCGGAACGTCTGGCTCACCGTCGGCATCGTGGTGGTGGTCCTGCTGCTGCTCTGCTGCGGCGGTGGGATCTTCGCGCTCTACAGCGGCGCGAAGAAGACCAAGGAAGCGATCGACACGCTGCCCACCCCGGACATCAGCTACAGCAACCCGATCGATCCCCCGCCGCCCACCGGTGACCCGTCCGTCACCACGCCCCAGCCGGGCACGACCGACGACGAGACGTTCAACATGCCCGCCGGCGACAAGCTGATCGTCAACGACGACGAGGGCACGGTGGAGATCATCGTCGGCAACTTCCGGACCAAGGACAGCGCCTGCCGGGAGTACGCGTCCGCCCCGAAGAACGGCACGTTCCTGATCGCCGACGTGTCCGCCGAGGTCACCAAGGGCACCGGCTCGATCAACCCGTTCTTCTTCACCTGGAAGGGCGCGGACGGCACCGAGGAGAGCGGCATCGCCGGCGCGTTCTCCGGCTGCGGCAAGCTGATGACCTCCGGCAACAACCTGCCGGCCGGTTCCAAGCGCAGCGGTCAGCTCATCTTCGACGTCAAGGACCGCAACGGCGTCGTCGAGTACGAGCACCACCTGCGTACCGCCGGGTCCTGGAAGCCCTGACCGGCGCGTGACCCCGCCCGGGGCCGGTCCCGTCGAGGGCCGGCCCCGAGGGCCGTTCGGTCGGTGCCGCCGGACCGTTCGGGTCTTTTCATGTGCGTGTGCCACTCGCCGGCCGCCAGGCTCGACGGATGGCGAACGAGACCACCATCCCGCTGCTGCCGTGCCGCTCCCTGGACGACGTCGCGCCGTTCTACCGGGCCCTCGGTTTCGAGGTGACGCACCGGCAGGCGCGCCCCAACCCGTACCTGGCGCTGCGCCGGGAGGATCTGAACCTGCACTTCTTCGGCATGCCGGAGTTCGATCCGGCCACCTCGTACGGCAGTTGCCTGGTCGTGGTGGACGATCCGGTCGGCATCCACCGGGCCTTCGCGGCGGGCCTGCGTGCCACCTACGGCAAGGTGCTCGTCTCCGGCGTGCCCCGGATGACGCGCCCCCGGCTCCGGCACAACGCCGACGGGCACACCGGGTTCAGCATCGTCGACCCCGGCGGCAACTGGATCCGGTTCGTGGCCCGGGCCGCCACCCCGAACGCGGACGACGACCGGGCCGGGCTGGCCCGGGCCCTGCGGAACGCGGTGGTGCAGGCCGACTCGCGCGGGATGCCCGAGCAGGCCGCCCGGATCCTCGACGGCGCGCTGGCCCGGCCCGACGCCGCCGACAACCCGGCCGTCCACGTCGAGGCGCTCGTCTACCGCGCCGAGCTGGCGCTGCTGCTGGACGAGCCGGCGGTTGCGCGTGGGCTGCTGCGGCGGGCCGACGCGGTGCCGCTGGACGAGGCGCTGCACGGCCGGCTGGCCGACACGCTGCGGCACGCCGCCGACCTGACCGCCCTGCTGCCACCGGAGTAGTCGTTCCCGCCGCACGAGATCTTGGTGCGGAACGGCCCTGGCGAGGACGGCCCAGTACCAAGATCTATGGCGGTGTCGCGGCGGGCCGATCGGCTGGCCGTCGTCGGTCACCGGTCGGGGGGCGGTCGACCGGGCGCCACCGGGGCCCACCGCTTGTCCGAATCCCGCGACTCGTCGTCGCCGGACGCTGCCGCAGCGTCGATGTGGAGCGCACCGATTGACCGCTGGCAATCGTTGCGCACGCAAGCAGACTGTGGTGCGTGACGAACCCATCACCGCAGGTCCCGGGTCCCCGCCCGGCGTATCCCGCTCCGAGACAGTCCTGGTGGCGCCGGCTCTCCAGCGGCGCGAGGGTCGCGGTCGTGGCCTCGGGCGTGCTGGTGCTCTGCTGCTGCGGCGGCGGGGTCGCCGCAGTAAGCGGCTCCACGGACGAGAAGCCGACATCGATCGCCGCGGTCTCGCCCTCGATTAACGGCGGCGACAGCCCGGCAGCGGTCGCTTCCCCTGCTGGCTCCCCTTCGGTCATCACGCCGGTCGAGTCCCCGTCGGCATCCCCGACGACCGGGTCCCCGAATCCGGCGCCACGAACTGCCGCCGCAAGACCCACCCCCAAGCCGAAGCCGACGCGCACCAGCCCTCGACCGACGCCGAAGCGGACCACCAGCGCGCCTCGGACCACCAAGCCGTCCCACAGCACGGTCCAGGGCTCCGTTCATCCGGGTGCCTTCTGCAAGCCGGAGGGCGCACTCGGCCACACCGCCAAGGGCACGTTGATGCGCTGTACGCGCAAGGCCGGTGAGGATCAACCGAGGTGGCGTGCCGCATAGCTGCCGGATGGTCGGCAGGGCGGTGACCGTGGACGAGCGTCCACCTCAACTGCCGGGTAAACCCCGCGCCCGCCTGCGGGCAGTCGTCGACTTCCGCGCCCCTATGCTGGGCCGGTGATCATCGCTGACGCCACCGGCTCCTGGGCCGGCACCAACGGTTTCCGGATGCTGCCCGCCGATCCGTTCGCCGAGTCGCCGGCCACGCTGACCGTGGCGACCGCTGCCGGCGGCCACCTGACCACCGTGGCGTACGCGTGGACGCATCCGGACGACGGCCCGCAGGACGGCCTGCTCGTGATCGCCAGCGGGGAGCAGCCGGGTTCGCTGGCCGCCTGGTGGGGCGACTCGTGGCACCAGCAGCCCACCGCGATGACGCTCACCGGCGCGACGGGCGCGGCGTCGGCGATCGAGCTGGCCGCCGAGTACGCCGGCGGTTGGGGGTGGCGAATCACGCTGGACGCCGCCGACCCGGTGACGCTGCGGCTGGTGATGGAGAACGTGGTCCCGGCGGACCAGGCCGGCCCCGACACGCCGGCCGGCCCCTACCCGGTCATGGTCACCGAGCTGCGCCGGGCCTGAGGCCGCGGCGACCGCGACGCCGTCGTGCGGTGACCGGCTCGCCGGCGACGCCCGCGACGTGGTGGCCGGGCGGGAAGGCCGGGGCCGACCGGTCAGCCCTGGCCGTCGAGGATCTCGCGCAGCCGGCGGGCGAACGCCTCCGGCTGGCCGGCGTAGCCGCCCTCCCCACCGACGAAGCCGCCGTGGTGGCTCGGGAAGACCGCCGGCCGCCCGCCGAGCAGCTCGGCCGTCGCCACCGACGTGCGGCCGGTGAACGTGTCCGCCGACTCCTCGCCCACCGCGATGACCAGCCGGGTCGGTGCCACACGGAGCGCGTCGACGTCGGGCCGGTAGCTGGTGACCGCCGCGGACCGGTCGGAGAGCAGCGGGTCGTCCCGGGAGCCGTCGTCCTCGACCGGCATCCCGAACGCCGCCGGGTCGGGCAGGGGCCGGGCGAAGTAGTCGTCGGTGAACTCGCCGCGCCACGACGTCATGGCCACGAACGCGGCCATGCCGGCACCCCAGCCGTTCTTCTGGTACGCCTCCTGGCAGGCCGCGGTGGCCCGCGCGGCGGCGTCCGCGTCGGGCAGCAGCGTGACGAGCGGCGGCTCGTGCGCCACCAGCGTGCCCACCGTGTCCGGGTACGCCGCGACGAGGGCGAGCGCGGTCACCGCGCCGCCGCTGCTGGCGAACATGTCGACCGGGCCCGTGCCGAGCGCGTCGACGACGGCCCGTACGTCGCCGGCCTGGGTCTCGGGCACGGAGTCGGTCCGGCCGTCCCGACGCACGCTGCGGCCGAGCCCGCGCGGATCGTAGGTGATCACGGTCCGGTCCGGGAAGTACGAGGCCAGCGCCGCGAAGCCGTCGGCGCACATCGGCTGGCCGATCATGAGCAGCGGCCGGTGCGCGCCGGTGGTGGTGTTCGGGGCGTGCACGTCGTAGACGAGATCGACGTCGGGTGTCTGGAGCGTGTGCGTGGTCATGCTCCGGTCGACAGTCGTCGGCCCGGAAAGTCATCGGTCCGCCGGGATTCCCATGCTGGTGCGGCTCACGGCGGTGTCCACGCCCACCGCCACCCGTCAGCCGCGGGGACCGTTCAGCCGGTCGTCCGAGGCGGGCCGGACGACGTCGGCCTCCTTCCCGACGGACGAGTCGCCCTGCCCGACGGACGTGACGTCGTCGAGCAGTTCGTCGACCTCGACCACCGTCGCGTCCGCCTGCGGGGCGGGCTCCGCCGCGTCCGCCGCCGACGTCGACTTCGTGATCCACTCCTCCCACGACAGACCGTGCTTCTCCGCCAGGTAGCGGGCGCGGTAGAGCCGGGTCGCGTCCTCGATGGCCGACTGGAGCATGGCGAAGCTGAGCCCGGCGGCGACGAGCGCGCCGGCGATCGGCACGACGTTCGCCAGCCGCGTCCGGACCAGCCGCAGCCCGAGCAGCTTGAAGATCTGCTGGATGATCCGGACGAGGGGGTCCCGGCCCAACTGGCTCCACGTGGCGCGGCGCATCATCTGCTGGGTGAGGCGCGACAGGCTCGCGAGCGCTGCCGTCTTGCTCGCGGACGACGACGCCATGCTGTAGTTCAGGACCCCCATCAGGAACAACTCCTCCTCGGGGTCCCGTGGGTCGTAGCCGTAGTGGACCGCCACCTCCGCCACCGCCCGGCCGAGCAGCGCCAGCGAGATCACCACGTCCGACGCCACCGCGGCGACCGCGACTCCCGCCGTCGTGCCGCCGCTGACGGTGGTGCTGACCGTGGCGCCGGTGACCGCGACGGAGGCGAGGCCGGATTCGATCACCCCGACGAACGGGATCGTCATCGCGGGCCGACCCTTGTCGAGGTCCTTGAGATCGAGCGAGCCGAACGGCGAGCCCTCGGCCAGATCCGGGTGGTCACGGCGCAACCGCTCGGCCCGCTTCGTCAGCGACGCCGAGCGCACGGCCGGCAGGAAGATCGCCCGGAAGCCGCCCTCCAGCGCCTTCATGATGGTGTCGTCGCCGAACTGCATGGTCCTGCCCCCGCCGGGGATCTTCTTGATCTGTTCGCCGGCACGCCTGGTGAGCGATGCGACCTGGCCGACCATGCGCGCCCGCACGCCGTCGCGGCGCTTCCGCTCGCTCTCCAGCAGGCTGGACCAGGCCCGGGCCTCGTAGTCGGACATGCCTTCCCGCATCAGCGTCCCCCATCGACTCGTGAAAACCCGCTCAAGTCTGGTGCCGGGGACTCGGGCCCTCAAGCGATCCGACAAGCGGCTATCCGACTCAAGAGCGGCCACCCGTGGCGGTGGGCGGTATGGCCGACCAGGGCCGAGTCCGAAAAGGACAACGGCGGGCCGTCGAACTGCGCGGGATTTGAACCTGTCATGCCGGGTGACACCCGATAAGTCAGTCCGAATAGGGCCAGAGCAGCGATTATCATGCACTCTAGCGGTTTTACCGATAGCTGCGCTTGGGAGCGCTCCTATCGCAGTCTCCGCGTCACCGACCGATCACCCATCGACGTTTTCGAACGGGGGTAGACACAGTGGACTATGCTCGGCGGAGATCGCTGGGGGGCGGCGGGTGTGCCGATTCCCCGGATGTCGTGTTCAACGAACCATGAAGGCACCGAATGCGGTGCCCGGGAACGGAGTTCGTCATGAAGATAGCCCGAAGGATCGGATTCACCGCCAGTGCTGTGGTGGCACTTGTTGCCGCATCCGCGACCCCCGCACTCGCCGACTCCGGCGACACCATCTACGGATTCTGGCCGAACCGGATCGCGCACGCGAACTTCAGCAGCTACGGCGACAAGTTCACCGTGTGGGACGACGAGAGCGACGGGCGGGCCGCAATCGCCTTCTGGCAGGTGGGCAGCCGCAGCGGCCAGTGTGTGAACAGCAACGGCGCGGGCACCTCCAAGACCTGCAACTACGACTTCCCGGAGGGCCAGACGATCGTCTGGAACCTCACCGCGCAGGGTTGGGCGAACCCCGGCTGCTGCACGGCGATTGTCGGTGGGGAGCAGCGGGACAAGACCTGATCCGAACCGGCGAGTGACGCGCGGAAAGCCACCACGGCATCGCCACGCGTCGTCTGGTCGGACGAACCGATAAACGATGTGGTGCGGTTGCCGCAGGCAGCGGGATGACGCGGGATCGGCATCCCAACTGTCTGCGGCAACCTCGCCGCTCGCCCACTCGCTTTGAACTTCGCCGACCATTGGCGTCAATGGTGCAGGCGCACCCACGCCATTGACGCGAACCGGCCGCGGACGGATCGGGTGGAGGCTCGTCCGACGTCAATCAGCCTGCGGGGAACGCGGAGAATCCACCGGGTGGCGACAATCAGCCGGTTGCGGATCCGGGCCAGGGGCAGAAACGGCGCGGTCATGGTCATCCCACCCCGAGCGCCGCGGCGAGGTGGACGAGCATCGCCGGGGCGCGCGGATCACGGGCGACCCGGGCGAGGACGTCCCGGCCGTCCGGCCGGTGGCGGATCTCGGCCGGCGCGAGCCGGTCGGCCTCCACCACGAGCCGGCCGGCGCCGACCGGGTCACCCGCTTGCAGGTACGCACGGGCGACGTCCACCAGGTACGCGGCCCGATGCTCGGCGGTCAGCCACCGCCACCCGTCCCGCGTGATCACCCGCTCGTGCCGGGCCACGGCGTCTGCCGCGTCACCGCGTTCCGCCGCTACCGCGATCCGGGCAAGCTCGACCGCCGTCGGCCCGAACCCGGTCCGGTGGTGGTCTTGCCCGTCTCCCACCCGCGCCGCCATCTCCGCGGCCTCGTCGACCAGTTCGACGGCGGCGCGGTCGTCGCCGTCGCGGGCAGCGGCCAGGGCACCCTGCGCCAGCAGGGTCCCGCACAGCGACAGCTCCGCCACGTCGCCGAACTCGACCACCGGCGAAACAATCCGGTACGCGGCAGCCAGCATCACCGCCTTCGCCGTCCGCGCCCGCGACGACGCGCGCAACACCTGACCGAGCTGCACGGCGGTGGCCGCCACCAGGACCCGGTCCCCGGTGGCGGCGCTCATCGCCCGGTCCACGGCCAACCACGCCAGGTCGGGAGCGCCGAGCTTCACCAGCACCGCCGCCGTCACGCGGTACGCCTCCACCAGCGGCACCCGGCCCCCGCCAGGATCGTGGACGTGGGCGCGCTGCGCGTCGGCCACCACCTGCGGCAGGAGGTCGACCACCTGCGGGTAGCGGGCGCGCTGGAAGGTGGTCCAGGCATGCGCGACCTCCCGCGCCATCCGGTCCGCCGGCACCACCGGGCGGCGGGAAGCCGGCCGTTGCAAGGCGATCTCGTACGTCGACAGCGCCGCCCGGATCCGCTCGACCCCCTCGGCGCGCTCGGTCACCTCGACCGGCCGGCTGTCCCGACCGAGCAGCACCGCCGTGTCGATCCGCAGCACGGCGGCGATGTCCTGGAGCGTCGACACCTTGTCCAGCGACCGGACGCCGCGCTCGACCTTGTCCACCCAACTCTTCGACTTGCCCAGCCGATCCGCCAACACCTGCTGCGACAGCTTCCGTCGTCCTCGCCAGTACGCCACCCGACGACCGATCGGCAACAGCTCACTGCTGTCCACGGCGCCACCGCCGATCCGGCACGGCCCGGGTGGTCTCCTCGGCCGGTATCCGATCCGCTTCCGCCTGCGCGAGGATCCGTTGCCGCGCGGCCTCACGTTCCGCTGCTTCGATCCGCTCGCCTCGGCTCTCGGCTGGGGCGTCCTCACTCATCCGTACCTCCGCTGGCAGGGCCCGCCCGCACGTACAGGATCAGGCCTGGCACATTCAGTAACCGTGACGCTACGATCGCGGCGACGCGCGTAGGACTCACCCGCAGTACGAATGAGCTGGTCAGCAGTCAGCCGGCATCGCTGTCCACGATGGGGAAACGTCGACTGCCGGTCACCGTAGGGACGGCGATGGCATCACTCGGACGATCCACCTCGGCTCGTGGCGACGTAACCGGCTACCTGTTGAAGCTGATTCGGGAGTCCATCCCCCTGACTCAGGAGCAGCTCGGCGTGGAGCTTGGCGTCGACCGCGCGACCGTTCAGAGTTGGGAGTCAGGACGGAGACCGTTCCTCGCCGTCCCGTTCGGCCAGGCCGCCAGAATCCGGCAGCGGCTCGGTAGCCTCGGCGCGAATCCGGTGCTGCTCGACGCCGTGGGAGACGCCGTCGAGGCCGACGCCGTTCTCGCCGCCCTGCTCGATCCGAGGATCGAGCGGGCAGACCTTGCCGAGCAACCCCTCGGCTGCATGGTGCTCACCCATCGGCTGACCGACCTGATCCTCTGGGCCGTCCTCGGTCAGACACCCTCCTTCGTCAGAAGCCTGCCGTCGTCCCACCGTCGACGCGGCCCAGTCGCCACCGGTCCAACTCTGCGGACAGAGGACCAGCGCGTCTTCTTCGTGGCCCTACACGTCCTGGCCGAACGCGCCTCAGCCCAGCGCCTCCCCGACGTGCTGCTACACCGGCAGGCATGCTTCCTCGCCGGCATGGATCCCACGGGCTCATCCGCCGCATGGCTCAACCGGAGCACCACCCGCAAGTCCCCGGGGACCCGCGCTTTCCACACCTGGTCACCGCTGTGGCCGGATGCCCGGTCCATCGTCACCTCCATGGCCAACCAGGGAGATGTCGAGCCACTACGAGACTTCATCGCCCGCGCGCATCCCGATGACGCCTGCCAGCGCGCGGCCCTCAACTACTCCGCGTACTGGGTCGGCGAAATCCCCTACCGCCAGCCCAACGACAACTTCATGCCCGCCACCATCGACGATTGGCGCGGCACCCGTCTCCTGCGGCACCTCGTCGAGCGCCTCGACGCCGACCACCCGTTCATCGACCTCAACATCCACAACCTATGGGCTCTGCTCACTGCCCGACGCGGGCTCGTCTACGACCACCCTGCCACCGGACAAGCGCTCGCCAACCGTGCCGGCGCCGTCCTCGACAGTGACCAGATCTCCGCGCAGTCCCGCAAGGAACTAACCTCTGTCGTCTACAGCCTGCGTACAGAGGGCATCACCGGCACAGGGACGGACAGATGAGCGAGGACCAGTACGCCGCAGCGATGAGGTTCATCTTCGAGGCCGGCGTCCTGAAACGCGCCGCGCGTACCGGCTGGTGGTTCGCCGGGGTAAAGCACCCCGAGTCGATCGCCGAACACTCCCACCGCACCGCCCTGATCGGCATGATCCTCGCCGCCATGGAGGGCGCCGATCCCGCCCGGACCACGATGCTCTGCGTCCTGCACGACACCCAGGAAACGCGCATCACGGATATCCCACACATCGCCAGGCGTTACCTCAGCGCCGTCCCCAACACCGCGGTCACCGCCGACCAGGTGGCCGGCTGCCCACCCGGCGTCACCGACGCCATCACTGCGGCCGTAGCCGAGTACGAAGCCGGCGAAACCCTCGAAGCCGCTGTCGCCCGGGACGCCGACAAACTCGAATGCCTCGTCCAAGCCGTCGAATACCGCCACCAGGGCGTCGACAACGTCCAACGGTGGATCGACAGTAGCCGCGCCGCGCTCACCACCGCCTCCGCAAAGCAACTCGCCGACGCCGCACTGGCCGGCCAACCCCTCGCCTGGCTCACACCACCGTCGGAGAGGCCCGTCTCCGACGGGGGAACCAGCCTTTGAACCGACCGCGACGACGCCTCACCGGCACTTCCACCGCATGCTCGGTGCCTCCGGACACCTGCCGCCGCACATCCCTCAGCACCTGACCTACCCGCTACGCTCCCCTGGTGACGGATGCCGGTGCCGCGTTGGGCGTCGAGGCCGCTCGTCGGCTGGCCGGGCTGAATGTGGTGGACATCCAGCCAGGGCTTACCGATGCCGAGTTCGACTGCATCGAGAGGAAGTTCGGCTTCGAGTTCGCCGAGGACCATCGCGCATTCCTCAGTGTCGGATTGCCGGTCCGGACGGCCGGCTGCGTCGACGATCCCGACAGCGAGGGTTGGGGCTGGCCGAACTGGCGTCAGCCCAGCTCCGATGCCTTCAAGGAGCAGCTCGACTGGCCGCTCACCACCGCCCTCGACGAGATCCTCAAGGGCGAGTGGCCACCCGGATGGGGAAGGCGCCCACACGACCTCGTCGCGCGCGAGGCCAAAGCGAGGCGGCACCTCTCCCGGATTCCCCGGATGATTCCCGTTTACGCCCATCGCTATCTGCCGGCGGGTCGTGGCTCCTCCGGCCATCCGGTGCTGTCCATCCACCGGCTCACGGACACCATCGTCTACGGCCACGACCTCGCCCACTACATCGACCAGGAGTTCCGGACGCATGAGGTGACGGCGCCCCTGTGGCGGCACTACATATGAGCGGCGAGGGACGATTGCCCGAGCTTCGACAACCGATGCCGGCCATGGCCACCGGTGGCGTGGAGTTCATCGAGAGTCGGTGCTGGTTGGATTGGTGGGCGAATGCCACCACGATGCTCGGTTGTTTCGAGGCAGTCGTCGTGATCACCACGACCGAAGCGGGTTGGGCGGCCGACGGTTGCCTGGTCGACACCACTGATGACGAGCGGGAATACCTCGACCTTCTGTGCGACCTCGACCCCGTCTTCACGTTGCGATTCGACGACGGGAGCATGGCGGAAGTTGTCGTTCATTCCACCGACGGGCATGACCGTTTCCGTCTTACTGAACTCGCGTCATGGCGCTGACGGCGGGCTTGACGGTTGAACGATCCGCACGTTCCTCTTAATGCTTTCCGGCGGGAGCACCGCATTGAACAAGGTGCTGTTCTCATGCTCAAAAAGATCAGTGAGCTTCGCTAGCATGGCCGCAGTTTCATCGAGTGCAAGAGCCTGAGCGTCGGTCGCTTCACCGCCGATGATCTGCAACATCCTCACCTCCCACTGCGCGACCATGCCGGCCAAGATGAACTCCTGGGATCGATACAGCCGCCAGTTCGTGTCCCAGGAGTAGAAATTTCTGAGGCCGGCGGCTATGGCCACGACCACGCTGACCGCTGCCAAGAAGACGTAGTTCATGTGCTCGTCACGGATGATGGGAACCACGAATAGCAGCGGCAGCGTGATACTCAGAACGATCTCGATCGCACCAATCACCTTGAACCAGATGACATGTAGGCTCGCGAGTCGCCGGTAACGCTTTCGGTGCAGCGTGAGAACCTTGTCAACCAACTGAGCGCAGGCTGGGAAAGCCTCCGAAATTTCAGGTGACCACTCGTACGAGCGTCGCAGTGCTTCCCGTGACACTCCCAGCATCGAACTTCCTCACATTCGAATAGCGAAGCTGCCCATAATCACTGGGCGAGGACAGGCAGGGAACGCTCCTGTCGGGAAGCTGATAACACGCGCCGTGCGTTTGAAGTGCCCGAGGCGACAGGTGCGCGCGCCAGGTTTCACGGCCTCACCCGCGTGCCTACACTCCACAAACACAGACAGGTCACCATGCTGTCCGTGTGCCGAGTTGCCCACCTGTGGCCACTCAGAGGTCAGACCAGCGCAAGCCTGACTGCGGTACCAGATTGACAAAGGCCGCCTCCCGTAACGGGAAACGGCCTTGAACTGGGTGGAGCTGAGGGGATTTGAACCCCTGACCCCCTCGATGCGAACGAGGTGCGCTACCAGTCTGCGCCACAGCCCCTCCGCTGGCGGACCAGCGTCGGTCCCACCCGGCTTGCACCGGGCGGGCCGGCACAAGGCTAACAGGTCACGCCCCACCACGCGAACCGCCCCGCCCGGCCCGAGGCCCCACCCGACCCGGCCCGTCGATCTTGGAGTTGTGGCACCTCCGATAAGCCCGCAAAGGGGCGAATCCTGGCACCACAACTCCAAGATCGACGCAGCGCCCTGCGGGGCGAGCGCCCGAGGACAGGCGCGGTCAGGCGCCCCGGCCGGACTGGTACGGGCGACCACGCAGGCCGCCCGCCCGCCGGTAGGACACCGAGCCGCCGCTCGCGGCCGGCGGCAGGTCCGCCGGCCGGTCCAGGCCCATCGCGGTACGCCGGACCGCCTCCCGCTGGGCGGCCAGCCGGCGCTGCGCCTCCCGCCGGGCCGCCGCGCGCCGGGCCTGTTCGCGGCGCACCTCGGCCTGCCGGGCGGCCAGCCAGGCCGCTTCCCGGGCGTCCGCGCGCCGCCGCCGGCGTTCGGCGAGGGCCCGCTGCCGCAGGTGTACGACGTACGCGACGAGCAGCGCGCCGGTGACCGAGACACTGATCCAGAACCCGGGCCCGACCAGCATCACGCCGACCAGTTCGACCAGGTTGAGCAGCAGCAGTGCGGCGAGCACCCGGCGGCGGCGGTAGACGGCCGGGGTGTGTCGTCGGCGGGGCGGGTGCCGTCGGCGGGACTGCGCGGGGGCCGCCGAGACGGGCCGGAGCCGGCCGGAGCGCCGCCGGACGGGGGGCGCGGAGACCGGACGAGCCAGACTACCCGTGTCGGAGTCCTCACTCAAGGTGACGACGAGGGTGCGGGGCGGGTGTACCGGCTGGCGTCCGGGCACGGTGCGTCGACGACGCTGGCGCTGAAGCACCCGCGCCGTCGACTGCGCCCGCTCCGCCACCAGCCGCTCGGTGGCGTCGTACCGGCGGACCAGCGCCGGAGCGAGGGCGAGCAGACCGGCGGCGGCGAGGACGGCGAGGAGCACCGACGTCGGCACCCTCACCCCTCCCGTCACCAAGTTCGGGGCGAGCGCCACACGGCCGCAACTTCTTCCGTCGACTCTCGTTAACGGCGCACATCGTGCGGACCAGCAGCGCTTGCCACAGCTTGCAGTTACTTGAGGTTACGGGCCGCCGACCCGCTTCACCGTGCGCCGCGCCGGGCGTCACGGCCGGAACGGCTCAGCGCCGGCTGTCACGTACGCGGTGCCACCGCGCCAGCAGACCGCCCTCGGCGGCCACTTCCTCGCCGGTCATCGCGTATCCGATGTGGTCCCGCCAGGCGCCGTCGATGTGCATGTACCGCACGTGGTAGGCCTCCTCGCGGAAGCCGAGCTTCTCCACCACCCGCCGGGACGGGACGTTCTCCGGCCGGATGTTCACCTCGATCCGGTGCAGGCCACCGGGGCCGAACGCGTGGTCCACGGCGAGCGCGACAGCGGTCGGGATCACACCTCGCCCGGCCACCCGCGAGTCCACCCAGTAGCCCACGTACCCGGAGCAGAACGCCCGCCGCACGATGCTGCCCACGTTGAGGTGGCCGACCAGCCGCTCCTGCCCGTCCTCGCGCAGGCAGACCGCGAACGGCATGCCGTCCCCGGTCCGCGCCGACCTCCGCTGGTCGGCATGGACCAGACGGAACGCGGCCGGCGAGTTCGTCGCGTCCCAGCCGCCCGGCACGTGCGACTCCCACGGGGCCAGCCACTCCCGGTTCGCGCGCCGGATCGCCGACCAGGTCGCCGCGTCGGAACGCCGGTACGGCCGCAGCACCACCGGACCGTCCACCAGCACCGCCGGCCACCCCGGCGCCCGCCGGAACCTCACCGGCGCCGGTCCAGCAGCAGCACGTCCACGGTGGAGCCGGCGGCGGCGGTGGTGACCCGCTCGCCGAGCACCAGCAGGCCGTTCGCCTCGGCCAGGCCGGAGAGCGTGTACGGCCCACCGGCCAGCGGCTGCACGGTGTAGCCGCCACCGCGCCGCTCGGCCACGTGCGCGGGGCGGAACTCGCGCAGCCCGCCCGGCGACGAGACGGTCTCCAGCAGGTGCGCGCGCACGCTGGGCCGGAACACCGGCTCGGCGCCGGCCAGCAGTTGGATGGCCGGGCGGGCCAGCACCTCGAAACCGATCAGCGCCGCGCCGGGCTCACCGGGAAGACACACCACCGGCACCTCCTCGGCGCCGACCGTACCGAACCCGAGCGCCGTGCCGGGATAGAGGGCCACCTCTGTGAAGGCCACCGGCCCGGCCCGGCCGCCGTCGCGGCGGGACAGGATGCGGCGGACCATGTCGCCCGGCCCGGTGCCGGTGCCGCCGGTGGTGATGATCAGGTCGGCCCGCAGCGTCTGGTCCTCCAGCAGGCCGCGCAGCGCCTCCGGGTCGTCGTCGCAGATCCCGACCCGGTACGCGAGCCCGCCCGCCTCGGCCGCCGCCGCGGTCAACGCGTGCGAGTTGGTGTCCACCACCTGACCGGGCTGGCTGCCCCGTCCCACGTCGACGAGTTCGTCGCCGGTGGCCACGATGACCACCCGGGGGCTGGGGCGCACCACCACGTGCCCGATGCCGGTGGCGGCGAACACCGCGACCAGGGCCGGTGAGACGTACGCGCCGGCGCGGGCGAGCAGCGTGCCGGCGACGAGTTCCTCACCGGCGCGGCGCAGGCCGTACCCGCGTTTGGGCGCGCGGAAGATCTCCACGGCGGCCATGCCCTGGTCGGTCCACTCCACCGGCACCACCACGTCGGCGCCCACCGGCAGCGGCGCGCCGGCCGCCACCGAGAAGCAGGCGCCGGGGGTGAGCCGGACCGGCCGCCAGCTCGCCGCGCCCAGGTCACCGACCACGTTGAGCCGGATGCTGCGCCCGCCGCGGATACCGGAGGGGGCCGGGACGTAGCCCGGCCCCCGGCTCCCTCCGGAGATGTCCTCCCAGCGCGCGGCGTACCCGTCCACCGCCGCCTGGTCGAAGGCGGGGAACGAGTGCGGGGCGACCACGTCCTCGGCGAGCACGTTGCCGTACGCCTGGGTCAGGTCGAGGTCGAGCGGAGGCAGCGCGCGTAACCTGCGCAGCACGCTGCCCAGGTAGTCGGCGAGCGGCGTCAACTCGTTCGCGGCCGCCTCGGCGTCGGCCGTCGCGGTCATGTATCGGCACCGCCGGACGCGTTGCGCAGCCCGCCCAGGACCGCGTCGGTGACGGTCTCGTCGCCGTTGTTGACGAACTCCGCGAGCCACTTGCGGAACTCGGTGCCGATGTCCTCCCGCTCGGCGGCGATCTGCACCACGGTCTGGAGGTAGCCGAGCGGCATGCCGGTGTCGTAGCGGGTGCCCCGGTAGACGATGGCGTGCACCGGCACCCCCTCGGTGCGCAGCAGCTCCATCGCGTCGGTGAGCTGGATCTCGCCGCCGCTGCCCGGCTTCGTACGCCGGATCGCGTCGAAGATCCGCCCCGGCAGCACGTACCGGCCGAGGACGGCCAGGTTGCTGGGCGCGTCCTCCGGGCTGGGCTTCTCCACCATGCCGGTGACCCTGACGACCTCGGCGATGTCGGCGTACTCCGATTCGGCCGGCTCGACCGAGGCGATGCCGTAGCGGCTGGTCTCGGCCGGGTCGACCTCGAAGAACGCGAGCACCACGCCGCCGGTGCGGGCCTGGAGTTCCAGCATGGCCGGCAGCAACGGCTCGGAGGGCTTGACGAACTCGTCGCCGAGCAGCACCGCGAAGGCGTCGTCGCCGACGTGCGACTCGGCGAACCCGACGGCGTGGCCCAGGCCGAGCTGCTCCGGCTGGCGGACCGTGTAGACGGCGGCCAGTTCCTCGGTGCGCTTGACGGCAGCCAGCAGCTCCGGCTTCTTGGCGAGCCGCTCCTCCAGGTCGGGTCGCCGGTCGAAGTGGTCGACCATCGAGGTCTTGCCCCGCCCGGTGATCAGCAGCACGTCGGTGATGCCGGCCTGGGTGGCCTCCTCGACGATGTACTGGAGAACCGGCCGGTCGACGACCGGCAACAGCTCCTTCGGGACCGCCTTGGTGGCCGGCAGGAACCGGGTGGCCAGGCCGGCGGCCGGGATGACGGCCTTGACCGCACGGGAGCGACCGGGGGTCGCTGAGGGGTTCGCTGAGTGCTCCGACATGCCGCGAGACTATCGGCCACGGCTCTGCCGCGGCGGGTGAGGACCGGAAGACGCGCCGCCCTGCGCGGCGCCCGCCGGGTCCGCCGCGCCGGCCCGGGGCAGCCCGTCGGGCGGGCTGACGGTGGCGGCCACCACCGGAATCTCCTGGGTGAGAGCCGGATCTCCGACGGCTACGGGGGCCATCCGGTAGCCGTCCCGCCCGGCCGCCTTGGCCGCGTACAGCGCGTCGTCGGCCGCGTCGAGCACCTGCTGTCCGCCGGCGGCGTGGTCCGGGTAGACGGCGATGCCGATGGAGACCGTCACCGGCACCCGCAACGGCTCGTCGCCGTGACCGTCGACCGACACCGGCTGGTCCCGCACCACCGCCCCGAGCCGCTCGGCGACGATCGTGGCACCCCGGGCGTCGGTCTCCGGCAGCAGCACCACGAACTCCTCGCCGCCGTGCCGGAACGCCAGGTCCACCTCGCGGATCACGCCGCGTACCCGGCGGGCGAACTCGACCAGCACGGCGTCCCCGGCGGCGTGCCCCCAGGTGTCGTTGACGTGCTTGAAGCGGTCCAGGTCGAGCGCGAGCACGCTGAGCATCCGGCCGAACCGGTTCGCCCGTTCCACCTCCCGCCGGATCGACTCACGCAGGTAGCGGTAGTTCCACAGCCCGGTCAGCGGATCGGTGAGCGAGAGCCGCTGCGCCTCCTCGTGCACCCGGACGTTCTCCACCGCCACCGCCGCGTGGCCGGCGAAGGTGCGCAGCGTGGCCAGGTCGTCGTCGTCGAACTCGTGGCCACCGAGCCGGTCGTAGAGGGCCAGCACGCCGAGCGCGGCGCTGGGCGGCGCGGCCGGGTCGCCGTCCACCGGCGGGTGCCCGGGACGCTCCGGGCCGCGCGGGTCGGGGGCGGCGAACGGCACCGCCACGTACGTCTCGCAGGTCGGCTCCCCGGTCGGCGGGTCCGGCGCGGTCCAGCGGCCCCGCACCGGCTCGCCGGTGGCGGCCACCGCGCCGACCACGCCGGTGCCGACCGGCACCCGCAGCGTCGCCGGGTCCGCCGGGTCGTCGGTCGGCCAGCGCCCGGCCAGCCCTTCGACGCACTGGCCGACCAGCACGCCGTGGCCGTCGAGCAGCAGCACCGCGCCGGCCCGCGCGCCGGTCCCGGCGATCGCGCTGTCCAGGATCACCCGCAGGATGCGTTGCAGGTCGTGCGTGCTGGCCAGCGTGTCGCCGAGCACGACGAGGTGGTTGCGGAGCTGGTCCCGGCTGCTGGTCAGCGCCGCCACGTAGCTGCCGGTCTCGCGCATCATCCGGTTGAACGCGGCGGCCAGCCGCCCGATCTCGTCGCGGCTGCGGACCGGCACCCGCGCGGTCAGGTCGCCGTGCGCCACCCGGTCCACCGCGCCGGCCAGCTCGACCAGGGGCCGGGTCGTCACCCGGGCCAGTCGCCAGGCGGCCAGCACGGCCAGCAGCGCGGCCAACGCCACCGCCGCGGCCAGCGCGCCGAACAGGACGGGTGGACGCCGGGCCGGCACCGAGAGCACCAACGGCAGCGGCTGCTCCGGGGACGGCCCGACCCGACGCACGTACCGCCCGTCGCCGGTCCCGGCCACCCGGTCCCCGACCGCCTGGCCGGCGGCGGCCAGCACCGCTGCGCGTACCCCCGGATCCTCGGTCGTGTGGGTGATCCGCCCGGGGCCGTCGAGGAGGGTGACGTCGACGCCGGTCACGGCCGCGAGCCGCGCCACGAAGGCCGGGTCGACGGGCTGCGCGGCGGCGACCGCGCCCAGGTCGGCGCCGGTCGGGTCGCGGAGCCGGACCTGGACGGCGAGCGCCCCCACCCGGCCGGTAGGCGCGCCGGCGCAGTCCTGCCAGGGACCGGCCGGCCCACCGGCGGTGGCGTAGGTGGTCCGGCCGGCGGCGTCGGCGATCACGACGGCGGTGGCCAGCCCTCGGCCGACCACCTGGTCGGCGGCGCGCGACCGGGCGACCGGGTCGGCCACCAGCGCGACCGCGTCGGCCGCCGCGCGCAGTTGCTGGCAGAGCGCGTCGACCGAGGTACGCACACCGGCCGCGGCCAGGCCCAGCCGCTCGGTGGCGCGGCTGCGGTCGACCGCGCTGAGGGTGGCGCCGACGAAGAACGCGCCGAGCAGGACGGGGCCGAGGACCACCACGAGGAAGGCCACCGTCAACCGCCCGCGTAGCGTCAAAAGCCTTCCCCCCGGAAGTTCCGCGCCCCTTGGTGCGATGCTGACACAGAGCGACCGGTAGGCAAGCGTTGCGTCAGGAGTGTTGCGTGCCGGATTTTTCGGATGAGGTGCACGAGGCGAAGCGGGAACTGCGCGTCGCGCTGCTCGCCGCCCGCCGGTCGCTGTCCGCGCCGCGTCGCGCCGAGGCGGCGGCGTCCGTCCAGGCCGAGCTGACCGCCCTGGTACGCCGGCTGCGCCCGGCCCGGATGACCGCGTACGTGCCGGTCGCCTCCGAGCCCGGCGGGGACGATCTGCCGGAGGTGCTGCGGGCCGCGCTGCCGCCCGGGGCGGAGCTGCTGCTGCCGGTGCTCCGGGACGACCTGGACCTGGACTGGGCCGCCTACACCGGGCGGGAGTCACTGCGCGCCGCCGGCCGAGGGCTGCGTGAGCCGACCGGGCCACCGTGGGGCCGGACCGCCGTGGCCGGCGCGGACCTGGTGGTGGTGCCCGCGTTGGCGGTGGACCGCCGGGGCGTCCGGCTGGGCCGGGGCGGCGGCTCGTACGACCGCGCGCTGGCCCGGGTGCCCGCCACCGTGCCGACGGTGGCGCTGCTGCACGACGGCGAGCTGGTCACGGCCGTGCCCGCCGATCCGCACGACCGGCCGGTGCACTGCGTGATCACACCCGGGGACGGGCTGGTGGCGGTGCCGGGTGTGGGACCGGGCGCTTCCGCTGGACGAATCCGGGTGCGATGACGCACCATTGGCACTCGAAGACCACGAGTGCCAGACCGGCCCTGCCAGAGATCCGGAGGAGAACGTGCCCACGTACCAGTACGCCTGCACCGCGTGCGGCCACCAGCTCGAGGCGGTGCAGTCCTTCTCGGACGAGCCGCTGACCGAGTGCCCGGCGTGTGAGGGGCGGCTGCGCAAGCTCTTCAACTCGGTCGGCATCGTGTTCAAGGGCTCCGGCTTCTACCGGACGGATTCCCGTTCGTCCGGTTCCGACAGCGCGTCGAGCCCCGCGAGCAAGCCGGGGAAGTCCGACTCGTCCTCGTCCGACTCGTCCTCGTCCGACTCGTCCTCGTCCGGTTCGTCGTCGTCGGGCTCGTCCTCTGGGTCGGGCTCCGGCTCGTCCGGCTCCGGGTCGGGCTCTTCCGGGTCGGGCTCGTCCGGCTCGGGCTCCGGCTCGTCGGCCAGCAAGGCGCCGGCGGCCTCCAGCTCCTCCTGATCACGCGCTGACCCGAAGTGGCCGTCCTCGCCCGGGGGCGGCCACTTCCGTGCCCGCCGTCGCCGGTTGTCCACAGGGCGACCGGGTTGTCCACAGGCGCGGGCGACGGGGCGACGGGGCGGTACCGGGCGCGCCTAGCCTGCTGACGGAACGGTCGGCCGGCGGGCGGGAGGCAGCGGTGACGGGTCGGGAGACGACGTTACGGCCGGTGCGTTGGCGCGGGCTGCCCCGACGCCGCACGCTGGTGCGGGTGACGCTGGTCGCGGTGCTGCTGGGGCTGGCCGCAGCAGTGCTCCGGACGCCGGCCGGCTGTCCGCCCGGGCCACCGCCGTCCGGCTCACCGCCGTCCGGGTCGGCTCCGTCCGGATCGGCTCCGTCCGGATCGGCTCCGTCCGGATCGTCCGCGGGCACCGGCGTCACGGCGTCCGCCGACGCACCGTCCGCCGGCCCTCAGCCGCTGCCCGACGGGTCGGTGGGCGTGCCGATCCGGCTGGCCGAACCGGCCGCGCTCGCGGTGCTGCGTCCGGGCGCCCGGGTCGACCTGCTGGTGGTGCCCGCCGGCGGCTCTCCGGACCCCATGCTGCTCGCCCCGCGCGCGCTGGTGCTCGACGTGGTGGGGGCCGGCGGGGCGGTCGACGGCTCGTCCGCGCTCTACCTGGCTCTGCCGCCCGAGCAGGCCCGGCGCGCGGTCGGGCTGCCCGAGGGCAGCCGCTTCGCCGTGGTGGTCCGCAACTGACCACCGCCGCCCGGACCAGCCCGTGTCGCCCGGCGGGAGATCGGCCGGTGCCGGTCCGGCGTGGTCAGCCCCAGTGCGGAGGACGCTCAGCGAGCAGCCAGTCGTCATCGCCGCCGGGCCGCTCGCCCCAACCGTGGTCGGTGTCGTCGGTGGTCTGCTCGGGCAGCACCACGAGATCGTCGCTGAGGTCGACCACGCGGTCGTCGTCGCCGCGCGGGACACGGATGCCGGGTTCGGTCACGAGCAGCAACGATACCGCCGCCGGGCGGGCCGTCACGCCCCTCGGTCACCCCGCTCGCAAATTCACGGAAAGAGGGGTCATTACGCGCCCGATAGCCACGCTTTCCGTGAATCAGCGGGCTGGACGGGGCGTGTGGGGTGTGGCGTGGGTAGGTCGGGCTTCGCCGCGTCGGGCGGCCGGTCGGCCGTGGCGTTGGTAGCGTCGGTCGGCGTGACGACGCCGAGTGGTGGCAGCACCGACGACGAGACCTGGCGACGCCCCGAGCAGCCGGCCGCCCCGGACGGGACACCGCCCGACGACCAGCCCGCTGACCATCCGCCAGCCGGGGTGAGCCCCGAAACGCCCTCGGAGACAGATCCCACCGTCGACGCCGACCCGGCCGATGCCGATCGCCCCGGGAGAACGGACGCGGACCTTCCACCCGGCACCGATGCCACCGGTCGCCCGACAACCCGCACCGACGACGGGCCGGACACTGGATCGACGGAACAGCCCACGACCGCGGGCGGCACGGCAACCTGGTCTGCCACCGGGACGGACCCGATCGAGCACTCCACCACCGGGACGGACCCGATCGGGCGCTCCACCACCGAGCCCGGCAGGGCCGAGCCACGCACCGGACCGCATACCGCCGAACCGCACACCTCCGGGACGCACGGGAGCGGACCGCACACCGCCGGGACGCACGGGAGCGGACCGCACACCGCCGGGACGCACGGGACCGGGCCCCCAGCCGGTGGGGCCGGCGTGGTCGAGGAGGCCGCCAGCCCGTGGTCGCGTGCGGGTGCGGCGGAGAGTCCCTGGGCCAGGCCGGACCCGGCCGCACCGACCGGCGGCTGGACCGCGACCGGCGGCGAGTGGCCCGGCCCGCCCGGGACCGCAGTCGATCCGGCAACCGGCGGGTATACGGGCGGGCCGGCAACCGGCGGGTATGCGGGCGGACCGCCCAACGCCGGCGGGCCGGCAGCGGCCGGGTACGCCGGGCCGCCGCCGAGCACGCCGCCGCCCCCCGGCTGGCGACCGCCGGTGCACGTGCGGACGCCACCGCCCCGGCAGCTCCCACCGCAGGACATGGCCGCCATGGACCGCTCGGAACAGCGTGCCCAACAGCTCACCTACGGCATCGGCGCGGTCGTCGGCGTGGTGCTGGTGCTGCTGATGTGCCTGCTCTGCTCGCGGTTGTTGTTCTAGCGTCGGTGCGAGGTCGCGCACCGCTGAAGCGCCGGCCGCCGTGTTCCGGCGTGTCGGGGCCGGCGACACTGAAGTGCCTCACAATAGATAGCTCCCTCGCCGGAAGTCACGCACGGTAACTGGCGGAGACATGCAGCTCGTAGCCATCAGACGATGCCGTCCCACACCATCTTGGCGCCGCTGTCACCGGTCAGGTAGACGTAGACCAGCGCGAACACGGCGAGCACGGCGGCCACGGCAGTAAGCGCCAGCGGCAGCCAGCGGGGCAGGTTCCGGGTCCGGGCGAAGCCCGCGGTGGACAGCAGCAGCAGGAGCGCCGCCACGGCCAGGCCGAGCGTGAACCAGAGCAGCGTCTCGCCGTACTCGGCATGTTCGTGGATCTTCTGAAGGCCCTCGGGCGGGTAGCCCCGCGACCGCAGCGCCTCCTCCAACTCCTCGCCCGACTCGGTCGCCACCCAGGCCACGATCGGGGTGACCACGGCCAGCGCCGCCACCGCCCAGTCCAGTCGGGGCCGCCAGCGGGGCAGTACGCCGTACGCGACGGTGAGCACGGCCAGCAGCGGCACCAGCACCACCACCGCGTGGATGACCAGAACGTGGCCCGGCAGGCCGTTGATTTCCCTGAACACCGACACCTCCGGCGAGTGGACGGATTCGCGCGGTCAGCCTACGACGGGGCGCCGCCGCACACCTGCTCACACGCACCGGTCGCCGCGCCGGTTCACGCGGCGGCCGGCACCGGCGTGGCGGAACGCTCACTTGTCGGCCCGGCCGGCTCCGTGCTGTCATGAGCGCATGGCCACGGGTGAGGAACTGCTCCGGTCGCGAGGGCTGCGGGTCACCCGGCCGCGGCTGGCCGTGCTCGCCGTGCTCGCCGACGGCGGTCACCTGGAGGTCGACGAGATCACCCGGCGGGTCCGCGAACGGCTCGACTCGGTCTCCACCCAGGCGGTCTACGACGTGCTGGGCGCGCTCTCCCGCGCCGGCCTGTCCCGGCGGATCGAACCGGCCGGCAGTCCCGCCCGCTACGAGGCGCGCGTGGGCGACAACCACCACCACGTGGTGTGCCGTGGCTGCGGCGTGATCGCCGATGTCGACTGCGCGGTCGGCAGCGCCCCCTGCCTGGACCCGAACGAGGCACACGGCTTCCAGCTCGACGAGGCGGAAGTGACGTTCTGGGGTCTCTGCCCGGCCTGCCAGTCCCGTCGTTCCGCCGACGACTGAGCCGGCCCGACCGGGCCGGTCCGGCCGGCGTGGCACTCTTGATCGGTGGACACCGACGACCTCGGCCTGTTCGGTCCGGGATCGGTCACGTGGAAGGTGCACGAGGAACCGATCCTGATCGTCGCCGGCCTACGCTCGCTCTACCTGCAGGCGTTGCACCCACGCGCGATGGCGGGCGTCGCGCAGAACAGCAACTACCGCGCCGACGCGTGGGGCCGGCTGGTCCGGACCTCGACCTACGTGGCGACGACGATCTACGGCACCACCGCCGAGGCGGAGGCGGCCGGCCGGCGGCTGCGGATGCTGCACGCCCGGATGCGCGCCACCGACCCGGTCACCGGCGAGGAGTTCCGCGTCGACGAGCCGGACCTGCTGCGGTGGGTGCACGTCACCGAGGTCGAGTCGTTCGTGAGCACCGCCCGCCGGGCCGGGCTCGCGCTGACCGACGACGAGGTGGACGGCTACTACACCGAGCAGCGCCGGGCCGCGGCCCTGGTCGGCCTGGACCCGGCCGGGGTGCCGGGCACCGCCGCCGAGATCGAGGCCTACTACCGGGACGTACGCCCGGAGCTGCGGATGACCCGCGAGGCGGCCGAGACCGCGTTGTTCCTGACCGCCCCGCCGATCCCCTGGAAGCTCAACCTGCCGGCGCGGCTCGGCCTCAGTCTCGGCCCGCCGCGCTGGGCGTACCTCGGGGTGGCCGGCACCGCGCTGGGTCTGTTGCCGCCCTGGGCGCTTCGGCTCTACGGCGGGCTGGGCCTGCCCACCACCGCGCTGTCGGCGGAGGTGGGGGTGCGGGCGTTGCGGCTGGCGCTGGCGGCGGTGCCGCGGCGCTATCGGGAGGGGCCGTTGCAGCAGGCCGCCAAGGAACGCGCCGCCCGCCTCGCGGCGGCCTGAGCCGGCGGCTGCGGCGGCCGGCAGCGGCGACAGCGCGGGTGCCGATGAGGGCTGCGGCAGCGGGCGCCGGTTTCAGCCGGCGTCAGCGGTGGGCTGCGCGGGACGGTCGACGGCGGACCACGGCTCCTTGCCGGGGACCTGCGCACCGGTGGGGCAGGTGCGCCGGTAGTCGCACCAGCCGCAGCGCGGCCCCGCCTCGGTGGGGAACGCCTCGTCGGGGTCGGCCCCGTCGGCCACCGCACGCTCGGCGGCCATGATGTCGCGGGCGGTGTCCTCCGCGCGGGTGAGCTGCCGGTGCAGTGACTCCGGCGTGTGCTCGTGCGCGGCGACCGTGCCGGTGGGCAGGTGGTGCAGCTCGACCCGGCGGCACGGCCGCCGGAACACCCGCTCGGCCGCGTACGCGTAGAGCGCGAGCGCCTGCGAGCCGCGCGCGTCGTCGGCGTCGAGCCCGGTGCGGCCGGTCTTGTAGTCGACGATGACCAGCTCGGGCCGCCCGTCGGGGCCGGGGCGGGAGTCGATCCGGTCGGTGCGGCCGTTGAAGGCGAGCACCGCTGTCTTCACCGCCACCACCCGCTCCACCCCGACCGGCTCGTCGGCCGGGTCGAGGCCCGCCACGTAGGACTCCAACCAGGTCAGCGCACGCCGGAACGCGTCGCGCTCCTGCTCGTCGTCGCGGTACCCCTCACGCACCCAGGTGCCCTTGAGCAGCGTGCCGAGCACCTCGGGGCGGCGGCGGTCGAGGGCCAACGCATACCAGTTCTTGAGCGCGGTGTGGACGCTGGCGCCGAGCGAGTTGTGCGCCCACGGCGGCCCCTTCGGCGGGGCGGGCCGGTCCACGTACGCGTAGCGGTAGCGCCGGGGGCAGTCGGCGTAGGCGCCGAGCTTGCTGGGGGTGCAGACGAAGAGCCGTTCCGGCATGCCGTCGAAGCCGAGCTGCTCGGCCTGCTCGGCGCGGGGCCGGGGCGCCCGGCCACCGGTGGGTCGGCTGCTCGACGCGGGGCGGCCGGTCGATGGGGGTCGTCGCACGCCTGCGATCCTGCCACCCGGGTCCGACACCGGACGACAGGCTCAGGCGTTGTTGACGTATTCGGTCACGAACGCGGCGATCGCGTCCGCGATGAGCTGCACCGCGATGGCGGCCAGCAGCAGGCCGGCGATCCGGGTGAGCACCTCGATGCCGCCCGGGCGGAGCACCTTGACGATCCCGCCGGAGAAGCGCAGCACCACCCAGACCGCGACCATCACCGCGACGATGGCCAGCGCGATGGCGACGTAGTCGGTGACGCCGCCGGCCTGCTGCACGAACAGCATGGTGGCCACGATCGCGCCCGGCCCGGCCAGCAGCGGGGTACCCAGCGGCACCAACGCGATGTTGGAGGTGACCTGCTGGCTCGGGTCGTCCGCCTTGCCGGTCAGCAGCTCCAACGCGACGAGCACCAGCAGCAGCCCACCGGCGGCCTGCAACGCGGGCAGGTCGACGTGCAGGTAGGCCAGGATCGTCTGCCCCGCCACCGCGAAGATCACGATGACCCCGAGCGCCAGCGCCACGGCCTGCCAGGCGGCCCGGTTCCGGTCGCGGGCGGGCAGCGGCCCGGTGAGCGCGAGGAAGATGGGCATCATTCCGGGCGGGTCGACGATCACCAGCAGGGTCACGAAGACCTCGCCGAAGAGCTTGAGATCCACGCGGACACGGTAGCCGTGCCGCCGGAACGCTTCAGCCTGAAGCGACCGGGGTCACCCCCCGGGCCAGCGCGACGATTCCCTCGTACGCCTCGGGGGCGGTGGTGTACGCGCCGAGCCGGACCGTCTTGTGCGTGCCGTGGAAGTCCGACGCGCCGGTGACCAGCAGCCCCAGCTCGGCGGCGAGCCGGCGGACGTGCTCCCGTTCGGCCGGGCTGTGGTCCTCGTGGTCGGCCTCCAGGCCGGCCAGTCCGGCCGCCGCCAACGCCGCGATCAGCTCGTCGGGCACGATCCGGCCGCGCCGGCTGGCCCTCGGGTGGGCGAAGACGGGCACCCCGCCGGCGGCCCGGACCAGCGCGACCGCCCGGAACACGTCGATGTCGTCCTTGGGCAACCGGTACCGCTCCCCCAGCCAGTCCCTGCCGAACGCCTCGGTGGTGGTGGCGACCAGGCCGGCCCGGATCAGCGCCTGTGCGATGTGCGGCCGACCGACCGTTCCGCCGGCCGCCCCGGCCAGGATCTCCGACCAGCTCACCGGGATGCCGTCGGCCTGGAGCAGCCGGACGATCCGCTCGCCGCGTTCCTCGCGGGCCCGCCGGACCCGGGCCAGTTCGGCGGCCAGCTCCGGTTCGGCCGGGTCGAAGAGGTACGCGAGCAGGTGCAGCGGGAGCGCCGGCTCGGTGCCGGACCAGCGGCAGGAGAGTTCCGCGCCGCGGACCAGGGTGAGACCGGGCGGCAGGGCGGCGACGGCCGCCGCCCAGCCGGCCGTGGTGTCGTGGTCGGTCAGGGCCACCACGTCGAGCCCGGCGTCGGCGGCGGCCCGGACCAGTTCGGCCGGGCCGAGCGTGCCGTCGCTGGCGGTGGAGTGGGTGTGCAGGTCGATGCGGGCGGGAACGCTCACCGGCCCGACGCTACGCCCCGTCGGGCAGCGCGGGGGTGTCGGCCACCACCACCGGCCGTTGCCCGGGCGCCATCCCGTCGATCGTGGACGGGGTCGGGCGTTCGCCGGCCAGCACCCGTTCCGGCCGGACCCGGACCAGCCCGCCGGCGGCGTCCACGTGCAACGCGACACCGGCCCGGGTCCAGGCCACCAGGCCGACCAGCTTCGGGCCGGCCGGATGGGTCGCCGGCGCGGCGGCCGGGTCGGCCAGGTCGATCAGCAGGGCGGTACGCCCGGTGCCGTTCACCAGCAGCCACCGCCCGTCCGGCGAGACGGCGCCGAGCCCGTCGGCGGCCAGCTCGGCGACGCAGCCGGTCCGGGTCGGGGTGAGACCGCGCGCCGGGTCGAGCAGTGCCACGCAGGGCCGCCGCGTCGGCCCGGTGGTGACCAGGGCGACGAGCCGGCCGTCCGGACGGGTGCCGTAGACGACGCGGACGTTCGGGTTCACGGTGCCCGGCGCGCCGCCCATCGCCCGCCGCCAGACGCTCATGCCACCCTGGCCGGGCTGGGCGATCAGCACGTTGTCGCCGGTGAAGCCGACCGGCACGACGCCGGTCGGCGCGCTCACCCGGGTGGGTGCGATGAGCTGGCCGGCGACCACGCTGGCGGCGACCACGTCCGGGCCGTCCCGCCAGGCCACCTGCCGGCCGTCCGCGGAGACCGCGACCGCGTCCGCGGCGGCGAGCATCACCTGCGGCGTGCCCCCGTCGGCCGACACCCACCAGAGGGTACGGCCGGCAGCGGTGGCGGCCGAGGTGAGCAGCCAGCCCTCCCCGTCGTGGATCCGCTGCGCCCGTTCGACGCCGTCCACGCCGGTCAGCTCCCGGCGCTGGCCGCCGCTGGTGTCGAGCTGGTCACCGACGAGCAGGTCGAGTTCGGCGCGGACCGGCCCCGGCCGGTACACCGGCGTCGGCTCGCTGGGCAGCGGGGAGAGGGAGAGCCCGGGCGGGTCGCCGAGCACCACGGTCGGCGTACCGCCGCGCCCGTCCGGCCCGCTGAGCTGCGCCATGCCGGTGGTGACCAGCACCGTCGCGACGCCGGCCAGGGCGAGGCCGGTGAGCGTCCGGCGGCGTCCGGTGCGGCGGGCCCGGCGCAGCACCTCCCCCGCCGGGTCGGCGCGGCGCGGCGCGGGCGTGTCGACCCGGCGGGAGAACGTCTCCCGCAGCGCCCGTTCCAGCTCGGCCTCCCCCACGGGGAGTGGACGCTCCGGGCTGCTGGTTCGGTTGTCACCGGAGGGCCGGACGCCGCTCATCGGGTCTTCGCCGGGATCGGGGCGGCGGGCCGGACCGGGGCCGGCGCGGTCGCCGCCGGCGGCGTGGTCGGGGCGGGCGGCGGGACGGCGGGCTGCCGCGTGGACCCGGCCGGAAGTCGCGGCGTCGACGTCTCGACGGATGACGGCGTGGACCCGGCCGGACGGCGGGCGGGTCGGGGGGCGGCCGGCGGCCGGGCCGACCCGGCCGGGAGGCGGGATGTCGGCGGCACGACGGGCTGCCGGGCCGCCGGCGCGCGCCCGACCCGCGGACCGGCCGGGGCCGGCAGGACGCGGGGTGGGGTGGCGGCCGGGCCGGGTGCGGGGGCCGGCTCGCCCGGCAGGCCCAGGGCTGCCTCCGAGCCGAGGCGGCGGCGTAGCGTGTTCAACGCCCGGGAGGTCTGACTCTTGACCGTGCCCGGGGAGATCTCCAGCAGGGCGGCCGTCTGCGCCTCCGACATGTCCTCGTAGAATCGGAGCACCAGCACGGCCCGCTGGCGGGCGGGCAACGCCTGGAGGTGCCGCCAGAGCGCGTCCCGGTCGAGCTGGTGTTCGATCTCGTCGACGCCGGCTCGCTCGGGCAGCACCTCCGTCGGCCGTTCCCCGTGCCAGCGGCGACGCCACCAACTGGTCGACGTGTTGACCAGGACCCGGCGGGCGTACGGCTCGATGGCGTCGATCCCGCCGAGCCGCTTCCAGGCCAGGTAGGTCTTGGTCAGCGCGGTCTGGAGCAGGTCCTCGGCGGTCGCCCAGTCACCGGCCAGCAGATAGGCGGTACGCAGCAGGGCGCCGGACCGGGCCGCGACGAACTCGCGGAACTCCTCCTCCAGCGGATCCCTGCTCGCCACGCCCACCTCCGCGCCCCCGTCCTGCCTGGCAGGCTCCCACGACCGAGCGGGTCGGGTCGACGGCGAAAGGTGCGCAGTCCTTGAGATGTTCGGACGAAAAGTTTCAGGCGCCGTCGTCGGCCTTGGCCTCGTCGGCCTCCTTGCCCAACCGCGCCTCGACGGCCTGCGGCTCGTACATCTCCTCCACCACGCGCAGGTAGAGCTCGTTCGGGTTGGGCAGATTCTTGACCTCGCGGAGCGCCTGCTCCTGACCCGCCGACTCCAGCACGAACGTGCCGTAGTTGAGGGCCCGGCCGGTCGGGGTCTGTTCGTACTTCATGTCGGTGACCCGGACCAGCGGCATCATCGCGACCCGGCGGGTGATGATGCCGTTGACCACCATCACCCGCTTGTTGGTCAGGATGAAGCGGTCGTACCACCAGTCGGCGACCCGCCAGGCGACCCAGCCCATCACCGCGAACCAGAGCAGCACCGCGATGGTGGTCAGCGCGCCGACGTCCCGCCCGGCGAGGAAGCCGGAGAGGTAGCCGAGCACGAACGTGGCCGCGATGCCGACGATGATCGGTGTGCTGAGGTGGATCCAGTGCCGCTTCCACTCGCCCCGGTAGCGCTCGGTGGGGAAGAGGTAGCGCGCGACCAGCGAGCTGGGCTCGTCCTCCAGGGGCAGCACCCGGCGCGGGGCCATGCCGGAGGCGTCGACCCGGAGACCGGCCAACTCCTCCTCGGAGATCGGCTGCTCCGGATAGCCCTCCGGGTCACGCGCCCAGGCGCGACCGGAGCGACCCTCACCGGCGAAACCCGGTCCGTCGCCGAACGCGGCGTCGCCCGAGAGGGAGGGGCCGGCCCCGTAGCCGGGACCGGCGCCGTAGCCGGGACCGTCGTCCGGGTCGATCCGGGGGATCGGCTCGGTGTCGCGCTCCCGGCGTGCCCGGTCGGGATCGTCCGGGTCGAAGGGTGGACCGGAAGGGCTTCCCATGGCCGGCTAGGCGACCAGGTTGGTGAAGAAATCACCGAAGCCCTGCGCGATGTCCATGATGCCGCCACCGAGAGACTTGAACACGTCGGCCGCCGAGTTGGGTCGGTAGGCGACGAAGAAGATCAAGAATGCGATGCCGGCCCAGGTGAGGACCTTCTTGACCATAGCGGGCCATCCTCTCGCGCGGAGCCGGGTCCAAGTACCGCAGCGGCACCCAGAGTATCAGCATGGTGTCTTACCGTGAATATCTGCGTCCGTTCCCCGACTCGCCGGTGCCGGCCGGTCAGGCCTGCCCGTGCAGGTACGGGGACGGTGCGCCGTACACGAGCTCGGGCGGTGTCCACTCGGTGAGGTCGCACAGGACGACTTCTTCCGCGAGGAGGTGACCCGCGCTCGCCGGCCAGGCTATCGCATGGAGCCACATTCCCCGAGCCTCTCCGGCGTACGCGCTTCGATCCGTTTCGGACCGGACGAGCCACAGTGGAGTCGGATGGCCGGCCACCCGGATCTTCGCGTGCGGCACACGCTCCGGGTGACCAGGGCCGGGATCGGTCAGCGCCTCCTCGACCTGGGGTCCGGGATCGGGGCCGGGCAGTCCCGCGAAGCGGGAACCCAGGCCCACACCGGGCTCCTCGGCGACGAAGATGAGGTCGGCCGGTCCACCGTCGAGCGGCGCCGGGCCGGCGCAGGCGACCACCGTGGCCCGGATGCCGGCCCGTTCGTCGCCCGCCCAGGCCACGCCGGTCAGCGTCCAACCCGGTGGGAGCGGCCACGGACACCAGAGCGGCACGCCGGGCCGGTCGGGCGTGTCGCCGTCGGCGGCCACCCGCTCGACCACGCTCGCCATGATCTCGGAGCCGATGTGCTCCGGCACGTGCAGGGGCGGGACCGGGCCGCACCGCAGGCACCGGTACTCGCCGTGCATCAGGTCCGGCTCGCGTACCGGGCCCGCACATCTCGGACAACTCACCGCGACAGTCACGCCTTCACCGTCCCGCCGAGGCGGCGGGCCGTCAAGCGGGGCGGGCCGACGAACGTGGGATTTTCGCCCGGCGACACACCCGCGATCCGTCAGCCGGGCGGCGGCGGGCCGGCGTACGACCGGACCCAGGAGTGCATGGCGATGCCGCTGGCCACCCCCGCGTTGATCGAGCGGGTGGAGCCGTACTGGGCGATCGAGAACAACGCGTCGCAGGCCGTCCGGGCCACCGGTGACAGCCCCGGCCCCTCCTGGCCGAAGAGCAGCACGCAGCGGCGGGGCAGGACGGCGGTCTCCAGCGGCCGGGAGCCGGGCAGGTTGTCGATGCCGACCACCGGCAGCCGCTCCCCGGCCGCCCACGCGACGAACCCCTCGATCGTCGGGTGGTGCCGGACGTGCTGGTAGCGGTCGGTCACCATGGCGCCCCGGCGGTTCCACCGCCGGTGCCCGACGATGTGCACCTCGGCGGCGAGGAACGCGTTGGCGTTGCGGACCACGGTGCCGATGTTGAAGTCGTGCTGCCAGTTCTCGATCGCCACGTGGAAGTCGTGCCGCCGCCGGTCCAGGTCGGCCACCACGGCCTCGCGCCGCCAGTAGCGGTAGCGGTCCACCACGTTGCGCCGGTCGCCGGCGGCGAGCAGCTCCGGGTCGAGTCGCGGGTCGTCCGGCGGGTCACCGGTCCACGGCCCCACCCCCACGTCGAGCTGGTCGTCGGTCACGGTTGCCGAGCGTACGCACCCGGCGGCGCGCGCCGTCAGCGCAGGTCGAGCGCGCCGGCCAACCGGTCCAGGAAACGCCGGTCGGCCGGGCTGGGCGCCGTCCCGCCGGCCCGGCACACCCGGGCGGCCACCGACTCCACCCACTGCCGGTACGCGGCGGAGTCGGCCGGGTCGGCCCGGCGGCGCAGCACGCGCACCGCGGCCCGGGCGGCGGCGAGCAGGTCGACCAGGTCGGTGAGGCGCTCGGCCCGGACGGCGGCCCCGTCGTGACGCGCGTAGATGGCGGTGACCACCGCGCGGATCAGATCACTGTCGAAGGCGCGGCCGGCGGCCACCGCGTCCAGGCCGGCCAGCCCGGCGGCGATCCCCCGTGGCGGGCGGCCGGGGCCGGGCGAGGCGGCGGCAACGAGGACCCGGCCGGGCAGGTCGGTCAACAGGTCCCATTCCGCCGCGGAGTAGGCGGCGGTGGTGAGCGGTGCGGCGCGGCGACCGGCAGAGGGCGGCTCTCCGGCGACGGAGTGGCTCATGGGGACCTCCAGCCAGAGCATATGCCCCGGAGGCCGGTCCGGGTCCCGTCCCCGGGGAACGGGACCGGGACCCGGTCGGCGGGGTGCCCGACTCAGCGCGGCTCGGGGAAGCTCGGGCGCTCCGGGTCGACGCCCTCCGGCACGGCGGCGGCCGCGTACTCCTGCTTCGGAACCATGACCTTGCGGCGGAAGACGCAGACCAGCGTGCCGTCCTGGTTGTAGCCGCGGGTCTCCACCGCGACCACGCCGCGGTCGGGCTTCGAGGCCGACTCGCGCTTGTCCAGCACCGTGGTCTCGCCGTAGATGGTGTCGCCGTGGAACGTCGGGGCGACGTGTCGCAGGGACTCGATCTCCAGGTTGGCGATCGCCTTGCCGCTCACGTCCGGCACGGACATGCCCAGCAGCAGCGAGTAGATGTAGTTGCCGACCACCACGTTGCGCTTGAACTGGGAGGCGGACTCGGCGTAGTGCGCGTCCAGGTGGAGCGGGTGGTGGTTCATGGTGAGCAGGCAGAAGAGGTGGTCGTCGTACTCGGTGACGGTCTTGCCCGGCCAGTGCCGGTAGACCGCGCCGACCTCGAACTCCTCGTAGTAGCGGCCGAACTGCATCCTGGTCCCTTCGACGGGCGGCGATGGAGTTCGGCACAGCATGCCTTACCGCTGGTTAAGGCAAGGGCCGGGGCGCTCGCGCGGTGGAAATGTCACACCGGGCGCCACCCGGGGGGAGACGCAATGAGCGGCGGGGCCCTCCCCGGCACCCGCCGCCCACGCTCTGATGTGAAAGATTCTGCCGTACGGGGCCAGGGTTCGACAGAGACCGGCGTCACATTTATCTTTTCGTAACAATACTGAGAGTTACTGGTCGCCTCCCCCTAAGCGATCTCCGCAGGCCGGATCACCGCTTGTCAGCACGCAAATTACCGATTCGTAGCGGCAACACAGCGTGATCTCCTTGGAAACGCTCCCATCACGTCCCGTCACGCAAATGCGTCCTGCACTTGCGATCCGCACGATCTTGCGAACAGATAAGGTTCGATGTGTTGGAGGACACGTCCGGAGCGGCCGGCGTTTCGTCGCGCAGGTCACGGGAATTCTCACGGACCGACCCTGGTTCCACCGGACGTACGGCAATCCGCGGTGATCGGAGAGAGCACATGGCAACGGTTGAGCTGACCACGGCCAACTTCGACGAGGTGACCAGCCGGGACGGCATCGTCCTGCTCGACTTCTGGGCGGACTGGTGCACTCCGTGCAAGCGCTTCGCGCCTGTCTACGAGCGCTCCTCGGAGAAGCACCCGGAGATCGTCTTCGGCAAGGTCGACACCGAGGCGCAGCAGGAGCTGGGGGCCAAGTTCAACATCAGCTCCATCCCGACCGTGATGGCGATCCGCGACGGCGTCATCGTGTTCGCCCAGCCGGGCGCGCTGCCCGAGTCGGCGCTGGAGAACCTCATCGAGCAGGTCGAGCAGCTGGACATGGACGACGTCCGCAAGAAGCTGGCCGAGCACAAGCACTGAGCACGGCGCGTCTTCCGCCGCCGGCCGGGCCCGTTCGCGGGACCGGCCGGCGGCGTTTCGCGTACCGGGGTGACCGGCGGGACGGGCAGTGGGAAATGGCCGACTGAGGGACAGTTCCGGACGGTTCACTCCCGTATCGTCACGGCCTGATGGAGACCTTGACCGCGCGCGGGCGTGCCGTCCGGCTCGGCGCCACCCTGCTCGGGATGGCGCTGCTCCTGCTCGGCACCGTGCACGGCACGGACGACGACTTCCCGTTCGGGCCGTTCCGGATGTATTCCACCTCCGACCCGCCGGACGCGCCGGCCCCCGACACCCGGGTCGAGGGTGTCGACGAGAGCGGCGCCGTGGTCCCGCTCGGCCAGGACGCCACCGGCATCCGCCGCGCCGAGATCGAGGGCCAGCAGGACCGGTACGCCGCCGATCCCAGCCTGCTGCGCACCGTCGCCGAGGCGTACGCGGAACGCCATCCCGGCGCACCGGCGCTGGTGGAGGTGCGCATCGTGGTCCGCCTGCACGACATCCGGGGCGGACGCCCGACCGGCGAGTGGACCGATCGCACGGCCGTACGCTGGGACACCGCCGGATGACCGGCTGGCTCACCGAGGCGGTGCCGCGCGGCCGGATCGCCGCGTTCCGCACGCTCGTCTACCTCTTCGTCGCCGCCGACCTGGTCGTCTTCACCCCCTGGGTCCGCACCCGCGTCGACGTGCCCGGTGACCTCTACCAGCCGCTGCTCGTCGGCCGGCTGCTCCCGCTGCCCACGCCCACCCCCGCCCTGGTCGGCGTGGTCTTCTGGGTGCTGCTGGTGGCCGCGCTGCTGGCCGCGACCGGCCGCGCGCCGCGGCTGCTCGGCTGGACGGTCTTCGCGCTCTACTTCGAGTGGATGATCGTGGCGATGAGCTACGGCAAGGTCGACCACGACCGGTTCGGGCTCCTGGTGGCGCTGGCCGCGCTGCCCACCGCCGGCCGGGCCCGGCACGGCGACCCGACCCGCACCGAGGCGGGCGGCTGGGCGCTGCGGGTCACCCAGATCGCGGTCATCTGCACCTACTTCCTGGCCGCCTGGGCGAAGTTCCGCTTCGGCGGCCTCGACTGGGCCACCGGCTCGGTGCTGGCCCGGGCGATCATCCGCCGCGGCACCGACTTCGCCGACCTGATCGCGCAGGTGCCGCACCTGCTGATCGTGGCCCAGTTCGGCATCCTGGCGTTCGAGCTGCTCAGCCCGCTGGTGTTCGTGCTGCCCGCGCGGTGGCGGACGGCCATGGTGGGCTTCTTCTACTCGTTCCACCTGGTGACCGTCGCGACCATCACCATCTCGTTCGCGCCGCACCTGGTGGCGATGACCGCGTTCCTGCCGCTGGAGAAGGTCCGCCCGGTGGCGGTCGCCCGCCGCCTGCGCCGCCGCCCCACCCCACCCCCGCCGTCCTCCCCACCCGCCACGGTGATCAAGGAGTTCGCGTCTCCGCAGAGATCGACGCCGACCCAAACTCCTTGATCACGCCGCAGTGGGGCCGGGGTTGGGGCCGGGTGGGAGTGGGCGGTCAGGGGGTGGGGTCGGGGCGGCCGGTCGGGCCGTAGAGGCGCTCGCGGGCCTCCTGGGGCAGGGCGCACGCGGCGGTGCCGCCGGGCAGCCGGTGCCGGTTGCGGGCCACCCAGCGGTACGCGGGCCAGGCCGCGACGCGTACCGGCGGCAGCCGCAGCCCACCCCCGGCGACGCGCCAGAGCGGCCCGCTGTCGCCGAGCAGCCGCGCGATGGCGTCCGGCCCGGCGGCCCGGGAGCCGTCGGCGCCCACCCACTGCACCGCCTCCTCGCACTCGGCCTCGGTCAGGCCCAGTGCCGCCAGGTCGGCGAACTGCCACGGGACCACCCGGGCCCCGGTGGGGATACGACGTTCGATGAACTGCGCGCAGCGGGTGCAGAACGCGCAGTCGCCGTCGTACACGAAGGTCGACGTCTCCATGCGTCCATCCTGCACCCGTGCCGGCCGCGACGGCGCGCGGTGTCCGGCGCGTCACTTGCGCTTGGTTCGTACACGTGTTCGAATGAACGCCATGCGCTGGGACAACCTCTCCGCTCCCCCGGACGAGGGGACTCCTGACCGGGCAGCGCCAGCGGCTCCACCCCTGCCGCTGGCGCTGCCCCACGCGGTCGTCCGCACGTTCGACACCCCCGACTTCGCCGGCATGACGTTCTACGAGGTGCAGGCCAAGTCGATCATCAACCGGGTGCCCGGTCAGTCGCGCGTGCCGTTCGAGTGGACGATCAACCCCTACCGTGGCTGTTCCCACGCCTGCACCTACTGTCTGGCCGGCGACACGCCGATCCTGATGGCGGACGGGCGCACCCGGCCGATCAGCGAGCTGACGCCCGGTGACCGGATCTACGGCACCCAGCGGCGCGGCGCCTACCGGCACTACGTCGTCACCACCGTGCTCGACGCCTGGTCGACGGTGAAGCGGGCCTACCGGGTCACCCTGGCCGACGGCACCACGCTGGTGGCCAGCGGCGACCACCGTTTCCTCACCGAACGCGGCTGGAAGCACGTCACCGGCGGCATGCGCGGCGGCGGGCGGCGCCCGCACCTGACCACCCGCAACCGCCTGCTCGGCACCGGCCGGTTCGCCGTTCCGCCGAAGCGTTCCACCGACTACCACCGGGGTTACCTGCACGCGCTGGTCCGCGACGCCGACCGACGCCGGCTGCCACGGCACGAGGCGGAGGCCGACGGCCCGCGTCTCCGCTTCCGGCTGCGCACCGTCGAGGCGGAGGCGCTGGAGCGGGCCGAGCGGTTCCTCGCCGACGCCGGGGTCGACGTCGAGCGGACGACCGGGCGACCGGCCCGCCGGTTGACCACCCTGCGCACGGTGGGGCCGGTCCGGGCCGAGGTCGTCGCCGCGCTGGTCCGACCACCCGACGAGCCGACCGACGACTGGCGGCACGGCTTCCTGGCCGGCATGTTCGACGCCGCCGGCAGTTGCCGCCGGGGCGTGTTCCGGATCGGCGTCACCGACGACGAGAGCCGGCGCCACACGGTCGAGGCGCTCGACCGGCTCGACTTCCGGTGGGCGCTCGACGATGCCGGCAACCGCAACGGGGGCCTCCAGATCCGGCTGACCGGCGGCCTGCCGGAGCGGCTGCGTTTCTTCCACCTGACCGATCCGGCGGTCACCGACCGCCGCTCGATCGAGGGCACGGCGCTCAAGTGCGCGGCGCGGCTCCAGGTGACATCCATCGAGGACCTCGGGCTGGAGCTGCCGCTGTGGGACATCACCACCGGCACCGGCGACTTCATCGCCAACGGGGTGGTCAGCCACAACTGCTTCGCCCGCAACACCCACACCTACCTCGACCTGGACGCCGGGGCCGACTTCGACCGCAAGGTGATCGTCAAGGTCAACGCCGGCGAGCTGGTCCGGCGCGAGCTGGCCGCCCCACGCTGGCGGGGCGCGCACGTCGCCATGGGCACCAACGTGGACTGCTACCAGCGGGCCGAGGGGCGCTACCGCCTCATGCCGCCGATCCTGGCGGCGCTGCGCGACTTCGCCAACCCGTTCTCGATCCTGACCAAGGGCACCCTGCTGCTGCGCGACCTGCCCCTGTTGCGCCAGGCCGCCGAGGTCACCCGGGTCGGGCTGTCCTACTCGGTGGGTTTCGTGGACGAGACGCTCTGGCGCCTGGCCGAGCCGGGCACGCCGAGCCCGCGCCGCCGGTTGGACGCGGTCCGCCGGCTCACCGACGCCGGCTTCCCGGTCGGCGTGCTGATGGCCCCGGTCCTGCCCGGCCTCAGCGACGACGAGGAGTCGATCGACGCCACCGTCGCGGCGATCGCCGCCGCCGGGGCCGTCGACGTGACGCCGCTGCCCCTGCACCTGCGCCCCGGCGCCCGGGAGTGGTACGCGCGCTGGCTGGCCCGCGAGTTCCCCCACCTGGTGCCGCGCTACCGCCAGCTCTACCAGGCCGGGGCGTACGCGCCGCAGGCGTACCAGCGGGAGGTGACCGCGCGGGTCCGGATGGCGGCCCGCCGGCACGGGCTGCACCGCGGTGAGGTCGGCGACAACCGGCGGCTGCCCGACACCACGCCACCGACACCGGCCGCCGAACAGCTCGCCCTGCTGTGACCGGGCGGGCGGGTTAGTCTCGGTGAATGCGGTCCGCCCAGCAGCTCCTCGCCGACTCCGCCGTGATCGCCGTCGTCGGGGCCTCCCGTGATCCGGGCAAGGCCGCGCACCGCGTGCCGCTGGAGATGCAGCGGCACGGGTGGCGGATCATCCCGGTGAACCCGACCGTCGACGAGTTGTTCGGCGAGAAGGCATATCCGACGCTTGCCGACATCCCGCACCCGGTCGATCTGGTGGACGTGTTCCGCCCGGCGCGGGACGCGGTCGAGGTGGTCCGACAGGCGGTGGCGGTCGGCGCGCCGGCGGTCTGGTTGCAGCTCGGGATCGTCTCCGCCGAGGCGCGCCGGATCGCCGAGGCGGCCGGCATCGACTACGTCGAGGACAGGTGCCTCATCGTGGAGCGGGCCGCGGCCGGCCTGACCCGGCACGGCTGACCGTTTCGACAGGCGGCGCCCGCCGACACCTTGCCGCCGACCCCGTCGCGCGTCGGCCGAAGCGTTGAGAGGGGGCCCCTTCTCTACCGGAAACGTTAAGAGGGGGCCCGTCCTTCAGAGCTTGTACTGCTTGAGCAGGCCGCGGGAGATGATGGTCTTCTGGATCTCCGAGGTGCCCTCGCCGATCAGCAGGAACGGGGCCTCCCGCATCAGGCGCTCGATCTCGTACTCCTTGGAGTAGCCGTAGCCGCCGTGGATGCGGAACGCCTCCTGGACCACCTCGGCGCAGTACTCCGAGGCGAGCAGCTTGGCCATGCCGGCTTCGACGTCGTTGCGCTGGCCGGCATCCTTGAGCCGGGCCGCGTTGACCATGAGCGCGTGCGCGGCCTCGATCTTGGTGCCCATCTCGGCGAGCTTGAACGCGATCGCCTGGTGCCGGGCGAGCGGCTGGCCGAACGTCTTGCGCTGCTGGGCGTACGCGACGGCCAGCTCGAACGCGCGGATCGAGATGCCGCAGGCGCGGGCCGCCACGTTGACCCGGCCGACCTCGATGCCGTCCATCATCTGGTAGAAGCCGCGGCCGACCTGCTCCTCGCCGCCGAGCACGGCGGAGGCGGGGACGGCGACGCCGTCGAGCACCATCTCGGTGGTCTCGACGCCCTTGTACCCCATCTTGTCGATCTTGCCGGGGATGGTCAGGCCGGGCGCGGTCTCGCCGAAGCCGGGCTCCTTCTCCAGCAGGAACGTGCTCATGTTGCCGTAGACCGAGTCGGCCCCGGTGTCGGTCTTGACCAGGGTGGCCACCACCGAGGAGTACGCGCCGTTGGTCAGCCACATCTTCTGGCCGTTGAGCACGAAGGTGTCGCCGTCGCGGACCGCCTTCGACTTGATCGCCGAGACGTCCGAGCCGCACTCCGGCTCCGACATGGAGAACGCGCCCCGCACCTCGCCGGTGGCCATCTTCGGCAGCAGGCGGGCCTTCTGGTCGGCCGAGCCGTGCTGCGAGACCAGGTACGCCACGATGAAGTGCGTGTTGACGATGCCGGAGATCGACATCCAGCCCCGGGACAGCTCCTCGACCACCAGCGCGTAGGTCAGCAGCGACTCGCCGAGACCGCCGTACTCCTCGTCGATGGTGAGGCCGAACAGCCCCATCTCGCGCATCCCGTCGAGGATGTCGGTCGGGTACTCGTCGGCGTGCTCCAGCCGCTGGGCGTGCGGAATGATCTCCTTGTCGGCGAACTCCCGGACCGTTTCCAGGATCGACCGCTGCACATCGGTCAGGCCGGGCGTCTGGGCGAGTCGGGCCATCTCAGCCTCCGGGGTCGGCGCATTACTCATGGGTAACTGAACGCTCGGTCAGTATCGGCCCCGCAACCGGCCGCGCCAAGGTGACCAGTCCACACAACCGCTGTGAAAAGGTTCACCGCTGCGGGTAGCGTCCGCAAGAGAAAGGGCGGTTGACCTGCGGATCCGAGGGGGCCGGCGTGACCGACGAGCAGCCACCGTCGCCGTACGAGCCGCCGGACCGCGGCCAGCCGCACGGGCCACAACCGCCGTACGGGCACCAGCCGCAGTGGGGACAGCAGCCGCCGTACGCCCCGCAGCCGCCCTACGGCCAGTACGGCCCGCCCGGCGAGGGCCCGCGCCCGCGCGGCGGCCCCAACGTGCTCGCCATCCTGTCGCTGGTCTTCGCGTTCGTCTTCGCGCCCGCCGGCATCGTCTGCGGCCACCTGGCCAAGCGGCAGATCCGGCAGACCGGCGAGGAGGGCGACCAGCTCGCCACCTGGGGGCTGATCCTCAGCTACGTCTTCACCGCGCTCGGCCTGCTGGTCTGCTGCGGCTGGATCGGGCTGGCGATCTGGGCCAACGCCGACAACAACGGCTACTGACGCGTCAGCGGAACTGCGCCTCCCGGACGCTGTTGCCGCCGTCGACCACCAGCATCTGCCCGGTGATGTACGACGCGGCCGGTGAGCAGAGGAACGCGATCGCGGCGGCCACCTCGTCCGGCAGGCCGGGGCGGCCCACCGGCGTGCCGAGCCCCTGCTTGATCTCGGCCATGGTGGACGCGGCGGTGTGGATGATGCCGGGCGCCACCGCGTTCACGGTCACCCCGTCGGCGATCATCTCCATCGCCAGCGCCCGGGTCAGCCCCACCACGCCGGCCTTGGCCGCCGCGTAGCCCGCCTCGGTGGGCAGCGCGTTGACCGGACCGGCGGTGGCGGCCAGGTTGACGATCCGCCCCCAGCCGCGCTCCGACATCCCGTTGATGAACGCGCGACTGCACAGGAACGCGGTGGTCAGGTTGCGGTCGATCTCGCCGCGCCACTCGTCGTAGGTCAACTGGGCCACCGGCCGCAGCACCTCCGGGCTGGCCCGGCTGGCCAGGCCCGCGTTGTTGACCAGCACCTCGACGTCGCCGAGCTGCTCGGCCACCGCGTCGGCGAGCGCGCCCACCTCCGACTCGTCGGTGAGGTCGGCGACGAAACCGGTGACCCCCAGTTCCTCGGCGCGGTCGTGGATCCGTCGGGTGGTCGACACGATCGCCACCCGGGCGCCCAGGTCGGCCAGCCGGCGCGCGGTCGCGTACCCGATGCCGTCCGCGCTGCCCGCGCCGGTCACCAGCGCGACCCGGCCGTCCAGCCGCATGGTGGCCGGCTCCGGGAGCGGCGCGGCCCGTTCCTGGTCGGCGGCGCCCGCCGGCTCCCCGGCGCGCGGGCGGCGCACCGACCCCGGCCGGCTCGTGTCCCGTCGCGACCGACCCCCACGCGCGTCAAGTGCCATGTCGAGGATCCTGCCCGCTGTGGACCTTCCGGGCAATGCGGCACCCGGAAAGGGGGTGCTCCGGGTTTTCCGGTGGTGGCTACCCTGACCCGGACCACGTACCTGGAGATGATCAGATGAGCTATCCCCCGCCGCCCGGTGGCTGGCACGACCCCTCGGCCGGGCCGCAGTCGAGCCCGCCGGTCGACCCCTACGCGCCCGAGGACCCGTACGCGGTCGGGAAGTCGCCCTACGCGCCCCCGCCCGGCGACCCGTACGCGGCGCCCGGCTACCCGCCGGCCGGCTACCCGCAGCCGGGCGCGTACCCGCCGCCCGGCGCCTACCCCGGCTACGCGCCGCCGGCGAGCCGAACGAACACGCTGGCCATCGTGGCGCTGGTGCTCTCGCTGGTCGGCTTCACGTCGTGCATCACCGCGCCGATCGGCGCGATCATGGGGCACGTGGCCCAGCGGCAGATCCGGGAGACCGGCGAGCAGGGCGAGGGGATGGCGAAGGCGGCCATCATCGTCGGCTGGATCCTCACCGCCCTGCTGGTCGCCGGCATCATCTTCTACATCGTGATGATCGCGATCGCCATCAACTCGGACAGCTCCACCAACTACTGACGCGACCGGGCCGCCCCGCGCGGGGCGGCCCGGCGCGCGGTCACGCCGAGGGCGGGGTGAACGAGGAGGTACGCGTCATCCCGGCGGCCCGGCCCTTGGCCGAGATCACCAACGCCATCTTCCGGGACGCCTCGTCGATCATCTCGTCGCCGAGCATCACCGCGCCCAGCTTCCCGCCCGCCTCGGACGTGTAGAAGTCGTACGCGTCGAGGATCAGCTCGGCGTGGTCGTAGTCGGCCTGCGCCGGCGAGTAGACCTCGTTCGCGGCGTCGATCTGGCCCGGGTGCAGCACCCACTTGCCGTCGAAGCCCAGCGCGGCCGAGCGCTTCGCCACCTCGCGGAACGCGTCGGTGTCGCGGATCTGGAGGAACGGGCCGTCGATGGCCTGCTTGTCGTGCATCCGGGCGGCCATCAGGATGCGCATCAGGATGTAGTGGTAGGGATCGCCCGGGTAGTCCGGGATCAGCGCGCCGACCACCAGCGACTTCATGTTGATCGAGGCCATGAAGTCGGCCGGGCCGAAGATGATCGTCTCGACCCGGGGCGAGGCGGCGGCGATGGCGTCCACGTTGACCAGGCCGGCGGCGTTCTCGATCTGCGCCTCGATGCCGATCCGGCCGACCTCCAGCCCGAGCGTCTTCTCGATCTGCGTGAGCAGCAGGTCCAGCCAGTGCACCTGCTCGGCGTTCTGCGCCTTCGGCAGCATGATGCAGTCCAGGTTCGCCCCGGCGCCCTCGACCACCTCGATGACGTCCCGGTAGGTCCACGGCGTGGTCAGGTCGTTCACCCGGACCACGCGGGTCTTGCCGGCCCAGTCCCCGTCGTTCAGCGCGGCCACGATGTTCTTGCGCGCGTCCGGCTTGGCCAGCGGGGCGACCGCGTCCTCCAGATCCAGGAAGACCTGGTCGGCAGGGAGGCCCTGGGCCTTGCCGAGCATCTTGACGCTGGACCCGGGAACCGCCAGGCAGGACCGGCGGGGGCGACCGACAGCGGTCATGGATGCGCTCCTATCAGCGTCCGGCGGCAGCACGCGACGCGGCGGTGGAAGTCGGAACTTAACGATCCCAAAGGACGGGGCTACGTCACGGTAACCTCGTGCCGTGACCGGGGTGAATGGACCTGTGGAAGATCTCACTGAGCGTCGGATCGTGGTGCTGACCGGCGCGAGTTCGGGCATCGGGCTGGCCGCCGCCGTCGAGCTGGCCCGCCGCGGTGACCAGGTGGTGCTGGTCGGTCGGGACCCGGCCCGGCTGCGCGCCGCCGGCGAGCGGGTGCGCGAGTCCAGCGGCGAGCAGCCGGAGCTGTTCCGCTCCGACTTCGCCGTGCTCGACGACGTACGCGGGCTCGCCGAGCGGCTGCGCGCGAACTACGACCGGATCGACGTGCTGGCCAACAACGCCGGCGCGATCGTGCTCGAACCGGTCACCACGGTCGACGGCTTCGAGCTGAGCATGCAGGCCAACCACCTCGCCCCGTTCCTGCTCAGCAACCTGCTGGCCGACCGGGTGCGCCGGATGGTGGTGACCGCCTCCAACGCGCACCGCAGCGGCGTGCTCGACCCGGACGACCTCAACGCCACGCTGCGCCACTACCGGCCGTTCCGCGCGTACGGCACCAGCAAGCAGGCGAACATCCTGTTCACCGCCGAGGCGGCGCGGCGCTGGCCACGGGTGCGGTCGTACGCGTTCCACCCCGGCGTGGTGAGCACCCGGTTCGGCAACGAGAGCCGGGTGGTGGCGCTCGGCATGCGGCTGCTGCCGTTCCGCACCCCGGAGAAGGGCGCGGAGACGCTGGTCTGGCTCGCCGGCCAGGACCCGTCCCGGCTGATCGACGGCGGCTACTACGCCGACCGCAGGCCGCACCGGCCGCGCCCCTGGGCGGCCGACCCGGCGCTGGCGGCCCGGCTCTGGACGGCCAGCGCCGAGGCCGTCGGTCTCGCCGGCTGAGGGACCGCGCCGACCGGCCGGGCCGCTGCGGGACACCGCGCCGGTCGGCCGGCTGGGACACTCGACGCCATGACGACGGGGAACGAGGTCCTGCTGGTCGCGCTGGTCGACCTGAGCGCCGACGCCGACGCCGGCCGGCGCTACGAGGACGCGGTGCTGGCGCTGCTCGACCGGCACGGCGGGCGGCTGGAGCGACGGTTGCGCACCGGGGACGGGGAGACCGAGGTGCACGTGATCCGGTTCGCCGCCCGCGACGGGCTCGACGCGTTCCTGGTCGACCCGGAGCGCGCCGCGCTCCGGGCGGAGCTGGGCGACGCCGCCCCCACCACCCGCGTGCTGGAGGTCCACGACGTCTGAGGCGTCACTGCGACACGTGCACCGGGACGCTCGTCACCACCACGCCGGGCAGCGCCCGCAGCGCGGCGCGCAGCCGCTGCTCGGCGCGGCTGTGCAGCAACCGGTGCCGACGCCGGCGCAGCACCACCTCCGGCACGATCACGGTGAGCGTCAGCTCCGGGCCGGCGGCGTGCAGCGCCTCCAGGTAGTGCGCCAGCGGCCCGATCACCGAACGGTACGGCGACACGATCGTCTCCAGCCGCAGGTGGTCGCCCCAGGCCCGCCACTGGTCCCGGAACCGGTCCGCCTCGGCCTCCTCCGGCGCGATGTGCACGGCCAGCGTCGGCCGGCCCAGCGAGGCCGCGTACGCCAGCGCGCGCAGCGAGGCCCGGTTCAGCCGGGCCACCGGCACGATCACCAGGTGGCGTACCTGCTGGGGCAGTTCCTCGCCCTCGGCGGAGCCGGCCGGGCCGGGCGGCGCCCCGGGCGGCGGCGGGTGCAGCGCCAGCGCCCGGTGCAGCGTGGCGTAGTGCCGGTGGATCCGGCGGAACAGCAGCACCAGCAGCGGCACCGCGACCACCACCACCCAGGCGCCCTCGGTGAACTTGGCGACCGCGGCGGTCAGCAGCACCAGCCCGGAGAGCGTCGCGCCGACCGCGTTCACCGCGAGCCGGCGCCGCCAGCCCCGCCCGCGCCGGCGTCGCCAGTGCACCACCATCCCGATCTGCGACAGCGTGAACGCGAGGAAGACGCCGACCGCGTAGAGCGGGATCAGCGTCTGGGTGTGCCCACCGAAGGCGACGAAGACGGCCGCCGCGGCGAGCGCGAGCGCGACCAGCCCGTTGCTGAACGCCAGCCGGTCACCCATGTGCAGGAAGCGGCGCGGCGCGTGCCCGTCCCGGGCCATGAAGAACAGCAGCCGGGGGAAGTCGTTGAACGCGGTGTTCGCGGCCAGCAGCAGGATCAGCGCGGTGGTGGCCTGGAGGATCGCGTACCCCGGGCCGGTGGGGAACGTGACGCGGCCGAGCTGGGACAGCACGGTCTCGTCCGCCCGGGGCACCAGGCCGTCGAGGTGGATCAGCCCGACCAGGCCGGCGAAGAGCGTGACCAGCATGGCGACCATCCAGCCCAGCGTGGTGCGGGCGTTGCGCCACTCGGTCGGGCGGAACGCCGGCACCGCGTTGGAGACCGCCTCGATGCCGGTCATCGACACCGCGCCGGAGGAGAACGCGCGCAGCACCAGTAGCAGCCCCAACCCCTCCGCGGCGGGCACCGTCGGCGGCGGCACCGGCGCGAAACCCCGCGCCGCGGCCTTCGCGTAGCCGACCGCCAGCACCGCGAGGACCACCACCACGAACGCGTACGTGGGCAGCACGAAGATGTTGCCGGCGGTGCGTACGCCACGCAGGTTGCCGGCGAGCAGCACGGCGATCACCAGCACCCCGAGCGGCACGGTCCACCTGGTGAACCCGGGCAGCGCCGAGGTGACCGCGTGCACGCCGGCGGCCACCGACACCGACACGGTCAGCACGTAGTCGAGCATCAGCCCGGCTGCGGCGGCCAGTCCCGCCGTACGCCCCAGGTTGTCCCCGGCCACGAGGTACGACCCGGCGCCGTGCGGATAGGCCGGGATGGTCTGCCGGTAGGAGAGCCCGACCGCGACCATCAGCACCGCCAGCAGCGCGGCCAGCGGCAACGCCAGCCCGAGCGCGGCACCACCGGCCAGCACCAGCACGGCGAGCATCGCCTCCGGCCCGTACGCGACGGAGCTGAGCAGGTCCGAGGAGAGCACCGGCAGCGCGACCAGCTTGCGCATCCGCTCGTAGAGCACGGAACTGCTGGCCAGCGGCGGGCCGAGCAGGGTCCGGCGGACCCGGGCCACCGCCCGGCCGGCCCGGTTGCCGGGCAGGTACGCCGGTCCGGTGGCGACCAGTTCGTCCGGTTGCGCCACGTCGAACAGGTCGATCGGGGCCAACCGCCCGAACCGGGTGGGTCGGGGCGACTGCCCGCGCCGGCCGAGCGTCGGGTCGACGGGCGGGTCGCCGGCCTCCCGGGGGCCGTGCCAGCGCGTGCCGAGCCGGCCGAGCGCGGCCCGCTCCTCGGCGTCGAGCGGCGGGAACTCGGCCGACGGCGTGACCACGGTGCCCGACTCCGCCGCGTCGTCCCGCTCTGCCTCCACTCCCGCACTGTCGTGCACCGCGGCCGCTCCGGTGGCCGGTTCGGCGACAGTTCGGCCCGGGGAGCGCCGGAACGCGCATGATCGGAGCCGTGCACACCGCTGGACACCGCCCGCCGCTCGACACGCTGACCGTCGGCGCGCTCGCGCTGGCCGTCGCCGCCGTCTCGTCGTCCGCGCCGCTGGTGGCGTTCGCCGCCGCGCCGGCCCTGGCTGTCGCGTTCTGGCGCAACATGTTGTCGGTGGCGGTGCTCGGTCCGGTCGCGGTGACCCGTCGACGGGCCGAACTCCGGGCGCTCCTGGTCGGGCCGGGCCGTCGGGAGGGGCTGTACTGCGTGCTCTCCGGGGTGGCGCTGGCCGCCCACTTCGCCACCTGGATGCCGAGCGCGAAGCTCACCTCGGTCGCGGCGGCGACCGCGCTGGGCGCGACGCAGCCGGTCTGGCAGGGGCTGATCGCCCGCTGGCAGGGGCATCGGCTGCCGGCGGCGGTCTGGGCCGGCATCGCGGTGGCGGTGCTCGGCGCGGCGCTCGCCACCGGCGCCGACGTCGCCGTCTCCGGCCGGGCGTTCGCCGGCGACCTGCTGGCCGTGGCCGGCGGCATGTTCGCGGCCGTCTACACCGCCCTCGGCGAACGTGCCCGGGCCAGCGTCAGCACCACCGGCTACACCACCGTCTGCTACGGCGTGTGCGCGCTGATCCTGCTGGTGGTCTGCCTGGTCGGCGGCGTACGCCTGCACGGCTACGACGGCGGGACGTGGCTGGCCATCCTCGGCCTGGTGGCCGGCGCCCAGCTCCTCGGGCACTCGATGTTCAACTACGCGCTGCACCGGGTCTCCGCCACCACGGTCAGCGTGCTGATCCTGCTGGAGGCGCCCGGCGCGGCGCTGATCGGCTGGGTCTGGCTCGGTCAGCTACCCCGGCCGCTGGCCCTGCCCGGGCTGGCGCTGCTGCTGGTGGGCGTCGCCGTGGTCGTGCTCGGGGGCGCGCGGGCCGGCCGCCGCGCCGCGCCGGTCCCGGTGCCGGTCGACCCGCCGCCGCTGCGGGACTGACCGCCGCCCCCTACGTTCCGTGGCGGGTCAGCGGCGGCGGGTCAGCGGCGGCGGGTCAGCGGCGGCGGACGCGGTGCAGGCGGAACGGCTTGCGGACGGCTCGGACCACGGACGCCGGGCGCGGCTGTTCGGTCAACGGGCCGTCCGGCAGGTCGGTGCCGCTCACCGCCGTGCCGGCCGGCGTGAGCCGGTTGAGCGCGCAGCCCTCGGCCGCCCACCGGGCCACCAGTTCGGTGGCCGAGCCGGACGCGTTGAGCCGCTTCGCCGCCACCAGCGGCGCGACGGTGTCCCACTCCTCGGTGCCCGGCCGGAGCCGACCCACCCGCGCCGGCCAGCTCACGATCCGCCCGCCGTGGTCGCCGCGCAGCGTCACCTCGGCCGCCTCGGTGTCGGCCAGCCCAGGCGCCGCCTGCTCGCCGGGGCCGGTCACCACCAGCAACGCGCCGTCCAGCGGCAGGCACCACAGCGCGTACGCCGGGCCGTCGCCGACGCCGACCCAACAGACGGCGGCCTTCTTCACCGCCTCGTCCACCAACGGCAGGCTCACCCGTTCGTCCACCTCGTCGCTCACCCGCCCATCCTCCCGCATTACCACCGCCGGATGGGTTCCTCGGAGCGGGCGGGCTCGCACGGGAGACCTCACCTACGGCGCTACCAACTTGATGGCGTCGACGGGTCACCGCTACCCGGTCGCCAGCAGCCGATGCCGGTTCACGGGACCGGTGAACCGTTCACGCCATCAAGTTCGTAGGCGCGGCGGACTGCTCCTTCCTGCGCACCGACAGCGCCGGCGCCCCCGCACATGGCCCGCCGCCGGAGACGGCTCAACCGTCAACGGGCCGCTCAGCCGACGAAGGGCGGGACGGTGATCTCGCCGCGGGCCACCGGCACCACCTGACCGGAGACGGTCGCGCCGACCGCCGTCCCGCCGGCCGCGGTCACGGTGCAGGCCAACGACGAGGGCCGGTGGATCTCGATGCCCTGGCGCACCGCGTACGGCGTCCGACCCTCGCCCGGCAGCAGGCCGCTGGCGACCAGCCAGACGCCCAGCCCGAGCGCGGCCGAACCGGTCGCCGGGTCCTCCGGGACGCCGATCCCGGGCACGAAGACCCGGGCGTGCGCGGTTTGCGACTCCGGGTCCCAGGAGAAGAGGCTGACGTGCTCGACGCCGTACCGCTCCGCCGCCGCCGTGTTCAGCCGCGCCCGGGCCACCGCGTCGGGGCGTACCGGAAGGTAGGGGAACTCCAGGCCGCACCCGGCGACGCGCGGCGGTGGCCCGGCGTGGTCGGCCGCGGTGAGCCCGACGATCTCCAGCAGCGGCTCCGGGTCGAGTTCCGGGCCGAGCGTCGGGGTGCCCCCGGTCAGCGTCGCTCCGGTGGGGGTCACCTCGACCGGCAGCACGCCGGCGCCGCATTCCTGGGTGACCCGGCCCACCTCGAAGAGGCCGCGCCGGCCGGCGGTCACCGCGGCGCCCACGCTGGGGTGCCCGGCGAACGGCAGCTCGTCGGTCGGGGTGAAGATGCGGGCCCGGTAGGTGGCGCCGGCCTGGGTGGGCGCCAGCACGAAGACCGTCTCGGACAGGTTGAACTCCAGCGCGAGCGCCTGCATCTGTTCGGTGGCCAGCGCTTCCGCGCCGAACACCACGGCCAGCGGGTTGCCGGCGAACGGGCGGTCGGTGAAGACGTCCACGATCTCGTAGGCCAAGGTCGACATGCTGTTAGAGAGTAGGCCCTTAGGCTGGTGCCCGTGAGCACGCCGAACCGGGTCTACATCGCTCGACTCGCCGGAGTCGCCGTCTTCGACCCGAACGGCGACCAGGTGGGCCGCGTCCGCGACGCGGTCGCCCGAATGCGTCCGACCCAACGACCGCCGGAGGTGGTGGGGCTGGTCGCCGAGATGCCCATGCGGCGCCGCATCTTCCTCTCCATCAACCGGATCACCTCGATCGACCCGGACGCCGTGGTGCTCGGCAGCGGCACGCTCAACCTGCGCCGGTTCGAGAAACGACCGAACGAGCTGCTGGTGCTCCAGGAACTGCTCGACCGGCGGGTCCAGCTCGACAGCGGGCCGACCGGCTCGGTGGTGGACGTGGCCATGGAGCACAGCCGCGGCGGCGAGTGGGCGCTGACCCGGGTCGCCGTCCGCGAGCAGACCGGCCGGCTCACCCGCCGCGGCCACCTGCACCAGGTCGAGTGGGACCGGGTCCGCGGCCTCGGCGTCGTGGGCGACAACAACCGGGGTACGGCCAACCTGCTCGCCGTGCTGGAGGACATGCGCCCGGCCGACCTGGCCAACGCGCTCCAGGACCTGCCCGACGCCCGGCGCAACGAGGTGGCCGCCGCGCTCGACGACGAGCGTCTCGCCGACGTGCTCAGCGAGCTGCCCGAGCGCGACCAGGTGGAGATCCTGGCCGCCCTGGACCGGGAACGGGCCGCCGACGTACTCGAGGAGATGGACCCGGACGACGCCGCCGACCTGCTCAACGAGCTGCCCCCGCCGGAGCAGGACGTGCTGCTCGACCTGATGGAGCCGAACGAGGCCGATCCGGTGCGCCAACTGCTGCGCTACGCCTCGGGCACCGCCGGCAGCGTGATGACCTCCGAGCCGGTGATCCTGCCACCGGACGCCACCGTCGCCGAGGCCCTGGCCCGGATCCGGGAGGTGCAGCTCTCGCCCGCCGTGGCGGCGCAGGTCTTCGTGACCCGCGCGCCGTTGACCACGCCGACCGGCCGTTACCTGGGTATGGTGCACTTCCAGCGGTTGCTCCGCGAGCCTCCGGCCGACCTGCTCGGCGGCATCGTGGTCAACGACATCGACCCGCTCCGGACGTCCACCCCGCTGACCGAGATCACCCGCCGGATGGCCACCTACGACATGGTGGGCATGCCGGTGGTGGACCGGAGCAACCGGCTGGTCGGCGCCGTCACGGTGGACGACGTGCTGGACCATTCCCTGCCGCGCGACTGGCGGGACCGGGACGCGGCACCGACCCCGTCCGCCACCGACGACGGGACCGTGGACGATGAGTGAGCAGCGACGCGGCGAGCGGCTCGACCAGCCGCGCGCCCCCCGGGGCCTGCACCTGCCCCGGATCGACGCGGATTCCTTCGGCCGCTGGGCCGAGGGCATCGCCCGGGGCATGGGCACGGCCAACTTCCTGGTCTACATGACGCTGATCCTGGCCGCCTGGTTCCTGTGGAACACGCTCGCCCCGGCGCACCTGCGGTTCGACCCGTACACGTTCACGTTCCTGACGCTGGTGCTCTCCCTCCAGGCCTCGTACGCCGCCCCGCTGATCCTGCTCGCGCAGAACCGGCAGGCGGACCGGGACCGGGTCTCGCTGGACGAGGACCGGCGGCGGGCCACCATGCAGAAGGCCGACACGGAGTACCTGGCCCGGGAGATCGCCGCGTTGCGGATCGCGATGGGGGACGTGGCGACCCGGGACTTCCTCCGCTCCGAGCTGACCCGGCTGGCCGAGGAGCTGGACGAGGCAGCCGAGCGGCGGCGCAAGCTGGAACGGCGGCAGCACGAGCGGGGACAGCAGGACCGCGGACAGCAGGACCGAGGGGCACGGCGACCGCCCGGTGGGCGCCCGCTCGACGAGCCCCGCGACGAGCTCGACGGTGACCACGCCCACGACGCCCGCCACCAGAGCCCGACGTAGCATTACCGGCATGTCAGCACCCGTCAGCACCGTCTCCGACGCGATCCAGGCCGCGCTGGCCACCGTCAACGACCCGGAGATCCGTCGGCCGATCACCGAACTCGGCATGGTCCGCTCCGCGGAGCGGGACGACGACGGCGTGGTGCGGGTGGAGCTGCTGCTCACCGTGGCCGGCTGCCCGCTGAAGGACAAGCTGCGTACCGACATCACCGCCGCGGTCGGGGCGGTGCCCGGGGTGAGTCGCGTCGAGATCATCTTCGGGGTGATGAGCCCGGAGCAGCGCCAGGAGTTGCAGTCGAAGCTGCGCGGCGGTGGCACCGCCGAGCCGGTGATCCCGTTCGCCCAGCCCGGCTCACGGACCCGCGTCTACGCGGTGGCCAGCGGCAAGGGCGGCGTCGGCAAGTCCAGCGTCACGGTCAACCTGGCTGCCGCGTTGGCCGCCCGCGGCCTGTCGGTCGGCGTGGTGGACGCCGACATCTACGGCCACTCGGTGCCCCGCATGCTCGGCGCCGACGGCGCGCCGACCCGGGTCGAGGACATGATCATGCCGCCGCAGTCGCACGGCGTGAAGGTCATCTCGATCGGCATGTTCACTCCCGGCAACGCGGCGGTGGTCTGGCGCGGCCCGATGCTGCACCGCGCGCTCCAGCAGTTTCTTGCCGACGTCTACTGGGGTGACCTGGACGTCCTCCTGCTCGACCTGCCGCCGGGCACCGGCGACATCGCGATCTCGGTGGCCCAACTGCTGCCGAACGCCGAGATCCTGGTGGTCACCACGCCGCAGGCAGCCGCCGCCGAGGTGGCCGAGCGGGCCGGCGCCATCGCGTTGCAGACCCACCAGCGGGTGGTCGGTGTGATCGAGAACATGTCCTGGCTCGAACTGCCGGACGGTTCCCGGATGGAGGTCTTCGGTGCCGGCGGCGGCGCGGCGGTGGCCGAGTCGCTGACCCGGACCATCGGCGCGCAGGTGCCGGTGCTGGGGCAGATCCCGATGGACACCCGGGTCCGCGAGGGCGGCGACGCCGGCCAGCCGATCGTGCTGACCCAGCCGGACGCGCCGGCCGCGAAGGCCATGTTCGAGGTGGCCGACCGGCTCGCCGTGCGCCGCGAGTCCCTGCTCGGCAAGCCGCTCGGCCTCAAGCCCGCCGGCCGCTGACCCACTTCCCCTCACCCTCCCCCGCGGATCCCGTGGGGGACGGGGTCAGGTGGCGTCGTCGTAGGACGGGCGCGGGGTCGGGGTGGTGGGGGTGGGGGTGGCGGTGGGGGTCCCCACCGCCGGGCGGGGCGTGGGGGTGCGCAGGTCCGCCGCCTTGGCCACGTCCTTCAGCTCGTCGTGCACGCCGGTGACGTCCGAGCGCAGGTTGTCGTACATGCTCTGCAGCGGCTTCCGGATCGCCTGCTCGTCGTCCTCACTGAGCAGGTGCTTGCGGATGAACGCCTTCGGGTGCAGGTCCTCCAGCTGGATGTCGGTCCCCAGCTCGCGGCTCAGGTCTCCGGTCGCGTTCCGCGCCATGTTCCGCAGGTTGCGCACCATCCGCAGGCCGTCGTTGATCACGTTGGGCAGCCGGTCCCCGAAGATCAACAATGCCAGGAGCAGCAGGGCGCCGATCTCCCACCAGTTCAGGTTCTCGAACACTCCGGCCTCCTCGTCCGTGTCAGGGCAAGACTACGCACGGAAGGCGGCCCGGCGGGAGGGGGTCACCGGTCCTCACTTGGCGTCCGCGGCGAGCGTCACCGAGGTGTTCTGCCGAGCCGACCCGCGCCGGTACTCCACCGTCACCACCGAACCCGGCGCGTACTTGCGCACCAACGCCACCAGGTCGGTCGGGTCGGTCATCGGGTGCTTGTCCAGCCGGAGCACCACGTCCCCGGTACGCATCCCGGCCGCCGCCGCCGGACCGGCCGGCTCGACGGCGTTGAGCCGCACCCCGCCGCCGGTGGCGCCGGTGCCACCCACCGAGGCGCCGATCACCGTACGCCGGGCCCGGCCGGTGCCGATGATCTCCTCGGTGACGCGCTTGGCCTGGTTGATCGGGATGGCGAAGGCGAGCCCGATGTTGCCGGCCTCCTGCCCGTCGGCCACCAGCGACTTGATCGTCGAGTTCACGCCGACCACCCGGCCCGCCCCGTCCACCAGCGGGCCGCCGGAGTTGCCGTGGTTGACCGCGGCGTCGGTCTGGATCGCCGCGTAGTAGCGGGTCGGCCCGCCCGGCTCGCCCGCCTGCATGGTGCGGTCCAGCGCGCTGACGATGCCGGCGGTGACGGTGTTGGCCAACGACAGCGGCGAACCCATGGCGAGCACCGGGTCCCCCACCGCGAGCGCGTCCGAGTCGCCGAACTGCACCGGCGTCAGCCCACTGCGGGTGACCTTGATGACCGCGATGTCCGACTCCGGGTCCTGCCCGACCACGGTGCCGGCGGCGGTGCTGCCGTCGTTGAACACCACCGTGGCCTTGCCCGGGCCGTCCGCGACCACGTGGTCGTTGGTGACGATGTGCCCGTCGGTGCTCACCACGAAGCCGGAGCCCTCGCTGGTGCCGCCGAGACTGGCCACCCGAATGGTGACCACGCTGGGCAGCACCCGCTCGGCGACCCCGGCCAGCGACTCCGGCTTGCGCTGGGCGAGTGCCGGAGCCTGCCCGGCCTGCGCGCCCAGCGTCGGCACGGCGCCGCCACCCAGGAAGGCGTAGGTCAGGGCGCTGCCCAGTGAGCCGGCCAGCAGCGCGGTGATCAGCGAGATCAACACCACCTGACGCAGCCCCGGCCGGGTCGGCACGTCCGGGTCGGTGACCGGCTCCGGCTCACCCGCTCCGGTGGGCGCGGTGGCCGGGACCACCACGGCCGCGGGCGCGTACGGGTCCCGCCACGGGTCGGCCAGCGCGTCGGACCACCAGGGCGACGTCGTGCCACCCCCGGCGCTCGGCGGTGGCTGCCCGGGCACCGGCCCTCCCGCCGGTGCGCCCGAGCCGCCGGGCCGGCGCCAGTCCCAGCCGTCGGTCACGTCCGTGCCTCCCACATTCGTCCCGCGCGCCCCGCGCCGACGCCGGCGGAGCCGGACGATCGAGACGCGCGGGACCCATCCAGGATTGCACGGATGCCCCGGGTGGAGTCAGGGGTTGCCGCCCGTGATCGCCCGAGGGCCGACTCGCGGCTGCGCGCGTACCGGCTCGCCTCTACGCTCACAGTGCCAACCGACCCCTCGCACCAGCCCCGCCCCCAGGAGGTGCCCCATCGCCACGGTCGCCGGTCCCGGCGGTTCGACGGCCCAGGCGTTGCAGTTCGCCGAGTCGTACGTCACCGAGGACATCGTGCTGCGCACGGCCCGCGCCCTCGCCCACGAGGTGGGTGTGGAGGCGGTGACGTCCGGTGCCGGTGCCGCGCTGCGCCTGCTCGCCGCCGCCGGTAACGCCCGCGCGGTGGTGGAGATCGGCACCGGCACCGGGGTCAGCGGCGTGTGGCTGCTGCGCGGCATGCGCCCCGACGGCGTGCTCACCACGATCGACGTGGAGGTGGAATACCAGCGCATCGCCCGGCGGCTGTTCCAGGAGGCGGGCTTCCCGTCGGGGCGTACCCGGATCATCACCGGTCGGGCGCTCGACGTGCTGCCGCGTCTCGCGGACGGCGTCTACGACCTGGTCTTCGCGGACGCGCCGGGCCCCGGCTTCGCGGCGTACGTGGACGCGGCGCTGCGGCTGCTGCGTCCCGGCGGGGTGCTCGCGCTCAACGGCGCGCTGGCCGCCGGCCGGATCGGTGACCCGGCCGCGCGGGACATGGAGACGGTGACGGTGCGGGAGACCATCAAGGCGATCCGCGAGTCGGAGCACTGGGTGCCCGCGCTGCTGCCGGTCGGCCACGGGCTGCTCGCCGCCGTGAAGAGCTGACGCCGCCCGCTCAGCCCAGCGTCGCCAGCCAGCGCAGCAACCCGCGTACGCCCCAGCCGGTGGCGCCCCTGGTCAGCTCGCCGTGCACATCGTCGGACCAGGACGGGGCGGACATGTCCAGGTGCGCCCAGCGGTCCCGCAGGTCGCCGGTGAACTCGCGGAGGAAGAGCGCGGCCACCACCGAGCCGGCACCCCGGGCCGGGGAGCTGTGCAGGTCGGCGACGTCGCTGGCCAGGTATTCCAGGTAGTCGTCGGCGAGCGGCATCCGCCAGGCCCGCTCGCCGGCCGCGCTGATCGCGGCCAGCAGGTCGCCGGCCAGGTCGTCGTTCTCGGCGTAGAGCGCGGCGTGCCGCTTGCCCAGGGCGACCGCGTTCGCCCCGGTCAGGGTGGCCAGGTCGACGAGCAGGTCGGGCTTCAGCTCCCGGACCGCGTACGCCATCGCGTCGGCGAGCACCAGCCGCCCCTCGGCGTCGGAGTTGGTGCTCTCGCTGGTCAGCCCGCCGTAGTGCCGGATCACGTCGCCGGGGCGGAAAGCGGAGCCGCTGACCATGTTCTCGGCCAGCGGGGCCAGCGTGGTGATCCGGACCGGCAGGCGCAGCGCGGCGGCGCCCAGCGTGGCGGCCACCACGGCGGCGGCGCCGGCCATATCCTTGCGCATCAGCTTCATGGCCGGCACCGGCTTGATCGAGATGCCGCCGGTGTCGAACGTGATGCCCTTGCCCACCAGCACCACGTGGGTACGCGCGCCGGCCGGCCGCCAGTCCAGTTCGACCAGGCGCGGCCCCTGGACGGAGCCGCCGCCGACGGCCAGGATGCCGCCGAAGCCCTCGGCCGACAGCTCCTCCGGGCCACGCACGCGCAGGTGCAGGTCGGGGCGGTCGGCGGCGGCGCCGGCCACCTGGTCGGCGAACCACGCCGGGTGCTTGGTGGAGGACGGGGTGTTGGTCAGGTCGCGGGCCAGCCGGGTCATCTCGGCGGTGACCCGGGCCGCGGCCAGCGTGTCGGCGAGCGCGTCCGGATCGGCCACCAGCACGTCCACCCGGGCCAGGGCGGGTCGTGCGCCGGCCTCGGTGAGCCGGAACCGGTAGGAGCCGAGCAGCAGCCCCTCGGCCAGACCGCGCAGCGCCGGCTCGGACCCGTCGGGAAGCAAAATCGTGATCTGTGTCTCATCCTTGCCGGCACGGGCCAGCGCGGCCCCGGCGGAGCGCCAGCCCGCCTCGTCGCCGTCGCCGACGCCGAGCAGCCAGAGCCGGCTCGGGGCACCTCCGGGACGCAGGTGTTCGCGGATCTCGCCGGCGGCCCCGGTGAGGCGGGCGGCGGGCAGCAGCGCGGTCGCGGTGGCCCGGACGTCGTCATCGGGCGGGACGGCGGTCGGGACCAACGTCGGCGGGGCGTCCGACCCACCGGGACGGATGGGCAGGACGAGGGCGTCGGGTCGCGTGGACCCGCTCACCAGACGAATGGCCAGCACGCTGGACCGTACCTCCGAAAACGTGTTAAGCGGGACGCTCTGCCGCTTACCGGCCGAGGAAGGCCCTGAGCCACCGGGCAAGCCGGTGGCTCAGGGTAGGGCGAACCGTCCGCGCGGCGGACGCCACGCGGACCACTCCTCGAATCAGCCGGCGGCCGCCTTCAGCGCGTCACCCAGCGCGGTGGCCTCGTCGGGAGTCATCTCGACGACGAGCCGGCCACCACCCTCCAGCGGGACCCGCATGACGATGCCCCGGCCCTCCTTGGTGACTTCCAGCGGACCGTCGCCCGTCCGCGGCTTCATCGCCGCCATGTTGTCTCCCCTCAGACCTACACCAGGGTCGGTGGGTTGCCCCACAGCCACTTCGCCATCGCACCCGCAACAGTCGCGGAGGCGTCGACCAACGATTTTCCCTGATGAACACCGCCGGACCCAAACCGAAGCAGCATTGATGTAACAGCATCTAGCTTATCTTGGGTAGGCCTGTCACAATGTGCGGTCATGCAGGCACGGTCGGCACTCTTCGACCTGTACGGCGACCACCTCCGCGTCCGGGGTGGCCGTGCACCGGTCGCCGCCCTGGTCAAGCTGCTGGCGCCGCTCGGGATCGCCCCACCGGCGGTACGCACCGCGGTGTCCCGGATGGTCCGTCAGGGCTGGCTGGAACCACTCCGGCTCGCCTCCGGACCCGGATATTCGATCACCCCGAAAGCGGGTCGTCGACTCGACGAGGCGGCCTCCCGGATCTACCGGACCGGTCGGCACAGTTGGGACGGACGGTTCGATCTTCTCGTCCTCACGACGCCCGCCGCCCGCCGGGACCGGCAGCGGCTCGCCGCCAACCTCACCTTCCTCGGCTACGGCACGCTCGACGACTGCACCTGGGTGGCCACCCGCCCCGGTGAGGACGTCGACCTGCTGCTCGCCGAGGCGGGCGTGCGCTTCGAACGGTTCACCGCCGCGCACGCCGCCGGCACCCCGGGCGCCATGGGCGTGGTCCGCCGGGCCTGGGACCTGGTCGAGATCGGCCGGGCGTACGAACGCTTCGTCGCCGAACAGAAGCCGCTGCTGTCCGGCGTCACGGTCCGCAGCAGCGACGAGGAGGCGTACGCGGCCCGGTTCCGGCTCGTGCACGCGTGGCGTACCTTCCTGTTCCGGGACCCGCAGTTGCCCCCGGCGCTGCTCCCCGAGCGCTGGCCGGGCACGAGCGCGGCCGGGTTCTTCGACCGGCACGCGGCCCGGCTCCGGCCGGCCGCCGACCGGTACGTCGAGCAGTGCCTCGACGCCAGCCACCGCCTCGCCCGACAGAAGGGTCGTTAGAAACGTGACCGAGCCGCTGCTCGTCGACCGCACCGACGCCGTCGTCACCCTGACGCTGAACCGCCCGACGGCGATGAACTCGCTCGACGTGGCGCTCAAGGAGGCGCTCCGGGAGACGCTGGCCGAGTTGGAGACCGACCGCTCCTGCCGGGCGGTCGTGCTGGCCGGCGCGGGCGGCTCGTTCAGCGCCGGGCAGGACCTGCGGGAGCACGTGCAGACGCTGGAGTCGGCGGACGCCGACCCGCTCGCCACCGTGCGGGCGCACTACAACCCGATCGCCGCCCGGCTGGCCAACCTGCCCAAGCCGGTGGTCGCCGCGGTACGCGGGATGGCCGCCGGGGCCGGCGCCTCGCTGGCGTTCCTGGCCGACTTCCGCATCGGCGGCCCGAAGACGCGGTTCCTGATGGCGTTCGCCGGGGTCGGGCTCGCCGCCGACACCGGGGCCTCCTGGACGCTGCCCCGGCTGGTCGGCCACGCCAAGGCGGTCGAGCTGCTCATGCTCGCCGAGCCGGTCGGCGCCGAGGACGCCTGCCGGCTGGGCCTGCTCACCCGGTTGGTGGACGACGACGAGCAGGTGCTCCCGGCCGCGCAGGAGCTGGCCGCCCGGCTCGCCGCCGGCCCGACCGTCGCGTACGGGGCGATCAAGCGTCAGCTCTCCATCGCCGACGCCGGCACGCTCGCCGACGCGCTGGCCGCCGAGGCACAGGCGCAGGCCATCTGCGGCGGCACCGCCGACCACCGGGCCGCCACGATGGCGTTCGTCAACAAGCAGAAGCCGGTCTTCGAGGGGCGCTGAGGCTCAGTCGTCCTCCTCCGGGTCCTGGTTGGCCTCGACACCGAGCACGAACGCCTGCATGGCCAGCTCGTCGCCGGCCGGCGAGACGAACGCCGGCAACTCACGCGGGCCCAGCTCCTGCACGTAGGACCAGAAGATCCGGACCGCCTCGGCCCGCGTGGCCGCCTCGATCGGCAGGTCGAGGCTGACCAGCCAGGTGCGCCGGGCCGGCGGCGGACCGAGCCGGTCGGCCAGCGCCCGCCAGCGCACCGGGTCGAGCGCGACGACCGGGCCGTCCGGGGCCGGGCCGTCGACCGGCACCGGCTCGTCGAGCGCCCGCCGGGTGTACGTCACCACGAGCGCGCCGGCCGCCGCGTCGGACTGGGGGTCGTCCGGATCCTCCCGGCCCCCGGCGCCGGGGCGCGTCACCCGGCCGAGCGCCACCAGCCGCAGCGGCTCCTCGACCAGCACCGCCACCCGGTCACCCGGGCGCGGCCGGGCCACCCCCGGCAACCCGGTCAGCTCCAGCACGTCGTGGTGCACCAACCGCTCGGCCTGGTAGCGCTCGGCGGGCAGCAGCACCGCCCAGGCACCCGGCGTGGTGTCGGCGTCGGTCGTCCCGCTCGTCCGTGGCTCGGTGTCGGTCATGCCCCAATCCCATCACGCCGCGTCGTCACACCCCGGCCCGGTCACCACCGGCGTGGCATCCGGCGAGGTGATCGTCCACCATGCCGCTGGCCTGCATCAACGCGTAGGCGGTGGTCGGGCCGACGAAGCGGAAGCCGCGCTTCTTGAGCGCCTTGGCCATCGCGGTGGACTCCGGCGTGAGCGCCGGCACGTCACCGAACGAGGCGGGACGCGCCGGTCGGGGCGGGGGCGCGAACGACCAGAGCAGCGTGGAGAGCCCTTCGGGCAGTTCCAGCGCGGCGCGGGCGTTGGCGATCGCCGCCTCGATCTTGGCCCGGTTGCGGACGATCCCGGCGTCGGCCAGCAGCCGGGCCGTCTCGGCCTCGCCGTAGCCGGCGACCGACTCGATCCGGAACCCGTCGAAGGCGAGCCGGAACGCCGGCCGCTTGCGCAGGATGGTCAGCCAGGACAGGCCGGACTGGAACGCCTCCAGGGTGAGCCGCTCGTAGAGCGCGTCGTCGCCGCGCAGTGGTCGACCCCACTCCTCGTCGTGGTAGGCGGCGTAGTCGGGGGTGCTCGCCCCCCAGGCGCAACGGGGCAGCCCGTCCGGGCCGGTCACCAGGTCAGTCACGCCGCACAGGGTAGTGCGACCCACCGACTCCGCCGGCACGCCACGGTCAGGGCAGGCGGCCCTGCTCGACCAGCCGGGCGAACCTCTTCAGCGCCTGGGTCAGGCCGAACTTCGAGCCGGGCCAGAGCACCGGCCAGGCCACCCGGCCCGCCGCCCCGCCCGGCAGGTGGAACCACTCGTGCCAGACCACCTGGGTGCGCTCCCGGTCCATCGGGGTGCACCGCAGCACGCCCGGGCCGCGCAGCAGCTTGCCGCAGTGCACCACGCCGACCTCGTACGGCGCGTCGACGCGCACCACCCGCATCTCGTCGCGGAGCACGGCCGGGCCGACCGCGGTGACCGCCTCGACCAGGCTGCCCTCGCCGCCGTCGCCCTCGACCACCCGGACCCTGGTGAACGGGATCCAGTCCGACTGCCGTTCCCACGCGGTCAGCGCCGCGAAGACGCGCTCCGCCGGCGCGTCGACGATCACCGTGGCGGTGACCTCGGCGGCACCCGGCTGGGCCGCCTCGGCGAAGCCTGCGGAACCCTCCGCGCCGGTCACGCCGGCTCCGAGCGGGCCACCGGCCCGCGGGCCCGGTCGTCCACCTCGCTGTCGTCCGCGCTCGCGCCGGCCGGCCCGGCGGTGATCCCACCGGCCGGGGACGTGGTGTCCTCGACCGCGGCGGCGGCCGGCGCCTCCGCCACGCCCGCCTCGGCCGGCGGAGCGGTCTGCGGCTCAGGCGTCGACAGGTCGATGGTCACCGGACCGGCGCCCGACGGGTCGAGGGCCGACTCGTCGCCGCCCGTCCCGGCCCCGGCAACGACGGCCTCCTCGCGCGCCCGACGCAACGCGTCGGCCTCTTCGGTCCGCCCCTCCCGCAGTGCGGTGTTCTCGGCCTCCAGCACGCCGATCAGCTCGGACTTGTAGCCGATGTCGTAGGCGGCCCGCCGGAGCGCCACGTCGACCTGGGCCATCCGGTAACCGCGCAGCGCGGTGTCGAACCGGACCCCGGTCACGTCCGACTCGTCGAGCGGGCGGCCGCCCGGCAGCGGCACGGCCCGGCCGTCCGGCTCGGCCGGCACCAGCCCCGGATCCCGCCCGGAGACGAGCACCGTCACTCCGAACACCACTGCCGCGACGGTCAGCGCGACGACCAAGAGGAGCAGAACCTCACCCATGGAGAGATCGTGGCATGCGGGCCGGGATCGGGCGAGCCCTCCACGGCCTCCGGTCGGCAAAACCCGCGCTCCCGGCGTGGTGGAGGTTCGTTCCCGACCGCCGCCCGTCTTCCACATTCCAGGAAACGCGAAGATCTTGGTACGTAAGTGCCCCGGAAGGGGCCGTTACGTACCAAGATCTCGGGGCGGTGGCGGGTGGCACCGCGGGGACATGCGAGGGTGCGACGGTTGGCACCGGGACGAGGAGGCGGGGATGACCGGGATGTTGCGGCTCGGTGGACGGGCCTTCGCCCCGGGTGAGCTGGTGGTGATGGCGATCGTGAACCGCACCCCGGACTCGTTCTTCGACCGGGGCGCCACGTTCGCCCGGGACAGCGCGCTGCGGGCGGTCGAGCGGGCGGTGACCGAGGGCGCGGAGATCATCGACATCGGCGGGGTGAAGGCCGGGCCCGGCGACGAGGTGGACGTGGCCGAGGAGATCCGCCGCACGGTGGACACCATCGCCGCGGTCCGGGCCGCCTTTCCCGACGTGGTCGTCTCGATCGACACCTGGCGGGCGGAGGTGGCGGTGGAGGCGGTCGCGGCCGGCGCGGACCTGCTCAACGACACCTGGTCGGGGGCGGACCCGGCGCTGGCCCGGGTCGCCGCGGCGACCGGCGCCGGGCTGGTCTGCTCGCACGCCGGTGGGCTGGCCCCGCGTACCCGGCCGCACCGGGCGGCTTTCGACGACGTGGTGACCGACGTGCTCGACACCGTCACCGGGCTGGCGGAACGCGCGGTCGGGCTGGGGGTACGCCGGGACGGCATCCTGATCGACCCGGCGCACGACTTCGGCAAGAACACCCGGCACTCGCTGGAGATCACCCGGCGGCTGGCCGAGCTGACCGACACCGGTTGGCCGCTGCTGGTGGCGCTGTCGAACAAGGACTTCATCGGCGAGACGCTGGACCTGCCGGTGCCGGAACGGCTGGAGGGGACGCTCGCCGCCACCGCGGTCTCGGCCTGGCTCGGCGCCCGGGTGTTCCGCGCCCACCAGGTCCGCCCGACCCGTCGGGTGCTGGACATGGTGGCGTCGATCCGGGGGGACCGGCCGCCGGCGGCGACCCGGCGCGGGCTGGCCTAGGGGTCAGGTCCAGCGCAGCACGCCGCGCCGCCAGGCGTAGAGGATGCCGAGCGCCACGATCGCCACGAAGACGCCCATCTCCACCACCGTGGTCGCCCCGAAGCCGGGCCGGTCGAAGACCAGCGCCCACGGGAAGAGGAACACCGCCTCCACCGCGAACAGGACATAGAGGTACGCGTAGACGTAGTAGCGGATCTGCATCTGGGCCCAGTCGCCGCCGACCGGGTCGAGCCCGCACTCGTACGCGGCCCGTTTGCCCCATGGCTCCGCCGGTCGGGCCGGACGTAACATCCGGTTCGCCGAGAACGCCGTCAGGAAGAAGAGCACGGCGGCGAGCAGCAGTAGACCGAGCGTGGCGTACGAGCCAAGGTATCCGGTCACGACCCGGAGCGTACCGGTCCCGTCGAGACGTCTCGGACACGTTACGAATTCGTTTCCTGTCGGGACTAGTGCCGGAGGGCAACCGTCCCCGAATAATGAGACCTCGTTGACACGTCCCCGGAGGACAGATGACCCGCCCCCGCGTCCGGCCTGCCCACCGGGTCACGCCTCGCCGTACCCTCGCGCTGATCGCGCCCGCGCTGATCGCCGCGGCCGCGGCGGTCGCCGTGGTGGCGCCGGGATGGGCCGCAGTCACCCCCGCCGCCGCGGCCGGGGTGGTCCGGGTGGCCGACCCGGGCCCGCCGGGCGACCCGGGCGGCGACCCCGGCGACCCGACCGAGCCGACGCCGACCGGGGACGCGACCACCACCGCGCCGGCCCCGACCACGGCACCGCCGACGGAGGCACCCCCGCCGCCGACCACACCCCCGCCGCCGGTCACCACCGAGCCGGCCCCGCCGCCCACCACGGCGCCGGCCCCGCCCGCCACCACCGCGCCGGCCACCACCACCGCACCGGCCCCGCCGCCGGTCGGGCCGCCCGTCAAGCCCCCGCCGCCACCGCCCACCCAGGCCGCCGGCGGGCCGTTGGGGGTGCAGGTCAGCACCGGCGACCTGGCACTGACGCCGGACTACTGGAACGCCGACAGCACGGTGGCCACGCTGCGGGTGACGGTGACCAACACCGGTGGACGCGAGGAGCAGATCAGCCTCGGCTACTCGTTGCCGGCCGGGCTGGTCGACGGCGGCACGCCGGGTTGCGTCGACGCCGGGGGCGGCAACCACCGCTGCGGCGGGTGGACCGTCGCGCCCGACGCCCGGTTCAGCGCCACCATCCGGGTCCGGGTCGCCGGGGACGCCTGGCAGACCATGCCGCTGAGCGGATCGGTCCAGGTCACCGCCGTCGCGCCCGGCGTCGCCGGGGCGGCGTACGACGACGAGGGCTTCGCGGTGCTGTTCCCGCCCGGCCCGCCGGTGCCCGGCATCTCGCTCCGCGCCGACGAGGTCCTCTTCGACATCAGCGGCGCGCCGAGCACGCTCACCGTGCGGCTGGGCAACACCGGCGAGGTGGACGCCGCCGGCCGGGTGGAGGTGCTCCTCCCGGCCGGGGTGACGGTGAGCGACGCGGGGAACGCCTGCGCCCCGGTGGCCCCGGACCGGACCCGGTGCGAGCTGGGCACGCTGCCGGCCGGCCGGACCGCGACGCTGCGCCTGCCGGTGACCGCGTCGGCGGAGGCCCAGCGCATGGCCCCGCTCGCCGGCGCGGTGATCGGCCGGTTGGACCCGCGCAGCGGGCGGGACCGACAGGTGCAGATGAGCTTCCGGATCAGCGCGGCGGCGGCGCAGTCCACGCCGGTGGCCGGGGCGCCCGCGCCCACGGGTTCTCAGGGAGTGCTGACTGCGTCCGAGCGGTCCGATTCCGGCGACGGCCCGGCCCGCGGGCTCGCCATTGCCTTGATCATCATGTCGGCGCTGCTCGTCGTTTTCGCGTTGACGCTGGCCACGCGCTCGCTGCGACGCCGCAGCGACATCACCGCGCCGGAGCCGACCACGGAGCGGTGAGCCGCGCGGCGCGGTGATCTGGATTACGGTCGGCGGTACTAACCATCCCTAATCAGGGCATACAGCAGGCCGTTCGGGTCTCACCCGTCGGACCACCACCAAGGCGGCCCTAACCGTCCGACGTAGGCTCTGACGGTGAGAAACGGAGCGGGCCGCGTCGACGAGGGCGACGGCGCTCAGCGAAGCGAGGTGCGGGCGTGACCAAGCAGATCCGTCAACTGGACCGGGTGGTCATCCGGTTCGCCGGCGACTCCGGCGACGGCATGCAGCTCACCGGCGACCGGTTCACCTCGGAGACGGCACAGTTGGGCAACGACATCTCCACGTTGCCCAACTTCCCGGCCGAGATCCGGGCGCCCGCCGGCACGCTGCCGGGCGTGTCGAGCTTCCAGGTGCACTTCGCCGACTACGACATCCTGACCCCCGGCGACGCGCCGAACGTGCTGGTGGCGATGAACCCGGCCGCGCTCAAGGCCAACCTGGCCGACCTGCCGCGCGGGGCGGACATCATCGTCAACACCGACGAGTTCACCCGCCGCAACCTGGCCAAGGTGGGCTACGCGACCAACCCGCTGGACGACGACACGCTCGACGGCTACGCGGTGCACCCGGTCGCGCTCACCTCGATGACGATCGGCGCGCTGGCCGAGCTGACGGTGTCCAAGAAGGACGCCGAACGGGCCAAGAACATGTTCGCGCTCGGGCTGCTGAGCTGGATGTACTCCCGGCCGTACGAGTCGACGCTGCGGTTCCTGGAGCGCAAGTTCGCCCGCCGGCCGGAGCTGGTGGCGGCGAACGTGGCCGCGTTCCGGGCCGGCTGGAACTTCGGCGAGACCACCGAGGACTTCTCCGTCCGGTACGAGGTCAAGCCGGCGAAGATGCCGCCCGGCACGTACCGCAACATCACCGGCAACGCGGCGCTGTCGCTGGGCCTGGTGGCCGCCGGGGTGCGCTCCGGGCTGCCGGTGTTCCTCGGCGCGTACCCGATCACCCCGGCCTCGGACATCCTGCACGAGCTGAGCAAGCACAAGAAGTTCGGCGTGGTCACCATGCAGGCCGAGGACGAGATCGCCGCGGTCGGCGCGGCGCTGGGCGCGTCGTACGGCGGCTCGCTCGGCATCACCACCACAAGCGGGCCGGGCGTGGCGCTGAAGAGCGAGACGATCTCCCTGGCGGTGGCGCTGGAGCTGCCGCTGGTCATCGTCGACGTGCAGCGGGCGGGGCCGTCCACCGGCATGCCCACCAAGACCGAGCAGGCCGACCTGAACATGGCCCTGTACGGCCGGCACGGTGAGGCGCCGGTCGCGGTGATCGCGCCGAAGTCGCCGTCGGACTGCTTCCATGCCGCGCTGGAGGCGGCGCGGATCGCGCTGACCTACCGCACCCCGGTCATCCTGCTCTCCGACAACTACGTGGCCAACGGCTCCGAGCCGTGGCTGCTGCCGGACGTGGAGTCCCTGCCCGACCTGCGGGTGGAGTTCGCCACCCGGCCCAACGGCGAGGACGGCACCACGTTCCTGCCCTACCTGCGTGACCCGCAGACGCTGGCCCGCCCGTGGGCGGTGCCCGGCACGCCGGGGCTGGAGCACCGGATCGGCGGCCTGGAGAAGGCCGACAAGACCGGCGACATCTCGTACGACCCGACGAACCACGACTTCATGGTGCGGACCCGGGCGGCCCGGATCGAGACCATCCCGGTGCCGGACGTGGAGGTCGAGGACCCGGACGGCGACGCCCGGGTGCTGGTGCTGGGCTGGGGCTCGACGTACGGCCCGATCGGCGCGGCCTGCCGGGGGCTGCGCCAGCGCGGGCTGCCGGTGGCCCAGGCGCACCTGCGGCACCTGGCTCCGATGCCGGCCAACCTCGGCGAGGTGCTGCGCTCCTACGACCGGGTGGTCGTTCCCGAGATGAACCTCGGCCAGCTCGCCCACGTGATCCGGGCGAAGTACCTGGTCGACGCGATCGGCTACAACCAGGTCCGCGGCCTGCCGTTCACCGCCGCGGAGCTGGAGACGATGCTGGAAGAGGTCCTGAAGAATGTCTGAGCCCGTCGCCCTGAAGCTCACCGCCAAGGACTTCAAGTCCGACCAGGAGGTGCGTTGGTGCCCCGGCTGCGGCGACTACGCCGTCCTGGCCGCGGTGCAGGGCTTCATGCCGGAGCTGAACATCCCCCGGGAGAACATCGTCTTCGTCTCGGGGATCGGCTGTTCGTCCCGCTTCCCGTACTACATGAACACGTACGGCATGCACTCGATCCACGGTCGCGCCCCGGCGATCGCCACCGGCCTGTCGGTGTCCCGGCCGGACCTGTCGGTCTGGGTCGTCACCGGTGACGGCGACGCGCTCTCCATCGGCGGAAACCACCTGATCCACGCGCTGCGCCGCAACGTCAACCTGAAGATCCTGCTGTTCAACAACCGGATCTACGGGCTGACCAAGGGCCAGTACTCGCCCACCTCCGAGGTCGGCAAGATCACCAAGTCGACGCCTGTCGGTTCCGCGGACGCCCCGTTCAATCCGCTGTCGCTGGCGCTCGGCGCCGAGGCCACGTTCGTGGCCCGGACGCTCGACTCGGACCGCAAGCACCTCCAGTCGGTGCTGCGGGCCGCCGCCGAGCACAAGGGCTCGGCGTTCGTGGAGATCTACCAGAACTGCAACATCTTCAACGACGGCGCGTTCGAGCCCTTGAAGGAGCCGACCACCCGGGACGACTACCTGATCCGGCTGGAGCACGGGCAGCCGATCACGTTCGGCACCGACGGGCAGTTCTGCGTCGTCCACCCGCCGGGCGGCTTCGGGCTGGAGGTGCGGGAGACCGCGGCCACCCCGGCGGAGCAGATCGTGGTGCACGACGTCACGGTCGCCGACCCGGCGTACGCGTTCGCGCTGTCCCGACTGCCCGGGCTGGATCTGCGCAACACGCCGCTCGGGGTGTTCCGGTCGGTGGACCGGCCCTCCTACGACAGCGTGGTGCAGGAGCAGGTCGCATCCGCGCGGGCGAGCGTCGACCAGACCCCGGAGCAGCAGCTCTCGGCGTTGCTCGGCAGCGGTGACACCTGGACGATCATGTAGCTCCGCCCTGATCCGCGCATTCGAAAGGGCGGGCCGTCCCCGGGGGGACGGCCCGCCCTTTCGCGGTTCCCGGATCGGTCAGACGGCCGCCGGCACCCACAGCCCGTCGATCGCCCGCTCGGCGGCGGCGAGGCTCGCCTCGTGCAGCGGGACCAGCTCGGCCATCGCCGGGTTGACCGGGGCCAGGGTCAGCTCGGCCGAGATGAACCGCGGCTCCAGGCCGGTGCGCGACAGTCCGTGCGGCAGCCAGGGCTCGGCGTGGTCCCAGCCGGCGCGCGGGGTGCCCGCGCCGTAGCCGCCGCCCCGGGTGCCGAGCACGATGAACTCACGACCGCCGAGCAGCCCGGCGCCGGTGGCCGGGTCGAGCGCGAGACCGGGCGCGATCAGGTGGTCGACCCAGGCCTTCACGCTGCTGGGCGGGCCGAAGTTGTAGAGCGGCAGGCCGAGCAGGATCGTGTCGGCGCGCAGGACCTCGCCCACCAGGTCCTCGGTCACCCGCCAGGACGCGCGCTGCTCGGGCGTGTGCTGGTCGGGCGGCACCGCCCGCGCGAGACCGCCGGCGGTGTCCAGGTGCGGCACCGGGTCCTGACCGAGGTCCCGGTAGGTGACCGTGCCGCCGGGGTGGGCGGCACGCCAGGCGTCGGCCGCGCGGGCGGTGAGGCGACGGCTGACCGACCGCTCACCGTTGATGCTCGAGTCGATGTGCAACAGGTGGGCCATCGTTTACTCCTCCATCGATCGTTCGTGTAGCACGAACCATTTATAGCAGGTCGATGTTCCTTGTTCGCCGTAGACTGGGTCACATGCCAGCCGAGCCCGCCGACGAGCGCCGCTCCGGGCCGCTGCTCCAGCACCTGGCCCGGCGGATGCGGCTGCGCTCGGAATCGGTGCTGACCCCGCTCGGCCTGCGCGTCCGGCACCTGGTCGCGCTCACCGTGCTGCGTGACTCGGGCGACATCAGCCAGCAGGGGCTGGCCGGCACGCTCCAGATCGACGGCACCAACGTGGTCGGGTTGCTCAACGACCTGGAGTCGGCGGGCCTGGTCGAGCGCCGTCGCTCCCCGACCGACCGCCGGCGGCACGTCGTCAGCCTCACCGGGGCGGGCACCACCCGGATCCGCGAGGCCGAGTGCGCGCTCGCCGACGCGGAGGACGAGGTGCTCGGCGCGCTGGCGCCCGACGAGCGGGAACTGCTCTACGACCTGCTCCGGCGGGCCAGCCAGGGCTGCGCCCCGACCTGCACCGAAGCGGTCACGGAGAGCCCGGACGCCTGCTGACCGGGCCGGCGCCGGTCACGCCGGGACGGTCGACGGCGCTCAGGCCGTGGTGGTCGCCTGCGGGCGGTCGTCGCGGACGTGAACCAGCATGTCGCCGGTCTCGATCACCGCACCGGCCCGGTCGTTCAGCGCGACCACCTTGCCGCGCCGGACCAGTGCGATGACAAGCGACTCCAGCTCACGCGGCGAGCGGCCCACCTCACTGCGCTCGGCCGAGCGCATCGCCAACGCCATGCCCTGACCGGGGGTGAGCAGGTCCTCCACCACGTCGATCAGGGGCGGGGCCGAGGTGGAGAGGCCGAGCAGCCGACCGGCGGTGGCCGACGAGACGATCACGTGGTGCGCGCCGCTCTGCTTGAGCAGCGGCGCGTTCTCCGCCTCCCGGACCGCCGCGATGATCCGCACCTGACCGGCGGTGAGCTGCCGGACGGTCAACGCCACCAGCACCGAGGCGTCGTCGCTGTCGGTCGCGATGATGACCGCCTTGGCGGTGCGGATGTGCGCCTCCTCCAGCACCGACGAGCGGGTCGCCGAGCCCTCGATCGTCACCAGCCCGTTCGAGGTGGCCTGGCGCAGCGCCGGCCCGCTTCGCTCGACCACCACGATCTTGGACTTGTCCGCCCCGTTCTCCAGCAGCGCGGAGACCGCGCTGCGGCCCTTGGTGCCGTAGCCGCAGATGATGACGTGGTCCTTCACGGATCTCCTCCACCGCGACAGGCGACGGCCGGTCCGGTACTGCTCGGTCAGGACTTCCAGGGTGGTGCCGACCAGGATGATCAGGAAGAGCACCCGGGCGGGGGTGATGAACAGGACGTTGATCAGGCGGGCCGACGGACTGGCCGGCGTGATGTCGCCGTACCCGGTGGTGGAGAGCGAGACCACCGTGTAGTAGAAGCAGTCGAGCAGCGTCAGGCCGTCCTCGTTGACGTCGCGGTAGCCGTCGCGGTCGAGCCAGACCACGAAGACGGTGGCGAAGACCAGGCCGAGGGCGGCGAGCAGGCGCAGGCTCAGCGCGCTCAGCGGCCCCCGCCGTTGCGCGGGAAAATGGATCACCGTCGGTCCCGCTCCGCCACCGTCGCCTGCACGCCCTCAAGATAGCGGGTACGCCGGGAGTCGGCCGGGCGGGCCGTGGGACCGGCCCCCGCACCGCAAGCGGTAAGGATCTCGTCACATCCGTCGACGCCCCAGGGGGTGAGACTCGACCCGACGGATGTGACGAGGGGAGTCGGATGCGTACAGGTGCGGCACTGACCACGCTGGCCGTGGTCGTCGGGATGGCTCTGGCCGGCCCCTCACCCGCGGTGGCGGGCACGCCGACGCCCGCCTCGGCGATGCCGACGGCGAAGCGCACCGCCGTCGTGCTGCCGTCGCTGACCGGCCGGGGCAGCACGGCGTACGACGTCAACCCGGCCGGGGTGGTGGTCGGGTCGGCGGAACTGGCCAGCGGCTACTGGCACGCGGTCCGCTGGTTGAACGGGCGGATCGAGGACCTGGGCACGCTCGGCGGGCCGAACAGTCAGGCCCAGGCGATCGACGAGCGGGGCCGCATCGTCGGCACCGCCCAGGCCGCGGACGGCAGCAGCCACGCCGTGGCCTGGGTCGACGGGAAGATCCAGGACCTCGGCCTCACCGGTGGCATCTTCTCCGTCGCGTACGACACCGCCGGGGACCGGGTGGTCGGCGTTTATCACGTCACCGACAGCTTCGCCGGGCGGCGGGCGTTCGTCCGCACCGGCAACACCGAGATCACCATCGACGCGCCGCCGGGTGCGAGCGCCGTCGCGGTCAACGAGGCGGGCACGGTCGCCGGCACCTACGGCTACCGGGACTGGACCGACCCGCCGTTCGTCAACCAGGCCTTCGTGTGGCGCAACGGGGTCGTCCGGCCGCTCGGCACCCTCGGCGGTCCCACCAGCGACGCGAGCGGCATCAACGATCTCGGTCAGGTGGTCGGCACCAGCCGGACCGCGGACGGCGCGTTCGCCGCGTTCTTCTGGGACGGTACGACGATGCGCCGGCTGTCCACCAGTTCGGCGTCCCCCACCGCGCAGGCCGTGAACGACTCGGGTCTGGTGGTCGGCACCGACGGCACCGGCGGCCGGGCGATGCTCTGGCCCACACCGACGGCGGGCTCCCAGCTGCTGCCACTGCCGGACGGGGCGGTGGGCAGCGTCGCGATCAACGTCAACGACGCCGGTCTGATCGTCGGCCAGGCGGACTTCCTCTCGCCGAGCTTCCACAGCCGAGCGGTCGTCTGGCGTTGACCGACCCCGGCCCGGTCGGCATTACGGGGGCCGACCGGGCCGGTCCACGCCGGCGGGACGGGGCATGATGGGTAGCGTCGGCGAACGGCGACCGCGAGGAGGCCGGCATGTCGTTGCTGCGACGGGTGATCGGCGGGGTGCTGCGGCGGATCCGCCTGCGTCAGGGCCGCACGTTGCGCGAGGTGGCGCAGGCGGCCGGCGTCTCCCTGCCCTACCTCTCCGAGGTCGAGCGCGGGCGTAAGGAGGCCTCCTCCGAGGTGCTGGCCGCGATCTGCCGGGCGCTCGGCATCCACCTCGCCGACCTGCTGGAGGAGGCGCGCGACGAGCTGCGCCGGGAGCGGCCCACGCCGGTCGGTCCCGGGGTGCCACTGGCCCGGCTCGACCGGGTGCCCGCGGCCCGCAGCGGCCCGCAGCTCCGGGTCGGCCCGCCCCGCCTGCACGCCACCCGACGCCCGGGCGGCCCGAACGCGCCGCATCCGGCCCGGCCGGTCACGCCGCCGCACACCGCGCACCCGGTCCGGTCGACCCCGCTGCTCGGCGGCGGGCTGCGCCCGATGGGCGTGTCCCCCACGCCGGTCGGCCCGCCGCTCGGCCACGCACCGGAGCTGTTCGGCACCGGCATCCGGATCTGGCTGATCCCGACGCCGGCCGCGCGCCCGCGCCCGCGTACCTCACCGGCGCTGGCCCGGCGCCGGGCCCGCGCGGCCCGACGGCGCCCGGTCGCGGCGTAGCGCCCACGGTCGGGGCCGACGAACGCCGACCGGGCGTGGCGCCGGTCGCCGCGACGGACGACCGGGGTGCGGCCCGCACCGACCGGCGGCGCCGACCCGGTTCTGCCGAGGGCGAGTCTGCCCGGGGCAGAAAGCCTGGGCCGCGCGGGTATGCCCGGCGGACGCTGGAGACCGCCGGCTCGCCGGGCGGTCCCCGCCCACCGGCGTCACGGAGGTGGGCAGTCATGAGTGGCATCTGGATGCGGGACGAGAGGCAGCCGGTCTTCGGCGACCGGGTCTTCGAGCGGCTGCTCAAGGAACGGATCATCTTCCTCGGCACCGAGGTCACCGACGACTCGGCCAACCAGATCTGCGCGCAGATCCTGCTGCTCGCGGCCGAGGACGCGGAGCGGGACATCTACCTCTACATCAACTCGCCGGGCGGCTCGGTCAGCGCCGGGATGGCCGTCTACGACACCATGCGGTGGGTGAAGAACGACGTGGCGACGCTGGCGCTCGGGATGGCCGGCTCGATGGGGCAGTTCCTGCTCTGCGCCGGCACGGCGGGCAAGCGGTTCGCGCTGCCGCACTCGCGGATCATGATGCACCAGCCCTCCGGCGGGTTCGGCGGCACGGTCGCCGACATCACCATCCAGGCCGAGAACATGCTGCACGTGAAGCACACCATGCAGGAGCTGATCGCCCGGCACAGCGGGCACACGCTGGAGGAGATCCAGCGCGACTGGGACCGGGACCGCTGGTTCACCGCCGAGGAGGCCCGCGAGTACGGGCTGGTCGACCAGGTCCTCTCCCGGGTCGACCAGCTCGCCGGCTGAGCCTCTGCTTTGAACTCGAAGTTTCCCGGTGATCGGCGGCCCACCCGGACCGCCCCGGCCGCGCGGACCGGGGCCGTCCGGGCCACCGCCGCCGGTCAGGGGTAGCTGACCACCGGGCTGGTGCCGTACGAGCCGACCACCGGGGTGCCGGCCTCGTTGATCGTGCGCTCGATCCCGCCGCTGCCGTTCAGGAACACGGTGATCGCGTCGTGGAACCGTACGCCGGCCCGGCGCGGCGCCTCGATCGCCCGGTCGCAGCGGATGTCCACGCCCTGGTTGAAGTACGCGTAGACGCCCAGCCCCCACGCCTCGTGCGTGCGGACGTGCGGGGCCACCCGGTAGGAGGCCCAGCCGTCGCCGGTCGGACTGCGCCAGGCCGCCTGGCTCGGCGGGTCGTAGGGCAGCTCGCTCTGGTAGAACACGGTCCGGCCGCGCTCGCCGTGCCAGCGGGTCTGCCAGCGCTGGTAGTGCTCGACGAAGAGCCCGTACGCGGTGACGTCGTCGCCGTTGACCACCACCCCGGTGGCGGCCGTGTTGACGTCCCAGCCGATGGTGCCCGGCTGGCCGTGGTCGCCCCGCCAGGCCCAGATGTTGTCGATCAGCGTGTGCCGGCTGTGCACCACCAGACTGGTCACCGCCCGGCCGGCGGACGGACCGCCGACGCGGAAGAAGACGTCCTGCAACGAGATCGGGTTGTCGGCGTGCGCCCGGTGGCTGTGCCGCCCACCGACCTCGACCAACACCTCCGACTCGACCGGCCCGGCGTCGACGAGCACCCCGGCGATCCGTACCCCGTCGACGTCCTCGATCCGCAGCGCCGCGTCGCCGGTGACCGGCGCGAGGCTGGGCATGCCGAGGCCGAGCACGACGGTGTTCGGCCGGCGGACCCGTAGCGCCCGGTCCAGGCGGTAGACGCCGGGGGTGAGCAGCAGGTGGCGGCCCCGGGCGAGTTCGGTGTTGATCCGCGTCGCGGTGTCGGTGGGCCGGGCGATGAAGAAGTCGGTGAGCGGCAGCGACGGCGTCGGCGCGCCGCCGGCGCCCCAGGTGGTGCCCGCGGTGTCGCGGCGCAGGCGGGGCACCGCCACCCGCCAGCAGCCGGCGCGGTCGACGAAGAGGTACGGCTTCTCCCGGATCACCGGGCTGGTCGGCAGCGTGGTGTACGGCGGGTCGGGGAAGCCCTGCGCGGGCGCGCCGACCACGCCGGAGAAGACCTGGTTCCACACGCCGTTGGTCCACTCGCCGCCGAGTTCGCTGTCCCGGGTGAGCCACTGCTGCTGGGAGCCGTTGATGGTGATGCCGTCCACCTTGGAGTCGGCGATGAAGCCGCCGCTGGAGTAGCCGCCGTTGCCGGGTTCCAGCCAGAGCACGCCCTTGACGTGCACCCGGCGCATCGGCGACGCCTGGGAGACGGCCCACTGGTTCGACCAGTCGGTCGGGGTGACGGCGAGGTTCTCCGCCGAGCGCCAGAAGTTGGTCAGCGCGGAGATGCCGGCGGGCGAGTTCGGGTCGGGCTGGCCGATCACCCGGACCGCGCCGTGGATCTCCACGTCGTCCGGGTGGGCGCCGAGCCCGGCCACGGTGGTGTAGTAGCCGAGTCGGGCGTCCACCTCGTAGCGGCCGGGCTTGAACAGCACGGCGTACCGGTCGGCGCCCATCTCGTTGTGCTCCTGGGCGGTGAAGATCCGGTCCAGGGTGGACTGGATCTCCTCGGTCGGGGTGCTCGGGTCGTAGACGAAGACGTTCGGGCCGAAATCGGGCTCGCGGGCGGGCCGCGCGGTCGGGGACGCGACGGCGGCACCGGCCGGGAGACCGAGGGCGGTGAGCGAGGCCGCCGAGGCGGTGAGCGCGAGGAAGCGGCGGCGGGAGGGGTCGGATGATCGCATCTGCCTGCCTGTTCGGTGGTGGAAGGAGAGCGGAGAGCGCTCTCTCGCCGTTCCTACCGCATCCCCGTCGATCCCACCAGAGCCCGCCGGTTCCGGAACCGGGAAGCATCGCGGCGCGGCGGTGGTTGACCCAAGAAGTTGAACTCGCAACCACAGGGAGCGCGCATGTCCATCGCCGTCACCGGGGCCACCGGCCAGCTCGGCCGCCTCATCGTCACCGCGCTGCTCGACCGCGGCGTACCGGCCGGGGAGATCGTGGCGATCGGCCGCGACCGCGAACGGCTGGCCGACCTCGCCGGCCAAGGCGTCGTCACCCGCCCGGCCGACTACGACGACCCCGACTCGCTCCGGGCCGCCCTCGCCGGAGCCGAGAAGCTGATGTTCGTCTCCGGCAGTGAGGTCGGTCGACGTCGACCCCAGCACGCCAACGTGGTCACCGCCGCCCGGGAGGCCGGCGTCGGGCTGGTCGTCTACACCAGCATCGCCCACGCCGACACCGCCGAGATGCGGCTGGCCGGCGAGCACCGGGACACCGAACGGCTCATCCGCGACTCCGGGCTGCCGTACGTCTTCCTGCGCAACAGCTGGTACCTGGAGAACTACACCGACCAGCTCGACGCGTACCGGGAGCACGGGGTGGCGGGCGCGGCGGGCGACGGGCGGGTCAGCGCCGCCACCCGCGCGGACTACGCCGAGGCCGCCGCCGTGGTGCTCACCTCCGAAGGTCACGACCAGCAGGTGTACGAGCTGGGCGGCGCGCCGTTCACGCTCACCGACCTCGCCGCCGAGGTGGCCCGGCAGACCGGTGCGCCGGTCGGCTACACCGACCTGCCGGCGGACCGCTACACCGAGGTGCTGGTCGCCGCCGGCCTGCCCGAGGGGTACGCGGCCGTGCTCGCCGACAGCGACCTCGGTCTCGCCCGGGGCGAACTGGAGGTCGGCGACGATCTCGCCAAGCTGCTCGGCCGCGCCCCGACCACGCTGGCCGAGGTGATCCGCGCCGCACGCTGACGACGCCGCCGCGCCCGGCCGCCCGAACGGCGGTCAGGCGCGGTCGGCGCGCTGCTTCACGAGGTCGTCGACGAGCGTCTCGACGTAGTCCGCGGTCTCCTCCCACCGGGTCACCGCGACGCTGCGGATGCCCATGGCCTTGACCGGGTAGTCGTTGCCGCCCACGTCCAGCCGATCCCCCACGAACAGCACGTTGTCGATCTTCAGATCGAGGTGCTCCAGCAGCTTCCGCATGCCGTACGCCTTGTCCACGCCCTGGCGCGTCACGTCGATCGAGGTCGAGCCGCCGCTCCGGACCTCCAGGTCGGGCAGCTTCGCGGCGACCGCGTCGCGCAGCCGCTTCTTCTTGCTGCCGTCCGGGTCCCAGCCGTACTTCTCCGCCGGCGGAGCGGACTGCCCGAGCGCGGAGAACGTGATCTGGCTGCCCCGGTCCTCGACGATGTCGCCCCACGTCTTCGTCTCCCACAGCCCGAGCGCCTGCGCCGACTCGGTGAGCGCGGCGATCACCCGGGCCTTGTCCGCCTCGCTCAGATCCTCCGCGTAGACCAGCCGCCAGTCGCCGGACGACCAGCGGTAGTAGCGGGTGCCGCAGGTCGGCATCAGGTGCAGCCGGTCGCGCTGCTCCTCGGTGAGATCGAGGTGGGCCAGCACCTGCGACTGGAACTGCTCGAACCGGCCACCGGAGATGATCAGGACGTCCACCTCGGTGAGCAGGTGACCGAGCAGGCCCGCCATCCGACGATCGATCTGGGACTTGGAAATCGCCAGGGTGTCGTCGAGGTCGAACGCCACCACTCGAAGATCGTTCACGAATACCTCATGTGTCGTCGCGGGCTGGTCGGGACTAGCAGGGTACCGATGCGGCCTGACGCGTTCCTGAGCGCCCGGGGGCTCCACCCATTGACGGAGAGTAACAAGCAGGCCGCGTACGACGACCGGAAAGCGCTGGACACGCGGCGTCCTCGACGTCGATGGTGAGCCGATGCGCCAGGACGAGATCTGGGACGGCGAGGCCGCCCGACGCTACGACACGCCGGGCGCCGGGATGTTCGCGCCAGAGGTGCTCGGCCCCACCGTCGACCGGCTCGCCGCGCTCGCCGGGACCGGACGGGCCCTGGAGTTCGCCATCGGCACCGGCCGGGTGGCGGTGCCACTCGCCGCGCGCGGCGTACCGGTCAGCGGGATCGAACTCTCCGTACCCATGGTGGAGCAGTTGCGGACGAAGGTCGACGCCGCCACGGTCCCGGTGGTGGTCGGCGACATGGCCGGCGCGACCGTGACGGGCGAGTTCAGCCTGGTCTACCTGGTCTACAACACCATCGCCAACCTGCTCGACCAGGACCAGCAGGTCGCCTGCTTCCGCAACGCGGCGCGGCACCTCGGGCCGGGCGGCCGGTTCGTGATCGAGCTGTGGGTGCCGGAGCTGCGCAAGCTGCCCCCGGGCCAGCAGGCGACCGTGTGGCACACCGAGGCCGGCTACATCGGCCTGGACACCTACGACGTGCTGCGCCAGCGGGTCGTGTCGCACCACTTCCACTTCGGCGACGGCCGCGAGGCACGGGTCTTCCGCACCCCGCACCGCTACATCTGGCCGTCCGAACTGGACCTGATGGGCCAGTTGGCCGGCTTCACGCTGGAGAGCCGGCACGCCGACTGGTCCGGCGCGGAGTTCACCGAGGAGTCCCGCTCCCACGTGTCGGTCTACCGGCTGGCCTGAGCGCTCCCCGATGACGAAGGCGCTCGTCACCGGCACGTCCGGCCGATCACGTCACCCGGCGACTGGCACCGATCCACACCCTCGGCTACGATCAGCAATCGACACGTCACTATAGGTTGATCACCCCGGGTTGGTCCGTGGGGTGACCCGATCCGCTTCGGGGGTTGACCAATGCCGGACGTCGCCGAGGTCACCGCGCAGCCGTACCCGTTCAGCCCTCCCGACCGGCTCCACCTCGACCCGCGCTACGCCGAGCTGCGGCGCACCGAGCCGCTCATCCGGGTGCGGCTGCCGTTCGGCGAGGAGGCATGGCTCGCCACCCGGCACACCGACGTACGGACCGTCCTCGGTGACGCGAGGTTCAGCCGGGCCGCCAGCGTCGGCCGGGACGAGCCGCGGCTCACCCCGAGGCAGATCGAGGGCGGCATCCTGTCGATGGATCCGCCGGAGCACACCCGGCTGCGGCGGCTGGTCGCCAAGGCGTTCACCGCCCGCCGGGTCGAGCAGCTCCGGCCCCGCACCCGGCAGATCGCCGACGAACTCATCGATGCCATGGTGGTGGGCGGGCCGCCGGCCGACCTGGTGGAGCACTTCGCCACCCCGCTGCCCATCCAGGTGATCTGCGAGCTGCTCGGGGTGCCGTTCGCCGACCGACACCTGTTCCACGTCTGGTCGGAGGCGATCGTCTCGACCACCTCGCTGCCGCCCGAGCGGATCCAGGAATACCTCGACAATTTGTACGCGTACATCGGCGAGCTGGTCCAGCAGCGACGCCGGGCGCCCACCGACGACCTGATCTGCGCGATGGTGCGGGCGCGCGACGAGGACCAGGACCGGTTCACCGAACAGGAGATCGTGCAGCTCGCCGCCGGGCTGCTCGCCGCCGGCCACGAGACCACCGTCACCCAACTGCCGAACTTCGCGTACGTCCTGCTCACCCACCCGGAGCAGATGGCCTGGCTGCGGGCCGACCCCGCCCGGGTGCCGACCGCGATCGAGGAGCTGATGCGGTACGTCCCGCTCGGGGTGGCATCCTCATTCGCCCGGTACGCCACCGAGGACATCGAGGTCGGTGGAGTGCTGGTGCGGGCCGGGGAACCAGTGATCGGCTCGATCTCGTCGGCGAACCGCGACGAGACCGTCTTCGCCGACCCCGATCGCCTCGATCTCGGTCGGGAGACCAATCCGCACATCGGTTTCGGGCACGGCGTGCACCACTGCCTGGGGGCCCAGCTCGCCCGGATGGAGCTACAGGTCGGGATCGGCACGCTCGTCGCCCGGCTGCCCGAGCTGCGGATCGCCGTCCCCGAGCCGGAACTCACCTGGAAGAGCGGCATGATCGTCCGAGGTCTGGCCCGGATGCCGGTGGCCTGGTGAGCGCCGGCTGGCGGATCGCCGTCGACGCACGGCGCTGCATCGGATCGGGTGGCTGCGTCGGCATGGCGCCGGCCCACTTCCGGCTGGAGTCCGGGTCGGCCACCCCGATCGCGGCAACCGTCGAACCGGACGAGACGGTGATCGACGCCGCCGAGTCGTGCCCGGTCGAAGCGATCACGGTACGCGGCGACGACGGTGAGCTGGTCGCTCCCGCCTGACGCGACGACGCCTGGCGTCGACGCACAGGAATCGTCCCCGCGCGGCGTGGAGTCACTGGGGGTTCGGGGCGTAATGCAGATTCAGATAGACGAAGAGCAAGGCCCTGGTCAGCTCTTTGCTGGTCAGGGCCTCGTACTGGTGCCCCCGGCAGGATTCGAACCTGCGACACACGGTTTAGGAAACCGATGCTCTATCCCCTGAGCTACGAGGGCGCGAGGGCCCAGTCTAGCGACCTGGGGGTTCACCTGGGGTGGCAGGGAGTGGCCCACGTTCACCCACGTTCCCCGGACCCCTGTTCGCCCAGCCCAGGACCACAGCCGGAGCACACGAACACCGGGTTGCGACCGGCGGCCGGCCACGGTGACCCGCGTTGGCACCGGTTCACCCGGGTTGGCATCCGCTGGAGAGCACACACCGCGCACATCATCGAAGATCATGTGCGGCTGCCCCGCTCCCCCGGCTGGGCGCCGCCTCCTACGGGGGATTCCGGCCAGGTCGCGATCAGCCGCGCGGTGCTGGTCGTCGTTGTCGCGGGTCAGGTCCGTCGGGTCGAGAGAGGCGACATCGACGTCGTGCACGGACGGCGGGTCGAAGTCGCGTCGTTCGACAGCGGGTCACCCGCGCTCGGCTGGCTCATGGGGTGATGAGGTCGTCTATGCCGTAGTGGCTCCACCAGGTGGGCCGGTGTCTGCGGAGTGTGCCCCCGACGCGGGTCAGCAGGAGCCAGTTGCCGTTCTGGACCAGCGCCGCGTCCTCCTGCCGGGCGGCCAACACACGGGCCACGGCCCTCATCATGTTCGGGATGCCCTTGTCGACCAGGTCGTCTGCCCGCATGGAGAGTCGATGTCGACGTACGTCTCCGGCTCCCACTCCCAGCGGGCACCGTCGTCAGCCTCGGCATCGAAATAACCCTGGCTCCCTGAGGAGACGGTCAGCGCGTACCCGCGGGTGTCGTAGAGACGGGAACTGAACAGCCGCGGGTTGGTGCCGCTCGGCCTCGGCCCCTCCGCGACGTCCGCTGCCACGAGATTAGCCAAGTTGTCCAAGGGAATGTCGCCCACCAGGGTCAACCTGAACTCAATAGCCATCTCAACGACCCTCCACCGCCTCGACCAACGGTCTGCACTATCGCGCTAACTCACCGTAACCGAACTGGATTCCTCCGCAGCTAGGCGCAAGGCTGCTGCTGACGACGCCTCGCACGGTGGCGAGCCAGAACACGCACTCGCCGCCCCGATTCATAGGCGCGTCGTACCAGCCGTCGGTGTTGTGCTTGTGAAGGGTGCACGCGACGCGGGTCAGCATCAGCACGTCGCCGTTGAGGTCAGGACCTCGTCCTCGGCCCCGCTAGCGAGGATCCTGGCCACAGCCGCCAGCATGTGAGGTTCACCCGTGGCGGCCAGGGTGTCCTTGCGCATGTAGAAACCTGACGTCGACGTAGGTTTCCGGCTCTGACGTTCGGGTCGGCGCTGAGCATCCTGCCCCCGGACACCGTGGACGTCTCGACCGCTTCGGGAACGGCCAACTCCGCCACCTGCTCCAGTGGATGTCACCCGCCATCGTCAGCCGGTAATCGACAGCCATCTGCGCCCCTTCATCAGGCTCGCCTGGTCAGTCGAACAACCGGCCCACAAGCGCGCCCTGGCCGGACTGTAGGACGTGCGCGGCCCGTAACGGTATCCAGAAGCACTCGAACCGGTTGGGCTCCTGCTCGCCGTCGTGGTCTTCCTGGCTCGCCCACCGCTCGGGCGTCGCCCCGTGCAGCGCCAGCTCGAAGACGTGGCGACGTTGGATCTCGAAGCGGAGCGGGCTGATGTCGTACTCGATCTCCCCCAGCTTGCGCACGACGGCGAACCCCGTCAGTCCGGTCTCTTCGCGGGCCTCACGCACCGCCGCGCCCGCCGGGTCCTCACCCGGGCGGACGCTGCCGCCGGGCACCTGGATGCCTACCTCCTCGTAGCTGAAGTCGGTGTGTCGGAAGACGAGCAAACGCCCTTCCCGTACGACGTAGCAGAGAGCCTTGTTGGTAATGACTTTCTCGGGCATGGTGCCTTCCCCGCTCGTTCGTGAGGTGCCTATCTGGGGTGCGGCAGGTGCGAATCGGGCAGGCCGGAGATGGCTTCCTGGGCCGCTCGGGCGAGGGTGGTCTGGGCGGTGGAGGGTAGTCCGAGCCTGCTCCAGTGGAAGATCACGTGCAATGCGATTACTGCTGCCCGCAGGCCCACGGGTGGGGGCGCGCTTCCCGTTGGCGGTATAGGGCTGTGCCAGCGTTCTGAAGTGCGGTGTGCCGGTCGCCGGTCGTGCGAGGTACGCCGAGCAGCAGGCGCCCGCCGGCCTTCGACGCCTACGCCACCACGTACCAGGCTGACGACGTCACCGCCGCCACCTACGAGCAGGCCCCGGTCGAAGGGACCTCACCACGCACACCGCCGACCAGCCGTGGTGGTTGGCCTACCTCGACACCGGTGCCCACGACGTTGTCTTCCCCCACGCCCCGAGGGTGTTCCTCTACTGGAACTGGCCGTACGTTGCCGGTCCAGGCTGGCCCCGAGAAAGCCCTCACCTGGCGCACCGACGGGCACATCCGCCACCCTCACGCCGCTCTCCCCGACCCGTTCTTCCCGCCGACCGGTCATGGCTTGTTGGGAGCGGGCCCCGTGAGTCGGCTCCGGGGACGATCATTCAGCTCGTGCGACTGTTTCACCGGGCCGTGCCGCTCAGCAACGCGGGCTCGGGATGCAATGGTCACCGGGTGACGTTAGGTAAGGCCTCGCTCGCCAGCGCCAATTTGCGCGCGACCTGCGAGTCGGTCGCCCCGCCATCGGGAAGGATGGGCCGTGAAGCGTGGCTCGAGTCTGGGAGATGCGATCTTGAACCTGTCGTGCGTGTTCTGCTCAGTGACGGCTGGCGTGACTGATCCCGGCGTCTGCCTTGCCGTCAACAACGAGTTCGTTGTCTTTCCAGCACTCCACCAGCGGCCGAATAACCGAGGTCACATGCTGCTCGTTTCGACCGGTCACTTTGGCGGCATCGCTGACGTGCCTCCCGAGAAGGCGGTCCCCATGCTGGCGGCGCTCCAGGTCACGACCCAGGCGGTGAAGGCGGCGTTCGGCGCGAGCGGGACAACGGTGCGGCTTAACCTCGGGCCTCCCGCTCAAGACATCTTCCACCTGCACTGGCACATCGTTCCGCGGTACGTCGGCGACGACTTCAACAGTGCCAAGTCCACCGAGGTGCCTCTGAACGAACGTTTGCAGCTCACGGCGAAGCTCAGCCAGCACCTCGCGAGACGGGCTTCGGCCCGAGTCCGTAAGTGATCGGTCGCCGGCGCCACCTCGGTGTGCCCTGCCCGGCCCTCCCGACGAGCATGCACGCGCCGACGATGTAGGGGCATGTCAAGAGGATCGATCGCATCCGCCCGATCGACCCCCCCGCCCCAAGCGTCATGTGATCTTGGGGCGCGCCAGTGTGGTACTGGAAGCCGCCGGTGCTGTACTGTCCGAGGGGCTTATGCACGTGCGCATGGAGTCGCTGACATATGGGAACTCGCGGGTCGCCTCAACGCTACCGAGTGGGCGCTGAGCTGCGTCGGATACGCGAGAACCTCGGACTGTCCGGCGAGCGTGTCGCAGACTCGCTCGAGTGGTCGCAGTCAAAGGTCTCCCGGATCGAGACCGGGACGACGGCTTTCACTGTTCGCGATGTCGGCAGGCTGCTTAGTTTCTATGAGGTCGACCCTGACATCCGCGCCGAGTTGCTGGCAGCGACTGCGGAGGAGAACGGCGAGGGGTCCTGGATCACCAGCGCTGGCGGCTGGGGGCGGCGACAGGGTGCGATCGCGGCGCTGGAGTCAACGACGCGGGAGATCAGGCAGTATCAGCCGGTCGTGGTGCCGGGCCTGCTGCAGACACGAGCCTACGCGCATGCAATGGCAGTGGCCGTCGGGGCTGGGAGCCCGGACTACATCGCTGACGTGCGCATGGCGCGACAGCAGACGCTGGAGGGGCCTGACGCGCCTCGCTTCGTGGTCGTGGTGGACGCTCGGGCTCTGCTGCTCCGAGCATTCCCGGTCGAGGTGACCCGAGGTCAGATCCGGCATCTGACGGGCCTGGTGGGTCATCCCAACATCGAGCTCGGGGTCGTTCCGATCGCCGCGCAGCACACCGTTGTGGCAGCCCAGGGCTTTACGATCTTCGACTTCCGTACCGGTCTCAGCCCTCGCACGGTATGGATCGAGTCACCTGGGGGTGACTGCTACTTCACTGAGGAGGGTGCTGTCGCCCGCTTCGAGAAGGCGTTCACAGGACTGAAGTCCGTTGCCCTGCATGACAATGATGCCGTTGAATACCTCAATGTACTCGACGGTGAGGTCGAGCGCTTCGACGCCCTCGTTTCCGGAGTGGGAGGCAGTTGATGACATCTGCGGGTTTCGCAGGGGTGAGGTGGCGCAAGAGCAGCGTGAGCGGCGACACGGGCTGTGTGGAGTTCGCGGTCGTCGAGAAAGAGGTGGGAGTGCGGGACTCGAAGCTGTCTGACGACAGCCCTGTCCTAATCTTCACGCGGCACGAGTGGATGGCGTTCTTGCAGGGTGTGAACAACGGTGAACTCGGCCTTCCCTCAGCCTGAGAGCGCACAGCCAGCATCTTCGGACCGGTCGGCGGCTGCTGCCGCCGACCGGCGGCGTCAGGTCCGTCCTTTGCTGGCTGCGGTGGCTGTCTCCGTCGCTGGCGACGGAGTGTTCATCGCCGCCGCGCCGCTGCTGGCTTCGACGCTCACACCCGATCCGTTGGCGATCTCCGCGGTCAGCGCGGCTTTCTACTTGCCGTGGCTGGCACTGGGCCTGCCCGCTGGAGCGCTCGCCGACAGATGGCCACGCCGCAGGGTGCTTATGATCGCCGACTTGGTGCGCGCGGCGCTGATCGGGCTATTGGTCGCGGCGCTGGCTCTTGGCTGGGGAAGCATGCCGCTGCTGATCGCGGTCGTCTTCGCCGTGGGTGTCGCTCAGTGCTTCTTCGATGCCGCGTCGCAGGCCGTGATCCCGATGATCGTCGGCCGGGACGGGGACGATCTGAGCAAGGTTAACGGTCGGTACTGGGCGCTGGACACCACCGGGAGGTCTCTGGTGGGCCCGCCTCTCGGCTCGTTGACTTTCTCGCTGGGGCGGGCCCTGCCGTTCGCCATCGACGCAGTCTCGTTCCTGGCTTCGGCGGCGCTGGTGCGGATGCTGCCCGATCTACGGTCGGAGCAGCCGACCCGTCAGCCCTTGTGGGCATCGATCCGTCAAGGCATGCACCACCTGATTAGAACGCCGGACCTTCGCGTTCTCGCGGTCGCGATGGGCGTGTTCAACTTCGGCTACTTCATGGTGATGGGGACGTTCGTGCTCTATGCCCAGCGGACGCTCCACATTCCGAATGCGGCATATGGGGCGCTGCTGGCTGCGATGGCGGTGGGTGGCATCGTCTCCGCGACCAACGCACGTCGCCTGATCGCGGGTACGACGTACCGCAAGGTGCAGGCTGTCGCGATGGCTGTCCAGGCGGCGGTGTGGCTGGTGGCGGTGCTGGTGGCCAACGTCTGGGTGACAGCCGCACTGTTCGTGGTCTACGGCGCGGCGGCGAGCCTCGCGTCGGTCGCTGTTGGTTCGGCTCGGCAGGCGCTGTCACCGGACGGCTTGATCGGCCGGGTCGTCGCGGCCTTCCGGATTTTGGGTCTGGGCGGGTCGGGCCTCGGGGCGCTGGTCGGGGGCGCGGTGGCGAAGTTGTACGGGCTGGGAGCGCCCTTCGCCGTCTCCGCTGTGGTGCTGGCCGTTGCCGCGTGGTTTACCTGGCCGAGCAAGCGGCGGCCGAGTCAGGCGAGCGATCACGATGAGGCGCGGTCGAGCGCCCTCACGTGAGCGTTGTGCCGCAGTCCGCGTTGAGCAGCCTGAGACCGTCAGCTATCTCGGACAGCCGTGGGTCATCGCCATAAAAGATGCCGTGCAGCGAGCCGATGCGGCGGCAAACCTCGGAATACGAGGCCGTCCCCTGCCGTCGGATCATCGGGATGACCGTGCTGGACATGAAGAGGACCGCGCGCTGGAAGCTGACATACGCACGCGGGACGTCGAAGGCTTTCAGCTGCGACTCGACCTCGCTGAGAAGTTCCTCGCACGCGGAGTTCAAGTCGATGCCGCCGGCACGGGGTTGCTGTAGGCCGATGTACCGCAGGCTGTTCAACACCTTCTCGCGCAGCCGTGACGCGCCCACGGTGGCCAGGGCGGCAACGCGGAGATCCTTGCCGAGTGGTGAGGACAGCAGCGCGGCGCGGACGAGGCACGGCTCGACGCCGGCCGGCGCGTCGGCGAGTGAGGCACCGTTGTAGCGGGAGAGCTTACGTCCTGCTGTGTCCAGCAGCGTCCCGTGCTGAACGATCATTGCTGGCAGCGCATCGGGGTGGTTGGCGGCCAAGAGCGTCAGCAGCCACTTGCGCTGGATGTCGAATCCGGCTGCGGCCACGATCGGACCGTCCAAGCCGAGACGGCGCAACAGGCTCGGCCCGAGAGCACCGACCAGCCGCGGATCGAGGACCTCACCGTCATGCAGCGGCGAGGCGACGCCAAGGCTCCGCCGAGGGTGACCGACGCGGATCAGCGGATGGACGTTTGTGAGGCTTCGCAGACGGCGGATGCCGTAGTCGGGCACCCATTCGACGGCGGCGGCGCGACGGAACACCTCATCAAGGTTGATGGGGAGGAACCAGTCCCACGTGGTTCGCAGACGCAGCGGATCACCGCAAGTGAAACAGTGCTCGGCACCGGCGTTCGGCGGAAGGGCGATCCGGCAGACCAGGCACCACTTCTCCTCGGCGGGGAGGTAGCGGAGGACGTCGCTGTCGGCGAGCTCGGCGATGACGGCCCGGACATGCGCTCGCACGGACACGTCGTCGTCCCGCAGCGCAGTCTGGCGTGACACCGCAATGCCGAAGCCCTCCAACGTGGCGACGGCGCTGCTGACAGCCAGCCCGCAATAGCGGGCGAACCCTTCCGGATCGTGGCCGAACTTCGGTTCCAGGCGGCGGCTCGACATGTTCCACGACTGAGGTAGGTGGGAATCGCCGCCGAAGTGCAGGGCAGTTCGGCGGGCGGCGTCGAGCAGCACCCACGTATAGATGCCGCCAAGGTGCGGCGCGCCGGGCGGTGACGGCGGCGCCAGCAGGACAGTGCTCGGCTCTCGGCCACCCCACGCGATCATCGCAGCACCCGCGCTTCGCCGCCCCGCAGATGGCGGGGCAGCCGCCGCCGCTTGGCGCGGGCGAATTGCTCCATGAATTCGGCGAGCTGGCCGACCGTGTCCAGGGAGATCGCGTTGAACAGCGAAGCGCGTAGGTGTCCGACCTTGCGGTATCCCCACAGTCCGACGAGCCCCTGCCGTGCGGCCTCGGTCTGAAACTCAGCCTCCAGTTCTGCGGTCGGCAGCGCGAATGTGACATTGACCCTTGACCGGTTGTCGCGGTCGACAAGGCCCGTGTAGAAGTCGCTGTCGTCGATCGTGCGATAGAGCAGCTGGGACTTGGCGGTGCTGAGGGTCTCCATGGCCGCGACTCCACCTTGCCGGCTGGTCCAGTTGGCCATGAGGTTCAGGACGAATATCGCGGTGACCGGCGGGGTGTTGAACCGCGAGCCCGCCTGTGCGTGGGTGAAGTAGCTGAGGAAGGGCGGGAGCTGGCGCACTGGTTCGAGAAGGTCGGCTCGGACCACGACGAATGCGACCCCAGCAGTGCCGAGGTTCTTGTGCGAGGTGGCGTAGATCAAGCCGTGCCGGGCGATGTCGAACGAGCGGGTGAGCAGGTCGCTGGACGCGTCACAGGCGAGCCACGTGCCCGGCGGTGCGCTGGGCGGCTGCTTGAACTGCGTGCCCATCTCGGTGTTGTTCGACGTGTAGTGCACGTACCGAGCGGTCGGCGTGAGCGACGTTTCGTCTGGCGAGGGCAGGCGCAGGTAGCAGTCTGCGTGCGTGGAGGCGGCGATGTTGACGTAGCCGTAGACCGCTGCCTCGGCGGCTGCCGCTGCCGCAAAGTGTCCCGTGACCAGATAGTCCGCGACGGCGTCAGGGCCGAGGTGGTTGGCGGGCAGCATCATGAACTGGAACCGGGCGCCCCCGTGTAAAAGCAACAGCTCGTACCCGGCCGGGATGCCGATGAGCGCGCGCAGACGCTCGACCGTGGTGTTGTAGAGCTGCTCGAACTGTCCGCTGCGGTGGCCGAGTTCGAGGATGCCGAGTCCGGTGTCGGCGTAGTGCGCGATGCTTGCCTGGTATTCGGTCAGCACCTCGTCGGGGAGCATGGACGGCCCCGGGGCGAAGCTGCGGACTCGTGTGGGCATGGCGGCTCCTCCGTAGCTGACGTGCACGGGTCCGAAGGGTCGAGGTGAGCTGAGCCCGGCTGGCCGCCGTGATACAGACAATGGTGTGGCCAGCCGGGCGGACGTCAGGCGATGATGGCGACCTTGATGCCGTCAACGCCGCTGTCTGTGTCCGCTTCGCTGAAGACCGCTTCGTCGGCGCGGGCAGCCACGCGAAGCGGTTCGGCCAGTGCTCGGGCGTTTCGGTGGCCGTCGTCGGTGACGCCCTGCAGCACGACCTTCGCGATACGGGTGTTGCTGCCGAGCTTGAGGCGGCTGCGGAGGACGCGGATCTGGTCGAGAACTGTGGACACGTCGTCGATGAGCTTTCGGTCGGTCCGCCACTGTGGCTGCGGTGCTGGCCAAGACGTGAGGTGAAGGCTGACGGTGTTCTCGTGGGGCCGGAACATCTGCTGGTAGAGATAGTCCGTGATGAACGGGGCGAAGGGCGCGAACATGCCGAGGAGTGCGCGGAACCCGAGGCCGAGCGCCGCGCGGGTGCTGGCCCGCTCGGTGTCGGTGTGGTTGCCGGGGTTGAGGAACCGCTCTTTGACCATCTCGATGTAGCGGTCGCAGAAGACCGACCAGAAGAAGCGTGTCACGGCCTGGTAACCCTGCATGAAGTCGTACTGGTCCATCGCCGCGGTGGTCTCGTCGACGGTGGACGCCAGGTGCGACAGCATCCACTGGTCCACCTCGGTGCACAGCGCGGCGGGATCGGGTGCGGTTTGTGGGTCGAACCCGTACATGGTCATCAGCCGGGCAACGTTCCACATCTTCACGGAGAACTTGCGGCCGGTCTTGATGTCTTTCTCGTTGTAGCGCAGGTCGGTGCCGATCCGGGCCTTGGTGGCCCAGATGCGCAGCGCGTCGGCACCGTACCGCTCGATGACGTGATCGGGGACGTAGCGGTTGAAGCCGTCCTGCGTGGTGGACTGGTCGAGGTCCCGCTTGGCAATCTTCTTACCCTGCTCGTTCAGCCCCCAGCCGGAGATCATCACGGTCTGCCAGGGCAGCCGGTCGAAGTGGTACTGCGACTGCACGATCGTGTAGAACAGCCAGGTTCTGATGATCTCGAATGCCTGCACACGCAAACTCATGGGAGCCAGCTGCGGGTCACTGTTCAGCCCGTTGACCGCCCAACCGTCGTTGATCTGCGGCGACAGGGAGGAGGTCATCCACGTGTCCATGACGTCGGGGTCTGGGCTGAGGCGACCAGAGCAGGCCGGGCAGGCATCCGTCGGCGGCGCGTCGGCGAGGGGGTCGACGGGCAGCGCACTCAGTTCGGCGGTGACCGAGTGGCCGCAGTCGTCGCAGAACCACACGGGGAACGGCACACCGTAGTGCCGCTGGCGGCTGATGTTCCAGTCCCACTTCAGGCCCTCGATCCAGTCTTCGAGGCGGCGCTGCATGTGGGAAGGTATCCAGGTCAGCTCCTTGGCGCGGGCCAGGAACGTGTTCTGGTGCTCGCGCACGCGGATGAACCACTGCGCCCGGATCTGGTACTCCACCGGCGTCAGGCACCGCTCGTGCACCCCGACGTTCTGCTTGAGCGGGCGGTTTTTAGCCAACGCGCCGATCTCTGCGAGTTGGGCCACGATCCCCGCTCGTGCCTGGGTCAGTTGCAGACCCGCGAACTGCCCGGCGAGCTCTGACAGCCGACCGTCGGGGGTGACGACGAGCCGTAGGTCGAGCCTGTCGCGTCGCCACTTCAGGACGTCCTCGCCGTCGCCGAAGGTGCAGACCATCATCAGCCCTGTCCCGAAGGCGGGATCCACGGACTCATCGGCCTTGATCGGGACCTGATAGCCGAACAGCGGCACGGTCGCCTGGGTGCCGAGCAGGTCCTGGTATCGCTCGTCGTGCGGGTGGAAGTACAGCGCCACGCAGGCGGGCAGCAGCTCGGGGCGGGTCGTCGCGATAACCAGCGCCCGACCGTCCGCCGTCGCGAAAGCAATGTCGTACATTTTCCCGGTGCGCTCGAGGTCTTCGACGTCGGCTTGCGCCAAGGCGGTCCCGCACTCGGTACACCAGATGATCGAATCTTCCACCCGGCGCAGATGGCCCGCCTGGTGGAGCTTGATGAAGCTGGTCTGCGCGGTGAGCTGGCACCGCTTGTCGATGGTCGAGTAGAGCAGATCCCAGTCGACCGACAGGCCCACCCGGCGCCACAGATCCTCGTACCGGGCCGCCGTCTTGCGGGTTTCGGCCAGGCACAGGGCCACGAATTCCGACCGCGGCATGTCGACGGCTTTGACCCCGTAGGTCTTTTCGACGTAGCGCTCCGTGGGAAGGCCGTTGTCGTCGAAACCCATCGGGTAGAAGACACGGTCGCCTTGCATCCTTCGGTACCGGACCACGAAGTCGGGCTGCGAGTAGCTCATTGCGTGGCCCACGTGCAGGTGGGACGCCGACACGTACGGAGGAGGTGTGTCGATGCTGAACACGGGGCCGGCCGCCGAGCGGTCGAACCGGTAGATGTCGTGCTCCTCCCAGAGTGCCCGGACCGTCGCCTCGACGGCGAGGTGGTCGTACTCAGTGGCGTCCATGTGCGGCATCCTTACTTTCTGCGTTGGTCGTTTTCAGTAGCGGTGTGCCTTGTTGAGCCGGCGCTCGAAGATCAGGCGGGCCTCGGGGGTGAGATCCATCGACAGCACTTCGCCCACGTCGACGAACCGGTAGTTCGAGTGCTCGGTCAGGTGGGGTGCGATGCTGTCCGGCAGTTCCACCTCGAACGAGAACGCGGCCAGCCGGCTACTCACGACGGGCTGGCCGCCGAACAGGCGGCTGACGGCGAGGTAGGTACCGGTCTCCTCCCACACCTCGCGGGCCGCTCCGTCGCGAGGATCCTCGCCGGCCTGGAGGTAGCCGCCCGGGATCGTCCATTGGCCGGGATAGAGGTAGTCGTCGGGACGGCGCTGCACGAGCAGTGCCTGGTTCTCAAACCACAGGATGCTCATCGCTGCCGCCTGCGGCAGCTCGATGTTCCAGCGGACCGCGCAGTCCTGCCCATCCCACCGCACGTCGCTGACGCCCCGGCGGCGGAAGTCGTCGAGCATGCGGCCATGGATTGCGTCCAGGAAGGTCGCGCCGCGCAACGCGAAGGCCGCGTTGACCCCCTCGAACCGCGACGTGGCCTTGCGGGTCGCGCACTCTTCCAGGAACTCGATCTCCTCGCCGGTAAGCCGCCCGGTCGCGGTCAGATGGTCAAGGCCGTCGCGGTAACCCAGGCTGAGGTAGCCGTAGAACGCCGCGATGTATTCCAGGCTGATCAGCGGCGTCCGCACGAACTCGGCCTCGCCGTGGGGCGCCATCGAGACATCAAAAAGGAATTTGCGCAGGAAGTAGGAGAAGGACGCGATGGTCCGGATCGCCTCACGGCGGGTGCGCGACGGGGCGGGGTCAGTGAACTCGGCAAAGATGTTCCGTCCGAACAGTTTCACGCTGGTGTATTTTGCCTGGTAGATGAACAGCTCCGCGCGGTTCTTGTGCTGGAACAGCTCGTACCGTCCCAGCGATGGCTGCGCGTCGGCCAGGGTATGCACGTTGACGCTGATCGGGATGTCGAGCTGCGCGGCCAGTTCGTCGCGGGCATTCGCGATGCCCTCGGCGGCGCTGGTGTCGAGACGTCCGATGATTATTTGGATGTCGACGTTGCTTCTGGCATGGGCGATGCCTCTAGAACGCGAACCCATCAGCATCGCGCCGACCACCGCCGGGACGTCGCCGAATGCTCCACGAATGGCCTCCACGAGATCGGCGTCGACACGACGGGTGATCAGCCGGTCCGACATGAGCAAGTCGGTCATACGAGAGCCGTCCTTTGCGCAGCGGCGAGGGAGGGACCGCCGGAAGGCCGATCGGGATCGATACCGATCGACACCTGTCCCAGGGCGAGGGTGAGGTCGATCCAATCGCCGCCGAGCGCAGCCGAAGCGGCAGCGGCTTCCAGGACGGCCACGACCATCGCGCCGTGGATGCCGTCAGTCTGCGGACGCTCACCAGTGCGGATGCAATCGACGAAGTGGCTCAGTTCGATGTCGAGGGGACGGCGAGGATCGCCGGCCGCCAGGGTCCGCGGCTGCACCCTGCTGCCGTTGACGTGCAGCCGGACGGCCCCTTCCACGTCGTCGTAGACGATGCCACCCGCCGTGCCCGCGACCGTGGCTCGCCGGACCTTTTCCGGGTCGATGCAGCTGAGATGCACATGGCCGAGGAAGTCGCCGAAGTCGAGCGTGAGAAAGGCCAGGTCGGAGATGGTGGGCCGGGTAAACATGTACTCCACGCAGCGCACCGCTGTCGGCGGACGTCCCGCCCAGCGAATCAGGATCGAGACGTCATGCGGTCCGAGATTCCAGATGACGTTGGCGTCCTCCCGGAACCTTCCGTACGCCAGACGTTGCAGGCTGACGTAACGCAGATCGCCGACCTGTCCCTCCCGGAGAGCACGCTCGACGTCGATAACGTGCTCGGAATAGAGGAAGGTGTGGCCCACCATGAGGATGAGGCCGGCTGTCGCCGCAGCCTCGGTCAGCGTGAACGAGTCCGTGGTCGTCATGGCCAGCGGCTTCTCGACGAACACGTGCTTGCCCTGGCGAATCGCCGCCATGGCGAGTTCGTAGTGGCTCGCAGCGCCCGTCACGATCAGCACCGCATCGAGCTGCGTCTCACTCAGCAAGTCCGGTGGTGACAGGACCTCAGGCGCGGACGCCAGACGAGTGGCCAGCCTCGTCGCAGTCTCGGAGCTTACGTCTGCTACGGCAGTTAGCCGGGCTCCGACCCTTCGTTCAGCAGCCGCCGCGACGTTGGCGCCCCACTGCCCGCATCCGATCAGACCGAGTCTGATCGGCTCGGAGGTTCGGCAATCTCGGTCTGCAGCGTCAGGCATGGCCGCAGCCTGGGGGTGTGGCATCGAACTGCCTCCTACCGCTCTAACAAGATCCTCTATTCATGCGTGCATGAATAGCGTTCCATCGAGATCTATCTGATGTCAAGGGAGTTGCTGTGTGGTGAGTGGACTGACCAGAAGGGAGCATGTCGCGGCCGTCCGACTCGCCGTGGGCGGGCGGCCATCCTTGCCGCCTGAGGCGAGATCCCCCGAAGCTGGACGGCTCGCGACAACGCCCGCAGCTTCGACTCTGCTGGGGTGGGGACCAAGAGAGGTCGTACGGAAGGTGACAGCCTGCACGTGCGGCAAGTAGCTGTCTGGGGCAGCGGCGCCAGGTGGTTAGCGCGCGAGCAGAGGGTCCGCCGGGGAAGGACGCGGCCCCGGGTTAGCTCCTCCTCATCGGTACGGCGTCCAAGCAGCGTCGAGGTCACCGTTGCGGAAGGTCCTCAGTCGATGCCGCCATTGGTCGGCAAGAGATGGATTCCCATGCAACACTGGAAGGACGCTGGTCACTAGCTGAAGTTCACGGAGTTCGCGAAAGACGGGAAAGCCTGGCCAGCCGGTGATGTCGAAGCCGTATGTCGTCGCCAGCTTCTCTTGCGGGTTGCCGGGGTAGCGGAAGCGCAGCTCTCCGACCGCTACAGGCGTCAAGTCCCATTCGCGCGGTCCGTAGGCCGCAGAGTCGAAGTCGCAGATCACTGCACCCTCTGGCCCCGGGATGAGGTTTCCAAGGAAGCTGTCGCCGTGGATTGGCCCGGGCGGAAGTGCATACACAAGGCCGGCAAGCGCCTCCTCCAGTTGCTCGCACTTCGTCTCGAGAAACGCCACGTCGTGCTGTGGCAGGCCGTCGGTCTCAGCGATGCGCTGTCGGATCGGAGCTAACGGTCGCCACGGTGGGAGCGGCGTCTCCGGTGACGGAAGGCTGTGGTACCGGCGCAGGATCCGCCCAAGATCTGCTCCGGTCGGTGCACGTCCCGTCGCGGGAACGCGAGTCCAGAGGGTTGCCAGATGCCCATATGCCTCGACAGGCTGACTGAACCCCGGAAACAGCTGCACGGCGGGCATACGATGCTCGGCCAACCACGAAGCAACGGCTATGACCTTCGACACCCGATCGCGAACCGTTCGCGAACCAGCGATCCGGACGACAACCGATTCGTGGGGCAGATCCAGAACCGCGTTGTTGGTAAACTTGATCAGTCTCGCCCCGGTGGGCTCAAGGCCAACCTGGCCACAAACTGCTCGCACGACGATGCTGACCATGTCGCGGCCGAGGGCGGAGGAAGCACCGCCAAAGCCGAATGAGTTGGTCACGATGCGGTCCGCAGGGTGGTGACCTTATCCGCAAGATCACGTAAATCCCCATGCTGACTTCGCGCGAGGCGTCGGAGGGGCTCCATTCTGTCTATTGTCCGGACCGACCTCACCGTTGCCGCGCTGGCTACCGCCTCACGACCCGCGTCAAGGCCCCGGTCGCGCTCCCCGACCCGCAGATACGCAACGGCAAGAGCTGTCAGCTCGAAGATCTTGCTCCGGGCCATTCCTGGTCCTCGCATCTCGACCGCCTGTTGTAGGTAGAAGACGCTGCCGTTGAGATCCGCTTCGCTGGGCGACAGGAGGGCGGACAAGGTCACACCTATGGAAGCATTGAGATCCGCCTGGCCAAAGAACTGGACCCAAGCTGGCACATTCTCCCGATTTGCCCGAGAGAATTCGTCCTGGGCGCGACCGATCGACCGGTGCATCTGCTCCGAATCGTCAAGTAATGCGTATGCCCACGCCTCGTTGACGCAGAGCATGGCGACTGTCAGTTCGGATCCCGAGTCTTGCGCGGCGATCTGACCAAGCTGGAAGAAGCGTAAGGCTTCACGATGCATGCCGCGATGCAGATGAAGACGTCCCATTCGGTATAGGATGTTGGCTGCCAATGAGAGGTCGTCGGCATGCTTTGCCTGTTCGAGGGCGCGAGCGAAGTGCTTTCGTGCAGCAGAGTACATTCCGACGTCGAACGAGGTCCACCCAGCGAGATTGTGAAGATCCGCTAGAGCTAGGTGCAGTCGCGTCAGGGTTTGGTCGTTGCATGTGGCCGTAAGAAGCTGCTGAGCCCATCGGACCTGGGCTGCCACGGCGTCCCTACAGGATCCACCGCCATGGCGATAGTCCAAGGTGCGCATGGTGGCTGTGAGCGCCTCGATTTGCTCAACGTCCCACGTGCCAACGCGAGCCGGGGCAGGGGCGACCTGCCGATCGACCGGCTGCCACCAACGGGCGACCTCGTCGGGAGCGGTTCCCATCGTGACGTTGGCGGCATGAGAGAGGAGGCGCCGCACCTCCTCTCGTTCGTCGACGTAGGTTGAGCATGTGGCAGCGGCGAGATCGAGCGCGGTCTCGGTCGACTCGTCGTAGGCCACGCCCATGTAGCCGCGGGGGATGCCGAGGCCGTCGGCGATGCGGACCAGGACGTCGTGTGCCATGACCCGCCGGCCCTTGAGCACCTCGTACACCTCGGACGCCGTCTGCCCGGTCAGGCGAGCGATTCTCCGCTGGGAAACTCCGACCCGCTGCAGCCGCTGGTAGGTCGTCCTCAAATCGCGGGCTGCCAGGGCCAGGCGCATCTCGCGGTGTTCCCACACCGCAGGGGATATGGCATCCGTAGATGCCTGGTCAGCGTTCATGTCGGTCCTCGTTGGCTCGGAAGGCGGGCCCGTCTTCGCAGGCTAGCCGCAGCCCGCTCCGGATGGAATCCCGACGTGTGACGACGACTAGCGCGACTAGGCACCCATCCCGCCTATCGAAGCAGATAGGTGCTCATGCTTTCACGCTGCGTCATCTAGGTGGATCCTGAGGTCGCGACCGGCGGTTGAGTCGGGTTGCTTACGGATCGGGGAGGAGGGCAAGTGAAGCATCCGCCGACCTGGGCACTACTGGTGCCGTTCTTTATCCAGGGGTGGCGATGCCTCGCCGGCCTCGCGCTCTTACCTCGATGTTCATCGAGGCACCGCCGACGCGGGGATAGCTTCGATTGGAGCAGGTGAAGGGCGGCAGGAATTGTCGGTTCGCCCGGGAGTCAATTCCCCATCGCTGCGGTCGCTGCTCGGTTTCGGTCGCCAACGGCCAGCCCGTCGCCACAGTGCATACCAAGCGTTTGGCGCTCGCGCCACAGCGCACCTACGGGCGTGGACCAGAGCGGCCGTCGAGACCGCAGCGGCGGCAGCAGCATTAGCTGGATGGGCGAGGGTTGCGATCAAGCTCTGCAGCGGTCGCCGATGGGCGACGAAGGTTGCGAACTGACAAATCACCGAATCCATAAATCTCTGAATACTTCAAATCCGAAAGGCTTGCGCAATGTATGACCAAGATGAGCTAGCCCGCTACGGCTATCGCCAGGAACTGGCCCGGAGGCTTCGATTTCGAGACCTGGTCGCCTATGGCCTCGTCTACATGGTGCCGATCGCGCCAATGGCGATCTTCGGCAGCGTGTACGCCGGCTCCGGCAGGATGGTGGCCCTGGCGTACACGGTCGGTGTGGTCGCGTTGGTGTTCACCGCGTTCTCGTACGCGCAGATGGTCAAGGCGTTCCCCATGTCCGGCAGCGTCTACAACTACGCCGGCCGGGGCATCAGCGCGCCGGTCGGGTTCCTGGCTGGCTGGGTGATCCTGCTCGACTACGTCCTCGTACCGGGACTGCTGTACCTGGTGGCGTCGGTAGCGATGCACTCCACCATGCCGGCCGTACCGGTGTGGCTGTGGCTGCTCGGATTCGTCGCGGTCAACACGATCGTCAACTCGGTGGGGATCCGGATGACCGCGATGGTGACCCGGGTGATGCTCGTCGGCGAGCTGATCGTCCTGGCGATCTTCCTCGCCGTCGCCGGCTGGGCCGTCGCCTCGGGCAGGGGCCGGTTCAGCTGGGAGGCGTTCTACAACGCCGACACGTTCACCTGGTCCCTGGTAGCCGGGGCAGTGTCGATCGCGGTGCTGTCCTTCCTCGGTTTCGACGGCATCTCCATGCTGGCCGAAGAAACCAAGGGTGGCTCCCGGCAGATCGGCCGGGCGATGGCCGCCGTCCTCGTCCTGGCCGGTGTGCTGTTCATCGCGCAGACGTGGCTGGCCGCGATGCTCGTCGCCGAGCCGGCCTCGCTGCTCAGTGACGGGGATCCGAACGGCACCGCCTTCTACGACGCCGCGCAGGTGGCTGGCGGAGGTTGGCTGGCGACGTTGTGCGCGGTGGCGACCGCGATCGCGTGGGGCCTGCCGAACTCGATGGTCGCTCAGGTCGCCACCTCACGCCTGCTGTACGCGATGGCCCGGGACCGGCAGCTGCCCGCCTTCTTGGCGAAGGTGTCGATCCGCCGCAACGTGCCGATCAACGCGACCCTGCTCACCGGCGCCGTATCCCTCGGGCTGGGCCTGTACATGGCGACCCGCGCGGACGGGATCACGCTGCTGTCGTCGCTGATCAACTTCGGGGCGATGGTCGCGTTTCTGGTCCTGCACGTTTCCGTGGTCGTGCACCACCTCCTCCGCGGGCGTAGCCGCAACTGGTGGGCGCACCTGGTGATGCCCGGGATCGGCTTCGTGATCCTCGCGTACGTGGTGGTCAATGCGAACATCGCCGCGCAGCGTCTCGGTCTGGCGTGGCTCGCTCTCGGCATGGTCGTGCTCGCCGGCCTGTACCTGACCGGTCGCCGGCCCGCCCTGTCGGGTCTGGCGCCCGCGCAGCCGCAGGCCCGCCACGTCGAGCGGGTGTGACGACCATGGACGCGATCAGCTACCGGCCCGCCCGCGACGAGCTGGCCTACACCTTCGGTGGTCGGATGCCGGTTGCCCACATCCGCTCCGGTGACACCCTGCGGGTGCACACCGAGGACTGCTTCGGTGGGCTCGTCCGTGGCCCGGCGGACCTGCCGTCGCAGGTGTGCCGCATGCCCTACCTGAACCCGGTGTCCGGGCCGTTCTTCGTCGAGGACGCCGAGCCAGGCGACACCCTCGCCGTGCACCTCGCCTCGATCGTTCCGGCCCGGGACTGGGGAGTCTCCTCGACGTTCCCGCACTTCGGGGCACTGACCTCCACTTCGCACACGGCGACCCTGCAGCCGCCGCTGCAGGAGCGGGTGTGGGTGTACGACATCGACCAGCAGGCGGGCACGGTCCGCTTCCACGCCACCGACAGCGACCACACCATCGACCTGCCGCTGGACCCGATGATCGGCACCATCGGCGTGGCGCCGGGCGGTTTCGAGGCGCGTTCGACCATCGTGCCCGACAGCCATGGCGGGAACCTCGACACCCCGGAGCTGCGCGCCGGTACCACCCTGTACCTGGGGGTGAATGTGCACGGGGCGATGCTCGCCCTCGGCGACGGCCACGCCCGCCAGGGCGAGGGTGAGGCATGCGGCGTCGGGGTGGAGATCGCCACGACCACCACCCTGATCATCGAGGTCGTCAAAGGCGTCCCGACGGTGTGGCCCCGCCTGGAGACCGACACGTCGATCATGTCGGTTGGCTGCGCCCGCCCCCTAGAAGACGCGTACCGGGTCGCGCACCGCGACCTGGTCGGCTGGGTGGGTGAGCTCACCGGCCTGGAGCAGCTCGACGCCTACCAGTTGGTGTCGCAGGCCGGACGGGCGCCGATCGGCAACGTCTGCGACCCGAACTACACGGTCCTCGCCGCCGTCGACAAGCTGCTGCTTCCGCAGCCGCGGGCCGCCTACGACGGGGTGCACGCCCGCCTGCGGCAGCACGTCGGCGAGCCACGGTAAGGGGACGGGATCCAGATGACCTCGTCCATCCCGCAGTTGTCGTTGCGGGACGAGTTGTTCCTGCTGGGCCACGACGACGACACCGGCCAACCGCACATCCACCGCCAGACCCTCGCCCTCGGCCTGGCTGGTGCGGTGCTGATCGACCTGTTCCTCGCCGGGCGGATCGCCCTCGACACCACCGACGACGACACCGGGCCGGGCGGGGAGCAGCGGCTGCGGCTGCACCTGGACCGGCCGGTCGGGGACCTGATCGCCGACACCGCCTTGGCCTCCATCCGCTACGCCCGTCCGACCCCACCGCTGCGGGGGTGGCTACGCGGGTTCGCCGACGACCTGTACGAGCGCACCCGCGCCGGCCTGCAGGCCGGCGGGATCCTGCGCCACGACGTGCGCCGACGCCTCGGCGGGCTCGCCCGCACCAACCGCTACCTGCCCACGGACCTGAAGTGGCCGGTCGTCGCCCGCGCCCGGCTGCACTACATCGCCACCGGCCGTAGCCAGCCCGACAACCACACCGCCGCCCTCGGCGGCCTGATCGCGACCCTCGGCCTGACCAACCACCTGTACCTCGCCGACGACACCGCGGCCCTCACCGTGCAGCTACGCACCATCGCCGCGCAGCACCACCAGCAGGTACGCGACATCATCGCCGCGGTCGACGCCGCCGTCGGTGACCTCGCCACCGCCGCCTACCGGTGAGCCCTCACCACCCCATCCGTTTCCGCTGCCCTTGGAGAGACACCTCATGCACGTCGTTCCGCGTATCCGTGCCGCCCGGTGGGCGGACAAGGACCTGGTCGCCGCGCTGATCGCCGACGCCCTGCATGGCGGGCCGCTCGCCCAGTGGCTGGTGCCCGATTCGACCTGCCGGCGGCGGATCCTCACCGACGTGGCGGTCATCTGGGTGGAACACGCCATGTTCTTCGGCGACATCCAGATCACCGACGACCTGAGCGCCGCCGCGATGGGGTTTCACCGCTACCGCAGCATCCCGCCACCGCCGAACTACCGCAGCCGACTGGAGGCCGCCGTCGGCCCGCACACGCGGCAGTTCGAACTCCTCGACCAGATACTCACCCCGGCCCGGCCCACCGAACCCCACTACCACCTGGCAGTTCTCGCCGTCCTTCCCACCGCCGGGCGGCGCGGTATCGGCACGGCGATGCTCACCCACCATGAGAGCCGCCTCGATCGCATCGACATGCCCTCGTGGACCGAAACCCTTCATGGCAGCCAGGACGCCTACCGGCGGCACGGCTACCTTCCGAGACCCACGCTCACCCTGCCCGACGGGCCAGTCATCGCCCCGATGCGCCGCAACCCTCACCCGGCTCGCGGGTCCTGGCCCGTGAACATCGCCAGACCGGCGACCGTCACAGCGCCGACGCGCCCAGAGTCCGACGCACAACGCTAGACAAGGCGTGGGCGCCTAGGTCACAGCTTCCACCGGCCCTCCCGCCAGCGGCGCTGGACCCGCGCCGGGACGCACAGAGCCGGTCGCCCGCCCGTAGAGAGACGGCAGCGGCAACCGACGTGGCCGGCGACGACGGTCCCCCGCTGTCGTCGCCGGCCACACCCTCTACCCGAATGCGCAGCCCTCGGCGGCGACCGCCTGCACCAGCCCAGCTGTGCTACCCGCACCCCACGACCCGGACATCAACAGCAGGAAGGAACGCCGATGCCGACGCGGACCCCGGTCCTCGCCGCGTGGACACCCGCCTTTGTCGCCGAGGTCGTCGCCGCGACCCTCGAGCACGCCGCCGTGCACGGCCTGCACCACGCGGCCCGGGACGTCGCCCGCAGCCACGGCCTGTCACCGGCGACCGTCGAGGAATGGGTCTCGCGCGCCCGCGCCGTGCAGGCCGCACCGGTGCCACCCGACCTCCTGGCCTGCCACACCTGCAGGCGATCCATGATCCTCATCCATCTGCCCGGCTGTGACAGGGTCTATCTGTGCGCGCCGTCGTGCGGGCGCACACCGGTGTCGGCCGAGGAGATCCGCGACGCCGTCGCCGCGGTGGTCCTGCACCACACCCCACACCTCGTTCCGGCCGGCAAGACGAGCCAGGCCGCCTCCTACGCGCTCGGCCCGATCCAACGCGTCACCGTCGGCGCGACCAGCACAGACCTGCACATCACCTGGAGAGCCGTCTCCCGGCAGGTCACCGGCCCGATGATGGGCATGGCCCAGCGTCTGCACCTGGCCCAACGCCACGCCGCCGACAACACGCCCGAGCGTGCCATCAACGTCCTGCACAGCGGGCTCCTGCACATCGACCCCACCAACGGCAGGCTCGCCCTCGACACCGCGACCGCCCGCGCCGCCACGCTCCTCGCCGCCCTCACCTTCACCGGCGGCGACCCAGCCGCCGCGCTGCCCTGGGCCCAGTGGGGACACCGCAGCCTGCGCCACCTGCTCCGCGACCCCACCAACCCGGACGTCCGCGCCGCCCTACGCGTCCTGGCCGCCACCCACCGCGCCGCCGGGAACCTCACCGCCGCCGCCGACTGCTACAGCGACCTCATCCGCCACCACACCCAAGCCGACGGACCCTACGCACTACCGACCCTCGCCGCCCAAGCCACCCTCGCCGTCGTCCTGCACGAACACGGCCGCCAGGAACCGGCACGGCAACTCCTCGCCCGGACCATCTCCGATCACCGCCGCGCCCACCCCCACCACCCAGCCATCGCCCGCATGACAGCCGCCCTGCACCACATGCAGACCACAGCTAGCGACCCGCCGGGGAATCCCACGCGCAGCGCGACGTCCGCCCCGCCCGGCACCAGTCAGACCGCCCGCACCTGACCACCCACCAGGAAAACCGGCCCAGGCACACCCGCATCAAACTCCGAAGGACACGAGACACCTTGCTTCGCACTATCCCCGACACGCGCCGCTGGTCGGCCGGCCTGGTCGCCGGTCTCCTCCTCGCGGGCTGCCAACCCGAACCCTCCGGCCCGACGCCAACCGCACCAGCCCTCGCGGCGCCTCCGGCGCCTTCATCCCCGGCACTCGTGGCGACCGCACCCGGCCTCACCCCACAGCAGCGCTTGCGCCTGCTCGCCGACGCCATCACGGCCGCCCCTGCCGACCGCACGGTCGATCTGCCCTACACCTACGTGCATATCCAATCCTGGACCCGTGCCACCAATGTGATCACCCGCTCGGACCTGCAACGCTGGCGCCGCGACGCTGACGACTCCGGGCGCGAGGTGACGCGCCGGCTCCCCGACGTGCGTGGCCTCCCCCACCGCCCGACACCTGACGAGCGCCGCCAGTTCGCGACTGCCTCGACCAAGACGACGCGATACGCCAGCGGCGATCTCGCGCCCTACCTTCCCGAACCGCTGACCACCGACATCGCCGAGCTTGCGGGTGCGCTGGCCCCACGCGAACTGGCCGGAGAGCCCGCATACCCGCGCATGCTCGTTCAGGGCGTCATCGACATCGCCACCAGCCAATACCTCAACCAGGAACAGCGTGCCGCCGCACTCGGCGTCCTCGCAGACGTGCCGGCAATCGCCTACCAGGGCGAGCAGACCGACCTCGCCGGACGAACTGGCCTCGGCTTCACCGTGAAAGCCGACAACTCCCAAACGCAGCTCATCGTCCACCCCAGCACAGGCGAGATCCTCTCCGCCCAAGAAAACGCGCACGGTGCGAAGCCCGGCCTGTTCTCCTACGTGCTGTTCCTCGAGCGCGGCCACACCAGCACCGAAACCGGAACGCTTGGCGGGCGGACCTGAGCTGCCCCGTTCGCCAAAAGCCCGCGCACCGGCGCGTCGACTCTGCTCGTGGTGACGTCACCTCGACAACGGCCACGTCGTGGCCGGTCAGGTTCGCTCGCAGCCGGCCGCCAGCCGGCCGTCGAGTTCCACCGCCAGCACCGACGCGCCGGCGGCCACGAGAGGCCGATGCCCGATCCCGGGCCGATCTCCAGGACGCGCGCACCCAGTCGCAGCTCGCGCTCGACCAGCACCTCGGCACCCGTTGCGAGTACCCCGGCCGGACCGCGTAGTCGTTGTCCGGGCCCTCATCGAAACTGCCTCGTCAGCTCCGCCGCTGGTCATCACCGCCCACGTCGCGAGCGCTTCGCACGGGTGATCGGGACCGATCGGGCCGCACACGGTCGTCCGCTGCCGGTCCGGTGAGGGCGGGTCTCACCCTGCGGTGCGGCGCCTCTGATTGATCTTCTTTGCGACGGCGTCGGCGGCGTCCTGGTGCAGTTGTCTGGTGACGCTCTGGTAGGTGTCGCGGGTCAGCGTTGTGGTGGAGTGGCCGAGTTGATCGGAGAGGACCTTGATGTCGACGCCGGCGTCGAGGGCGATGGTGGCGGCGCTGTGACGGAGGTCGTGCAGCCGGATCGGCGGTAGGCCGGCCTTGCGCACGAGCCGGCGGAAGCGTTGGGTGACGGCGTTGGGGTGCCACGGCTGCCCGTCGGAGCGGACAAAGAACAGTCCGGTGTCGGGCCACGCCGGGCCGGCGGCGAGTTGCCACTGGGCCCGGCGGGCCTTGTAGGCGGTGAGGACCTTGACGGTGTCGGCGTCGAGGGCGACGTCGCGGTTGCCGGCTCGGCTCTTCGGGGGTTTCTGCACAGGGGTGTAGCCGTGGGTGGCGATCTGGTTGTTGATGGTGGTCTCCCGGCGGTGCAGGCGGACCTCGCTGTCGCGCAGTCCGCAGGCCTCACCGCGGCGGGGCCCCCGGTAGGCCATGTAGTGCCACATGGGGTGCAGATCGGGGGCGTGCCGGGCGGCGTGGTCGAGGAAGTCAGCGACTTGCTCGTCAGTCCACACCATCACCGGTCCGGGCACCGCGCCGGTGTCCTTCCAGCGCTGCACGCGTTCGTCCTCCCACACGATCGGCAGCGGCCGGTCACCCGGGGTTTTGACCAACGCGGCCGGGTTGGAGCCGACGATGAGTTCGTCGGCGAGGGCGTCGTTGATGGCCTTGCGCAGGCAGGCGCGGATGCGCTGCCGGGTCGTGGGGCCGGTGGGCCGCACCCCGGCCGCGGACCTACGCACCGCCGGGTCGGGGCTGGTCTTCGCGGCGCGGATGTCGTCGTTGCGGCGTTCGATCGCGGCGAACATGGCACGGACGTGGCTGGTGCGCAGCTTGTCCAGCGGGACCTCGCCGAGGTGCGGGATCAGGTGCACCCTCACGATGGACTCGTAGCCGTGCAGGGTGTTGCCGTCCACACCGAGGTGGGTCAGCCAGCCGGTGAGGTAGTCGGCGACGGTGGGCGCGTCAGCGAGAGGGCCGTCGCCGCGCAGCCGCTGGCGGATCCGGTCGACCTCGGGCAGGGGCCGTTTGGCGCGTGCGGCGTTCTGGAGCAGGTCGCCGATCTCGGTGCGGCGGCGCCGGTCACCCTTGGCGAGGGCGAGCAGTTCGCGGGCGTGGTCGAGTTCGTCGGCTGCGGCCCGGCGGGTGGGTAGACCGGAGCGGCGTAGTTGCCGACGCCCGCCGTCGGCGGTGGGTGGGAGTTCGAGTTGATAGGTCCAGTGCCCGTGCTCGGAACTCCAGGCCCGGTTGGGGCGGCGCAGCTTGGGACAGTCGTTTCCGAAGGGCTTACCGGTTTCCGGGTGGCGGCAGCCGCAGCGTTTGAAGATGCTTCCGTCAGGCATGGCAGGTGGTGCTCCTCGATCAGGTGGGCGCATCGGTTTCGTCGATCGACATCCACGCGTGATTCGCGGACACGATCAAGTCGCCGGGACCGTCGTACGACGGTCTCGGCGCAAGGTCGGGGCTGAAAGAGAACCGCGGGCGTTGGCGCGGCGTGAGGACTGGGGCGGAATGGCGCCCGCCAGCGCGCGAAAGGCGCCTACGGTGGGGCACTCGTGGCACCGGCGGCGCGCTCCGGCGTGGTCCCCGGTTCGTGCAGGTGCAGGGCAGCAAGCAGCGGCGCCGTCGGTATCCGGTAGTGGGCGCCGACGCGGAAGTGCGGCACCGGGAACGCGTCACGGCGAATCAGCTTGTAGGCGGCGGAGCGGGACATTCCGAGCACCGACGCGGCGGTGGCCAGGTCGGTGCTGACGCCGAGAGCGCGGATCCGCTCGGCCGTCCACGCGAGCTCCGCATCACCGGCTGCCGTTCCTTTCCGGGACGGCGGTGGCACCATTCGAGTGCGTCTGGACGTTCTCATGGTCAACTCCTCAACGCTGAGTACGGGAATGCCGAATTCAGTCGCGGCGCACACGACCGGTCGGCCGCTTGTCTGGAGGCGGACTCGGCCTTCCCACCGGATCGCGGGAGCAGGTCCAAGAGATGCGCGACCCGGACGACATCCAGCCACGCCGGACGGTACGACCGAAGCGATGCCTACTTGGGTGCTCACACATGTCGATGTCGACCCCGGGCCGCCTCGGTAGTGCGCTGACACCGGTAAACCCGTCTTTGTGTGCTCAGGCGAACGCCTGCCCAACTCACCGCCCGCTCACACGGACTCACGGGGCCGTCCGACCGCTCCCCCAGGTTCTCCTGCTCAAGGCTCGCCTGCTGCATGTGCACGGGCGGGGCGTGAGATGACCGGAAGGCTCTCCGTCCAAGGGCTTTACCTTGGCGGGCGTCGCTCGCGCATCCACCGGACCACCGCATCGGGGCACCTGGTCTCTGATCTCGTGGATCGAGCTGCCTCACAGGGCCAGCCGCGGCGGTGGCACCGACGGGCATCTACGGCCGAGCCACGACGCGCAGGGGTCGAGAAAGCTGGGGCTTCACGCCGACACGCGGCCAGTCAGCGCGGCGTGGCCGACCTGCCGCCCGCGTCCCACCGCCTGATCCGCTGCGCCGCACGCCTCCAACCAGGACCGAACGCCGCGAACAACAAGCGCGGTCACCCGGCCGCCATCGTGTCATCAGTCATCGTCGATGACACAGGTGATGTCGAGGTATCCGCGGCGCAGGGACGCGTCGGTGTCATGGCGCTCACCCTGACCGCCTCCCTGAGGCTTGCCGCAGGGCGACCGACGGCTTGACCGCCATGACCAATCCGAACGGAGCCCGCCGCCGTCACCGCCGTCGGCGCTGCCACCCTCGCCCGGTCGAGCCACGCCGAGCGCCCTCAGCCCGCGTCAAAACGCTGGCCAGCGCCCCGAACGGACAGAATGTCAAAGAGACCAATCGATGTCACCATGACGCGGCGCGGCCGGCGCATGTCCTGCACGACGACCCGGCCCGGACATGCGGCAGCACCGTCGTCGTGACCGCCGGAGGTATCACTATGGCCGATGACAGCGACACACATCGCTGCCACTGTCATCGCGACGCGGCGCCACTGGCTACGAAGACACACCCGCCGACGCTCGGCCGATGACCCGACCACCGTGACCGCCGGCAGTGAAACCGTGTCCGACGCATCGACTCATGTTGTTGACATGGACATCACGTCGTGGTGCCACCGGACATGGCGTCGGATCCTGCAACGCCGCTCGGAGGCCACTCCCGGGCGACAGCCCGGTCATCATCGGCACACCGGCCTGGGGCCGCCGAGCGTTGCCGGCCAGATCGCGCGGGACGGCTGCTCGGGATCTGCTAGTGGGCCGGGCGGTGGGGCAGTCCGCGTCAGGGCCTGCATGTTCCGGCTCCCGGCCCGTCCCGTGCTGATTCGATGGCGGAGTGTTGACCACGCCAAGTCGTTCGCACCGGGCACGATCCAGCCATAGCCGTGCCAGTGGCCTGACCCGAGACGCTCCAAGGCAGCATCGACGCGACGACTCGAGCGCGCGCAGGGTCAACGAATCGCGTCCGTCACCGGCGCGCGATCACTTTCGCCCGGGGCCGAGATCACGTTGGCTGGCATCCGACAATGCCGTCGGGAGCGGCCGTGAGTTCGTGTGAGCGGCCGTGAGTTCGTGTGAGCGCCCCGGCGACCTGCCGGCAGGAGCCGCCGAAGCGCAGGCCGTCGACTACCGCGAAAGGGGTGCGACCTAGCCTGCCCGCCACTCACAGTCCTGCTCAGCGCACATTCGCCGTCGCCGGAAGACCGGTCGACGCGCCGATTCGAGCCCGACAACGCCGGCCGCGGCGACGAGGCGTCCAGCTACGGCATACCGGCATTGACCTGCGCTGTGAGCGGTTGTGAGCCGGTCGTGGCGCAATCGGTACTCCCAGCGTCGCCGCGACACGGCGGTGGCGCTCGATGGTCTTCCCGACCAAGGAGTGTTGATCATGAGTGTGTCCGACACAATCTGGCCCACCGCGCCCCTGGACGCCGTCGAGGTCGCGTTCGCGGCGCTGAGCGGCGACCCAGCGCCCGTGTCCATCGACCTTGACATGTTCAGGCCGGCTGTGGGCCTACCGACGGGCGTCCTGGAGCTACCGGCGCTACGGGACTGGCTACTGGCGAACCCGCGCGCCTACACCGCCCGCGACGCGGTGTGGCGGGAGCTGATCCGTCGCGCCCGCCTGGACGGGCCGCAGTGGGTCATCGCCGCAGTCGGCATGGCGATGCCGGCGTTGCGGCGCTACGCCAGACGGCTGTCCGACGGCTACCGCGGCGATCCCGACGACATCGGCGCGGAGATCCTCGCCGGTTTCCTGGCGGCGCTACGGAACCACGTGGACGTGAGCCGCCGGGCGCCGTACGCATCGTTGTGCCGGGCCGGATGGCGCGCCGGACACGCGTTGCGCCAGCAGGCCAGCGAGTACGTCACCGTTGAGGATGTGGAGCGCGTCACGGGCCCGCGGACCCCGCGGGTGCCCTACGGGCATCCGGACGTGCTGGTGCGCCGCGCGGCGCGCCTGGGGATCCTCGACGCCGAAGACGAACAGCCCTACATCGACGTGCGGCTGGGCCAGCGGGCCATGGAACCCATAGCGGCCCGGATGGGCATCAGCACCGACGCTCTGCGCATGCGGCTGTGCCGCATCGACACCCGCCTCGCCGAAGCCCTCGCCAACGGCATGCTGACCGGCGCGGCGTCCCCGCAGGCCGCCCAGGCGTTGGCTGCACGAGCCAAACGCCGGGCGAGCCTGCGCGCCGCCAGCCGCCGTCGCATGCCCACCACCACGTCGACGGCAGCGGCGTAGGTCCGTGACCGCGGGAGTCCCGCCTCGCGGCGCTGTCGCCCTCCTCAGTCACAGCTGCTGGCCCGGGTTACCTCAACGGCACGACGAAACGTCCGGCGTGAGTGGCGGTGAGCGGTTGTGAGTGGGGCAGGCGTTCGCGAGAGCACACAAACGGCGGTTTCTTAATGACGGCACCGGAGCCGCGGGGCGCTCGGATGCAGGCGGTGCAAACCTCAGCCGTCGATCCGATCCCGCCGGCCGGCCGGGCGGCGCTCGGGGACAAAGCCAGCGAAGCCGGGGCCCGCTGTCTACCCGCCGCAGCCCAGTCGCTGTGCGGACGCGTGACCCGCCCGTTGTGCCGTCTCAACGCGGCCGCACGGAAGTCATCCACCCAGCCATCCCCTCGACGGGATGGCGCCACTCCGGAGGTAGCGTTCATGACGACCACCTACCATCCCCAGTTCACTGTCCCGTCCACCCGACCGATCCCGGCGGAGCTACTCCTGACCGAGAGTGAGCGCCTGCGCCTGCCCGACTGGTGGGCCGTCGAGATGCTCGCCGAGCACCGAGTCCTGACCACCGCGCAGCTCACCGCACTCGGTTTCGCCACCACCACGGCGTCGGCCACCCGACGCCTGGCGCTCCTCGCCCGCCGCAGCTGGATCGACCGCCTCGTCAACACCGGCGCCGCGACCACCGCCGACACCTGGTGGTGCCTGGGCCCGATCGGCGCCCAACTCACCCCACTCCCCGAAGACCGCGACGTCACGCCGGCGCAGGTGTACCGGGCCCGCGACCGGCTCCGCGAGAGTCGCGACCTGCCCGGTCTACTGGAGGCCAACGACTTCTTTGTCGACCTCGCGACCCGCGCGCTCACCGAGCCCGGAAGTGACCTCCGCACCTGGTGGTCACCGCGCACCTGCCGATACGTCACCGGAACGCGGCATGTCGCCTGGCACGGCGAGTACATCCACGAGCGCTACCGCCACGCGTTCTGGTACCAGCCCGACCCCGGCCAGATCCGCCCCACCGACCTCGCCGACCGCGGCCACACCTACCGGCGGCTGACCGAACACACCGGCCTGGCGAACCTGCTTTTCCACGCCGCGGACCCGCAGTGCGAGCAGGAACTGGGCCGCCACCTCGAGCGCCGCAACACGCGGCACCTCACCGTCGTCACCAGCAACCCCGAGCACGGCCACCCGGCCGGGCCGATCTTGCAACCGACCGGCGAGACACACCATCTCACCCTGACCGACCTTCCCCACACCCCCGAGCAGTGGCCGCCCGACACCCTGACCTTCAAGGAGGTACGGCCCCGAGCCCCACACCCCATCTACGACCCCGAGCGCCCTGTCACCGCAAGTTCGCCACACGCGCGAGACCAGGGAGGTTGGCATGTCCAACCATGCTTCCCGGACAGCGACTGCCGACCTCCGGTTGCTCGCCCGCTGCGGCTGCGGGGCGCTTCAACCTCACACCCACTCGCACGTGCGGCCTCGGAGCAACAAACGTTGATCACCCCGCACCGTGAACCTCACCAGCGCCACCGGCCCGACTCACACCCACCCTCACCGCACCGTCACGCCGAAGCCGCTGTGCCCGGCGCTTCAGCAGTCAGTGCCGATCTCCGTTCTACCGTCCGTCTTGATCCTGACCCCCCACCTGACCCCCCACGGCCGCTCACAGCCCAGGTCAGCCCCGCTGTCAGGAGTCTGGCACCGTTCCAGACAGACCCTCCAGTCTCGGGTCTCTCCCCAGGGGTTTGTGCCCATGGGTAAACACCTACCGGCAGCGGATCCGCTGCTGCGGCTGCAAGCCAGCATCACCGCCCGCGACGACCGGCTCCTGGGCTGGCTCTACGACCACGGCGTGCTCACCACCGACCAGATCGCCGCCGCCCTTTTCCCATCCCTGGACTTCACCCAACGCCGGCTGCGCCGCCTCACCGCCCTGCGAGCGGTCGACCGATTCCGACCCAACAAGGCCGACGGCGGCTCCTACCCCTACCACTACGTCCTGGACCAACTCGGCTACGACCACGTCCACGCCCAACGCGGACTCCCCCGAGGCCGTCGCGACCAAGCCCGCCGCCGCAAACAGTCCCTCACCCGGCGGCCAGACCTGCCGCACCTGCTCGGCGGCAACCAGGTCTTCATCGACCTCGCCGCCCACGCCCGCACCCACCCCGACACCGAGTTGGCCCGCTGGCAACCCGCATCCGCCTACCACGAACCCGGCGCCCTCTACCGCAAAGGCGGAGACCCCCAGATCATGCTCGCCACAGCGACCGGCATCCCCCGCCCGGACGGCGCCGGGGTGTGGACCGAGGGCAGACGGTCCGTGCCGTTCTTCCTCGAGTACGACACCAGCGGTGAAAACCTGCAGGTCGTCATCGAAAAAATTGTCAAGTACGAGCGGCTCTACCTCTTGAGCACTTGGGCGTGGCCGGTGCTGTTGCACCTACCCTCCGCACGACGCGAGGCGAACCTGCACCACCGGATCGCCGGCATCGGCCTGGAGGCGGTCATCGCCACCACCACCGCCGAACTACGCACCGCACTCGCCGCCAGCCCCGCCCACCAGATCTGGCAACTACCCGGCTGTACCGGCCGTCACCGACTCATCGACTTGCCCTACACCGACACCCGCCACGACAACGAATTCCCCACCCACACCGCCCCCGACCAGGAACGCTAGGCCGCCTGATGGGGACGGGGCGGAGCACCCGGCGCGATCGGCGGCTCGGGTAGCCCCACACACCGCCGAACCCGCCCGCGCCCACCCCGGGGGCTGCTCCATCGCCCCACCTACGCACGTACCGAGTCGACGACGCCGGACCGCGCCTCGGGCAGCGTGGGCAGCAAGGGCTGGCGAGCTGTCAACGTCTGTCAGCGCGCTGCTCTGCGGATGACAGACCCCGAGCGCCCGCCACGTTGTCGTCCATCGGCTGCCTACTCCGGTGGTGGTCACCACCGCCACCACCATGGCGGGGTCATCGCAGCTACAACTGCGGTGTCGCACCAGCCCTGGATGCTGGGCAAGTCCCTCGTCGCCAGCGTGCTGGTGGCCAGCGCGTACTTACTGCTCGCGGTGGCTGGCGGCGGACTGGGAATGGGGGATGTCCGCCTTGTCGTCTGTTCGCGGTTCGTGGCACGGGTGGCCAGTATCGGCGGACAGTGCGCGCGGACCGGCCGATTCTGGTGGCGATGTCGGCTGCGTGCAGAGACGGGTCCTGGCGGTACCAGTAGGCCACGGCCCCGGCGGTGTCGGGCGGCACCTTTGCGCTGCGTCTGCCGCCGTCCGGGTCCAGGTCATGTCCCTGGTCCTGGAAAGTGCCCGGTTCAGCGTTCCCCGCGTCGGCCAAAGGGTTCACTCTGTTCCGCTCGGTGGAGTTCCCGAGCGGCGTGACTAAAGATTCGGTGGCGCGGGATCTGCCGGCTCCAGGTCGATCCCCGTCGAGGCGAGAGGGGTCCAATTCCCGCAACTGCGTCGTGTCCCTGGACGCCGAGGCTTCATCGGCGGCACGGTCGAGGTGAGCTCCCTCTTGGTCGCGCGCTTCGAACAGTGGGGGTTCGGGTGCCACTTCTTCGGTGCCGCTCGCACCGGCCAGCGCAGGCGCGGTGAAGCCCGTTGCCGGATGGTCGCCCTCGTCGGCGGAGACCGCAGCCTCCGGTCGTGGCATCGGCGATACGTCGTAGTCCTCGACAAGCTGCGCTGCACGGATTAGTCCTGATGCGAGGGCCGCTGCCTCCTGGTTCGGGGGTTCGGCCGTCGCGGACTGCGTCTCCGCTGACATGGTGGCGGGTTGCTGGCCGTCGGCCGGGCTGAGGGAGGGGGCGCGGATCCGGCCCGCGATCTCGACCAGGCTGATGCTGGCCACGACGACCAATCCGTCGGCGGAAATGGCAGCAGGTAGGAGGCGGGGGCGACAAGTTCACCGTATCGGGCGGCGACGCCGACTATGTGCCCGTAACTCACCAGGCGGCGATGCCGGCGATGATCGCGGTCAACGTCTCGTCAAGCAACTCGCGGCCCTCGCCGACGAGTTACAGGCGATTCGACCCTCCCCGACACACGGCCACCTGCAACGCACTGCGTGGGGCCCTCGCCGCCGAGGCGAAGCGGCTGGACCAGGTCTGATCCGAAAGGAGATCGATGGCCACGCCCGACGAGTGCCGCCCCGCAGGACCCTCGAGTCAATCATGGCGGGCGTCATTGGTGACCTTGCACAGCTGGCACCCGCTTGTTTCACCACCGCTGCCAGGAAAGACATACCTGTTGAAGCAGGTTCCGGGAGAACGTGCCCAACGATGGGCGACTACGGCGTGACCGCCGAGATCAGGTGACTCCGAAGGCTTTCGACGACAGCGAGAGCCTCTTCTTCCTCGATGTCGTCAGCCCATCGCAGCCGCCAGGCTGAACCGTTCGCCAGCACTTCGCCGAGCGCCCGAACGGCCAGGTCTCGAATTGATGAGTCGACTGCCAAGGCCCCTCTGCCGAAGAAGCGTGGAGCGTACGCCGAGTTCGAGAACGGCATGCCGCTGAGCGATTGGAGCGCTGTGGCGGCCGCCGCCACCGCTCGAGCGGCTTCCCCAGCTGTGAGAGCCCGCCCGGCCACCGCCACCGCAAGGGTGTTGCGTACGAGTTCGGCGCGCTGGTCAAGAGGGGCGGCCTCTAGGGCATCGCACCACTCAACCGCGTCGTCGTTGTCGAACGGACCGAGCTGCCAGGTTGCCATCGCCCTCCTCGTTGCTCTCGCCTCCTCGCGATGGCGATACCCAACCACACCCGGAGTCGCGCGGATGCCGCGGCTCGGACGGACTCAGCCGACACCAAGACTTGCGGCCGCGACGAACGCGGGATTCGCCTTTTCAAGATCGATAACTCCGCGGTATGCTCTCCCAATGTCTGAGCCGCGCGGAGAGCAGATCAGGGACCGCACCTCGGTGGAACTTTTCGCGGGCGGCGGCGGCTTGGCGATGGCTGTTCACCGGGCGGGCTTTCGTCCCCTCCTGGTGAACGAACTGGTCAAGTACGCGTGCGACACGCTTGAGGCCAACGCCGCCGTTGACCGCGGCGAGACCGAGCGGGTGCCCCTCCCCGGCGAGAGGTGGCCCTTGGTCAGGGGCGACGTCAGCGGGGTCAAGTTCGACTATCTGTGGGATCGGGTGGATCTCCTCGCGGGGGGACCCCCATGCCAGCCATTCAGCCTGGGCGGCGTCGCGAGGGGCGACGAGGACAAGCGGAACATGTTCCCGGAGATGTTTCGCGCCATCCGCAAGATCCAGCCCAAGGCCGTCATGTGCGAGAACGTGCGAGGCTTGCTGCGCCCGTCCTTTCGACCGTACTTCGAGTACATCGAGCGCGAGTTGCGGCTCCCCTTCCAGGAGCGTGACCACGACTCGACCTGGCGCGACCACGACGAGGTGCTCAAGGAACGTCTGGCCGAGGATCCGCCGGACCCCAAGCGGCGGTACGACGTCGTCACCACCACGGTCAACGCCGCCGATTACGGGGTTCCGCAGATCCGCAACAGGATCATCATCGCGGCGTTTCGATCGGATCTGGGAGTCGACATCGAGCGCTTCAAGCGGTCGGTGCGTCCGCGGTACTCGGAGGCTGCGCTGGTTCGATCGATGCTCGACGGCACCTACTGGCGGAGGCATCCCCAGGTGCCCGAGCACGTACGCGAGCGCGTCATGTCCCGACTACCAACTACCCCTCCCGAGGATGACGGCAGGCTTCCGTGGCGGACCCTGCGGGATGCCCTCCAAGGACTTGACGGACAGCCCTCTCTTCCGCCCGTGCCTTGGGATCGGCTCGATCGGCGAGAGCACAATCTCGGTGGGTTCACCGACCACATCGGCTGGCCAGATGCGCGCATCTACGCCGGCCATACACCGAACGAGCTCGACCGACCCGCCAAGACGGTCAAGGCGGGGGTGCATGGCGTCCCTGGCGGCGAGTCGGTGATGTTGACCGACGACCTGTGGCCTGAACCGGCCAGCGAGAAGCCGTATCCCTACCGGCATCGGTACATGACGGTACGGGAGACAGCGCGCGTCATGACCTTCCCGGACAATTGGCTGCTCGCTGGTCCTCGGGGCGAGAAGATGCGCCAACTCGGCAACGCTGTACCCGTCGTCCTCGGCGAGTTCTTCGCCAAAGCCATCGCTGCGGCGCTCGACGAGGCCGAGAGCCAACGGTGACCACCACTGCGGCCAGATCAGAGAGTCACTGGGCGGATAAGCCCCCAGACTCAAGAGCCTGGAGGGGCCGGCGCGGCCGCAGCCGAAAGGCGGCATCCTTGGAGCAAGACCGTGCCGCCGGAGGACCCGATCGGCGGTGGGTTGACCTCGGCGATGGACGTCGGGCCCGCGCCTCCGTGGAACTCAAACTGCTGCCCCGAACTCGCCGGATCCGGGCCTATCTGCGATGGTCTGACAGGGGTCGCTCGCCCGCTCGATACCTGGGCGAGGTCGAACACGACACCCGGGCCGACAACCTGGCCGAGGGATGGCGGTTGGCCTGGGCCCGAGGCCTTCTCACCCCACCGGACACCGCCTCATCATCCTGGGCGAAGAGCCCGGCTGTACGGACCGTCATGCGCGCGAACAAGGCTCGGGACACAGGCCCGGAGCGACGAGTACGCTCGCTTCTGCACAAGATGGGCTTGCGGTACCGGATCAACGCCAGACCACTGGCCGGCCTGCGCCGAACCGCTGATGTCGTCTTTCCCGCAGCTCGCGTCGCGGTGTTCATCGACGGCTGCTACTGGCACGGCTGCCCCGAGCATTACCGTCCCGCTCGCGCCAACGACCGCTTCTGGAGCGACAAGATCGCTGGGAACCGCGCCCGCGACGCGGAGACCAACGGACTGCTCACCGAAGCCGGCTGGACCGTGATCAGGATTTGGGAGCACGAGAATCCCACCGAGGCCGCCGAACGCGTCGCGACTGCGGTCCGGGAGGCGGCTTCCAACCGGCGGGCTCGTCCAGAACGGTCCTCTTTGTCGTCTTGATCTTTCTCACGATGCGAGTAGTTGACCGCTGTACGTGGCAGCTAATCCCGGCGGCTTGACGCCTCGAACGGACGACCCATGCCGAGCCGATACGGATGCGGAGAACCGCCAGGAACGGACAGTGCCTACCGACGGGGAGTACCGGATGCCGTCGATGGCGTGTCTCCATAGATATGCAGGTGGTGCCACGTTAGGTACCTCGCCCGCGGAGGCGGCGCGGCCGCGGGCAGGAGGAGACGGTCAGCCAACGGCGGTCGACCGAAAGCGGCGCGGGTCGCCGTGTCTGTCCGTACGGCGTCCGCGAGTGAGGGCTTGAGATGGATACGTAGGCCGCCGTTGACAGTCATGAGGCCAGTGTCGAAGGCGACGTCATGCGTAGGGCAGGCGGTAAGGCCGTTGCGCGCGTCTAGGCGCTCGGCCGGGGTGCTCGTCCGCCATGGCTTGATGTGACTGGCGACCAGCATCCGGGGAGCCCTATCGCCCGCCACGTTCACCGACAGGCCGCAGAAGACGCAGCGGTGACCGTGGTTGCGCAGCACCTCCTTGGCGAATCGGTGCTGACCGATGCGGGCAGCGGCGACGAGGAGGCGTTCTGTCGTCTGTTCGTCGAGATCGGCGCGCGACTCGAGCCAGGCAGTCGACGTCGCCTGTACGGCCTCCTCGACTTCCGCTGCCTCGAGTTCGTCCTGACCGATAAGCCGAAGGTCAGTGTCGTCGTCGGTGATGCCAAGAAAGTCCGGCAGGTTCTCTGAGTCGATACCGACGTCGCGCGCTGCGGCGAGTATGACCCGGTAGACGGCGCCCAGGCGCCCCGGAACCGCGAGGAGATGAGCGGCTACCTCGATCTCGTACTTGGCGCCGTTGCGTCTACTGCCGTCGAGGTTCGCCATCTTCGCCAGGACGCTGCTGTTAGGGCGTCGAAACAGACGCCCGAGTGCGGGGACAGGCTCCTCGGCTCTATGCGCGGTCGAGCCGCCGTACTTGCGGTGGTTGACCAGCAGGCTCGCGGCGAGGCACGTCAACGTCTCGACAGGAAGGAAGGCCACCTGTCGGCCGGCAGTGACCGGTGTGCGCGTGAGAATGGCCCTCCACTGGTCTCGCGCGGCGGCGGGACTAATCTCCACGTAATCGACGAAGGTGGGCACTCGCGATCGACGCCTCTCAGTAATGCAAGTTACGCGTCGAGTTCGAAGAGCGAGCCGGCGTCGGCAGCACTCACGTCCGCTGTCTCCGCGTCCACCGCACCTGCTGCGAACTGGCGGGGACCCGGGGTGTACTGCACGTCACCGCCCAACTCCCGTCGCCACCAGCCAAGGGCACTGGCATACCGACGACGCTCTTGATACAAGATGAGGTAGCCAGGCAAGGCCGTCAGCTGCCATCCAGCGGGTAGAGCGGCAACCAACTGCTGGGCGAGATCTCTCGCGGCCAAGGGTTGGGCGGGCACAACCATCAACGCGTCACGGTAAGTCTTCTTGGCTGCCGCGCCGCTGTCGAACCGCAGCAGATAGGGCAACTGGCCCTTCGCGGCCTCCAAGACGGCCGCTACCGACTGCATCCCCGGCTCCGGACGGCACTGGTATTCAAGATCAATGGGATAGGTAGCGTCGAAGTGCGCCGCCTTGACCACGCTCGTGTCGCGATTGCGCCCCGGGTCCTTGTTACCGAAACCGTTGGTGTTCCACGGGATGCTGTCATGTTCCCGATACTTCTTGATGAGCAGCTTTTCCGGCGCTGCCGCGTCAAGGTCCTCGTCAACGTAGACGCACACGAATCGAACAGCTGCGGAGTCGAGCCCAGCGCGACCGGACAGCTTGCGGAGATGTTGGGTCAGCCGGTCCTGCAGCGATCCGGCGGCCTTCCCGACGTAGACGCGCCGTTCGTTGAAGAACAGCGCGTACACGCCGGGACGACTCAGGACCGCAGAGAGGTTAGCCGCTGTCAGGGGGGTGGGCTTGAGGGGCCGCAGGGTGGTTTCCAGCTGGTCGGCGAGTGCGCGGGTGATGCTGAGGCGAAATTCAGCCGCCCACTTGTCTGTCAACGCCGCCTCCGAGCTCGCCGATCTGGGTTACGCAGTCTGACACGTCAGACCTCGGGTGCCAACCGCATGGTGGGGCGGCGTTGACATCTGGATCTAGACTTCGAGTTCCACGATCCGTGGGCAGAGGACGCCCGCCACGTCGACCACACGGTTCCCGCGCTTCTCGAGCGATTCATCGCCGGCAGCGTCCACAACTCGTTGACTCGGGAGATAAGCGACCGATGACCGCTCGGCTCAGCAGCCTCAACCTCATGCCGTCGCCACGCATCTTGGAGATGATCGCCGAGGTCGACCTGCAGCTTCATCAGTGCCTCGGAGAGTTGATCGACAACTCGCTGGACGAGCTGATCGAAGCCTCGACGCGAGACCGATCGCTGGAGCCTCGAATCGACATCACGCTGCCGACCTCCGGCGCGGCCGGTAAGTCGTCGGTCATTACGGTGGGCGACAACGGTCGGGGCATGTCGCCCGAGCGGCTGCAGCGGGCGCTTAGCGCCGGCACCTCAGGCAAGCAGCGCTTTGGCAGTCTCGGCCTGTTCGGCATGGGGTTCAACATCGCCACGGCGCGTCTCGGAGCTTTAACAGAGGTCAGGACCGGGTGTCGAGGTGACGATCAGTGGGTGATCGCGACGATCGATCTCAGGGCGATGCAGCGCGAGTCCACCTACCAGGTCCCGTTGCGTTACGAGGACAAGTCGCGTGAAGAGCACGGCACGCTGGTCACCGTCACCAAACTACGCGAAGACATGGTGACTCGGCTGAAGTCCACCCGCGCGATCAAGGAGACGATGAGCCTCTTGGGGCGCGTGTACACGTACATGCTGCGGGATCCACAGGCTGGCCACTCGGGTGCCGAGCTTATGGGTGGGGCCAATCAGCGCCTGTACGTCAACGGTCGCCCGGTCGCGCCCCACCTTCCATGCGTCTGGGACCCAAGCCGTTCCGTGCCCTATAAGGGCTCGGACGTCCATGCCGGCGACAGAATCAACATTCCGCTCACCAACGCGTACGCCTGCATGAACTGCGGCCGCTGGTACAGCGTGGCTCACGAGGAGTGCGTCGACTGCGAGAGTACCGACATCGAGGAGCGGGAACGGCGGATCTGGGGCTGGCTCGGCATCCAGCGGTACGCCGACAAGTCCGACTTCGGGCTGACGTTCCTGCGCCACGGCCGGGCGATCACGTACCAGGACAAGTCCTTGTTCAGTTGGGAGACCCCGGACGGTGACTTCGAGTTGGAGTATCCGGTGGAGCTTGGGATGGGACGGATCGTCGGCGAGATCCATCTCGACCACGCGCCGGTAAACGTGCGGAAGAACAACTTCGATACCTCATCCCACGAATGGCGTTTCATGGTCGAGAAGATCCGCGGGCCGGAGCCTCTCCGGCCGCAGATCGCCATGCGCCTGGTCGGCCGCGAGAACGCGTCTCCGTTGAGCCGCTTCTTCAACGCCTACCGCGAGAACAAGCCGGGAGTTCGTTACCTCGTCCCGGGTAACGGCACCAAGTCGATCCATGAGACCGCCAAGGGCTGGGCGAGCAAGTTCCGCGCCAACGATCCTGAGTACCTCACCGATGAGAAGTGGTACGAGGCCATCGAGACGCACGAAAGGATCAAAAACGGTCCGCCGCCCGGTCCGCCGCCACCGTCGGGGCCGGACGATGACGACTGGCTTGACGACGAAGGCCTCGGTCACCTCGGCGGGGAAAGCGACGAGCCGGCCGATGAGCCGGAACCGATCACACCGGAGACCGAGGAGGAGCGGTTCGCGCGGTGGCGATCCGCCGCGACGCTCTTGCCGGACACGGACCGGGAGGTGCGCATCGGCAACGCGCAGCCCGTCCTGCGTGTTTACGTCACGTCTGGAGTCGAACTGAGCATGGACGGCCAGAGACAGCCGTCCGCCATTCGGATCGTCGCCGGCGAGATCGAGATCTACGTCGACGCCGAGGCGACACTCATCCGCCAGTACGGATGGTCACCGTTGAACCTCGCCCTGGTCTGCTGCGCGCCACGACTCAAAAACGTCTACTCCGTCGAGGGATCCTTCGACAATCTGGTGACCTCGATCCTCGAGCAATTCCCCGACCGCCGGGTTGACGCCGCCGCTGTACGAGCTCGCGGCGACGCCCTGCTCGAGAACATGCGCGAGCGCCTCGCCGAACTCGCGCCGAAGAGTCCACACGCTTACTGGAGCGCCCTGTCCGCCGAAGCCAGGCGAGCCGCCGAGGCGATCGCGGTGAGCATCACGCCCGACGTCGACTGGAGCGGCGCGGTCGAAAATGGGGAGTTCGCGCGCTATCTCAGCGCAGAAGGCGTCTACGACCTGGTGACCAACAGTCCCGCCCTGGTGCTCGACGCCAACTTGTTCCGGACCACCTACGCCTCCCTCAGCGAGGACACCCAGGCGGACCAGATCTCCCGGATCGCAGCACTGCTGGCCGACCTGCGAAGGATGGTCGCGGGAGCGCCCATACGTAAGACGCTGGAGCTGTCTCGGCTGCTGCTGACCGCCGATCTCCTCGACGACGAGATCGTCACGATATGACGAACTCGTTTCTCGACCCGGCGTTCCTGGTCGACGAGGGGCCGAAGGGCTTCACGCGGCAGCTCGAACGACTGCTTGGTCTCATCGCGTTCACTGAGGTCGTCAACGTCGACGGCCCAGGTGACAAGGGCGCCGACATCATCGCTCGCCTCAAGGGGCAGGACTGGGTCTTCCAGGCCAAGTGGAAGAAGTCGGGGTCAGTCGACTACGACGCCGTGGACGAGGCCCACACGGCGATGCGCCACTACGGCATCCACCGCGCGGTGGTCGTGACGAACAGGGCTTTCACCCGAAAAGCCCATGAGCGCGTTCAGGCGTTGCGGGACGTCGGAATCAACATCAGCCTATGGGATGGACGCCGACTCGCGATCCTCTATGACCGCGCCCCCGACAACGTCAAACCGTTCGACCTGCATCTGTACCAGGACCGCGCGGTGGAGGCCACGTGGGCGGCCCTCACCGACGCCGGCCAGGCTCTGGTATATCTGGCCACCGGCCTCGGCAAGACCGTCGTCGCCGGTCGAGTACTGAGACGCTTCCTGCTGGCCAACCCGGGCGCGCGCGTGCTGGTCACCGCACATATGATCGATCTTGTGGAGCAGCTGGAACGCGCCATGTGGCGTGACATCCCCAAACAGGTCCCCACGCGGCTCCTCCACGGTGACTCGAAGCCGCACGCCTTGCCCGGCGTGACCTTCGGTGTCGCTCCGACGGCCCGCGGCTACGTCGAGTCCGGCTATTCGCCCGGCCTCGTCATCGTGGACGAGGCCCACCACGTTGGCGAAACCGGCAACTACGCCTCGCTGCTCGAACGTTTACCCGAGGCCAAGCGGCTCGGGGTCACCGCTACGCCGTGGCGTGGCGACAAGTACGACATCGAGCGAACGTTCGGAGACCCGGTCGTCCGGGTGTCCATCTCGCAGGGCATGAACCTCGGCTACCTGGCCGACGTCAAGTACAGCGTCTTCGCCGACAACATCGACTGGGACTTCGTACGCGAGGCCTCCCAGCACGGCTACACCATCAAAGACCTCAACAAGCGTCTGTTCATCCCCGAGCGGGACGACGCCGTCAAAGGGCACATCGAGAAAATCTGGGACCGGACGCCGAACCCTCGAGCCATAATCTTCTGCCAGACGATCGAGCACGCGGAACGGATGCGCGACTTGATCGCGTTGCGTCCCGGTTGGGAGCAGGCTGCAACGCTGCACGCGAACCTGAAGACCAGAGAACGACGCAAGCGGCTCTTGGGCTTCCGCTCCGGCGAGGTACCGATTCTGGTAGCCGTGGACATCCTCAACGAGGGCGTCGACGTCCCCGACGTCAACATCCTGTGCTTCACCCGGGTCACCCACAGCCGACGGATCTTCGTGCAGCAACTCGGGCGAGGCCTACGCCTATCAAAGGGCAAGAGCCATGTGGAAGTTCTCGACTTCGTCAGCGACATCAGGCGCCTCGCCGAGGTCTACGACATGCGCGAGCAGGTGTCCGAGGCCGAGATCGAACAGGTATCGGTCGGGCGCAATCAGTTCGTCTTCGAGGATCTGCGCGTACGGGACCTGCTGGAACAATGGATGGCCGACGTCGGGGATCTGGGTGGCGCCGACGACAGCGTACGCCTCGAGTTCCCACCCATTGGGGGAATCTGATGGCGGCGCTCCCACCCCAGGTACGGACCGAGGTCCTCATGGAGATCGTCGGCCAGATGGACGCCGCACGCTGGGAGGAACTATCCGCACCGGCCGCCACCGATATGTACAACCGCTTCGTGAAGGACCCGAAGATCGGCGGCAGACTGGCGCCGTTCATGACGGCGCACCAAATCAGGGTCTGGATCAAGGACGGGCCGGCAAAGGAGTATCGACGCGCGCTCGAGGGCATCGGGACGATCGCGACCTTCACGAAACGCGCCTACCCCGGCCCAACGTCCGTCGTCCGTCTCGCGCTCGGAGACCAGTGGTCGCCCAGGCCGGACACGATCGAGGTAAAGCCCATGAGGTGCTTCGCCGACGGCCCCAGCGGCGCGTCCATGTTCATCATCTGGGGGCCGCTCACCGCCCTTCAAAGCCTGATCTGGAACTCCTGCCTGGTTCGCGCCCACGATCCACTTCAGCCGATCACCGTGGTCATCACCAAACCCAACAGCGCGCCCCTGCCGCCGGCCGATTGGGAATTGGTAAAAGCGCTCAGCGCCATCGTTGACGCCAACTGCCATCAGATTACGTACGCGGTGAGCCGGAAGCCTTGAGACTAGGCTGGGGCCGTACCTATCGCTCCAGCCCACGTCGGCGCATCACCGCTGGCGGCATCGATCACAGGTCGAGTGCTACCAGGTCGAGGCATTCGAGGAGGCTGGTTTGCGGGCGTGGTTGGTCCGAGTTCTGTCAGTCGTTGCCGCAACGGTGCAGTGTCGCGGTCGCGGTCGCGTTCGGCGACGTCGCGCAGGTCGGTGAAGAGTTGGACGGCGGTGTGTAGTCGCGGGGTTTCTTGGTGGCGATGAGGTGGTTGACCTGCTGCCACACGCTGCGTTGGCCGACGGCGAGGGCGTCGAGTCGTCTTGGCGTGTCGCGGTCACCGACCAGCTGCCGGCCACGGGCTTCGACGTCGGCGAGGTGGAGCGGCGGAACCGGAACCTCACCCGGCTGGGCGACGCCGTCGAACTGGCCAAGACTCACAACATGGTGCTCGACACCACCGCCCCCGCCGGCGCCAGCAGCCCGCTCGCGACGGCCGCTGACATCGCCGGTACCGGGGACAGGGCACACGGTCATCTCCGCCTGTACAGCGCGAGGGCGACATCATCAGGGCTGACCGTTTTCTCCTGCGTCGCGCAGAGCAACACCCACCGGCCCTGGCCAGCGAACCAGTCCACGCAGGAGTACGGGAGGCCGGGTGCGGTGAACCTGTCTCGCGGACGCCGCCAGTGGCGGTCATCGCCGCAGCCGAGCTCGCCTGCCGGCTAGTCATCGACAAGGCGACCCACCAATGCGCCCTGCCAGCGACTACGGCCGACGTTCGCAGGCCCCAGCCTGATCCGCCCTTCGACCGGCTCGGCCTGCTCACACCAGAAGCCGTTTCCGCCCCGGTGGCGTTATGGCCCGCCCCGTTCCCGTGGTGATCCATGGCCGACGCTCGCCACACGATCACCGCAGCAGATGGACGTGCCGCACTGCGGGAGACGGGCGGTCCGCTCCTCGGGTGGTGGGACAGCGATAAGGTGAACGTGCGTTCTGCCGGCGAGGTCGTGGATCCCGCCGCCTTCGGCACCTGCTCGACCCGGCGAGAAAGCTTTGCCCAGCACGCCCTCCACCGGGCGATCGCCGCTCTCGGGCACCCCTGGATGGGTTATGTCGGCGATTGGCACAGCCATCCGGCACCGTGTGAGGCAAGCGCGCAGGACCTCAAATCCATCCGCAGCGCCTCCCGCACCTACCCCCAACCGCTGCTGCCCATCGTGCACCGCTGCGACAGCGTCCTCGACATACAAGCAGCTCGTCGTGGCAGGTCACACAGGGTCCTAGAGGTCACGGCCTGAAGCGTTCAGGGATCCCGCTCCAACGCAGAACCGCGTGGGCACCGCTGCAACTTGCGGAGAACCGAAGCAGTTGCTACCTGCACCTGCGGCTGCCCGCAAATCGCCCCTCCCGTCCTCAGGGGAGCTTCGGTCCTCCGGGGGATGGCTCTACGTCTACCCTGCTGGTTCACTGGCCACGGGCATATTGATGAAAGAGGCACGGAGTGACCAGTCAGCCGGACGAACCGCAGCGCCCGCGCCCGGGTAACGAGCCGGCTAGACGTGCGGAGGCCGATGCTCTGCTGCGTAACGGGGCCGAGCGTCTTGTCCGGGCCCAGCTGATGACCCGGGAGGATCAGGACTTCGCGCGCAGCCAGAAGAGCATGATCGGCCAGACCATGCGGGAGTACGGCGGCCGCTTCCTGTTCGAGCTGATCCAGAACGGGTACGACGCGCAGCCGCCGGACGCGGCCCCCTCGTCGGCGCGGTCCTAGCCGAGCAGACTGACGAGTGGACCGAAGAACGCCGCTACATGGGCCTGGAGCTCCTCGCCAAAGCCCGCTTGGTCACGATCGACACCGGCCAACACAACACCAACCAGCCCGACCCCGCCCCGATTGCCGCATAACATCAGACCGGATCCCGCGATGGCCGTCTCTTACACCACCAGCGCGGACGCGACCGCAATACGCCGCTTCACCCCCCAGCCGGCATCTGCGGCAGCCCGCCTCGTACCTGGGGCGGCGTCAAGGAACTCACTCTCCGGATAGTTACCGCCGCCGGGTGGGCCTCGTCGCACAAACTCGCGCTCGAAGACGGCACGGATGACCTTCCCTCGCGGAGCCCAGCCCCGGGTATACGCGCCGGGCCGTCGCACCTCTCGTCCTGCGGGCGCCGTCAGGTCGCTCTGATCCGTCCGCCAACCGGAGGCAGGCCAGAGTCACGCGCAGCCGGACTGCGGCTTACGGTCAGGCCATCCGACCGCCAGGGCCGTCCAGATGATGATCATTCGGCCCACCATATTGGTCAGTATTACACACCTGAACGTCCTTCAAGCCCGTCGATCAAGCTCTTTCCTACTGCACGGAGCACACCTAGATTTGGTGCGGTGCCGGCAATTGCCTCAATCAATGGGCCACAGGCAGACATACGCCGTCGAGCGGTTTGGACCGCGCGGCGACCATGGACCCGTCCGGACATCAGCAGCGTCCGTACCGTCAGGGCAGGCCGGACGGTGGCCCCGGCCGGACGAGGGCTTGCACGCCCAAGGCCCTCCCCTCGACCCTTCGCCACGTCCGCCGGGGCCGTCGGTCCGGTCCTGTGACAGCGACCGCCCGGGACCGGGAACCCCATATGGTGGCTCCGCCCCCGCCTGCCTCCACGCTCGGAGGAAGAGAACACACGACGGCGTTGCCCAGGACGGACATGGCTACGGAAAGTCCGCGTCGACCACGGAGGATGACAGTGCACGCGCTCGGCAGAGCAGGCCGGCGGATCTTTCCTGATCCAGGTGTCCTGGCAGTCACACATGGATACCACCCTCTGGCGACGGATGCGACCGCCATGCTCGCTACCGGGCTCTTCACTGACGTACTGGCTCTCGGCGCCGACCTGCCCGATCCTGCGGGAGCGGTTGAGCGGGTGAGGCAGATCGTGGTCCCGACGGTCAGCCTGCCTGAAGGGGTCTACTGGTTCGGGGGCCTAGATCCGGCTCCGCTGCTCGTGGTCACCTCGGGTGCGATGCCCGGTGCGGGGATCCACGAGCCGGCTGCCGAGGTGGCCGAGGACTCGCCCGTGGCCTCTGCATTGGGCTGGTTCGACCACCTTTGGGACAGCGCCAACGAGGTGCCGCTGCCCCGGTTCGACGTCACCGATGAGGTAATCACCCGAGCTGGGCAGGACGGCATGATCAAGTCCCGTCAGTTCACGCACGGTCGTTGGATGTACCAAGTCTTCGCCGGCAGCCGCGTCCAGCGTGTCGAAGAGGGCGCCCTGCTGCCGAGGCCGACGGTCGACTCCCCCAACGCATGGGTGCGCACCGAGCCCGCCCCCGCCGAGCGCCTTGCCGCCACCCTGACCAGGGCGAAGCTAGAGAAGCAGTTCACCGACACGGTCTTCTCGTTCCGGGCCACGCGCACCATCTTCCGGCCGTACCAGTTCAAGCCGGTGATGAAGTTGCTGAGCACAGGGTCACTGCGGTTGCTCATCGCGGACGAGGTCGGCCTCGGCAAGACCATCGAAGCCGGACTGTTGTGGACTGAACTCGATGCCCGCAGGCACGCGAACCGGGTGCTCGTCGTGTGTCCCTCCGTACTGCTGACCAAATGGCAGCACGAAATGCGCGAGAGGTTCGGCTTCGAGCTGACCGAGCTCACCGGTACGGGGCTGGCCGACCTCAAGGACCGGCTCGAGTCGGATCGCCTGCCCAGAAGGATGGCCTGGATCTGCTCGGTGGAGCGGCTACGGGCCTGGAAGGGGCTGGCGGACATCGAGCAGCTGGGTCTCCAGCTGGACCTGGTGATCGTGGACGAGGCCCACGTCTTCCGCAACTCGAACACCAAGAGCCACGCGTTGGGTGAGCTGTTGTCCCGCTGGGCGGATGCGTACGTCTTCCTGTCCGCTACCCCGGTGAACCTGCGCAACAACGATCTGTACAACCTTCTTGAGCTGTTGGTGCCCGGCGAGTTCCAGGACCTGGCGGACCTGCAAGAACGGATCGAACCCAACAGAGTCCTCAACCGGATCACGGGTTCCCTGCTTGACGCCTCGGTCAGTAACGCCACACGTAGGCGGTGGCTGTCGGTTCTGTCCGACAGCACGTTCGGCCGAGTCATCACCATGCGGCCCGACTTCGTTCTGCTGTGCGAGATCTTGGAGCGACCCCACCTGTCCCCGACCGACGTGGTCCAGGTGAAACGGATCTGCAGCGAGTTGGGCGGGCTGTCGGCCCAGGTCACGCGAACCCGCAAGATCGAGGTCCAGGAGGACAAGGCGATGCGGGAGCCGCGCCCTGTCCCGGTGCGTTGGACCCAGCGTGAGCACGACTTCTATCAGGCATACCTGCAGTGGTGCATAGAGCGGGCGAGGGTCAAGGACACGCCGCTGCACTTCGGCATGCAGATGCCGCTCCGCCTCGCGGGCAGTTGTCTCCCCGAGGCGACGGCACTGGTTCTCACCTGGGGGCAGACACCGGACGTGCAGGATGAGGTGAACGCCTCGGCGAGGCCGTCGGCCGCAGTGCGCGGTCCGGATGTGCCGCCGTCGCCGCAGTTGCGGGAGCTGGCAGCCGGCATCGACGTGGACACAAAGCTCGAGCAGTTTCTTGACGTGGTCGACGATCTGATCAGCCAGGGCAGGCAGGGACTCGTCTTCACGTTCTCCCGTAGGACGTTGTCCTACCTTGAGCGGCATCTGCGAGGCCGGTGCCGGATCGCGGTACTGCACGGTGGTGTGAGCAGGGACGACCGGGCCAAGGTCATGGCCGATTTCCGGACGGGTGGCTACGACATCGTCGTAGCCACCAAGGTCGCGAGTGAGGGCTTGGACTTCGAGTTCTGCTCCGTCCTGGTCAACTACGACCTGCCGTGGAATCCGATGGAAATCGAACAGCGTATCGGTCGGATCGACCGGATCGGCCAGACCGAGCAGAAGGTCGTGATCATCAACTTCACGACTCCCGGGACGATCGAGTCGGACATCCTTGAGCGGGTACTCACCCGGATCGGCATCTTCGAACACGCTATCGGGGCACTGGAACCGATCATCGAGAGCATGTGGCCCGACGTCGAGTCCTCCCTGCTCGACTTCGCCCTGACCCCCGCCCAACGGACGCAGCGCACCCAGGAGTTCCTGGCGGCGGTCGCAGAACGGAAACGGGCCGCCGACGAGATCGAGTCGGCCGCACCCCACCTCATATCGAGTGACGGCGTCGACATCGAGGGCCTCGAGCCCGACCTGCTCGCATCCGGCCGGTATGTCGGGCAACAGGAACTGGCCCTGCTGGTGAGCGACTGGGTGGGTAGCTACGACGGACGCTGCCAGATCAGTGGCGACCACGTGACCGTGATCGGCAACAGCGAGCTCGCCGGTCACGTTCGTGACCTCGCACAGCGTGGTGAGAAGACCAGGTCCGAGGTGGACCGGATCCTCAGCGACCTTACGCAGCAACTGCCAATTCAGCTGTCCCTGGACCAGGAGGCGTCCCGCACCACCGGTGTGCCGCTCCTGACGGCCAACCACCCGTTGGTACGGGCCGCGTTGGACGTACCGGGGCACCGGCAGACCAGATTCTCCGCGATCACGATGGCGGCGGGCGACGCCGGGCTGGCCCCGGGCACCTACCTCGTCCATCTTTGCATCGCCAACTGGAACGGCGTCAGGCCACTGCACGAGGTATGGAACGTCACCGTTGACGCCCGAACCCTGCAGGTTGCCCCCGACCTGGGTGACCGGTTGATGGCGGCTGTGGCAGCCGGAAACCTGCAACCGGCGTGGTTCGACGGGTCGATCGACCTACGGCCCGCACTCGGCGTGAGCAGTGACCTGCTGGTCCGAAGGCAGATCCGGAGCCAGAGCACGTTGACCGCCGAGAACGAGGCCTTCCTCGCCTCACGGCGACTCAGCGTCGAGCAGGTCCATCAACGGCGGACACAAGCACTGGAGTCACGCATCACCACCCTGCGGGCCCGCGGCAGGGAGCGCATGGTGCCGCTCTTCGAGGCCCAACAGCAGCGAGAGGACAACCGCTACGCGGGCCTCCTGCAGGACATAACGGCACGATCGACGGCCATGCTCAGTACCGAGGACCTGGCCGTCTGCGTAGTGGAGGTGCAGTAGGTGGCCAAGATCAGCGACGAGGAACTCGCCTACGAGATCGCCACCAACCGAAGCTACCTGCGGGCATTGGAGCGACGGCTCGCCCGAAAGAACCCCGAAATCTCCGTCACCGCGAACGAGCGCTACGTCGACAACGTCCCTCGAGGTGAACGGGCAAGCGTCGGCCCTCTCTACGGCCGAGTCGGCCTTGCCGGTCCCGACAGGGATCTCGGGGTCGCCTTCTACATCGGCACGCGGTACCTCAACAGCGCGGACTGGGACTATCCGGTCATCAACTGGGCCGCACGGACAGCGAAGGTGTTCTTCGACCCGTACGCCACCCATGAGCTAGACGCAGACGTCGTGGTGCGCCGAACACTGACGGCGCGCGGCGCGGAGGTGGTACACGCCTCCGACGACTGGGCGGTCACTGTGCCGGCCGACCAGTCGCCTTTCAAGGCAGGGAAGCTGCACGTCCCCCCGGCACCACCGCGCCGGCAGGTCGGGCGCCCTACCAACTCAACGTCGTCATATGCCCCTACCGCCGCGTCGACAGACCACCCTGCAGGGCAGGCGCCCAAAACCCGGCGGAGCACGCCACCCAGCCCGAAGTCCAGACCTAGGACACCGAGAAAGGACCCATCGCCGGCGGCCCCCGCAGCGCGTCCGGCCGCCGTGGCGGGAAAGAGCACCGCACGCCGGCTGCCACTGCCGGACAAACCAGCGGACCTGGCAACATGGCAACCGCACGCACCGCTCGTCGTCGCCTTCTCGGAAGACTGCCGGGCCGATCCCGAAGGTATCGCGGCCGTTCGCGCAGTCGAGATGGTGCGATACCTGGCCCGCAAACAACGGCGCGTGCTCGTCGTGTCAGCATGGACCACCCCGCTGCCGAAGATCATCCGCAGGATCCACACCGCAGCAGCGCTCGTCGGGCTGCTCAACGCGGAAATCCCCAAGACCATAACCGTCGTTCAAGAAACCGAGTGGCTGGCCGGAATCGCCGGATACACCCGCTTCACAGACACCCGAGAGCCAGATGCCCTTGACGTGGGCCGGTATGTCAAGGACATCGTGGAGCAGGCCGTCAGGCTCTGCCGCCGACGCCTGGGGTGGGCACAGCGCGACCTCCACCTGTCGGCGAAGCTCAAGGTCACCTACGAGGTGATCCGATTGGGCGGAGTGCCCACCGAACCACTGAAGCTCGGCAAGTACTCCGCAGAATGGATCGCGACCCTACCGCCGTTTGGAGCCGCTTGGGGGCAACTACGCTATCTCGCACTGTTCGCCCAACTGGTCACCTCGATCAAAGGCCCCGACAGTCGGAGGCCCTACGGCCACGTCATCGTCCACGGCGAACACGATCTCTCCGGCCTGTCCTGCGCCGTCCTACGAGCGAACAACCCCACCGCGCAGTGGACGATCCTCACCGAGCTGACCGGCCCCGGATCACCGACCATCGACAAAGGTCGCGCGCTTAACATCGTGGAGCGCCTCGGCGTCCAAGACAACCGCGGAGAAGTTGACGCGATCACCGTCCACGGCGCCAGACTGACCAGACATACGGTCGCCCTGCCCAAACCGAAGGCCGCCCCCGCCACGCCGCCCGGAGTCAACGACCGGGCACCCGACCGCCGACCCCAACCGGCCGAGCACAGACAGCGGTCCGCCTCAGCGCCCGGCGACCTCGAGAACGGCATGCGTGCCGTCGACGCGGTCCGTTACGCCTTGCACGCGCCCCGAACAGAGGCGATGACCTCCGTGCTCGCCACTCTCCAACCCGACCAATACCGCCTGGTCACCCAACCGCCGACAATGCCCCTGATCATCCAGGGGCACCCGGGTACCGGGAAGACGATCATCGCCGTGCACCGTGCGGGCTACCTGGTCAACGAGGAGACAACAAAGAAGAGCGCCATCCCACGGGTGCTCCTGCTCGGACCTACCGAACAGTACGTTCGCCACGTGTCGCGCACGGTCCGGGAACTCGACCCTACCGGCGCCGTAACGGTCAAGTCGCTTCCCGAGTGGCTCGCCGAACTGGCCGGTCTGGGCACCACCACCGTACAGCCGGGTGAAGGGACAGCGGAGGACGTCGCTGGCTTCATCGTGGCCTTGGCGAAACACGCGGTGGCGGAGTGCCATAACCGACCGGGGTGGAACGTGAGCCGCCTGGCCGACAAGGTCAAGATGGCCTACGAGGCCCTGCGCAACAGCAACGACCCACAAAGACGCCCGCCGGCAAGCCAGACGGAGCAGCGGTGGATCGAAACCCTCCCACCTTTCCCAAAGGTCTGGGGAAAACGTCGCTACCTCCCTCTCCTCGCGCAACTCGGTCTGCTCCTCAGCGAGAACAAGTCCCGATACGGGCACGTCGTCGTCGACGAGGCCCAGGACGTCTCGGAACTCGAATGGGAGATCATCCAGGCCCACAACACCGGACGATGGACGATCGTCGGAGATCTGAACCAACGTCGCCGGCTGGACATCGGCCACCTCGACTGGCACCAACTGGCGGATAGGCTTCACATACTTCCCGATGCCCAACTGTTCCAACCTGAGGTCGTGGAACGGGGATACCGCTCCACCCAGCCGATTCTCGACTTCGCCAACCGTCTTCTGCCACCCAGCGAGAACCAACCATGTTCACTCCAGACAGATGGGCCGGAACCTTCCGTCATCCGAGCCAGCACACCCGGCAAGCGCGACCTCCGGGCCGTCAGTGAGGCGAGCAGACTGCTGGACTCGTACCCCGGCGGAACGGCAGCGATCATCACCACCGATCCAGACGCCATCGACAAACTGCTTCTCAGCAATCGGTGGCGACGAACAGACACGGCAGCAGGTGCGGGTGACTGGACCAGTGAGGGACGCCGGCTGGCCGTCCGCACGCCCGACTCGGCAAGGGGTGTGGAGTTCGACGGGGTCGTGGTCGTGGAGCCGCGCTACTTCGTACGACAGGAGGAATTCGCCGGGACCCTGTACACGAGCCTGACCCGGGCTAACCGGGAACTTGTCGTGGTGCACAGCAAGCCATTGCCTGAACCACTCGCACAACGCTGACCGCCAACTTTGCTGGCCCCCAGCAGGCGACCACAGCAACACCCTGCCTCCACCAAGCTGAGCGCTAGGTCGACCGCGAGTAGCAGCCGAGAGAGGACGGGCCCGCTCGAAGCCGAACGCCGACGTCAGTGCCTCGGTGCCGGCGAGGTCGCCGCGGTGCTTGGCCGCGATGACCACGGCGGCGCGTGGACGATCTCCGCAGGTTCGGGGTGTACCCGCTCACACCGAGTCAGACCGCTTCCACCACGCCGTTCGGTAGTCGCGATCACAGCGCCGACATGCTTGGTGAGAAGCACCTGAGCATCGGACCGTCTGTGCGACGGGCGTTCACCACCAGCGGCTCCTGACTCGGAAGGGTGTAGGGGACGTTCGACGACGGGGCGCATCGTGTGAGGTGTGATGCGGTCGCATTCGTGGTCCTTCGCGAACCGGGCAGCCTGCTCGTGTTCGCCGAGGTTGTCCAGGGCCTTGAGGAGGTCGGTTACCAAGATGTCGAGGCGGTGGGTTGCGGCCTCGGCGGCGAGGAACCGTTCGTGGTGGGTGACTGCCCGGTGGCCGCACCACTGGCGCAGTAGTTCGTGCCGGGGCCGGTCGTGGCGGCGGTACCAGTCGTACTCCCATTCCGGTGTCGTCGACCGGCTGTCGCGGCCGACGCGGTGGTCACCGCCGAACTTGCATTTGTGGCGGGACTGGGCTTCCTGCTCGATGACGAGGTCGAGGACCTGGATCGGATGGGCACGGCACGCGGCCTCGACCAGTTGGAGGGTGCCGGCCGGTGACAGGATGGTCCGGCCGTCGTGGTCGAACCATTCCGCCGAGGCGAGGATGTCGTCGATCGGGCCGCCGATGATCTCGCATAGCCGGGCCCTGCCGCGGATGTCGGTGGCGCATGACACCGGGGACCAGAGCAGTTCGGATTAGCGCATGACTGGTTCAGCATGCAGCATCGCGCAAGTCACTAAGCCGGCATCCGGCCTTCTAGGATCGGCGTGATCTCGTCGCTGTACATCTCGATCCAATCTTCTCGCGACCCGGCCAGCGGATGCTGGACAAAAGGCACGTACCGGCAGAGATTACGTAGGTCAACGGAAGTGACGTCGGGGCCGTACTGGAGCCAGTCGTCGGCCGTAGCCCACCTCTGGCGATCGAGGATGGATACACCTCCAGGCGGAACGTCACCGCGTCCGCTCGGCGTCAATACCCACGCGAGAGGCCGAAAGAAAATCTCGGCGAAGGTGCTGTAGTGCTCTCGCCGCTTGAGCACCCGCAACGAGTGCACCGGCCCAGTCAGCCGGGCGGCGGGAGCCTCGTATATCGCGAAACGCAGCGTGGCACCGTCCGGCATCGAGATATGACGGCGCTGGGCCTTAAGGTCTTCGGCCAACTCGGGAAAGATAACGCGCAGATTCGGGCTGATAGCGAACATGCCGAACATGACCGACCGGGCCACCAGACCCGGCGCAACTGAGACTGGTGGAGTTGGCTGCGACTCTGGGAAGTGGAAGTGGCTCGGCAAGCGCTTATAGGAACGCAGGCGGCGCGCGAAGTCAGCGTAGGCGTCATCGTAGCGAGCTCCCGCCAGACTGTTGCACTCTGCGCACAAGCCACGCAGCCACAGTCCTCCAGCGTAGTGACGCCCTGACTGGAGGATCCTCTCGGAGATCCGCACTAAGGCGCTCGTCACCTGCTCACTGTTGCCAGCAGCCTGGGGCGGCACGTGCGCTTTCGTCATCCGGCGCGTCTCGCCACACAGTCCGCATGGTCTGAGGCCTGGGTTTCGCAGGTCTAGGCCTAGAGAACCAGGCGGGCGCCTGTCAGGCATGGATTGAAGCTAGGTCTTTGTTGCGATGAACTGCTGCTCGCGCCGTCGCTCGCGGTTTGGACAAGGTCACACGGATCACGCCAGCTGCACGCCACCAAGCCGGCGCTACAGCCGTGCCACGCTGCGCGCCGCCCAGCCACGCTACGCCGGGTTCCTGCTCACGATAGGCCATGCTTCCTCCAATGCATCCACATCAAGGTGTCCAGTACGCGTAGTGCGGGCACGTGAGGTGCGAGTGAGGCAATATGCGCTCGACGACTGGGGTCTTGGAGGACCCGGCGAAAGGTTGTCCAGTAGGTGCCCGTGAGGCAGCCAAGACGCCCGTGCACGACGTCATCGACGATCGGGATTAATTCGGGACGCTTCCGCGCCATGAGCTTTCCGGCAATCGTCCGCCCTACGCCATCAACGTTTCGCAGCAGCGACCACAACGAGCCGGACCAAGCCAAATCGTCATCGGTCGCTTCCCAAACGGCGACACCGACTGGAATCCTGGCCAACAGAGCCGACGTCTGGTTGGCGAGCTTCCCTCCAGGCAGGAGGGCTCGCGCCGCAGCCACACCTGGATTCACGTCCAGCAGCGTAACGGCGAGCAGGTCGGCAGTGCCGATCGCGTACGGCTCGTTGGGAGCAAGTCCGAGGAATGTATCGCCGGCATACGTAGTCGTAGGGTCGTAGAACTTCGTAACCGCGCTCGGTGATCGCTCATCGGAGAGCAGGGCGTCGATCAAGGCCGCTACGTGTTCGACTTGATCCGGGGGCGGTTCGGCAAGCGGTTCCGGCACACCATCATCCAACATCAGCACATCGTCCTTGTCACCGCCGACAGAGCCACGCCCGGCGGACCACTCTGTCCGCACCAGCCGGCACTTCGGGGATCCGTACTCTCTTGCCGCCGAAACGCGCGTGCGGCCCACAGCGCTCTGGCACCGCCCGTTCAGCCTGCTCGCGATCGGTTACACACTGCCACGCCCTGACGTGGCGCTGCCCATTGTCGGTGGGGGCGCCTTTGGCCCCCCGGGTGAGGTCGTCTGAAGACCGTCCGAACCAGATGGCGATGTCGCGGCGATTACGGAGGCTTCCGTGGAGTCTTCCGCCGCGGCTTCACCGCCTCTCACCCTCGCCTGCCCTTATCCAGCGCCGCGATACGGCTGTCAGCGCCGCGCACCCCCGTGATCGTCCTGCGTCATCGCCCAGGAGCTCAAGGAGTGGAGTCAGACGCATCTGGCCAACGAAGTTTCCGTCACCGCGCTCGGGCAGTACGAGTCCGGCACCACCAGACCATCCGCGAGAGTCGTCACCGAGCTCAGCAACGCGCTGGACGTGCCCGCCGCCTTCTTCGCACACCCGGTCACGGACACGCACGACGGCTTCTTCCGGTCGACCAGGCGGACGCCAGTGGCGCACCGGCGTCACGCTCCCGCCTTCGCTCACATCGCCCGCGATCTCGCCGGCTTCGAAACGGCCGAACACACACAGCCATTTCCACTCCCGGCCCTACGGGCACGGTAGCCCTGAGCCTGCCGGTGACCTCGTCGACCACACCTACCGCCAGGCCATCACCGCCGCCGGCACCGCTGCGCCGCCGCCCTCGACGCCGAGCGCTACCTCGCCACCATCACCTGACCGGCACCGCCCGAGGTCCGGCCAGCGCGGCCGGACCACGGGCCTACGGCGATCCGCGCAGGCGGGCGGCGATGTCGGCGGCCGTCGCCTTCGCGGTCCGGCCAGCCTCTTCCAGCGTCGCCAACGCCGACCCGGTCCAAACGCCGTAGCCGAGCAGGTAGAGGCGGGGCTCGCCCACCGACCGGGTGCCCTCGATGGCCGCCTTCCCGTGCCGCCATCCGGGCAGCAGCGGCGCGAGGTGGGTGAGGTTGGGTCGGAAACCCGTACACCAGATCACCGCGTCGCAAGCCTCCGCCGCACCGTCGGCCCACCGCACGACACGCGCGGTCAGCCGCGCGTACACCGGACGGGCGTGCAGAATCCCACGGTCCCGTCCCTCGCGGACGCTGGGCACCATCACGATGTCCCCCAGGTCGCTGACACCACCACCGGCACCACCGGAGGCCTTCCGGGTGGCCACCCCGAACAGCACCCGACCGTTGACGTCGTCCGGCATCAACCGCGGCGGGCGCAGGGTGACCCAGGTCGCCTCGCGACTCGCGACACCTCCGCGAGGATCTGCGCCGCGGAATTACCACCACCGACGACCACGACCCGCTGCCCTCGGAAGTCCTCCGGCGAGGTGTAATGCACCGTGTGCAGCTGCCGACCGGCGAACTGCTCACGGCCCGCGATGTCCGGCACGTACGGGCACTCCCACGTACCGGTGGCGGAGATGACGTACCGGGCCCACCAGGTCCCGTCGTCGGTTCCACCGTCAAGCGGTCCCCGGCGCGCCGCACCTCGCGGACACGGACCGGCCGGCGCACCCGCAGCTCATACCGTTGCTCGTATGCCTGTAGGTAGTCCACGACGTGCCCGGCGGTCGAGAACTCCTCACCCTCCTGCCGCGGCATCCCCCAGCCCGGTAGCGGGCTGTACTCCGCGGGCGAGAACAACCGCAACGACTCCCAGCCGTGTCGCCACGCCCCGCCCGGCTGCGACTGGGCATCGAGGATGACGTAATCCAGACCGGCGCGGCGCAGGTAGTAGCCCGCCCGCCAGGCCCGCCTGCCCGCCGCCGCCGCCGCCGACGACATCACACGACGCCACGCGCGGCACCTCCCTCGATTCGCAGATCATCATGTCGCAACGACGAAGGCGGCGAGCGCCCATAGGAACTCACGGTGATCCTGCCCTCGTTCACCAGCCGATAGATGGTTCTTGCTGCAACGATGCAAGGCGTGGGAACTGTAGAGATCGAGACGCCTGCCATCTCGCCGCTCGCCGGCGAGCCGATCGACCGCGCCGACGCCGAACGGCTCGCGGGAGTGCTCAAGGCGTTCGCCGATCCGGCCCGGTTGCGACTGCTCAGCCTGATCCAGTCGGCCCCCGAGGGGGAGGCGTCCGTCAGTGACCTCACCGCGCCGCTCGGGCTCTCCCAGCCGACCGTCAGTCACCACCTGCGGAGTCTCACCGAGGCCGGCCTGCTCGAGCGGGACAAGCGGGGCGTCTGGGCCTACTACCGGCTCGTGCCGTCCGCCATCGCCACGATCGCCGACCTGCTGACCCCGCCCCGCAAGCGAGCAACGAAGAAGACCCGCTGACCGACGCCATCGAAGACCGCCGTTGACGCCTGACGACTCCGCCGTGCGAGGGCCGAACCGCGGGGGTTCCGCGTCCCACCGCGCGTGATTGCACCGTGAGCAGCGGACTCAACGGTCAGGCATGCCCGCCGCGGAGAGGGTTGTCATGTCTTACGGTCGGCGGCGGTGGATTTCGGCTCGACGTTCCTCGTAGCTAATCACGCTGTCACGCCGCAGCCAGTAGACGTTCGGCCGACGGGCCGACGCAAGCGCACAGATCTGGGCCAGGTTCAGCCGCACCAGCTCGATGATGTGGTCGCGGGTCGCGTCGCCGGGAAATAGGAACATGTGCACCTTGGCCTTCAAGAAGGCTTGCAGCTCCAGCTCCCGTTTGAGGATGTTCTGGTCGCGGCCGAACACGACCCAGCCCTTCTCGCCTATCACCGGCAGCCAGTCCTCGTCCGTCAGGCCCTGCTCCAAACGCTCTCGGGTGAACACGGAGGCGGGGCTGTGAACCTGGTAGCCACGGTCGACGATGCACCGACGCAGCGACCGGCCGTGCATGTTCTCGTCGATATAGAACTCAGGCGGCGCGGCCCAGGAGGATGCGTGCGGCAGCTCGGGCGTCGTGGATGTCGATCCCGAACTCGTCCGCGACTGCTTCAGCGCTCTCACCCGCCTTCATCATGCCGGCGACGTCAGCCACTCGGGTTCCCGTCGCAGCGAAGATCGGTTGTCCAAAGGACCGCCGCATGTTGACGACCACCTTGGCTGGCTGCCAGTTCGACAGCGTCAGCTGCTCAGGGATCCCGTCGCTGTCGAAGGCGATGTACTCCATGTGATCAGCCACGATCTCCTTGATCACATGCTGGTTGGTGCCGCCGACGATCAGCCCTTCCCCTGACCGGGTCTTGCTGAAGTCCCACAGCACGTCGATGCCGTCGGTAGCCAACTCGGGCGCCACCAGGACGTATTCGCGGCCGAACTCCCGCTGAAGTTCCGCCAGGGCGGGCCGAATCTTCTGCGGTCGCACTCCGGCGGTGCGCAGCGCCTCCAGCACGTGCGCCTCAGCCAGAGCGATGAACGTGACCGGCAGAACATCCGGATGACCATCGGCGACGTGCAGCAGAGGCCCGCCGCGCTGGTAGCCGCGCGCCCACCGGTGGAAGGTCTGTCGCGGTACTCGAAGATGACGTCCGGCTTGGGCGAGATTGAGAATTCCTTCCGTAAAGCGAACATCGCCCATCTCTCCCCCTTTCCGCACGCTGCAGGACACCTGTCAGCAGCATTGCATAGGCGACGTGCTGAGCGCACCATCGCAGGAGTGTCGCGCTTCTGATGCCGGGCCCGGGAGCACGTTGTGAACACGAAGAGTGCCACTGAACAGGACTTATGCAGCTCTGCTGATCTTCAGCAGGCGATCACAGCGGCGCGCATGAGCGACCGGGGCAAGTAGCCCGAATAGAGAGAAGCCGCAGGTCATCAGCCTGCGGAAACAAACGGAGCGTCGGGTTAGGAAACCGATGCTCTATCCCCTGAGCTACGAGGGCGCGAGGGCACAGTCTAGCGACCTGGGGGTTCATCTGGGGTGGCAGGGAGTGGCCCACGTTCACCCACGTCACCCGGACCCCTGTTCGCCCAGCCCAGGGAGTCTCTACGCGAGTTCGCACAGCGCCACCTCTGCTGATCTTGGTTGTTTGGGCTGGTAGGGGGTCTTGTCGCGGATGCAGGCCCAGAGGACGTTGAGGCGTTGTCTAGACAGGGCGGCGGTGGCTTGACGGTGGGTTTTCCCTTCGGCTCTTTTCTTGTCGTAGTAGGCGCGTGATCGTGGGCAGTGGGTCAGCGCGGTGAAGCTGGACATGCTGAACACCCGGCGCAGCCCTCGGTGGTAACGGTGGGGTCGGACCTGGTGGCCCTGCCTGCGGCCGGAGTCCCGGGAGATGGGCGCGAGGCCGGCGTGGGCGGCGAGCGCTGCGGGGCTGGCGTAGGTGGTGAGGGTGCCGGCGTAGGCGAGGAACTCGGCGGCGAGGGTGGTGCCGATGCCGGGCAGGCTGGTGACGATCTCTCCCAGCTCGTGCTCCGCGACGATGCCGGCGATGGTTTCCTCGATGGCGGTGATCCGGTCGTTGACCGCTTCCAGGTCGGCGGCCATCTGCGCCACGATCCCGGCCGCAGTGGCCTCTCCGGCGACGGCGACGGTCTGCGTCCGCGCGGCAGTGAGGACTTTGACGGTCAGCGCCTTGGCGGCCCGCACGCCGTGCTGGCGTAGGTAGTCCAGGATGCGGGCTTCACCGGCGCGGCGCAGTCCGCCGGGGGTCTGCCACTGCGCGAGGAGCCGAAGCGCGCCCTTGCTGCGCAGGTTCAGCGTCTTCTCCAGGGCGGAGCTGATCATGGTCAGTAGGTCCTGGATGTGGGCGGTGATGCGGACCCGGTCGAGTCGGCGGGAGACGAGCAGCTTCAACTGCTGCTGCACCCCGTCCGCATGCGCAGGGTCTGGGCGATGACGTAGGCGTCGTGGGCGTCGGTCTTGCGTTTGCCGTGAAAGGCCTCCGCCATCCGCGAGGTGACCGTGCCGCTGACGTAGCGCACGTCCGCGCCCCGGTCGAACAGGACCGCCAGCACCAGCGACGCGGGTCCGCCGGGCAGGTCGACGGCCCAGCGGATCGGCTTACGGCGTTTGCCGAGCCGTCCGGCGATGCCGGAGATGGCCTGCTGGTCGTTGGGGATCTTCTCGGACAAAACGACGGTGCCGTCGTCGTCGACGACGCACACGTGGTGGTGGGTCTTGCCGACGTCGACGCCGGCCCACAGGCTGCCCACCGGGCATCACCCTTTTCGCTCGTGCTGGTCAGGGGGTGTGGACCCGCCGCGGTTCAGTAGCCACAACTTCGGAAAGGGCGATCGGTCGCAAGTCTCCATCCAGTGCTGATACAGCGGTCATCAGCGAGGGTCGGGGCGTCCTACTCCTAGCTGGCCATGACATAGGCGGCACACACCCAGACAGTCACCCGACCCTCCGGGTCCACCCCTGCAAACGACACGGTTCGATGTCTGGTTGCGGGTCCCGACGGACGCCTGGAGCGCACCGCCGCCGGCGTCGACTGTCTGGGGCGTCACGCTGGCACGCCGCACCGGCCCTCCACGATCCTCGTCGCACCTTGGCGACGGTCAGCGGGGAACCATGCGTCAGGTTTCGAGACCTGTGCGGTTGAGGCGTTCGAGCAGGCTGGGCTTGCGGGCGTGCACCGTCCGTAGCTCGGCCAGGCGACTTCGGAACGATGTGCTGTCTCCGTCTCGTTCAGCGAGGTCGCGCAGGTCGACGAGGAGTTGAACGGCGGTGTCGTACTCACGGGGTTTCTTCGTGGCGATGAGTTCGGCGACCCGCTGCCAGGCGGCGGGTTGGTCGACTGCGAGGGTGTCAAGGTGTCGTTGCCGTGCTGCCGCAGCGGACCGTTCGCGGCGAATCCGGTCGCGTTCGTGCTGCTCGGCGTCCCGTCGTTCCCGTTCGGCGCGCAACTCCGCGGCGGTGGCGAGCAGTCGCCCGGCAGTGCGGATGGCTGCCGGGGCGGGGGAATCGGTGCGGTGTTCGTCGCGGTAGCGGCGTAGCAGTCGGCTGCGTAGGTGGCTGTCACCGCCGGTGATCAGGTCGGCCAGGATGGCGTCCTTGTCCGGGGCGGGCAGCCCGACGACCCAGGTGCGTAGCTGCGCAGCGGTCGGTTCACCGGAGGCGACCAGCGACGATCCGGCCGCCGCGGCCGCGATCAGGTCGGGGTCGATGCGCAGGAACTCGGCGACGGCGGTGAGGGGCGCGTCGAGGGTGCCCAGTCCGGCCGGGACGGGCGGTTCGGGTTCGTCGTCGGCGATCTCGGCGGACTGTACGCAGCGGAGCCAGGCCAGGTAGAGCAGGCGCTGGTCGCCGGCGGCGAGGCCGGCCCGGACGGGGATGATGGAGGCGAGCAGGCCGTGGCCGTCGAGGCCCCACTCGTCGGCGCCGTCCTCGTCCTCGTCGTGGAGGTCGATGATGACGTGCGTGCCGGCGGTCCAGGCGGATGCGCTGTCACCCTGGCAGTACCGGGCGACGGTGGCGGGGTCGAGCACGTTCTTCGGTAGCCGCAGCATGAGCTGGCGGGTGCCCCAGTTCGCCAGGTACAGGTGCGCGTCGAAGTACCGTTCCATGAGCGTTCGCGGGTCGCCCTTGAAGTCGCCCCACTCGTAGGTGTTGACGAAGCTGGTGGCGGTGATGTCGGCCCGGGTGGTCAGCGACCGCAACTCGGCCCGCTCCCGGCCGGTGAGGGGCCGGTCGACGGCGGTGAACTCGTAGTACTGGTACTCGCTCACCGTGGCCTACCTTCCGGCCCAGTGCCGGTAGGCGTCGATCCACCCCGCACCGTCCGGCGCGGGGGTGGGTAGCGGCAGGTCGAGTAGATCAATCTTCTGCCGGTGGTGGCCTCGGGCGCAGACCGCGACGATGCTGTTCGCGGCTAGTTCGATCTTGCGCACGGTGACCTCGACGCCGAGGACGGTGGTGGTGAACGGCACCGCCAGATGCTCCTCGATCATGTTGAACAGGCCGGCGCGCTCATCGTCGTGATCGTCCGTGTCGACAGTAGCTTCCTCGATCATCGCCTCCAGCGCGGCGCTGCCCTTCGATGCCATCGGCGGAGGATAGCGGACCGGTGCCGAGGTGTTCGAAGCCTGATGCGCGAGGATGGTCGGCATGGGTTCGGTGGCCGAGTTCGTCGATCTTCGGCGGGAGGTGGAGCGGTTACGGGCGGAGAACGCCCGGCTGGGACGTCTGCTGGAGTTGCGCGGCCAGGACACGACTGCGGCGCCGGAACAGTTGTCCGCTCCGGTGGAGCCGCCGGGGCTGGTCACCATGGCTTCGCCCACCCGGGACAAGCTGGCGTTGTTTGCCGACCGGTTCCGAGCCCGGACCGACGTGTACGCCGTGCGGTGGGACAACGCCCGTACCGGCGCTGCCGGGTGGATGCCCGCGGTCGCCGGCGGCTGGCGCAAGGGTATGGACCGGCGCGGTGCCACCTACCTGCCCCGTACGACGGAGGTCGTCGCGACGCATCTGGTCGGCGACGTGTTCATGGGCATGTACCCGCTGATGCCCGGCAACACCTGCCACTTCGTCGTGGCCGACTTCGACGGGCCGACGGCGATGCTCGACGCCCTCGCGTACGTGAAGGCGGCGCGAGCCAGCGCGGTGCCGGCCGGATTGGAGATCTCCCAGTCAGGCCGCGGTGCCCACGTGTGGGTCTTCTTCACCGGTGCTGTTGCCGCGGCCACCGCGCGGGCCGTCGGCACGGCCCTGCTGCGGGAGGCGATGGTGCTGCGCGGGTCGATGGATCTGCGGTCGTACGACCGGCTTTTCCCCAACCAGGACGTCCTGCCCGAGGGTGGCTTCGGCAACCTCATCGCCGCACCCCTGCAGGGCCGCCGCCGCAAGGACGAACTCACCACCTTCCTCGACCTCGGCACCCTCGAGCCGCACGCCGACCAGTGGGCGTTCCTGTCAACACTGGACCGGCTCAGCCCCGGCGACGCCGAACACGTCGCCCGGCAGGCCAAGCAAGCCCTCACCGGCGCGGACGTCGCTACGATGAGCCGGTCTGCCGCGACCCAGGTCCATCCACCGCTGCCTCCGGTGGTCCACGCGGAGGCCGGTGCCGGGCTGAGCATCGACGCCAGGCAGCTCACCCCCGCCGCGCTGGCGACGTTCAAGCACGCCGCCGCCATGGCTAACCCGAAGTTCTACGAGTTGCAGCGGCTCCGCAAGTCCACCTGGGACACCCCACGCTTCATCCAGGGCTACGACCTCACCCTCGATGACCGCCTGGTTCTCCCGCGGGGCCTGCGGCACACCATCGCCACCATTGTCGAGCGCGCCGGGTCACGGCTGGCCGTCACGGACGCACGAAACTCCGGGACCGAGATCGACACCGCGTTCACCGCCGAACTCACCAGCAGACAGGCCAACGCGGTCGGCGCACTTCTCGCCCACGACGACGGAATCCTGGTCGCCCCACCGGGCTCCGGCAAGACCGTCATGGCCTGCGCCCTGATCGCCGAACGCAACACCTCCACCCTCGTCCTCGTCGACCGCAAAGCCCTCGCGGACCAGTGGCGCACGCGCATCGAGCAGTTCCTCGGCATCAAGCCCGGGCAACTCGGCGGCGGCCGACGCAAGCTCACCGGCACGGTGGACGTCGCACTGCTGCCCTCCCTCGCTCGACGCGGCGACGTCGCCACCCTGACCCAGGAGTACGGGCACGTCATCGTCGACGAATGCCACCACCTCGGCGCCGCAGCCTACGAGCACTCGGTCAAACGGATCGCCGCGCAGTTCTGGCTCGGCCTCACCGCCACCCCCACCCGACGCGACGGCCTCGGACAACTCGTCACCTGGCAACTCGGACCCGTCCGCCACACCCTGACCGACGAAGAACAAGGCACCCTCGCTGCCGCGATGCACACCGACGCCGGACCCCGGCGAGCGCTGTTCATCCACGAGACCACATTCCAGCCCGGCGACGTCGACCTGGACGCGCCCGGCGCGCTCGCCGAGGTGCACCGACGGCTGGCCCTCGACGAGCCCCGCAACACCCAGATCGCCGATGACGTCGCCGCGGCCCTGGCGCGCGGCCGCAACTGTCTCGTGCTGACCCGACGGGTCGCCCAGGTCGGGGCACTCACCGCTCTGCTCGCCGCACGCGGACACCAGCCGCTCGTGCTCCAAGGCGCGATGAGCACCCGCGAACGGCGGACCGTCGTTGACCGGCTCGACGGCGCCAAGGCCGGTGACGGCCTGCTCGTCATCGGCACCACACCGTTCATCGGCGAAGGCTTCGACGCCCCCGCCCTCGACACCCTCTTCCTCGCCGGCCCGATCTCCTACGACGGCCTACTCGTCCAATGCGCCGGCCGCGTCATCCGCGCCGCACCCGGCAAGGACCTCGCCGAAGCCCACGACTACCACGACTCGGCCGCACCCATCCTCGCCGCCTCACTCCCACGCCGCACGCCCGGATACCGGGCCCTCGGCTTCATCAGACAGTGAGTGCATCCCATCGCGATCACCAGACTGGTCCACGGTGACAGAGAGACGACCAGACGCCAAGCGTGCTGGGCCTAGCGTAGTAGGCTGACGGGTGTGGGCCGGTTCTCCGAGGATGAGCTGCAGGCGGTTGTCTCTCGGTACGAGGCGACGCGGGCGGCTGCGTTGACCGAGCGGGACGAGCAGCTGCGGGCGTTTCACGCGGCCGGATGGCGGCCGGTCGATCTGCAGCGGGTCACCGGATACAGCCGAGAGACCATCCGTCAGGCACTCCGACCGGAAGTCCGACGGGCGACCAACATCAGCCGACGAAGGACCTCACCCCAGCCGCCGGCCGACTACGGACCCTATGGTGACCGCAAGCCCTACCTGGTGGCCGAAACCCTTGCCCAACTGCAGGGCCCGACCGACGGCATGGTTACACTCCCGCGTCACCTCGACCGGTCCGGGCACGGCGAGTACGACCTGAACCGGACCGCACGCCTGGCCAGCATGTACAAGGTGGTGCTCACCGAAGCCAGCACCGTCGAGGATCTGCACACCTGGCTCGACGCCGACCTCCTTCGGCGACTCTGGCCCACCCTCTGGCTGCCACCCCAGCTCCGCCAGCGCTGGGAGGACGCCTTCCCCGAACTCGCCGCGACCATCAACAACGCGACGTAGCCGTGGACCCCTTCCACGAACCGGCTCACCCGCGTGGCCCCGCAGATCGAACACCAAATGACCGCGTACCGAACGCACCTCCTGCCGCATATCGAAAGCCGAGATCCTCGCAGATCGAAAATGCGGCCGTTATGATGGTGCCGTGCCCACACCGCACCTGATCCCCCGCCGCGCCGCCGCGCAGGTCGATGCCGCTCTGGCGGACACCCGCGTCGTCTTGATCAGCGGAGCACGCCAAGCAGGCAAGAGCACCCTGGTTCGCCTCGTTGCCGGCGATCGTCTCGCCGAGCGCCGCGATCTTGATCGGGCTCAGGACCGGGCGGCGGCGATCGCCGACCCGGTCGGGTTCGTGGACTCCTCCGAACTCCTGGTCATCGACGAGATCCAGCGCGCTCCGGAACTACTGCTGGCCATCAAGGCAGCAGTCGACGAAGACCCTCGTCCGGGCCGGTATCTGCTCACCGGCTCGTCACGGTTGTTCGGCATGGTTGCCGCCCCGGACGCATTGCCCGGCCGTATGGAAACCGTCGAACTCTGGCCGTTCTCCCAAGGCGAACTCGACGCAGCGCCGGATGGATTCATCGACGCCATCTTTGCGCTCGGCCCGGACCTGCGACACGAGTCGGACGTGAGCCGCGCCGACTACGCGGCCAGGATCGTGCGCGGCGGCCTACCCGAGGCGACCACCCGCACCGACCCACGTCGCCGCCAACGATTCCTCGACGCCTACGTCCAAGCGCTCATCGACCGCGACGTCCGGCAACTGTCCGACATCCAGCACAAGGGCGAGCTACGCAAGCTGATACGCCTACTCGCGGCCAGATCCGCGACCATCATCGCCGCAAACTCCCTCGAATCCGCCCTCGGACTGAGCCGGCCGACGATCGCCCGCTACCTCCAAGCCCTGGAAGAGATCTTCCTGATCAAACGGATCCCCGGCTGGTCCCGCAACCTGGGCACCCGCGCCACCGCCGCGCCAAAACTGATCTTCGTCGACTCGGGCATCGCCGCCAACGAGATCGCGACCGACGCCCGGGCACTGCTCCGGCCGGGCGCACCGTTCGGTCCGCTGCTCGAGTCATTTGTCCTGTCCGAGTTGTCCCGGCAGCTCACCTGGTCCGAGCAGTTCGTCGACCTGTCCCACTACCGCGACCAGAGCAGGTACGAAGTCGACGCGGTGCTGGAGAACCGAACCGGCCAGGTGGTCGGAATCGAAGTCAAAGCTGCCACCACCGTCGGACCCGACGACTTCCGCGGTCTACGCCGACTCGCCGACCGCCTCGGCGACGACTTCATCGCCGGCATCGTCCTCTATACCGGAACCTCCACGCTGCCGTTCGGCGACAGACTCCGCGCAATGCCGGTAAGTGCCCTGTGGCAGGTTTCCGCCTCGACAGCAGACTGACCTCGCCCGCAGGTCACTCCTCAGCCGGTCAGGGCCACCGAGGACCGAAGGGCGTGGCCTGCTGATCTTCAGCAAGCGATCGCAGCAAGCCAAGCCCGCACACTGACCAGCACACGAGGCCAAGAAGTGAAAAGCCGCAGGTTGTCAGCCTGCGGACACCGGCGGAGCGTCGGGTTAGGAAACCGATGCTCTATCCCCTGAGCTACGAGGGCGCGAGCGCACAGTCTAGCGACCTGGGGGTTCACCTGGGGTGGCAGCGAGTGGCCCGCGTTCGCCCACGTTCCCCGGACCGCCGTACTCCCAGCTCAGGACCACACCCGGAGCACACGGACCCCGGTTTGCGACCGGCGGTCGGCCGCGGTAACCCGCGTTGGCACCGGTTCACCCCGGTTGGCGTCCGCTGGAGAGCACACACCGAGCACATCACCGAAGATCACGGGGCAAACTCAACCTGGCCGACCCGCCTGCCCGCCGCCGCGCCACCCGTGACTTCCAACCAACCCGACCCTATGCGAGGCCGCGACATGAGCCGCGCTGCGGTTGGCCACCACCGTGTCCTTGTCGAGGTCCTGGGTGAGTCTGTGGATCTCTAGCAGCGAGACAGCCCCTCGAGCTTGTCCCTGATGGCGGCGGTGTCATGCTCGGCGAACGTCTCGAAGAGGTCGCGGGCCTTCTGCCAGTGCAGGCGGGCGAGAGGGTGGTCTGCGAGGGCCCGGTGCACGTCACCGAGGTGGTCGAGGGCGTACGCCAGGGACAGCAGGATGCCGTTCTCCTCACTGGCCTCGACAGCGGCTTCGAGGCAGGTGACGGCGGTGCGATACCGGCCGAGCCGGTAGAGCAGGGTGCCGAGGCTGTCGAACAGGTACGCCTGGCCGGCGCGATCACCGAGTCCCTGGTGCAGCCGGAGCGCCAGGCGGCAGTGCCCCAGCGCGGTGTGGTACTGCCGCAGCTCGGTGTGCAGGGCGGCGAGGTTGTTGTGGGTGCGGGCGAGGCCGACCCGGTCACCGACGTCGGCGTAGAGCCCGTGGGCCAGTTCGGTGTGTTCGACGGCTCGCTGGAGTTGGCCGCGGTGGCTGGCCAGTACCCCCAGGCCGCTGTGGACGCGGGCCTGGCCATGCCGGTCACCGGTTCGGGTGAACAGGTCGAGGGCCCGGGCGAAGTGCCGGTCGGCTTCGGCGATCCGGCGTTGGGCCGAGCAGGCGGCGGCAAGGTTCTGATGCGTGTGTGCGGTGACGGTGGGATCGCCAATGCGTTCGGTGAGCCGCAGCGCGCCATGCTGGAGGTCGAGCCACTGGCCCCGCCACCCCTGGGCTTCGTAGTAGCCGGCGACATGCCAGCTGAGCTGCCATGCCTCGACGAGCAGGTCGAGTGCGGCGGCTTGCCGGGCGGTGGCGGCCAACGCCGCGTGTTCGTCGCGGAACCAGGACAGGGCCTGTTTTCGGTCGCCGATGGCGACCCGCGCCACGTCCGGCGCCGGGGGCGGGGGCGGCGGCAGGGCACGGAGCGGGTCGAGGATGCCCGTGGCGGTGTGTGCGGTGCTGAGGTAGTGGTTGAGCAACCGGCCGACCGCTGCGGAATGCGCCTCGGCTGGGTCGTGCACGCGGAGAAGCTCGGCGGCGTAGACGCGGAGCAGGTCGTGGGTGTGGTACCGGCCGGGCCGGTGTTCGTCGGCGAGCCGGGCCGCGCACAGCTCGCCGAGGGCCCGGCGGGCGGCGTCGGGCGCGGCTCCGGTGAGGCTGGCCGCGACCGGCACGGTGAGATCCGGCCCGTGGTGCAGGGCGGACAACCGGAACATCGTCCGGGTGAGAGGCTCCAACGCCAGGTAGGACCAGGAGAACACGGATCGAAGATCGGTGCGGGGGTCGCGGCCGGCGAACCCGTCGAGTCCGGCGTCACCAGCGACCAACTGGCCCGCCAGGTCGGTCAGACTCAAGGTCGGCGTGATGGCGGTCCGGGCGGCGGCGATGGCCAGCGCCAGCGGCAGGCCGGCGCAGTGATCGAGAATGCTGCTGGCCGCGTCGCGTTCGTGTTCGATCCGGTCCCGTCCGACCTTGCCGGCCAGTAGGCTCTCGGCGGCGGACGCGTCGAGCGGTGCCAGCGTGACCGGGTGGGCGCCGTCCGCGACGACCAGTCCGGCGAGATCGTCGCGGCTGTTCACCACCGTGCGGCAGCCCGGCGCGGCCGGCAGCAGCGGGCGGACCTGCTCCGCGTTGCGCGCGTTGTCCAGCACGACGAGCAGGTGTCTGTCGCTGGTCGTGCTGCGGTACAGCGCCGACCGGGCGGCAAGCCCGTCGGGCATCCGCCTGGCCGGCACCCCGAGTCCCGCCAGCAGGGTGCCGAGCGCCTCGATCGGGTCGACGGCGTTACCCGTCGGGTCGAAGCCGCGCAGGTTCAGGAAGAGGACGCCGTCCCGAAACCGGCCGGCCACCCGGTGCGCCCAGTGGACAGCGAGTGCGGTCTTGCCGATGCCGGGTGCTCCGGTGATGGTGACGACCCGGGCGACGGTGTCGTCCAGCGCGGCCAGTGCGTTGACTCTGCCGGTGAAGCCCGGCACGTCCGCGGGCAGTTGGGCCGGGACGACCAGGTGGTGGCCGACCCGAACGGCCGCTGGCTCGGCGTCAGGGGTCGTCGCCGGGTCGCCGCGGAGGATCGCCATGTGCAGGTCCTGGAGTTCCCGGCCTGGGTCGGCCCCTAACTCCTCGGCGAGCCGGAGTCGTGCAGCGGTGTAGACGTCGATGGCCTGGGCGCTTCGGCCGGCCGCGTGCAGCGCTCGCATCAGAGCCGCGACGAGCGGTTCGGTCAGCGGGTACTCGCCGGTGAGATGGGTGAGTGGAGTGACGAGGACCGTACCGTTACCCAGCCGCAGCTCGGTCTGCGCCCATGCCACGACCGTGTCGATGTGCTGTTGGCGCAGGACGTGCCGGGTCTGCTCGACCCACCGGCCGGAGATGCCGGCCAGCGGCTCGTCTCGCCACAGGTCGACCGCCGTCCGCAGCAGCGACACCCGGTGTCGGTCGTCGGTGCGGGGGTCTCGGGCCTGTCGGACCAGCCGCGCGGCGTGATGGAGGTCGACGCTGGCCGGGTCCACGTCGATCGCGTAGCCACCGGATTGCCGGACCAGCCGGGGCCGGTTGCCGTCCGGGCCGCCGACCCTGCCGAGCAGGCCGCGCAGGCGCGAGACATGGGCGTGAAGCGCTTTTCGGGGCTGCGCCGGCGGGCTGTCGTCCCAGACCCGATCCACCAGGGTGTCGGTGCTCACGGCGACGCCGGCGCTGACAAGCAGGGCGGCAAGCACCGTACGTTGTTTTGGCCGACCAAGATCGATCTGTTGGTCGCGATCCCAGGCCGCCACCGGCCCCAGCAGGCGAAAGGTGACCATGTCTGCCCCGACGTCTCGAATGGTGATTCTTCGATCTGTTCAGGGATACGGGTGTCGGCCGCGGCACGGCAAGGTTTCGGCAGCAATTCGACAGCCGATCCCGCCCAGGATCCATCCCAGGACCGCGGAGGTCGTGGCCTGAGCCGATCGAGAGGACGGAGACGGATGCAGATGGTGCGACGGGAACGGGCCGGGTCCGATCTGGACCAACGGGGGAGGGCTTCCAACCTGCGGAACGCGGTGGGCGCTGCCCTGCTGGCGGTCGCGATGATGGTGGCCGCGCTCATCACGGCACCGCACCCCGCCTACGCGGGTGACTGGGGAGCGGTGGTGACGGAAACGAACAAGGACAACCGGAAGGAACAGTTCTGGGTCGGCAGCGACGGTGCTGTCTGGCACCGCTGGGAGTCCAGCCCCGGCTCGGGGTACACCAGCGGGAACTGGAGCCTCGGTGGTGTGGTCTCCAGTGGTGTCGGGGTCAGCCACAACCAGGACGGCCGCCTGGAGATCTTCGGCCGGGCGGCCGGTGGCGACCTGAACCACAAGTGGCAGCTCACACCGGGCGGCGACTGGAGTGGCTGGGCGTCGCTGGGCGGCCAACTGAAGGCGTACACGGGGGTGTACGCGGACTACTTCTCCACCAACGGCGGCACGCTGCGGGTGAAGGTGACCGGCGTCGACAACGCCCTGCACTACAAGTGGCAGGACAAGCCGAACTGCTGCTGGCGGGACTACTGGCAGTAGGCCCTGCCCGGTCGCGTACCGGAAGGTCGGGTGGGGCGGGCGCCGTGCGGCACCCGCCCCACCCGGCTACTCAGCGTCGGCGAGGGATATTCCGGGAGATCGGACGCCGGAGATCCTCCACAAGTGGCTGGGCGGCACGGAGCGCAACATCAAGCGGATTCCAGGCGGGCAGTGGACTCTGCCCCGTGGCGCCCTACGCGCGCATGCCGGCCAGGTTCGCTACGGCCGCCGCCAGTCCGAGGGTTTGCGGACCCGGGCGAAGCCGAGCAGTTCCCGTAGCTGCGGCGCCCAGGTCACACGGTCGGCGGCCAGGTCAGCGTTGAGCGCGACCGCGGCCCGTACCGCCGGGGCGGGAACACCGAGGTGGCGGGCGAGGTCCCAGTCGGTGGTGACCTCGATGTGCACGTCGAACCGTGATGCGAGGGCTTCGGTGAGCACCGCGCCGTGCACGCCCGGGTTGTGCCCGGCGATGACGTAGAAACCATCGGCGGCCTCGACGCGTTCGTTGCGGTTGCCGGGGATGGTGATGACCCGCCTGCCGCCCATCGCCGGATACAGCACGGCGAGGGACCTTCGGCGCGATGAGGTGGCGTCGTCAACCAGCAACGCCCGGCCCTCCCGCATCGCCGCGACGAGGGGTCCGTAGATGAACTCGAACCCGCCGTCGGGCAGTGGGATGAAGTTGCCGAGGAAGTCCTCCACGACGGTGTCGCCGGTCCCGGCGACGGTGGGCAGATCCGGGATCGCGGCCTCCACCAGCGCGGTCTTGCGGGGCCGGGCGGCCCGTACCGCAGCACCGGGACGCGAAGGGGGCTTTTGCGCGCGGCGGAGACGGAGGCGGCGACCGCCCCGAAAGCAGGGCGCCCGGGCACCCCGGTGGTGTGCAGGGTCGAGGGCAATCCGGTAGGGCTGCCCGGAGGGTGGGCGTCGCCGCCAGCGCGGCGACGACAAGGAACGCAGGCAATCCCGAATCGATCAAGTCGATCCGGGGCCGGCAGCTATGAGCGGCGCGGGTGGACGCTCTATCCCCTGAGCTACGAGGGCGCGAGGGCCCAGTCTCGCGACCTTGGGTTCACCTGGGGTGGCAGGGAGTGGCCCAGGAGTCTCGACACGAGTTCGCACAACGCCACCCCTGCCAATCTTGGTTGTTTGGGCTGCTAGGGGTTTTGTCGCGGATGCGGGCCGAGAGGACGTTGAGGCGTTGTCTGGACAGTGCGGCGAAGCTGGACGCGCTGAACACCCGGCGCACGCCGCGGTGGTAGCGGTGGGGCCGAGCCTGGTGCCCCTGCCTGGGGCGGACTCCCGGGAGATCGGCGCGTGGGCGGCGAGTGCCGCGGGGGCTGGGGTAGGTGGTGAGGGTGCCGGCGTGGGGCGAGGAACTCGGCGGCGAGGGTGGTGCCGATGCCGGGCAGCCTGGTGACGGTGGCGGGCTCCCGGGAAGATGACCAGGGGCCCGAGCCGCGTGCCGCGGCGGAACCTCTTGGACGACTACTCCTGAGCCGCCGGTCCAGGCCGTCCACACCTGAGCAGGGTTCGGCCGCCCGATCGCCACGCGTGCCGCCGGGGCGGTCGGCGGTACGCCGACACCGATCGTCGTACCGGCGGCCGCTCATCCGTCCCGGCCGCTCGGAGCGAATCCCACCATCGCCGCGAGGAGCGTGGCCACCGGCACGGTGGCGAACCCGACCCGGTTGTCACCGGCCCTGTACGGCAGCCAAAGCTTGCCGTCGTGCACGAGCGCGCCGCAGGAGTGGACGACGTTGGGGACGCAGCCGTCCTGCTCGGCGTCGTCGGGTGACAGAAGCACGCCGGGGGGCGTGGATCCGGGGCGAGGGTGGCGCCGTGCCGGGCGGCCAGGGTGTCGGTCACGACCACCGCCGGGCGTGCTGCACGGTGGAGATCAGCGCGAGGGTCGATTCGGCGCCCTGGTTGAGGTTGGGTCCGTGCGGGGTCAGCCCGTCGTAGCCGCCGCCGGTCGCCGGGTCCCACATCCGCGTACCGACGTCGTTGTCGCCGAGGAACCACCCCACCGCCTGCCGGACGCCGGTCTCCCAGCCGGGGTCGCCGGTGACGGCGGCGGCGGTGGCGCAGGCGTCGGCGAACGCGGCGACCTCGATCGCCTGTTGGTCGTGGCGCAGCCGCGCCGCGCCGCGCCGCCACCCGCCGGCGGGTATGACGGAGAGGTGCCCGTCGCGGAGCTGGACGTCGCGCAGCCAGGTCAGCATCCGCAGGCCGTCGTCGAGGGGAGGGCCGTCGTGGCATAGCTGACTGGCCGCGATGACGACCTCCGCGAGGGCGGCGTTGGCATAGGTCAGGCACGGCTGCGGCCAGGGCCACAGCGGGTCGGTGCCGGGGTCGCCGATCGCGGCGGCCGCGTCCCTGAGCAGGGTGGCCGCATCGGCATGGCCCGGGTGGCGGCGCAGCACCTCGACGGCACCGAGCCCGGCGAAGGCCATCGCGTGCGGGGCCGGGGAGCGCCGTCCGGCGCCCCGACCGAAGGCGACGAGTGCCTCCTCCCGGATCCAGGGCGCGGGGCTGCGGGCGGCGGCGGTGCCGAGCCCCCACAGCGCCCGCCCCCACCAGTCGCCGAGCCCGGGGGTGTCGGTCCATCGCCGGTCGTGGCTGAGCCGATTGCGGAAGGCGCCCCGGGTGTCCTGCGCGTGGGTGAGGAAGGCGAGGTAGCGCTCCGCCAGCCCGAGCACCTCCGGGTTCGGCTCCGGCTCGCGGCTGGTGACGACCAGGCCGCGCGCGGCGTCATCGGTGCAGTAGCCGTGTTCGCGGCGGACGATGGCGTGCCGGGCGTGCTCGAACAGGCCGGTGTCGTCACTCAATCGGCTCAGGTGCGCGAAGCTCGGTCGGGGCGTCGGATGCCGGCGACCGCTGCCCGGCATGCTGGACAGACCGGTGGTCGCGCTCACGCCGACGCCGCGCTGACCGCGGAGGGGCGGGCGGCGACGAGCCGCTCGGCGAGCGCGCCGTAGCGGGCCGCCACCGCCGGCCAGCGAAGGTCCGCGGCCGGCGGCCGGACGCGGCCGGCCAGCCGGGCGGCCAGCCGGGCGGCCAGGCCGGGTTCGGTCAGGATCCGCCGGATCGCGGCGGCCAGCGCCGCCGGGTCCTGATGGGGTACGACCAGGCCGGGCCCGCCGGTGAGCAGCTCGACGGCGTGCGGGAAGGCCGTGGCCACGACGGGCACCCCGGCGGCAACCGCCTCGATGAGTACGCCGGAGGTGACCTGTTCGCGGGAGTCGTAGGGCAGCACGACCACGTCGGCGGAGCGGATCAACCGGGCGAGCACGGGTTGGTCGTGGTAGACGTTCTGGTAGTCCACGGCGTGGGCGACGCCCAGCTGGGCGCCGAGCTGGTGCAGTCCCGCCCGGTACGCCTCCCCCTGGTGCTCGACCACCTTCGGATGGGTCCGCCCGGCGATAGTGTAGGTGGGGGTCGGTTCGAGGTCCTGCAACCGTGCGAGGGCCCGCAACGACCACTCGACGCCCTTGCCCGGGCCGAGCAGTCCCCAGGTCAGCAGGTGCGGGCGGGTACGGCGGTCGGCGGGCACGCGGACGTGCTCGGCGGCGCCGTGCGGGATGACCGTGACCTTGTCCGGACGTACGGCGTAGCCGACGAGCAGCCGGTCGTGAGCCGTGCCGGTCATGGTGACGACCGCTCCCGCGGCGGCGACGATCTGCTCCAGCAGGGACTTCTGTCGGGGCGAGGGCCGGCGGAGCACGGTGTGCAGGACCACGATGCTCGGCACGGTGAGCCGGCGCAGCAGCGGCAGGACGTCCTCGCCGTCGGCGCCGGGATAGATGCCGTACTCGTGCTGCACGACGGCCACGTCGAAGGTGTTGAGGACGGCCGCGGCGTCCCGCCAGCCGGTCTGCGTACGGGCCGACCAGGTGTGCACGACCCCGGATCCGGCCCCCAGGTCGTCGCCGTGGTCGGTGACCCGGACGATGCCGCCGCGCGTGCCGTCGGCGGTCAGCTGGGTGGCGAGGGCGGAATTGAAGGTGGCCAGTCCGCATCGGGTCGGTGGGTGCGTGCTGAGGAAGCCGTAGCTGGGCATGGGTGTCGGGCCTTCCGGTTGTCGGCCGCCTCGGAGTGGGGGCGGCCTCACGCGGTGTCGGCGCACGCCGGCCAGCGTGTGTGGCCGGCGGAACGGGTCGGTCGGCGATGGCCGGGGGTTCAGCGGTGCGACCGACGGGTGAGACGGTCGTAGACGGTCAGGTAGTCGGTCACCATGCGGTCCGCGCCGAAGCGTTGCCCGGCCCGGGTCCGACAGGTGGCCCGGTCCAGTGCGGCAGCCCGGCCGACGGCGTTGACGGCCTGTTCGACGGTCCGCGCGAGGAACCCCGTCACTCCCTCGTCGACGACCTCCGGCATCGACCCTCGCGCGTACGCGACGACCGGTGTGCCGCAGGCCATCGACTCCACCACCGAGAGCCCGAACGGCTCGTCGAAGGCGATCGGGTGCAGCAGCGCGGCGCTCGCGCCCAGCACCTCCGCACGCCGTCGAGGGCCGACCGACCCGAGGAAGACGACCTGCCCGCCGTCGATGTGGGGGGCGACCTGTTCGGCGAAGTACCGCTCGTCCTGGACGATGCCGCAGATGGTGAGCGGCCGGCCGGCGCGGCGGGCGATCTCGATGGCGGTGTGGGTGCCCTTGTCGGGGTGGATCCGGCCGAAGGTGGCCAGTCCGGGGCCGGCGTCGCGGGTGAACGGCAGCCCGGTCAGGTCGACACCGTGGTGCACCGTGGCGACGTAGTCGAGGTCCACGCTCCGGTCGGCGTCGGAGATCGAGACGTAGGACGAGCGGGCCCGGGCGTACGCGGGGAGGATGCCCGGTCCGGAGAAACCGTGCACGGTGGTCAGCAGCGGCGCGCGGCAGTGTTCGGCGAAGGCGAGCGGCAGCCAGTCGAGGTGGCTGTGCACCAGGTCGAACTCCGACGAGCGAGCCATCGCGTGGGAGACGTGCATCGCCTCCCACACCCGGCCGTCCATGGCCGGATCGTCGGCGTACCCGCGGGGGCACACACCGTCGAGGACGGCGGAGGTGACGGAGTCCAGCGTCGCGAACAGGGTCACCTCCACGCCGTGGGTGACCAGCCCCTCGGCGAGCAGCCCGGTCACCTGCTCCCAGGGGCCGTAGTGGTGCGGGGGTGTCCGCCAGGCGACCGGCCCGAGCAGGGCGACCCTCACGGGGACGGCGAGTCGGCGAGGTCGGCCGGATCGAGACGCAGGGTGGCGAGCAGCCCCACGTGCCTGGCGGGGTCCACCCGCTCCGGTAGTTCGCGCTCGACCCAGTCGGCCCTGGCGTGCTGACCGCGCCCGCGCAGCGTCGCGACGATCCGGTGTCTGGCGATCCCCATCATCTGCCCCTCAGGAAGCTGTTCGGAGTGGTTTCGCGTGCCGCCGCCGGGTCAGCGGAGCATCCCTGTTCTCAGTTGGGCCAGCGAGCGCTTCAGCAGCCGGGAGACGTGCATCTGGGACAGCCCGACCCGGGCGGCGATCTCCGCCTGGGTCAGGTCACCGGTGAACCGCATGGTCAGGATCCGGAGTTCGCGTGGGGGAAGCGCCGCGAGGAGCGGTCCGAGGATGAGGTGGTCGTCAACGGCCGTGTAGCCCGCGTCGGCGGTGCCGCTGCGCGTGTGGTGTTCGATGCGTTCGGCCGCGAGCCGTGGCTCGTTCAGCGATGGCAGTCGGTACAGACCGAGGGCGGCGACGGCGGCCCGGACCTGGGCGACGGTCACCTCCAGGTCGTCGGCGAGCTCTCGATCCGTCGGCTGGCGACCGTGTTGCTGCGCCAGCCTGCCCCGGGCCTCGGGCACCCGTGCACCCAGTTCCTGGGTCGGACGCGGGACCCGGATCGCCCAGGCCGAGTCGCGGAAGTGCTTCCGGATGCCACCGAGGATGGTCGGGATGGTGTAGGCGGCGAACGACACGCCGCGGCTGCCGTCGTATCCGTCGACGGCCTTGATCAGGCCGAGCGCGCCGACCTGCGCCAGATCGTCGTAGGACTCCCCGCGACCGGTGTACCGGCGGGCCAACCGGCGCGCCATCGGCAGATTCGCCTCGATGACGCGGTTTCGTAGCCGTACGCGCTCGGGATCGTCGACGTTCAGGGCGGCGCGTTGACGCATCATGTGTTCGCTGATCCCGGCGACCGGGTTCCGCGTCGGAGGTGAGGCGGCGGCTGTGGGTGTCGCGGCAGAGGTGACCATTGTTCCAGTGCCCCTAACGGGCTGGTGGCGGCGAGACTTGCGCCACCGGGGGCCCGGGCGACACCGTCACCGTACGCCCTCATCCTGAGGACCGACACCCGAACGGGTTCCGGGTGTCGAACCGGTCGTCCGGCGGACCCGTGGTTGACCGGGCCCAGCGTGATCTGCTCGCAGTCGGCGACGATCGCCTGGGACGGGTCGGACGGTCGCCGGTCGCGGCTGCGGCACTCCGCATTGACGCCACCGCGCTACCGGCGGCACCGGACGCGACGACGCCGGGCCGATCGAGGCGAGGGAGCGTACGCTGACAGTGTCGCTCGGGACCCCCGGTGACGGACAGCCCACCGCAGACGGACGCCCCGTCCGCGACGCCATCCCGATCGGTCCGGTCGCGGGGCTCCCCGCGCTCCCGGCAGGGCACCGTCCATCGCACGTCGGACCGCGACGGTCTGTCACGGGTCCGCAATCAACCAGACGCGCCGGCGCACCACCGCGCTCAGGCCGGCCGGATGCTCCTCGGAAGGCGGCGGTTCTCATGACCGCACCCCGGAACAGTCATGTTCGATTCCTCCCACGCGAGGGTCACCCCGGCACCGATGACTCTCGTCCGACTCCTCCGCGACCGGCGGTGCAGCGCTCGCGGGTCGGGGGGCTGTGGGTCGCTGCCGTGGTGTTCGCGGTCGTACTCCTGTTGCTGCTCGTCTTCGTGCTGCAGAACGGGCAACCCGCCGAGGTGTCGTTCCTCGGCGCGCACGGCACACTGCCGATGGGGGTGGCCCTGCTGCTGGCCGCGGTTTCCGGGGTCCTGCTCGTCGCCCTCCCCGGCACCGCCCGGATCGTGCAACTCAGAATGCTGGGTCGCCGTCGCACGCGGAAGGCCGGCGTGCCCGAGCATCGTCCGACTCCCCCGGCGGTGAACGGCATCGCCGTCGTCCCGCTGCCGCCCCGCGCAGCGGATCAGGACGGCTGAGCCGTCGCCGTCACGCACCTGTGCGTGACGGCGACGCGCGCCGCCCGGTCACGTGTGTCGTGACCGGGCGGCGGTGGTGCGCGGGATCAGGCGTGGTGGCCGCCTTCGGTCTCCCAGGCGGCGACGTCGTCGTCGGCTCGCGTCAACCGGCCTTGACGGGGCTGGCACGGTACGGACGCCCCACCAGCGGCGCGTGTGCTGTCGGTGGGGCGCGAAGCCGCGAGCATGGTCGCCGTCGCCACGGCGTACGTGGTTCCAGGTGCGACCACGGCCAGGTCGACTCGCAGATCCCGCGCGCCTGTAATGATCACCAGATCGGCCGCGAGGGTGGTGAACCAACCCACTCTCACCACGGCACCACCGACGCCGATCCGGCCGGGGTGCCGGTCCCAGGCATCGGGCTGAAGCATGATCCGTTCGATCACGCCGCCGCGCCGGGCGGTCAGCGCTGTGACGAGGCTGCACAACTCGACGACCGCATCTCGTGACGTCGGCCACCAGCCGCCGTCGAGCATCGCGCCGTCGGACGGCGAGTCGGCCAGTTGCAGGCGTGCCGCCGGTGGCTCAGGAGTGCAGACCCACGTCATGCGGTCCTCGGCAGAGCGGACCATCAGATCCGCCTCTCCGGTACGCCGGCGGCCGGGCGGGTGCCGGACTGCACACTGATGGGGACGGGACCGAACCTGACCATGCGCGGACCTCTTTTGATGGTGGGGCTCCCGGGGAGGGACGAAGGGGTGTCGACGGGGCCAGCCGGTTGCTCAGACCACTCTCGACGGTCAGGCAGACGGTCCGAGCGGAGTACGAGGCGGGTCGACGAGATCGGCCGGGTCGAGGCGCAGGATGGCGAGCAGCCCGGCGTGCTTCTCCGGGTCCACCTGCTCCGGCAGTTCCCGCTCGACCCAGTCGGCCCTGACCCGCTGGCCGCGTTCGCGGAGAAGGCTGACGATCCGCTGTCTGGCGATGGTCATAGGACGTTCTCCCCTGCGGAGCCGCCCGAGAGGGTCGTGCTCACGGCGGCCGTGCGAAAGCACTGTCTGGATCGCACCACAGGCTCGTCACGATGAGAGTGATGATCGGGACCGACCGAGCAGAGTGGTGGCGACGGCTTGGCGGCCACCGGGGACTCGGGTGACATCTTCACCATACGCCTCGCGGCGTGCTCCCACACCGCCCACGCGGAGCAAGCAGCCCACGGCACCGCGTGTTCACGACGATCGCGGTGGGGCACTTGGACGACAACGAGACGCCCACTGCGACGTCGGCGTTCTCCGGTGGCCACCCGGAACTCCGTGACGGCGACAACGGCGCGGGTGGCGACTACTTCCGCGCCGACCGTGCCTGGCTCTACGTCACCATGCTGACCATCGGCTACCTGGTGGGTCGCGGCCTGGCCAAGTCCGTTAGCCGCGCCGCTCACAACGGCTGATCCCTCGCACCACGCCGCCACCCGGTCACCGCGCAAGCGGACCGGGTGGCGGTTCACGTCACCGTCGGACCGCAACGGGTCCGTTGTTCGTACCGTACTGCCGACAGAAGGCGGAGGCGCGGGCGGCGACGTCTCCGCCGGCTGTCGTGACCGCGTTGTGCGCCGCGTGGGCCACCTCACCGCAGGAGCCGCCGGGCGCAGGTGGTTGGCCAACGACAGCCACGCCTCGACCGCCCGTTCCCGCAGCGCCATCCGGCCGGGGTCACCGATCGGCGTCCCGGCCAGCTGCCGCAGCAGGTCGCCGCCGTCGGCCGCACCATGGCGGCTCCGCTTCGCCGGCCGATCGCCGACCGTCACGGGTGTCACGACGCGCGTCATGACGGGGTGTCTTTCACCAGGGTGAGCAGTTGCTGGTCCGCACTCCGGGCCGGCGCCTCGTCGGTCGGTTCGACCGAGGAGGCGGCCGGCGGCGGTGCGGCCGGGTCGGCATGCCGCACGGCCTGCTCGGCTGCCCGCTCGTCCTGGGCCCGCTCGTCGTCGGTGGAGGTGGTGCCGGGAGGCGTTCGATCGGGGGTGGGTTCGCCGCCGGGGTGGTGAACCAGGTAGCGAACGGCGGTGTTGAGTACGGCGAGCAGCGGCACCGCGACCAGGCCGCCGACGATGCCCGCGACGACGACGCCGGTGGCGATCGCGAGGATCACGGCAAGCGGGTGCAGGGCCACCGCACGACCCATGATCAGCGGCTGGAGGAGGTGCCCCTCGACCTGCTGGACGGCGATGACCACGCCGAGGATGATCAGCGCGCTGACCGGCCCCTGGGTGACCAACGCGACGAGCACGGCGACCACGCCGGTGACGGTGGCACCGACAACCGGGATGAAGGCGCCGAGGAAGACCAGCGCGGCCAGCGGCAGCGCGAGGGGTACGCGCAGCACCGCCAGGCCGATGCCGATGCCGACGGCGTCGACGAGTGCCACCAGGACCGTCGCGCGCACATAGGACACCAGGGTGTGCCAGGAATAGTGCCCGGCCCGAGCGGCCGGGACCCGCGCCTGGCGGGGAAGCAGGCGACAGATGAAGGCCCAGATCTGGCCGCCGTCACGAAGGTAGAAGAACAGGGTGAACAGGACGAGGAAGAACCCGGCGGCGAGCTCGCCGAGGGTGGCCGCGGTGCTCAGCGCGCCGGAGGTGAGGGCCGCCTGATTGTCGGTGATCGACGCCTGGAGACGGTCGACGGCACCGTCGAGTTGCGTCTGGGACAGGTGCAGGGGCCCCTGCGCCAGCCACCCCTGGACCTGGTCGACCCCTTCCCCGACCTGGGTGCTGAGATCGTCCAGCTGGGAGACGAAGGTCCGGACGATAAGCGTCAGGCCACCGAAGACGACCGTCAGCCCGGTGACGAGGACCAGCACGGCGGCCAGGGAACGGTTCACGCCCCGCCGACGCAGGGCCGCGGCCAGCGGCTCGAACAGGGCCGCCAGGAGCAGGGCGACCGCGACCGGGATCACCACCACCCGCAGCAGTTCGACGACCCGCACGAGCAGGTACGCCGCCGCGACGAACAGGATGATCCGCCACGCCCACGCGCCCGCCGTGCGTACCCCTGGGGGAAGCCCGTCATCGACGGTGGACGCCCGCTGCGCGGCGGGGACCGTCGCGGTCGTGCCGCCGGTCGGCGGGGAACCGGTGAACGCCGGCGGCTCCCCACCCCGCCGCCGCACCAGGGTGAGACCGCGTCGTGCCCGCCGCCGGGCGGTGTCTGTCCAGGTGGCACCACGTTCCGGGACTCGGGAGAATGTATTTTTCATCGGAGATCCTCAGTTTTGGTACGTCGACCCAGCGCGATCGCGCGGTGGGGTCGAGCGGAGAAGGCGGCCGGAGTCGGGTGTCGCCGAAGGTGGGGTCAGTCGATTCCGCCGAGGACGGGCAGTTCCTCCGGTCGTGCGGCGCCGTGCGGCATCCAGTAGCCGGACGGCGGCAGGTCGCCGCGCATCGTCATAAACTGCCCCACGCCCGTTATCTCCAGCAGCCGCCGGGTGTGGCGCCTGGGACGGCACACGATCAGAGCCGTGTCGGCCGTGAGGGCGACGTGCGCCCGGGCGAGGAAGTTGAGCAGCGTCGAGGAGGCGAAGGTGACGTCGGCCAGATCAACGACGACTTCGGACGGCGCGACGGCGGACAGTTGCTCGACCACGCCCGACAACGCCGGGGCGGCGTCCATGTCGATCTCACCAGCCAGGCACACCAGGGCGGCGAGGCGTCGCGGGGAGGTCAGCACGGTGATGACGTAATGGTCGCCGGACACCTGGGCCATCAGCCTCACCTCGGCATGAGTCACCTGATGCCGGGGGCTTGGGCAACGACCGCGAAGAGGCCGCAGCTCGATCCTACTGCCGCCCGACCCGATACGCGAACGCCCGACGATCGGGGCGGCCGAGGGCTCCATGCGCCGGCGTCGATTCGGGCCTAGGCTGACGGAAACACTCCGCGAGTTCTGCTGCCCCAGCCCTCCGGCGGCACCGCACCGGGAAGGTGCCGCTGTGCTCGATGCAGATGTCCTGAGTTCCTGCCGACCGTCACCGCCGCACCTCGGCACCCCGCGCAACCGCGCCATCGGTACGACGCGTGGCTGACCGCGTCTCGTACCTCAGGAACCTCGTCCTGCGGCGGGCCCTCGGGCCCGACGGCAGGAACGACCTGCTGCGGTGGGTGTGCGACGTCGCCGCGCGGGAACTGTCGGCGTGCGGGGTCGGGATCAGCCTGATGACGGACGACGGGATCCGGGCGGTGACCGCCGCGTCCGACCCGGCCAGCGAACGCCTTGAGGAGTTGCAGTCCATGTTCGGCGAGGGACCCTGCGTGGACGCCTTCACCAGCCGCCGCCCGGTGTTGGTCTCCGATCTTCCCGATCTGATGGCCGGGGAGGGCGGTCGCTGGCCGTTCTACGCTCCCGCCGCCCACGCCGACGGACTCCGCGCGGTGTTCGCGTTCCCGCTGCAGGTCGGCGCCGCCCGGCTCGGCGCCCTGGATCCGCCGGGGCGAACTCCTGACCGAACAGTTGCAGGGCGCATTGAACAGCCGCATCGTCATCGAGCAGGCCAAGGGCGCGGTCGCGCAGGCGACCGGCCTCGGTGTCGACGAGGCGTTCGCCGCCATCCGCGGCTACGCCCGCCGTCACCACCGCAAACTGACCGAGGTTGCCCACGGCATCCTCAGCGATCCCGCGATGCTCGCCCACATCCTCGACGCGTAGCGACCGCCTGTCCGGCCGGTGGCTCACCCGGGGCAGCCGCGCTCTGACACCGCTCGGACGTTGCTGCTTCTCGGGCGGTTACGGGTTGATGCGGCGGGCGGCGAGGCGTGCCGCGTCGGGCCAGCGGACGTCGTGTGCCCAGCCGAGCTTCTCGAAGAGCCAGATCAGCCGGGCGGCGGGATCGAGCTGACCGCGCAGCACGCCGTGACGGGCGCCGGTGGGGTCGGCGTGGTGGGAGTTGTGCCAGCTCTCCCCGAATGACAGGACCGCCAGCGGCCAGAAGTTCGTGGCCTTGTCCTTGCTGGCGAACGGCCGCTCGCCCACGACGTGACAGATCGAGTTCACCGACCACGTGACATGGTGCACCACCGCCATGCGGACCAGCCCGGCCCAGAAGAACCCGGTCAACGCTCCGGTCCACGAGCCGCTGACGAGACCGCCGATCACCGCTGGGAGCAGCAGCGACGCGGCCACCAACGGTCCGAACAGTCGGTCCACGACCCGCAGGTCGCGGTCGGCGAGCAGGTCAGGGGCGAAGCGGGCCTTGTTGGTGATCTCCCGGTTCAGCAACCATCCCAGGTGGGAGTGGAGCAATCCCTTGGCCAGCGCGGGCACGCCGGTGCCGTAGCGCCACGGCGAGTGCGGATCGCCCTCCCGGTCGGTGAACGCGTGATGGCGGCGATGGTCGGCCACCCATTTGGTGGGGCTTCCCTGCACGGCGAGACTGCCGGCCACCGCCAGCGCGATGCGCAGGCCGCGGCGGGCCTTGAACGATCCGTGGGTCAGGTGCCGGTGGAACCCGACCGTCGCCCCGGCCATCGCGATCACGTAGCCCACGACGGCCATCGAGGCGTCCAGCCCGGACAGGCCCCGGCCCCAGGCCAGCGGCACCGCCGCGATCAGCGCCGCGACCGGCAGCACCAGGAACACCCACAACATCACCAGGGAGCCGGCCGACTGAGTGCCCTCGATCAGCGGCTTCGGCGCCGGACGGGTCGTACCCACACCGACGGCGGACAATTCTGCGCTCATCACCACATACCTTCCGACACCGGTCCGATGATCACGTACGCCCGCTGCGGAGCGTTCAGTCGTGCGATCCCGAACTGGAGGACTGACAAGGGAAGGCCGCGAGGTCTGGGCAGCCGTCCGCCGGCTTTGCGGTAGAAGGCACCGCGTTGCCGGCGCAACGTTGGAGTCGGTGACCCCGATACAGAGATGCCCCCTCAGTAACCGGGCGAAACACCGCCCGTCTCGACGTTGCCGTGATCGTTACAGGAGACCGGCGCACGATGAGCGCCGGCTTCCCGGAGGGTCAGCCGGCGAGCGCCCGGCGGCAACGGGCGAGTTCCGCGCGCAGGTCCCGGCGCAGGGCACGGTTCAGGCCGGGCTGGGCGAGCGCTTGGGCGAAGTCGCGGGCCGCCTCGTCCCACCGGCCCAGTCGGGCCAGGGCGGTGCCCCGGTTGTAGCGCGGCACGGGGGCCGCCGACAGCGCCACCGCCCGGTCCAGGTCGGCGAGCGCGGCGGCCACGTCGCCGCGCTCGAACCGGACGGCGGCCCGGTTCGTCCACGCCTCCACCAGTTCGGGGTCCTTGCCCAGGGCACGGGTCAGCAGTTCGTCGGCCTCGGCGGCTCCGCCCCGCTCGGCGCGGACCAGGCCCAGGGTGCACAGCAGTGCGGGCTCCTGCGGAGCGCCGGCCAGCCCGGCACGCGCGCCCGCTTCGGCGGCGTCGAGCGCGCCGCGCTCCACATGCAGGTTGACCAGGGCGATCCGGGCGTCAAGGTGATCAGGGTCGATGGCGAGCACGCGTTCCAGATCGGCGCACGCTCGCCCGGGGCGGCCCCGTTCCTGCTGGAGCATGGCCCGGTTGTAGTACGCCTCAGGCAGGTGCGGTCCCAGTCGGATGGCGGCGTCGTAGTCCTTGATCGCGGCCCGGTTCCGGCCCGCCGCCCGGTACAGGGCAGCGCGGTCCACGTAGTACTCGCAGTTGTCGGGGTCGTGGGCGATCACGGTGTCCAGGTCGGCCAGCGCCCGCGCCTGGTCGCCCAGCGCGAGGTGGACCTGCGCCCGGTTGTGGCGCAGCCGGGCCAGGTCCTGCGGACGTTCGCCGGGGCCGAGTGCGGCCGTCAGCCGGGCCAGCCCGTCGTCGACGCGCAGCAGCGCCTGGTCGGGCCGGCCGGCCCGGCTGTCCAGCAGCGCCAGGCCCTGCTCGTAGAAGACGGTCGACAGCAGCCGCTGGCGGGGGTCGGCCAGCCCGGCGGCGAGGTGCAGCGCCCGTTCCAGCCAGAGTCGGGCCAGCTCCGGGTCCTGGTCGGCCGCCGGCAGGTGCCGGGCGTGCAGCATGGCGGTGGCGTACGCCGCCGACATGGTGATCTTCGGATCGTCGGTGACGGCCCGCGCCTCGTCGTAGAGGTCGAGCGCCTCGGTGGCCCGGTCCAAGGCCGCCAGTGCGGTGGCCAGGCCGGTGGTGAATGCCCACCAGTGCCGCAGGTCTCCGTCCGGGGTGACCGCCGCCCGCCCGCGCCGGGCGACCCGGGCCGCATGGTGGTAGAAGCCGCCGGCCAGGCCGTCACCCAGGGCCCGCCGTAACGCCTGCGGGGTGCGCTCGTCGGGCGCCGGGTCGGGGGCTCCGCCATCGCGTAGGTCGAGGCGCACCGGGGCCGACCCGAGTCGGCGGCCCAGCGCGTCCAGCAGTTCGGCGGTCGTCTCGTCGGCGCTGGCGACGTGATCGAACCGGATGGTCACGGGTCGCCGGAGCGTAGCGGCCCAGGCCTCCACCAGTTCCGCCGCGCCGTAGGCCAGGCAGGCGGTCCGGCGGGCGGGGTGGAACCGGATCGGTTCCTCCTCGGCGGCCGGCCGGGCCGCCGGATCGAGCTGGGGGGCGATCGCGCGCAGTTCGACCGTGTGCCGGGCCGCCAGGCGGGGTCGGTCGGCGGCGACCCGGCCGAGAAAGGCCGAGACCCCGGCGTACGGCCCGTGGTCGCGGTGGCAGTCGTAGCGCTCCGGTCCGCCGGTCACCGCCGTGCCCGCCGCCGTAGAGGCGGGCGCCCGGGAGCGCCCGCCTGGCGGTCAGCTACCAGCACCACTCGATCCACAGCCGACGTGCGCCGGACACCAGGCGGAGTGCCGTGGTGCGACGGATGGTCATCTTCTTCATAGGAACCTCCGATGTGATCCATCTCAGGATTGGCCCAGAGCGTAACGCCCGTCGATGAAGATATGAAGAGTCCTCATACTCCGGTCCGAACTGTTCCGCCAGCTCGGCGCCTACCGGGCAGGCGGGCGGGTGGTGGCCGGGGGTACGGCGTCGCAGGTGGTGCCGTCGGCGGGTAGCACTCCGTCGATCAGTGCGGCGTCAATGGCGGCATCGACGCACGGGCCGCTGGTGCGGTAGGAGGTGTGGGCGACGCCCTCGCGGGTGAGGAGGACGGCGTTCTCCAGCCGATCCGCCATGGCCCCCGCCCAGTGGTACGGGGACACGTTGTCCAGCCGGCCACCGACCACCAGGATCGGCGGGGCGCCGGCGCCGGTGAGTTCCCGCGTGAAACGGTCCTCGTTCTCGACGGGCCACAGCGCACAGTTCAACGCGCTGTAGGCGGCCCGGCTGCCGAGCCGTTCCCCGCGTTCGGCGATCTTCTTCGCCGCCGCGTGATGCTCGGGCAGCTTGCCCAGCTTCGGCCAGTCGACGCACCGGACGGCGTTGTGCGGCTCCTGAAGGATCGCGAACGGACCGCCGAACGGCGCGACCGTGATCTTTGAGACCAAGAAGTGCAGAGGCCGGCGGTCTCCGTGGCGCGGTCCGGGTGACACGCTGCTATGTCGCTGGGAAAGTGGCCGACACGTGGGTCTTGACCGTAGTCAGGCCGAGGTGGTGCCGCGCGGCGATCTCCGCGTCGGTACGCCCGGCGCCGATCTCGGCTGCCACCGACCAGATCCGGACGACCTTCCGATTGCGGGTCTCCTGACCGCGCTCCCGCCCCACCCGCCGGCCGGTCCCGTCACCGCTTCCCGTTCTGCCGAAGGGCTTCCTCGAGCTGGTCCTCCAGGATGATGATGCGGCAGGCGGCCTCCAGGGCGGTGCCCTGGTCGACCATCTCGCGGGCCCGGGCGGCCAGCCGCAGCTGGTAGCGGGAGTAGCGGCGGTGTCCACCGCCGGAGCGGTGCGGGTTGATCAGTTTTGCCTCGTCCAGCCGGCGCAGGAAGTCCTGCGTGGCGCCGAGCATCTCGGCGGCCTGGCCGATGGTGTAGGCCGGGTAGTTCTCATCGCCGAACATGTCATCGGGCTGCTGCCCCATGTCACCTCCACGTCGAGGGCCCCGGCGCATGTGCGCCGGGGCCCAGGGTTACGGGTCAGAACACCTACTGCCGACAGGAACGTCGGCTTGTCATGTCCGCGCCGGCCGTCGTGGACGGCTTCGGGCGCGAGGATCGCGTATGCGTGACCGGAGACCACCTCTCGTTCGATGGAAACTGCGGTGTCCGCCCGGCCTGACGTGACGGCCATGGGCGGGCGATCCACTGGTGTACGGCCCTCCCTTTCCTCTGCTTACTTCCGACACGTGCTCTCGTACGGCCCGCCGGTGTCGGAGCCCACGCGACTTCATGGCCCCGACACGTGCGGCGAGCATCAGGTGCAGCCCCGAAAAGAGCCCTGGCTCCACCTGCACTTCGCCGTCCGTCATGACCTCACGGCCGGACGGCCCGTCCACGTCTTGACGGATCTTCTCTCTCGACTTGAAGAAGAGTATGCCATACCCTGGAAGATGTCTAGTCTCGTCAGCCCAGGTTTTCTGGCGTCGACCGTCACGACCGCAGCGCGGTCGCGGCGGGGGTCCAGGTCGACTCGTCCCCGACGTCGGCAACCGTGATCCCCTTGGCGATCTTCTCCAACTCGGTCCAGGGCAACGTGTCGCCGAGGCCGGTGGCAGTGACCTGGAGGACGACGGTGCCGTCGGCGCTCCAGACGTTGCAGAAGTCGCCGATCGCGAGGCCCGCTTCCCGCGCCCGCCGTTTGGGCACCTGCTGACACCTCGTCGTACCGGGCTCCGGCGACTGGTTCGCGCTGGTGCTCGGCAGGACGAAGATGTGGAAGCCGTCCCTGATGCCGCCCTCGACCGCGTCGTACGGCGCGGTCAGCCCCGAGGTGGGCGCGGCCGGCCGGATGTACGTCGCGCCGCCGTAGTCACCGGCGCGGGCGGTGGCGATGCCGCTGAGGCCGGGCATGGCGTGCGTGCCGGTCTGCAACGGCAGGTAGCCGGCCGGCACGTAGCCCACCGTGAACGGCACCAGGGCCGGCGTCGGCCGGCGGGGCTTCAGCCCGTCGACCAGACCGCCCAGATCCGCGAAGCTCGGCGTGGCCCGGTCACTGGAGATCGACGTGACAGCCGCCCACGAGTTGTCGGCGTACTCCCAGGCGAACAGCTTGTTGCCCGCGTCGATCGGATTCTTCGGGTCCAGGCCGACCGGCAGCGTCGCCTGCACCGCCCGGTGCCCGGCCACGGTGACCTTCCTGCCGTTCCTGATGCCGTCGGGGTCGAAGGCGCCCGGGCGGTAGACGGTCAGGTACGCCCACAGGGACGGTTTCCCTCCGGCGGCCTTCTTCCGGTTCCCGACGGCGTCGCCCAGCGCCTCGGCCTCCGCCGCCGTCATGGGCTTGTCGTTCGAGGTGTGGCGGTCGGAGTAGACGGAGGCGATCTGGTACGCGGTCGACGTGACGATCGGGTCCTGCACGTGCAGCGTGCCGGCGTCGTACCCCTGGAACGTGAAGGTGAACGGCGCGGCGGCGGGCCGGACGGCCCCGGCCGGCCGGGACGCCGCCGCGGCGGCCGGGGCCGGCGGGCCGGCGGTGTCCCGCTCGGCGCCCAGGGTCGGCAGCGTGAACGCGCCGGCGACGGCGACCACGACGAGACCGGCCGCGCCGGCCGACGCGACCCCGGCCCGGCGCCGCCGCTCGGCCCGCCGCCCGGCCACGACGATGTCGTCGGCGGTGCGGCGCATCGGCGGCTCGTCGCCCGTCACGGCGTCCACCAGATCATGCAACTGCATTGGTCCACTCCTCCATCGGCTTCCCGGTGAGTTCGATGCGTTCGCCGCCGAGTGACTCGCGCAGCTTCGCCAGGCCACGGGAGACCTGACTCTTGGCCGTGCCCACGGTGCAGCCGAGGACGCCGGCCGTGTCCTCCAGGCTCAGGTCCAGGTAGTGTCGGAGCACGACCGCGGCCCGCTGCCGGGCCGGCACGGCGTCGAGCGCCGCGCGCAGGCGCATCCGCTCGTCGGTCGCGCCGGCCGGATCCCGCAGCGCGACGTCCGGCACGGCGTCGCCGGCCGACCGCTCGCGCCGCCAGGGGCGGCGGGTCTCGTCGACCGCGGCCCGGTAGACCATGGTCTTGACGTAGAGATCGGGCCGGTCCAGCTTCCGCCAGCGGGGGTAGAGCTTGACCAGCGCGTTGGCCACGGCGTCCTCCGCCGCGTGCCAGTCCCCGCAGGTCATGTACGCCAGCTTGCGCAGCGCCGCCATCTGCGACGTCACGAACTCGCGGAACGCTTGCTCGTCTTCGGCTCTCACGTCGACTGCCTCCTCGTGACGGAGGTAGAACGGAGCCACCCACCCGGGACGTTGCACGGTTCGGAGAAGTAGTTGTGCGGATGCCCGGGAGCACGTGTCAGCGGTCGGCGCGGCACCCGACGAGCAGGCGGGCCACCATGTCCTGGGCGTGCGCGCGCCCGTAGCCCGGGCTGCTGCTCTCCCGCAGCGATGGTGCAATGGCTGAAACCGGTGGGCGACGGTCGTGGGGCGCGACGCGTCGGGCCCGGCACCACCGGCGCGGTGCGGCGACAGGTGCCGTGGACCTCGCCGGGGCCCGGTGCGGAGAGTCGTCCTCCGCACCGGGCCCCGGCGTCGCGCGGGTCAGGCGGCCGCGCAGGTGGCCGTCGCACCGGGGCCGGTGCCGGTGCCCTGGAAGCCGAAGTTGGTCGACTGCCCGGCGCCGACGTGCCCGTTGTAGCTCACGTTGGTGAACCGGATGGTGCCGCTGGTGCCGCTGGCCTGGGCGCTCCAGACGCCGGTGGTCGCGGCGCCGCCGGGCAGCGTGATGGTCACGGTCCAGCCGTTGAGGTCCGCCGAGCCGGCGGTGACCGTCACGCTGGCGGTGAAGCCGCCGGCCCACTGGTTGAGCGACACCGACGCGGAGCAGCCGTTGCCGTTCGGGGGCGGCGTGGTCGGCGGCGCGGTGGTCGGGGGCGCGGTGGTCGGCGGGGCCGTGGTGGGCGGCGCGGTGGTCGGCGGCGCGGTCGTCGGCGGCGCGGTGGTGGGCGGGTTCGGGGCGCCGTTGGCCAGGCTGAAGGCCAGGTCGGGCTGGAACGAACCGGCCGTGTAGCGGCAGCCGTCCGCCTCACCCGGCGGCTTCACCCAGAGGTACGCGTCGATGTTGGCGTCGTTGGTGGCGGTGGTCGGGTACGTCCCGATGCGCCGGTCGGTGTTGTCGTCGCCGCACCAGTCCCCGCTGGCGCCGCCGTTGCGGCTGGTGTCGATGACCTGGCGCTTGCCGGAGATGCCCATGCCGTTGAGGGCGGAGATGACGCCCCGGCCGAAGTTCGCCTCGCTCGAGGTGGGGTTGAAGTTCGACACGTTGGTGAAGAAGCCGTCGGCGTACTGCACGCCGGCGTTCCGGAGCCGGTTGGCGGTCTCGTTCGCGCTGTTCCAGGTGGAGTGGCCGCCGTCGAGGTACACCTTGGCGTTGGGGTTGGCCGACTTGATGGTCCGGGTGGCGGTCGAGATCGCCTGGTTGCGGGCGTTGAGCTCGCCGCTGCTCAGGCACGTCTGGAGCGCCAGCGAGTCGGTCTCCAGGATGATCAGGACGGTCTGGTTACCCAGCCCACGGGCGAAGTTGGACACCCACGTCTGGTACTGGTTGAGGTCGGGCGCGCCGCCCGCGCTGGCCCCGCCGCAGTCCCGGTTGGTGATCTCGTAGACCGAGAGCACCGGGATCTGCTGTGCCGCGTTGGCGGCGCCGACGAACCCGGAGACCTCGGACTGGATGGTCGACGGGTTGAAGTTGGCGAACCAGCGGGCCTGCGGCTGACTCGCGATCTTGTCGCGGATGACGGCGGCCCGTGAGTCGCCGGGGTTGGCGGCGACCCAGCGGACGACCGCCGAACTCGGGTCCCGGTAGAGCGAGCCGGACACCGTGCCGGCGGACGCGTCGCCGATGGTGAGGCTGACGCCGGCGGCCGTGACGGCCGCGACGGCCGCCACGCCGAGGGCCGCGGATCTGCGGCGCAGCGGGGAGAGGATAGCCACGACGTGTTTCCTCCTGATCACATAGATGTATCTAAGTTCATGGGAGCGTTCCCATGAAGGTAGCGGAGTGTGGCACCGCTGCCAAGACGGGAAACACGTCAATGGGCGGATCCGCGACGTTCGCGGACCCGCCCATCGGCCGGCTGCCTCACCCGGCGAAGTAGTCCTCCACCTCCGGACTCTCCTTGTCGCGGTGGACCCCGGTCTTGCACCCGGCGAACGGACCCGCCGGATCCCGCAACGACGACATCACCGGATTGAGATGGTCGCGGTGCCAGGACGCCGGGCCGGACAGCCCGCCCCCCACCCCGGTCAGCTCCTGCCAGGCCAACCAGAGACCGTGCAGGAGGGCGACCGCCTCGGCGTGTTCCCACCAGCGCGGGCACCACGGCGCCCGCGAGGTGACCTCCCGCCCGTAGATCGGCAGCAGCAGGTGCTCCACCCAGACGGCCAGCCCGGCCAGCGCGGCGTCGTACTCGTCGCCGTCCAGGTGCACGATGAACGGCGACCGGCGGGTCGGCGGGGGCGGAGGCGGCGGGGGCAGCTCCGGCGCGCGGTCGACGTCGACGACTGCTTCGGTCATGTGGTCCCTTTCCGATTCGACGGCGGCTACTTGGTCGGTGCCGGTCCCTTCGACTTCGCCTCGGTGTTGGTGAAGGCCGACGTCCGGGTGGAGGTGGCCGAATCGACCGGACCGATCCGGGCCACCTCGCCGCCGGTCACGCGCCGGGCGGACGCCTCGTTGTAGATCGCCCGGACCTGGTTGTTGACCGGCCCCTGGAGACCTGCGCTGTTCAGCGTGCCGATCATCTCGGCGGCCACGCTCTCGTTGTGCTGGTTCGGCGACGAGTGGACGTAGTCCACCCGCCTTTCGACGTACTCCGGCCAGCCGGGATTGTTCTGGATGCTCGCGTCACGGGTGGACGCCGAGCGCACCTCGTCCCAGTTGGCGGAGATGGTGTCCGCCTGCCGGGAGTAGGAGTCGCGGAGCTCCGGCGCCTCGGCGTCGGTGCCGGGCAGGTGGAAGTTGGCCCCGTAGAGGTCGCGGTCGACCGGGTGCTGGTAGACGTTGTTCGCGTCCTCGTGGTGCAGCTCGTGGTCGAGCGTCGCCTGCGCGGTGTACCCGGGCGTGCCCGACTGCGGGTAGTAGGGGTAGGTGGGGTCGTAGGTGATCGTGCTCGGCCCGGACTGGCTCGCCCCCCACCGGGCCGACTGGCCGTCGTCCTGCTGCTGGAACTGGACCCCGCCGACGTTCTGCGCGGCGGTGTCGCGGATGCGTGACGTCTCCGAGTCGGAACTGGACGGGTCCGACGGTGCCCGGCCCCCGCTCACCTCCCGCCGCCGCTGCTCGTACTTCAGCCGGCTCATCTTGATGCTCTCGCTGTGCTGCTTGTCCTTCTTCCCCATCGCACCGTTCCTCTCATCCGCTCGGGTCCGGCCCGCCTTGCCCGGTGCCGGACGATCGACGCACCCCATGACGCGGCGATCCCGGCTCCGGTTCACCGACGCCGCCGGAAAACCGGGCCCGAGCGGCGCGGGCGCCGCTGAACTACCCTCGCCGCCGTGGACACCGCAGAGATCGAGGCACCCGTCGTCGGCGTCACCGTCTATCCGGACCGGGCCCGGGTCACCCGCCGCGGCAGCATCCGGCTGCCCGCCGGCGACCATCGGGTACGCGTCGCGCCACTCCCGCTCGGCCTGCGACGCGACTCGGTTCGGGTCGGCGGCTTGGGCGCGGCCACCGTGCTCGGCGTCGACGTGACCACGTGGCGGCAGGCCCGCAGCACCGACGCGCAGGTGGCCGGTCTGGAGCAGCGACGCCGCGACCTGGCCGAGGAGCTGGCCGGGACCGAGGACGCGGACGGCATCGAGGAGCAGCGCGAGCAGTTCCTCACCCGGCTGGCCGAGCGCGCCGGCGGCACGTACGCCCGGGCGCTGGCCGCCGGCGACGCCGTGCCGGCCGACGTGGCGGCCTTCACCGACTCGCTCGCCGGTCAGCTCGCCGAGTCCCGGGCCCGACGTCGCGGACTGAACCGGCGTCGGACCGAGCTGGCCGAGGAGCTGGCCGCGGTCGAGCGCGACCTGACCGCCGCGCAGGACAAGCGGGCACCGGACCGGCTGGCCGCCGAGGTGACCGTCGCGGTGACGGCCGACGACGCCGAGGTCGAGCTGGAACTGAGCTACCTGGTGGACGGCGCGCGCTGGACGCCCTCCTACGATCTGCGGCTGCTCGACGACACCATGACCGTCACCTGGTTCGGGCTGGTCAGCCAGAGCACCGGGGAGGACTGGCCGGAGTGCGAGGTGCGGCTCTCCACCGCCCGGCCGGCGGCGTCTGCCGGCGTACCCGAGCTTTCGCCCTGGTATCTCGACCGGTTCCGGCCGGCGACACCGCGCGCGATGTCGGCGGACATGCCGGCGCCGCCGGCTCCCGGCGCGGCGCCGGTCGGCGGCGGTCCGGCCCGGTCCGCGGCGCCCAAGCCGCGCCTGCGGGAGAGCGTCGCGGAGGTCGAGCAGGGGGTCAGCGCGGCCACCTACCGGCCGGCCCGGCCGCTGGCGGTGCCGGCCGACGGCAGCGCGCACCGGGCCACCATCGCGGTGCTGGAGCTGCCGGCCCGGCTGGACCACGTGACCGTGCCGGTCCGCGCCGCCGAGGCCCACCTGCGGGCGACGGTACGCAACACGTCGGCGCACACGCTGCTCCCCGGCCCGGCGGCGGTGTTCCACGGCGCCGACTTCGTCGCGGCGACCCGGCTGCCGACGTGGGCGCCGGGCGAGGAGACCGAACTGGCGCTCGGGGTGGACGACCGGCTGCGGGTGGAGCGGAAGCTGCACCGGCGCACCGAGACGAAGGCGACGCTCGGGTCGACCCGGCGGCGGGAGGTGGAGTACCGGATCACCGTCGCCAACCACACGCCGCGACCGGCGACGGTCGAGGTACGCGACCAACTGCCGGTCTCCCGCGACGAGACGGTGGTGGTACGCGAGACGTCGGTGGCGCCGCAGCCGGCGGAGCGTACCGAGCTGGGGGAGCTGACCTGGCGGTTGTCGCTGGCACCGGGCGACCGCGGGGAGATCACGCTGGGCTTCCGGGTGGAGCTCGCCAAGGGTGTCGAGTTGACCGGCTGGCGGGAGTAGCTGTTAGGCGGGGCCCCTTGTTATGCAGAATGCGTTAACAAGGGGCCCCGCCTTTCACGTCAGTGGCGGCGGCGTCCGTACGCCCCGGCGGCGATGTACACGCCGGCCGCGGCGAAGAGCACCTGGAGCAGCAGTTCGATCCAGTCGATGCCGGGCGTGTCGGCCACGCCGAACAGGCCGGCCACGAGGGTGCCCAGGATCGCGGCGACCACACCGATGAGCAGGGTGAGCCAGATCGGGATGTTCTGCTTGCCCGGCACCACCAGGCGGCCCAGCGCGCCGATGATGAGGCCGATGATGATCGCGGTGAGGAAACCGGTGACTTCCACGGGAGCCGTCCTGTTCTTCCGATGGGCTGACGTCTCGTTCGGTGCCCCGCCCGACCCGCCGCCGAAACGCGAGTCGCGTTTTTTCACACAACTGTCATGGCGGGCCCGCCCAGGTCAGGGCCAGAGAAGCTGCGCCACGACCAACGCGCCGACCACGTCCGGTCCCCGGACCACCTGCCGAACGAGATCGACCGGGATCATTCCAACGGGGGTGTCCACGGCGACGCCGCCGTACTTCATCGGCGGCCGGGTGGCGGCCCGGTAGGCAGCGGCCACGGTGCCGAGCACCAGCACCCCGTCGAGCACGCCGACGCCGGCGCGCACCATCGGCAGAGAGACCGCGTACCAGATCAGCACGGACACCGCCGGCACCACCAGGTGCGCCAGGTTGAGCACGGTGTCCCCGCCGCCCAGCGAGCGGCGCAGGCCGGCGGAACGCCCGACGGCACGCAGGCCACCGGTCAACCGGCCGACCGCCAGGAACCCGAGGACCACCTGCGCCGGGCCGGCCAGCGTCGGCAGCGCCACCGCGACCGCGTACAGGGTGAGCAGCAGGCCCACCCAGACCACGAGCGCGCTGGGGTGGCGGACCGGACGCCACAGCTCGGCCTGCACCAGCACGCCGAACCGGCCGAGCGGGCGGAACCGGCGACTCGACACCACGCCGATCGACCGCCAGCGGCGGCTCTCCACCAGACCGGTGAGGAACGACGGGTCGAGCAGCAGCGCGGCGCCGGCCGCCGCGTCCGCCACCTGGGCGCCGCTGACCAGGGACGCCCGGTCCACCGACGGCAGCGCCCGGTACGCCCGGAGGACGGCCACCACGACCGGGGGCGCCGCCGCGAACCCGAGCGCCCAGCCGAGGGACGTCGACGGCGGCGGCACGGAGAACCCGGTCAGGTGACCCGCGACCAGCGCCGCCGCCACCACGGCGGCGGCGCCGAACAACCCTCGGTCGAGGAACCGAGCCCACCCGGCCCGGCGCGGACCGCCCTGGGCGACGACCGCCGACGCCACGGCGAGCGTGCCGCAGGCGGCCCCGGCCACGGCCGAGCCGGCGAGGTCGGTCGCGCCGCCGGCGCCGGTCGCCACCGCCGCGGCCAGACCGACCAGGCCACCACCGGCGACCGCCGCGCCCAGCAGCATGACGAAGCGGGGCAACAGCCAGCCCCGCCGGTCGACCGGCGAGCTGACCACCCAGGACTGCGCGGCCGGCGACACCACCAGCGGGCCCACCGCCCGCAGGCCCCGCCAGGCGAGCCCGGCGACGGCCAGGGCGGCGGCGACCCCGAGCCAGTACCGGTCCCCCGGATCACCCTGCCGGCCCGACGGTGACCCGAGGTAGTCGCGTACCTCGCTCACCAGCGCCCAGCCGTACATGCCGGCGAAGAGCACGAGGACGTAGGCGTCGGTGAGCACGTCACCGAGCGACACCGCCCGGTGGCGTCGCCGGGTCCGCCGCAGCCGGCCCCGGAGCTGACGCGCGTCGGGCGGGCTGCCCGGCCGGACGCCGAGTTCCGTGCTCACGCACCGCCGCCGATCTCGAGCCGGTCGTCCGCCGTCGCCGCCGCCAGCTCGGCGTCGTGCGTCGCCATCAACACGGCCGTGCCCGCCCGCTTCTCGCGCAGCAGCCGGTCGGCCAGCCACGCCCGGCCGCGGGCGTCGAGGCGCTGCTCCGGCTCGTCCAGCACGAGCAGGCGGCGGGGGCGGACGAAACACGAGGCCAACGCCAGCCGCCGCCGCTGCCCGCTGGACAGCGTCGAGGGCAACTGGTCGCGGGCGCGCTCCAGCCCCAGCTCGGCGATCACCTCGGTCACCGTCGCACCGGAGCCCCCATGGGCGTACGCGACGAGTTCGAGGTGCTCCACGACGGACAGGTCCGGAAAGAAGTCGATGTCGTCCAGCGCGGCGGCCAGCAGGGCGCGCGTCCGGGCATCGGTCTCGTAGCAGCGCCGGCCGTCCAGCAGCACCTCGCCCGCGTCGGGGCGGTCCGCGCCCACCACGCACCGCAGCAGCGTGGTCTTCCCGCTGCCGTTCGGCCCGACCACCACGGCGAGCCGGCCGGCGGCCAGGCCGAAGGACACGTCCTCCAGCACGGTCAACTGTCCGAACCGCCGGGTCAGGCCGCGTACCGTGAGCATGTCCACGACTCCACACTGTGGCACAGCGGCGCAGCCGTCCCCCCGTGGCGCAGCGGCGCAGCCGGTCCGGCGCGCCTCAGCGTCGGTGCGCGTCCTCCCGGTCGATCCGCAGTTCCCGCTCCAGCTCGGCGACGACCGTACGCAGGTCGTCCAGGCGCTGGCTGATGGCGATCCGGTCCACCTCGTCCGGCACCCCGTCGCCGTCGGAGTCGTAGTCCGGCGCCAGCCCCTCGGTCATCTCCAGCCGGCGGGCCTCCTCCATCGAGTTGACGATGACGGCGATGAGGATGTTCAGCAGCAGGTTGACCGCGATCATCACGAAGCTGACGTAGTAGAGCAGCGTCCACGGCGACACCTCCAGGCCCTGTTCGAGCAGGTCGGGCAGCGTCTCCAGGGAGAGCAGCACGAAGAGCGTCACAAGCGAGCGGCCGATGTCGCCATACTGCTCGGGATAGCGGTCACCGAAGATCAGCCAGCCGGCCATGCCGTAGACGTAGAGCGTGACGCCGGCCAGCGCCAGGAACGCCGCCACGCCGGGCAGGCTGCGCCACAGCGCCGTGACGATGGTGCGCAGGCCGGGCGAGAAACGAACCAGCCGCAGCACCCGGGCCACCCGCACGAAGCGCAGCACGGCCGGGTCGCCGTGCAGCCACGGGATGAAGATCGCGACGGTCACCAGCAGGTCGAACACGTTCCAGCCGTGCCGGAGGAAGTCCTGCGGCCGGCGCCCGTACGCGAGCACCCGGACGGCGATCTCCACGACGAAGACCACCCGGAACACCCACTCGATGCCGCGCAGCACCGCCGCCGTGGCATCCGGATGCGGGTACGTCTCGATGCCCAGCACCATGCCGTTGGCCATGATGAGCACGACGATCGCGACCTCGAACGGCCGGGACGCGACGATCCGGGCGCACCCGGCCGCCAGTCCCCGTTCCGCGCCGCCCGGACGGCGCGCCCCCCGCTGGGCCGGCACGTCGGTCCGCCGGTCAACCATTCCGACACCCTATGGGTTAACGTCGGCGGATGATCCCGGCGACCGCCTTCGCGCAGTGGATCACACCGGCCCTCCCGCTCTACGGCGACGACCCCGACCGGGCCGACTTCGCTCCCTGAGGCGCGCGACGCCGCCGACGCCTCCACCCGATCCGCACTCCGGGAGCGATGCCCCATGTCCGTCGACGTCTCCATCCGGGCGGTGCTGCGTGCCCCGCAGGTCGCCCGCGTCCTCCTGGGCAGCCAGCTCGGCCGGCTGCCCACCGCCAGCGGCCCGCTGGCGCTGCTGCTCTTCGCCCGCCAGTCGCTGAGCCTGGCAGTCGCCGGCCTGCTGGTCGCCGCGTACACGGCCGGCATGGCGGTGGGTACCCCGCTGCTGGCCCGGGCGGTGGACCGCTGGCGGCAGCCGCCGGTGCTCTGGGCGGCGGCGGTCGTCTCCGGGCTCGGCTTCGGCGCGGTGGCGCTCACCGGTGGGCACCTGGCCGGCGCGGTCACCGGCGCGGCGGTCGCCGGCCTCGGCACCCCGCCGCTGGAGGCGTGCCTGCGTACGCTCTGGCCGGCGCTGCTGCCACCGGGCACGGTGCCCACCGCGTACACGCTCGACATCGCCGTCCAGGAAGTGATCTTCGTGGTGGGTCCGCTGGTCACGCTGCTCGCGGTGACCGTCGGTGGGCCGTCCGCCGGGCTGTTCGCCGCCGCCGTGGTGCAGCTCGCCGGCACCGCGGTGTACGCGCTGAGTCCCGCCGCCCGGTCCTGGCGCGGGGTGGCCGCGGTGCGGCACTGGGCCGGGCCGCTGCGCGTACCCCGGTTCGCGGTGATGATGCTCGGCGTGGTCGGCGTCGGCGCGGCGGTCGGCAGCATCGCGGTGGCGGTGACCGGCTACGCCGAGGCGGCCGGCGACCGGCGGCTCAGCGGTTGGCTGCTGGCCGCGCAGGCGACCGGCGCGCTGGTCGGCGGCCTGTGCTGGACCCGGGTCCGGCCGGGCGGGCCCGGCCGGCTGCCGCTGCTGGCCGCCGCGCTCACCGTCGGTTTCCTGCCGCTGCTGCTGGCGCCCGGCCCGGTGCCGATGGCCGGCCTGCTCGCGGTCAGCGGGCTGGCGCTGCCGCCGGTGCTGACCGCCGTCTTCCTCACCGCCGAGCGGCTCGCCGAGCCGGGCACGGTGGCCGAGGCGTTCGCCTGGGTGAGCACCGCCTTCGTGGTGGGCAGCGCGGCCGGCTCGGCGCTCGCCGGCGTATCGGCCGGCGTCCGGTACGGGCTGGTGGTCGCGCCCGCCGCCGCGCTGCTCGGCGCCGCGGTGCTGTGGACGGTCGCGCGCCCCGCCCGGGTGGACGGGCTCACAGCCAGCCGCGGCGCTTGAACAGCAGGTAGAGCGCCGCGCAGACGGCGAACATCAGGGCGACCGCGAACAGGTAGCCGTACCGCCAGCCCAGCTCCGGCATGTGGGTGAAGTTCATGCCGTAGACGGTGCCGATCAGGGTGGGCGCGAACAGGATCGCCGCCCAGGCGGAGACGCGCTTGACCTCCTCGTTCTGCTCGAAGCTGGCCGCGGTGAGGCTGCGCATCTCCTCGTTCTGCGCCTGCGAGACCAGCGTCGCGTTGACGGTGAGGATGTTCTGGAGCAGGTGCCGGAACCCGTCCACCCGCTCCACCACCTGGGTCAGGTGGTCGGCCACGTCGCGCAGCAGCCGGCGTAGCTCCTCGTCCGTGCCGTAGCGGTCGAAGCCGCCGGAGAGCGCCTCGACGACCTTGAGCAGCGGTCGCGCCGCCCGCTGGAACTGGATCACCTCGCGGCTGAGCTGGTAGATGCGGCGGCTGGCGTTCGGGTCGCCGCCGAACACCTCGGTCTCGATCTCGTCGATGTCGTTCTCCAGGCCGGCGACCACCGGGGCGTAGCCGTCGACCACGCGGTCGAGCACGGCGTAGAGGACCGCCTCGGGACCGAGCGCGAGGACGGTCGGGTCCGCCTCCAGCCGCCGCCGGACGGCCGCCAGGTCGGGCGTGCCGCCGTGCCGGACGGTGATCACGAAGCCGGGGCCGAGGAAGAGGTGCAGCTCGGCGAACTCGACCGCCTCCCGCGCGTCCAGGTACCGGGCGGCGCGCAGCACCACGAACAGGGTGTCGCCGTACCGCTCCAGCTTCGGTCGCTGGTGCGCGTTGATCGCGTCCTCCACGGCCAACTCGGGGAGCTGGAACTCGGCGGCCAGCGAGGCGATCTGCTCCCGGCTCGGCCGGCGCAGCCCGATCCAGGCCATGCCGCCAGCGAGCTGTTGCAGGCAGCGGAACGTGTCGGCGAGACCGACCGGCGACGCACGCCGGACACCGTCGACGTAGACGCCGCTGTCGACCAGCCCTTCGGGCCGTTCCGGCTCGGCCGCGCCGGTGTCGACGGCGTGCTCGTCCAGGCGGCGGCCGAACCCCTCCGGCGGCGGCGTCACGAACCGGTTGTCCGCCATGCCCCTCCCCCGCTGCCCGACCGGCTCGCCGAGTCCCCCGTGCGGGCCGGCGCAAACGTCAGGGCCGGTAGCGGTAGCCCATGCCGGGCTCGGTGATCAGGTGCCGTGGCCGGGCCGGGTCGTCCTCCAGCTTGCGGCGGAGCTGGGCCAGGTACTGCCGGAGGTAGGTGGTCTCCTGCTGGTACTCCGGCCCCCACACGTCGTGCAGGAGCTGCCGCTGGCTGACCAGCTTGCCGGGGTTGCGCAGCAGCTTCTCCAGCACCGCCCACTGGGTGGGGGTCAGTTTGATCTCGGTGCCGTCGTCCCGGGTGACGGTGCGGTCGGCCAGGTCGACGGTGGTCCGGCCGATGCGCAGCGCGGGAACGCCGGGGGTGGCGGGTGCCAGCCGTCGGGTCACCGCGCGGATCCGGGCGAGCAGCTCGTCCACCCCGAACGGCTTGGTGACGTAGTCGTCGGCGCCGGCGTCCAGCGCGGCGACCTTGTCCTCGCTGCCGGCCCGGCCGGACAGCACGATGATCGGCACGGCGGTCCAGCCGCGCAGCCCCCGGATGACCTCGGTGCCGTCCAGGTCGGGCAGGCCGAGGTCGAGCACCACCAGGTCCGGCGGGTGGCCGGCGGCGGCCTTCAACGCGGCGGCGCCGCTGCCGGCCACGTCGACGTCGTAGCCGCGGGCCCGCAGGTTGATCCGCAGCGCGCGGACGATCTGCGGTTCGTCGTCGACGACCAGGATGCGCGTCATTCCCGCGGCCCTTCCGACTCGGTGGCGGCGGGCAGCCGCAGCACCATGGTGAGACCGCCGCCGGGCGTGGTCTCCGGGGTGATGCTGCCACCCATCGCCTCGGCGAGCCCCCGGGACAGTGCCAGGCCCAGCCCCACCCCGGTCCGGTTGTCCCGGTCACCGAGGCGCTGGAACGGCAGGAACACGTGCTCCCACCGGTCCTCCGGGATGCCCGGGCCGGTGTCGATCACCCGCACCTCGACCTGGCCGGCGTGCGCGCTGCCGGTGATCGTCGGCGGCCGGCCGGGCGGGCTGTGCCGCAGGGCGTTGGCGACGATGTTGACCAGCACCCGTTCCAGCAGGCCGGGATCGGCCAGCGCCGCCGGCAGGTCCGGCGGGATGTCCGTGGTCACCTCGGCCGCCGCCGGGCCCAGCTCGTCCAACGCCCGGGGTACGGCGTCCTCCAGCCCGATCGCGGTCGCGGCGACGCCGAGCGCGCCGGCCTGCAAGCGGCTCATGTCGAGCAGGTTCGCCACCAGCCGGCCCAACCGGTCCAGCGACTCGTCGGCGGTGGCCAGCAGCTCCTCGGAGTCGTCGGCGTCGAACTCGACGTCGTGGCTGCGCAGGCTGCTCACCGCGGCCTTGGCCGACGCCAACGGCGTCCGCAGGTCGTGGCTGACGGCGGCGAGCAGCGCGGTGCGCATCCGGTCGGCGGCGGCCAGCGGGCGGGCGGTGGCCGCCTCCTCGGCGAGCCGCTCCTGGCGCAGCGCGACGGCGGCCTGGGCGGCGAACGCCTCGACCACCCGGCGGTCGGCCGCCGCCAGCCGCCGGCCGGCGAGCACCACGCTGAGTCGGTCGTCCACCGGCACCACCGTCTCGCCCGCGTCCGGACTGCCCGGCGGCGCCTCGCCGACGCTGGCCACCACCCGCCAGGCGGCCTCGTCGCGGGACCGGGCCGGCCGCCCCTCCGCCTCGGCGGCGAGTTCGAGCACGCTGACCGCGCGCAACCCGAACGTCTCCCGGAGCCGGTCCAGCAGCGCCGGCAGCGGGCGCGCGCCACGCAGCACGCTGCCGGCGACGGTGGCCAGCGTCTGCGCGTCGGCGGACGCCCGCGCCGCCTCCCGGGTACGCCGGGCCGCCACGTCGACCACCCCGCTCACCGCCACCGCCACGCCGACGAACACGCCGAGCGCGAGCAGATTGTCCGCCTCGGCGATGGTCAGCGTGTGGAACGGCGGGGTGAAGAACCAGTTGAGCAGCAGCGAGCCGCCGAGCGCGGCGACCAGCGCCGGCCACAGCCCGCCGACCAGCGCCACGCCGACCACGCCGGCGAGGAAGAGCAGGATGTCGTTGGTCAGGGTGAGGTCGGGCAGGGCTTCCAGTAGCAGCGTGAGCAGCGGCATGCCGAGCACGGCCAGCGCGTACCCGAGCAGCCGCCGGCGGCGGGACAACGCGGCCGGCACCGCCGCGCCGCGGCGTCCGCGCCCGGCCTGGGGATGGGTGACCAGGTGCACGTCGATCGGGCCGGAGAGCGCGGTGGTGGTCACGCCGACGCCCCGGGCGAAGATCTGCGCGAACCGCCCCCGCCGGCTGGCCCCGAGCACGAGCTGGGTGGCGTTGACGCCCCGGGCGAAGTCGAGCAGCGCGGCCGGGATGTCGGTGCCGAGGACCTGGTGGTACGTGCCGCCGAGGCTCTCCGCCAGCACCCGCTGCCGGGCCAGTTGGGCCGGGTCCGCGCCGGCCAGGCCGTCGCTGCGGGCCACGTGCACGGCGAGCAGGTCGGCCCCCTTGCCGCGGGCGGCGATCCGGGCCGCCCGGCGGATCAACGTCTCGCCCTCCGGGCCGCCGGTGAGCGCGACCACCACCCGTTCCCGCGCCTCCCAGGTGTCCGAGATGCCCTGCTGGGCCCGGTACGCGTCGAGCTGCTCGTCGACCTTGTCGGCCAGCCAGAGCAGCGCCAGCTCGCGCAGCGCGGTCAGGTTGCCGAGCCGGAAGTAGTTGCCGAGCGCGGCGTCGATCCGGTCCGGCCGGTAGATGTTGCCGTGCGCCATCCGGCGACGCAGCGCCTCCGGTGTCATGTCCACCAGCTCGACCTGTTCGGCGGCGCGTACCACCTGGTCCGGCACGGTCTCCCGCTGGGTGATGCCGGTGATCCGGGCGACCACGTCGTTGAGCGACTCCAGGTGCTGGACGTTGACCGTGGAGAGCACGCTGACCCCGGCGTCGAGCAGCTCCTGCACGTCCTGCCAGCGCTTGTCGTGCCGGGAGCCGGGGACGTTGGTGTGGGCCAGTTCGTCGACCACCACCACCTCGGGCCGGCGGGCCAGCACCGCGTCGAGGTCCATCTCGGTGAGGTCGACGCCCCGGTGGCTCACCGACCGGCGCGGCACCACCTCCAGGTCGCCGAGCATGGCGGCGGTGTGCGGGCGGCCGTGCGTCTCGACCAGCCCGACCACCACGTCGGTGCCGCGCTCGGCCCGGCGCCGGGCCTCTTCGAGCATGGCGTACGTCTTGCCGACCCCCGGCGCCGCGCCCAGGTAGATCCGCAGCTCGCCTCTGCCCACCGCCCCATCCTCCCAGGATTAGGGAGGGGCCCCCGCTCAACGCCTCCGGTAGAGACGGGGCCCCCTCTCACGTCGCCGGCTCAGCGCGCCGGGAACGTCTCGTCCAACGCGAGGTTGAGGGTCAGCACGTTCACCGCGGGCTCACCCATGAAGCCGAGCACCCGGCCGGTGGTGTGCGCCTCGACCAGCCGGCGGACCGCCGCCGGGTCCGCGCCGCGCTCCCGCGCCACGCGGGCCACCTGGATCTCCGCGTACGCCGGGGAGATGTGCGGGTCGAGGCCGCTGCCGCTGGCGGTGACCGCGTCGGCGGGTACGGCCGGCTGCGCCGGCGCGTCGCCCCGGACCGGGGTGATCACGCCGCCCTCGGCCACGTAGTCAAGCCCGGGTCGGGCCGCCTCGACCGGCACACCCGCCCAGGTGGTGACGAACGGTGTCGCCGGCACGGCCTGGTTGACGCTGACCACACGGGTGACCGGACCGGTGAGGCCGTCGGCGCGGAACACGGCCAGCACCGCGCCCACCCCGTCCGGCGTGCAGTACGGGCGCCGCCCGTCCACGCCGTCCAGCTCACCGACCGCCCTGCTACGCGCGCAGACCTGGGTGAGCAGGCTCGGGGTGGACTCGGCGGGGTCGACGGCGAGCGTGTCCACCACGCTCTCCGGGCCGAGGTTGCCGGCCGCGGTGGCGGTCGGGTCGTAGCCGGCGCCGGCGGCGGACGGCCGGGACTGGAAGTAGCGCGGGACCGGGTTGCCGTCCGCGTCGGTGAAGGACTGGCCGATCAGCGAGCTACCGACGGTCTTCCCGCCGACGGTGACGAGCGAACCGTCCGCCCGGCCGTCCATGCCGGGGATCCGGCCCACCGCGACCAGGGCGAGCGGGTACGCCAGCCCGAGCAGCACGGTGAGGACGAGCACGGCACGCAGGGCGGCCAGATGTTGGGAGAGCCAAATGGGAAGGCGCATCACGAGATCCCCGGAATGAACTGGACGAGCAGGTCGATGAGCTTGATGCCGACGAACGGCACCACGATGCCGCCGAGGCCGTAGAGCCACAGGTTGCGGCTGAGCAGCTTCGAGGCGCTGGCCGGGCGGTAGCGCACGCCGCGCAGGGCCAGCGGGATGAGCGCGACGATGACGATCGCGTTGAAGACGACCGCGGAGAGGATCGCCGACTCGGGACTGGCCAGCCGCATGATGTTGAGCCGGTCCAGCGAGGGGTAGATGCCGGCGAACATGGCCGGGATGATCGCGAAGTACTTCGCGATGTCGTTGGCGATGCTGAACGTCGTCAACGCGCCCCGAGTGATCAGCAACTGCTTGCCGATCTCCACGATCTCGATCAGCTTGGTCGGGTCGGAGTCGAGGTCGACCATGTTGCCGGCCTCCTTCGCGGCCGACGTGCCGGTGTTCATGGCCACGCCCACGTCCGCCTGGGCCAGCGCGGGCGCGTCGTTGGTGCCGTCGCCGGTCATCGCGACCAGTCGGCCGCCCTCCTGCTCCTTGCGGATCAGGGCGAGCTTGTCCTCCGGCGTGGCCTCGGCGAGGAAGTCGTCCACGCCGGCCTCGTCGGCGATTGCCTTCGCGGTACGCGGGTTGTCCCCCGTGATCATCACGGTCCGGATGCCCATCCGGCGCATCTCGTCGAAGCGCTCCCGCATGCCGGCCTTCACCACGTCCTTGAGGTGGATGACGCCCAGCGCCCGGGCCGGCTCGCCCGCCACGCGCTCGGCGACCACGAGCGGGGTGCCGCCGGTGCCGCTGATCGCGTCCACCAGCTCGCCGACCTGGTCGGTCGGGTGGCCGCCGTGTTCGCGTACCCACTTCATCACCGCGGCGGCGGCGCCCTTGCGGATCTGCCGGACCCCGCCCTCGGCGTCCAGGTCGACGCCGCTCATCCGGGTCTGCGCGGTGAACGGCACGAACGTGGCGTGCGGGATGAGGCCGGGCTCGCGCTCGCGCAGCCCGAACTCGTTCTTGGCCAGCACCACCACCGAACGCCCCTCGGGCGTCTCGTCGGCCAGGCTGGAGAGCTGGGCCGCGTCCGCGACGGTGGCCGCGTCCACGCCGGCCACCGGCAGGAACTCGGCCGCCTGCCGGTTGCCCAGGGTGATCGTGCCGGTCTTGTCCAGCAGCAGCGTGTTGACGTCGCCGGCCGCCTCGACCGCCCGGCCGCTCATGGCCAGCACGTTGCGCTGGACCAGGCGGTCCATGCCGGCGATGCCGATCGCGGAGAGCAGCGCGCCGATGGTGGTCGGGATGAGGCAGACCAGCAGCGAGACCAGCACGATGCCGGTGACGCCGGAGTCGGTGATCGCCTGCGTGTCCGGCGCGGCGGCCTGCCAACCCTTGGCGAAGATCGCCAGCGGCTGGAGCGTGACCACCGCGAGCAGGAAGATGATCGTCAGCGCGGCCAGCAGGATGTTCAGCGCGATCTCGTTCGGCGTCTTCTGCCGGTTGGCGCCCTCGACCAGCGCGATCATCCGGTCGATGAAGCTCTCGCCCGGCTTCTGCGTGACCTTCACGACGATCCGGTCGGAGAGCACCCGGGTGCCGCCGGTGACCGCACTGCGGTCGCCACCGGACTCCCGGATCACCGGCGCGGACTCGCCGGTGATGGCCGACTCGTCGACGCTGGCGATGCCCTCGACCACGTCGCCGTCGGCGGGGATGATCTGGCCGGCCTCGACCAGCACGACGTCACCCTGCCGCAGTTGCGGCGCGGGCACCGCCTCGTCGCGGTAGGCGTTGGCCGCCGCGCCCGGCGCCCAGCCGAGCAGGCGGGTGGCGACGGTGTCCTGCTTGGCCCGCCGCAGCGTCGCGGCCTGGGCCTTGCCGCGTCCCTCGGCGACCGCCTCGGCCAGATTGGCGAAGATCACGGTCAGCCACAGCCAGACGGTGATCGCCCAGGCGAAGACCGACGGGTCGGCCACCGCGAGCGCGGTGGTGAAGAGCGCGCCGATCTCGACGATCAGCATCACCGGGTTGCGCCACAGCGTGCGCGGGTCGAGCTTGCGCAGCGCGTCCGGCAGCGACGCGAGCAGCTGGCGCGGATCGAGCAGTCCGCCGCCGACCCGGCCGCCCGAGGTGGCCGGGTCGGCGTGGGCCGGGGCGCCGGTGGCTGGCGCGTCGGCGGTGTCGAGAGGTGCTGTCATGTCCTTGTCTCTCATGGTGGTCACAGCCCTTCGGCCAGTGGGCCGAGCGCGAGCGCGGGCAGGAAGGTGAGCGCGACGAGCACCACCGTGACGCCGACGACCATGCCGACGAAGAGCGGCTTGTGGGTCGGCAGGGTGCCCTCGGACGCGGGGGTGGGCTGCTGGCGGGCCAGCGAGCCGGCCAGCGCGAGCACGAAGATGATCGGCAGGAACCGGCCGAGCAGCATGCACAGCCCGAGCGCGGTGTTCCACCAGGGCGTGTTCACGGTGATGCCGGCGAACGCCGAGCCGTTGTTGTTGCTCGCCGAGGTGAACGCGTAGAGCACCTCGGAGAGCCCGTGCGGCCCGGTGTTGAGCGCGGTCGAGGCGTTGCCGGTGGCGAACGCGGCGGCGGTGCCGGTGAGCACCAGCGCCGGCGTGATCAGGAAGTACATCGAGGCGAACTTGATCTCGCGGGCCCCGATCTTCTTGCCCAGGTACTCCGGCGTGCGGCCGACCATCAGGCCGGCGACGAAGACCGTGAGCACCGCGAGGACCAGCAGCCCGTACAGGCCGGCGCCGACGCCGCCCGGTGCGACCTCGCCGAGCATCATGTTGCCGAGCGTCATCATCCCGCCCAGCGCGGTGTACGAGTCGTGGAACGAGTTGACCGCGCCGGTCGAGGTGAGCGTGGTGGCCGCGGCGAAGGTGGCCGAGTTCGACACGTCGAACCGCACCTCCTTGCCCTCCATCGCCGCGCCGACCGCCTGCGGCACCGTGCCGTGGCCGGCAAGCTCGAAGACGTTGGTCAGGGTGATGCTGGCCAGCGCGAGGATCGCCATCACGGCGGCGATCGCGTGGCCCTGCCGGTTCTGCCCGACCATCCGGCCGAAGACCCGGGGCAGGCTGAACGGGATCACCAGGATCAGGAAGATCTCCAGCCAGTTCGTCCACGCGGTCGGGTTCTCGAACGGGTGGGCGCTGTTGGCGTTGTAGAAGCCGCCGCCGTTGGTGCCGAGTTCCTTGATGACCTCCTGCCCGGCCACCGGTCCACCGGTGATCGTCTGGCCGCCGCCGGTCAACGTGGTCACGTCGGTGCCGCCGGACAGGTTCTGCACCACCCCGCCGAGCATCAGCGCGAGGGCGCCGAGCACCGCGATCGGCAGCAGGATCCGCAGCGTGACGCGGACCAGGTCGACCCAGAAGTTGCCCAGCTCGCCGGTGCGGCTACGGGCGAAGCCCCGGACCAGCGCCACCGCGACGGCGATGCCGACCGCGGCGGAGACGAAGTTCTGCACCGCCAGGCCGGCCATCTGCACCAGGTGGCCCATGGTCGACTCACCCGAGTACCACTGCCAGTTCGTGTTGGTCACGAACGACACGGCGGTGTTCCACGCGCCGTGCGGCACCACCGGGTCGAAGCCCAGCGAGAGCCACAGGTGGTTCTGCAGACGCTGGAACGTGTAGAGGAACAGCAGGGAGACGGCCGAGAACGCGAGCACGCTGCGGACGTAGACGCCCCAGGTCTGCTCGGCGGCCGGGTTCACCCCGACCAGGCGGTAGACGCCCCGCTCGACGCGGGACGACCGGGTGCCGGAGACCGCCCGGAACATGTAGTCACCGAACGGCCGGTGCACGGCGACCAGCGCCACCACCAGCGACAGCACGAACAGCACTCCGGCTGTGGTCATGCTCATCAGAAACGCTCCGGGAACAGCAGGGCGACGACCAGGAACACACCCAGCCCGATCGCCAGCACCAGGCCGACGGCGTTGACGGCGCTCACAGCTTCTCCACACCCCTCACCACGAGGGCGAGAGCCGCGAACAGCCCCACCGTCAGCAACACGAACAGCACGTCAGACACGGCTGACCTCTCCTAGCGGAAAATGTCCTCGCGACCGCCTCCCGGTCGCGCCGGGCAATCAAAACGCCAGTTCACGCGGGCGGACAGGGGCCATAACGCGACCATCACGCCGGGCGGTGGTTTCTTGACGCGCCTTTCACGCCGCCCCGGCGTGGGACCAGCCGTCGCCGGAGCCGGTCAGCTCCCCCGGCGCGAAGACCGCCGCCGCCACCAGGGCCGAGCCCACCACCAGCAGCACGCCACCGGCCACCCTCGCGTCAGCCCTCGGGACGGGCCGACCCCGAGCCGGCGCGCTCGCCGGACCGGGGTGGGTCGAGCGGACCGAAGGCCGAGCGCACCAGCCGGTTCGCCTCGTCCTGGTCGACGTCGGTGGCGACCAGCAGGTCACTGGCCGCGGTGCGCACCTGGGCCACCACGACCGCGCCGGAGAAGTCCACCCCGGCCCGGTACGCGCGCCCGGCCTCGGCCACCGCCCGCAACGCGGACTCCCGGCAGCGGGTCGGCTCCGCCACGCCCCGGGCGAACTCCCTGCGCAGCCGGCGGACCGCCTCGGCCAGCCCCGACACGGCAGCCGGCATGGCGTCCGGGATCCGCTCGCCGTCGGCGAGCAGCGTGACCGCCCGCCGGATCAGCGTGCCGCTGTTGCGCATCGCCCGGTCCACCGGCTCGACCGAGTTCGCGTACCGGCCGAGCGGCCCCTGCCGGGCGGTCCAGTAGACCGGCGAGAGCGTGGCGGCCTCCCGGGCGCCCTGCGCGGCCTCGCCGAAGGCGCCCATCTCCTCCTTGTTGTCGCGCAGCCGGTCCCGGGCGGCGATCGCCGCCTCGACCTCCCGCTCGCGCAGGGCAGCGGCGGTGCGGTCCAACTGGTCGGCGAGCAGCATCAGCGCGGGGCCGGCCGCCCGGTTGATGATCCGCAGCGGGTTCAGGGGCAGCAGCACGGCGGTCACCAGCAGCGTCGCGGCGCCGCCGATCAACGCGTCGACCACCCGGGGCGCTTCGAGGTCCGGCATGGTCGGCGTCAGCGTGCCGATCAGCACCGCGGTCGCCCCGGCCTGGACCGCCAGCGCCGGGCTGCGACCGACGAACGCGGCCACCAGGACGGCCAGCGCCACGATGGCGCCGAGCTGCCAGGCACCGACCCCGACCAGGCTGATCAACAGGTTGCCGATCAGGATGCCGACCGCCACGCCGAGCACCAGTTCGACGGTACGGCGCAGGCGTTGCCCCACCGAGGCGGCGAGCGCCACCACCGCCGAGATCGGGGCGAAGACCGGTTGGGCCACGTGCAGCAGCGAGTCCGCGGCCCACCAGGAGAGGCCGGCGGCCAACCCGGCCTGGGCGGCCAGCCCGGCGCCCGCGCGTACCCGGCGGAACCGGTCCGTCAGCAGCGCCGGCACGGCCCGCAGCCGGCGGGCGAGGCGCTGGGCACCGGCGGCCCTGTCCCCGGCGGCCTGGTCACCGCCGCCCGCTCCCGCAGCACCGGCCACGGCCGGGCGTACCCGCTTCCGGTCGGCTCAATCCTGCTCAACCGCCGAGGGCATGGGCGACCACGGCATCACTCGTCGACCGGGCGGTGCACGGCGGCCGGAACTGACCGCCGCGCCCGGATCAGCGGGGCATCTCCCGCCAACCGGTGCCGCCCGACCGCCATGCCCCGGCGAGGATGCTCGCCGAGACGCGGCTCGGGCACTGCTGGATCTTCGACCGGCCGGCGGCGCCGCCGATCTGAGCCTGGACCTGCCACTGCTGTCCGTCGGTGCAGATGTAGACGTCGCGGCGCCCGCGGGGGATGTTGACGCCGTTCCACCAATGTTCCTCGACGACCATGAACTGACCGTACCGCAGGTGACCCGGTCCGGCCCAGACCCGGGGTACGGGCCGGGCCGCACACGGGGTCAGCCGTCCAGCCGGCGGACCATGTTCAGCACGGTCTCGACCTGGGCACCGCCCTTGATCGGGTAGTTCGTGCCGAGGTAGCCCCACCAGTCCCAGCAGCCGTTCGGGTTGACTCCGGAGGCGATCGCCTGCGGATAGAGGACGATCAGTCGGTTGGTGTCGGCGTACTGGTTGAGGTTGGCCCGGTCGACGAACGCGGTGCCGACCCTGGCGTACCCCTGGGCGCAGCCGTGCAGCGCGACCAGCAGCCGGCAGGTGGTGCCGGCGGCGCAGGCGGCCGGCACGTACGCGAAGCCGTTGCCGTCCATGCTCAGCCCGTTGGCCCAGCCGTTGACCGCGAAGCTGTCCTGGCTGAATCGGATCAGCGTGCCGCTGAGCGGGCCGGTGTTCGGCGCGGCGACCGGACCGAGCAGGTGGGCCAGGAACGCGCCCTGCGGGTCGGTGCCGCAGTCGGCGAGGAACGGCGAGGCGGTGGCCGTGCAGCCGACCGTGCCGTAGGGCGTGACCCAGGAGTGCCCGGCCGCACCGCCGGAGTCGTAGCGGACGCCGGCGCCGAAGTCCTGGTAGTAGCGGACCAGGTCGTCGGTGACCGATTTCTTCACGGTGGCGTCGTTGGCGCCGTGGTAGACGTACACCGGCTGGCCGGCCAGGTTGCCGGTGCCGTCGATCCAGCCGGACGAGGCCCAGGTGCGGGTGTACGCCTCCAGGTTGCCCAGGTACGTCGGGTAGATGGTGTCGCCGCAGCCGTAGAGCGCCTGCGGGACGCTGTTCTGCGCGCAGTAGTACGGCCCGGCCGCGAAGATCGCCGCGCCCCGGATCCGGGCCGAGTAGGCGACCTGGAGCTGGGTCGCCAGGTAACCGCCGGAGGAGACCCCGGCGAGGTAGACGGCGGAGACCGGGTACGCGCGCAGCGTGCCGGCGACCGGAGCCTTCGTGTACGGAGTGCTCGCGGCCCGGGCGGCGACGCCACCGGGCAGGACCAGCAGGAGCGCGGCGGCGAGGGTGGTGACGGCTTTCCACGGTGTCTTCATGGCGTTCTCCCGTCCGACCGCCGGTGGGACGACCGGCGTGCCGGAACGCTAGCGTGACATCGACCACAGCCGATATCCGTGTGGTCGACACCTCGCCCGCCGGGGCGGTGTGGGCCGGCCACCCCGAAAATCCCCTGGACCCTCGCCGGGGCCCGAACTACCGTCCCGACGGATGGACCTGCCACGTAGCTTCACCATCCGCGAGGGCGACCTGCGGATCATCAACCCGTTCGACGCCGGCAAGCTGGCCACCCTGGGCCGGGCGATCAAGCTCGAACCGGGCACGTCGATCCTCGACCTGTGCAGCGGCAAGGGCGAAATGCTCTGCACCTGGGCCCGGGACCACGGCGTGACCGGCACCGGGGTGGACATCAGCACCGTCAACACCGCTGCCGCCAGGGAGCGCGCCACCGAGCTGGGGGTGTCCGAACGGTTACGTTTCGTGCACGGCGACGCCGCGACGTACGTCGCGACGGAGCCCGTCGACCTGGCCGCCTGCGTCGGTGCGACCTGGATCGGCGGCGGGGTGCCCGGCACGCTGGAGATCCTCCGTCGCAGCCTTCGCCCCGGCGGGACGGTGCTGGTCGGTGAGCCGTACTGGCGCCTCGACCCGCCCGACGAGGAGACGGTGACCGGTTCCCACGCACGGTCCCGGGACGAGTTCCACGACCTGCCCGGCCTGGTCCGGCTCTTCGGCGCGTGCGGCTGGGACCTGGTCGAGATGGTCCTCGCCGACCAGGACAGCTGGGACCGCTACGCCGCCGCGCACTGGTTGAACCTGCGCCGCTGGCTGGACGCCAACCCGGACGACGAGCTGGCCCCGGAGCTGCGGCAGGAGTTGACCGAGGACCCGCTGCGGTACGTCCGCTTCCAGCGCGAGTATCTGGGTTGGGGGGCGTTCGCGCTGATGCGCCGCTGATGCCCCGGACCCGCCGACGACGGGCGGCCGGGCTTAGCAGATCGCTACGCAGGGTAAAGAGAGATCATGGGACAGTTGCGCACGTCGCCGCCGCCACCGCAGGCCACCGAGCTGGAGCGGTGGGTGCTCGACACCCCGGAAGAGCTGCGCGACGTGCGGGCCTCGCTGCGCGACGCGTTGAACCGGCACGGGCTGGTGCAGGGCGAGGATCTGGACGAGGTGCCGCACATGGTGCTGCTCGTCGTCACCGAGCTGGCCAGCAACGCGCTCCGGCACGGGCGACCCCCCACCATCGTCACGCTGCTGGCCACCGACGACTGCTTCCTGTTGGAGGTGGCCGACCACGACGTCAGCTCGGTGCCGGAGCTGTCCGACATCCACCCGCTCGACTCGGGCGGACGCGGGCTCTTCCTGGCCCAGTCGATCTCGCTCGACGTCGGCTGGTACGCCACCACCACCACCAAGCACATCTGGGCGGCGTTCTCGCGATAGCGCTCAGAAACCGGACACCGGGTGCGGGACGTACGGCGCCTCCAGCTCCGCCACCTCGGCGTCGGTCAACTCCATCTCCAGTGCGGCGACCGCGTCGGTCAGGTGGTGCGGCTTCGTGGCCCCGACGATCGGCGCGGTCACCGCCGGATGACGCGCCACCCAGGCCAACGCCACCTGGGCGCGCGGCACGCCACGCTGCGCGGCGACCCGGCCCACCGCGTCGACCACCGCCCGGTCGTGCTCCTCGGTACGCGCGTACAGCTTGCGGCCGAACTCGTCGGTGTCCGCCCGCGCCGTCCGCTCCCCCGGGTCGCGGGTCAACAGGCCGCGGGCCAGCGGACTCCACGGGATCACCGCGACGCCCTCGTCGAGGCAGAGCGGCAGCATCTCCCGCTCCTCCTCGCGGTAGATCAGGTTGTAGTGGTTCTGCATGGAGACGAACCGGGTCCAGCCGTGCCGCTCGGCGAGCCCGAGCGCCTTGGCGAACTGCCACGCGTACATCGACGAGGCGCCGAGGTAGCGGACCTTGCCGACCCGGACCAGGTCGTGCAGCGCCTCCAGCGTCTCCTCGATCGGCGTGGCCGGGTCGAGACGGTGGATCTGGTAGAGGTCGACGTAGTCGGTGCCGAGCCGGCGCAGGCTCGCGTCGATCTCGCTCATGATGTGCTTGCGGGACAGGCCGCCCCGGTTCGGTCCCGACCCCCTCCGGCCGTGGACCTTCGTCGCGATCACCACCTCGTCGCGGTCGGCGAAGTCCTTCAACGCCCGGCCGACGATCTCCTCGCTGGTGCCGTCGGAGTAGACGTTGGCGGTGTCGAAGAAGTTCACCCCCAGCTCCAGCGCCTGCTTGATGAAGGGCCGGGCGTCGTCCTCCGGCAGCGACCACGGGTGGGTGCCCCGTCCCGGCTCGCCGTAGCTCATGCAACCCAGGCAGAGCCGGGACACCTGAAGGCCGGTGGAGCCGAACGTCACGTAATCCATGCGGTCCATCTCACCACCGCCGTACCGGCTCCGCAGCCCGGCGGCCCGGCCGCCGGGACGGGCGGCTCAGTCGCCGTGTTCCGCGGTGGCCGCCGGGACGTCACCCCAGACCGCCTTCGCCCCGGACTCGCCCACCCGGTAGACCTGGACCAGGTTCGCCGCGGCCACCACCACCGCCAGCACGGCCACCACCACGCCCGGCACGCCGGGTCCGGTCGTCGCCCCGGCACCGGCCGGCCGCTCCGCCCGGCGCCGCAACCAGACCAGGGCGACGGCGACGACCAGCAACGGCAACGCGAACCAGAGCAGTTGGTCGCCCAACTCGGCGTGCCGGCCCGGGTCGCCGACCCGCCGCTCCAGGCTCTCCCCGCTCTCGGTGGCGAGCGGGATCGCTGCGGTGGCCAGCGCGGCGACCAGCACCACGAGCCACCCGAAGCGGCCCCGCCAGGCGGGGCGTACGGCCAACGCGACCACGCCCAGCGCGGCCAGCGGCAGCAGGACCACCACGGCGTGCACCACCAGCGGATGCAGGGGCAGTCCGTTCACGGAGTCCGGCACGATGATCTCCTCGGCGGTGGGGTCCGGTTCGGTCCCACAGTGCCCGGCAGTTCTTGCGAAGTTCTTACGCCGGGCCCGCTCAGGCGGGCGGCAGCAGCAGCGTGAAGGTGGCGCCGCGACCCGGCGCACCGGCCACCTCGACCGTGCCCCGGTGCGCCTGTGCCACATGCTGGACCAGGGCGAGACCGAGGCCGAACCGCCGGCCGGCCCCGGCCGTGCCGTGCGCGAACCGCGCGAACAGGCGGTCCGCCTCCGCCGGGTCCAGGCCGACCCCGTCGTCGGCGACCTCGGCGGCGATCCGCCCGTCCCGGCGGGACACGGTCACCGTGACGTGCCCGCCCGCCGGCACGTGCCCGACGGCGTTGTCCACCAGCGCGGTCACTGCCCGGCGCAGGGCCGGTCCGGCGCCCCGGACCAGCGCCGGACCGGCCGCCACCAGCCGTAGCTCCACCCGCCGCTCGCCGGCGTACGCGGACATGCTGCCCACCACCTCGCGGGCCACCTCGGTCAGGTCCACCGCGGTGTCCGGCAACGGCTGGTGCTCGGCGGCGGCCGACACCAGCAGGTCCTCCACCACCTCGCCGAGCGCCCGGGTGTCCGCCACGAGCTGGTCGAGCTGCCCGGCCAGCCCCTGGGCCGGCTGTTCCCGGGCCCGCCGGGCCAGCAGTTGCGCCCGGGTGTGCAGCACGGTCAGCGGGGCACGCAGCTCGTGCGAGGCGTCCGCCACGAACCGGCGTTGCATGCCCAACGCGGCGGCCAGCGGGGCGACCGCCCGGCGGGCCAGCAGTGTCGCGGTCACCAGCGCACCGGCCAGCCCGGCCAGCTCGGCCACCAGCAGCGCGAGGCCGAGCTGCCCCTGCCGGCGTCGGAGCGGGGCCAGCTCGGCGGCGACCGCCCAGCGGGTGCCGTCGGACCGGCGCGCCACCGCCACCCGGACCGGCCGGTCGTCGCCGGCCGTCGCGTCGTGACGGCCGGGCGAACGGCGTACCGCCTCGTCGAGCACGCGGGTCAGCTCCGGGGACGCGCCCGGCGTCACCTCGACGACCGGGTCGCCGGGGCGCTGCCGCGCCAGGAACTGCCCCGGCGGGGGATCGTCGACGTCCTCGGCGGCGGCCAGCACCCGGGTCAGCTCACCGTCCAACGCCCGGGACTCCTGCCGGCTGGTCAGCGCGAACATCAGCGCGCCGACGAGCAACAGGACCAGCCCGATCGCGCCGGCGGTCTGCGCCACGCTGCGCCGGCGGGCACGAGCGAGCCGGGCCTCGTCCACGCTCAGCCGGCCCCGAGCCGGTAACCCAGCCCGTGCACCGTCCGGACGGCGTCCCGCCCCAGCTTCCGGCGCAGGTGGTGGACGCAGGCGTCGACGGTGCCGGGCGCGTCGGCGCGGTCGAACGCGGTGCTGAGCAGCTCCGCCCGGGTGAAGACCTTGCGGGGCCGCCCGGCGAGGGCGTGCAGCACGGCGAACTCGCGGGCGGAGAGCGGGATCTCCTCGGCGCCGTCGACCACCCGACGATTGCCCACGTCGAGCCGGCCGCGGCCCAGCGGCAACCAGCTCGCGCCGTCCGGGTGGCGGCGGCGCAACGCCCGCAGCCGGGCCGACAGCTCCGCCACCTCGAACGGCTTGACCAGGTAGTCCTCCGCCCCGGCGTCCAGGCCGGCGACCCGGTCGTGCACCGCGCCACGGGCGGTGAGCAGCAGCACCGGGCAGGCGACGCCGTGCGCCCGCAGCCGGGTGACCAGTTCCAGCCCGTCCAGCACCGGCAGCCCCCGGTCGACCACCATGACCTGGTAGTCCCGGGTCAGCGCCCGGTGCAGCCCGAGGTGGCCGTCGCCGGCCACGTCGACGTCGTACCCCTCCTCGGTGAGCAGGTCGACGAGGAGACCGGACAGGGCGCGGTCGTCCTCGACCAGCAGCAGGCGGGGACGGCTCTCCACCCAGCCAGTATTCACCCGGCGGGTCGGCAGGTCAGTGGTCCCCGGCCGGGATCGGGTCGTCGTACTGGCCGGACGGGCCGGCCAGCGGCTCGCCAGCCACCAGTGGCCACGCGTTCGGCGTGCAGCCGTGCAGGCCGAGCGTCTGCTGCACCATCACCGGCGCCGGGCCGCCGGCCCGGGGGCAGCGCTCGTGGCCGTGGCCGAGCCGGTGGCCCACCTCGTGGTTGAGCAGGTAGTGCCGGTAGAGGCCGAGGTCGGGCACGTGCGGCACGCCGTACACCCAGCGGGCCACGTTGATCACCACCCGGTCGCCGTTGCGGCAGGACGTGTAGCGGTCGGTCGGGTCGCCGCACAGCTCGCCCCGGGTGACCGGCGTGGTCAGCAGCACGGTGAAGTCGGCCGGCGCGTCCCGGCCCACCCGTTGCAGCCGCCACCGGCCGTCACCGGTCCAGCCGCGCGGGTCGGCGAGCGTCGCCGCGACCTCCCGGGCGAAGCGCTCCACGTCCACGTTGCGGATGCCGTCCTCGACCGCGACCCGGTAACGCAGCAGCTCACCGCCGCGCCCGGCGACCGCGCCGGTGGTGTCGGCGGTGCGGAACCCGCCCCCGCCCCGGAGCGGGTAGCCGATGGCGGGTGGCACCCGACCGGCTGCCGGGACCGGCGACGGAGCGACCTTCACCGGCGGGGCGGTCGCCGCCGGCGGGCGCGCGGACGGCATCGCCGCCGGCACGGTCCGGTCCACCCCGACCGAGGCCAGCAGCTCCGGATGGCGTCGCACGGCGTACCCACCGACCGCCGTGAGGCCGGTCACGACGAGCACCGCCGCGAACGCGCGGAGGCCGGCACCCGACCGTCGTCGGCGGCGGTGCACGCCCCGGTCCTGCCCGCCCACGTCGCTCTCCGTCCGTCGCCCCGCCCGCGTTCCGGCCAGGAGTACGGATACCAGGTCCGGACGGTTGAACGAAAGGGCCGGGTACCGTCTGTGCCGGGGTGGACGACCTGCCGCCTGTCGGATTCCAGGGGGAGCCACCCGTGTCACCAGCCGAGACGCTGCTCGACGACGCCCTCGCGGCGGCGCGCGGCACCGACGTACGCGCCGCCGAGCGCGCCCTCGACGCTCTGGTGGTGGGCGACGGCGCGGCGGTGGACGCGGCGCTGCTCGCCCGGCTCTCCCGTGCCGTGGGGCGGCTCTGGCCGCGCGGCTGGCAGCCGGTCGACGTGGACCGGCTCGCCACCCGCCGGCTGACCCCGCGCGGCGCCCGGCTGCTGCGCGACACGCTGGCCGCCCAGCGGCGCGCGCTGCCCGCACCGGTGCCGGCCTGGTTCGACGAGCAGCTCACCGACCTGGACGCCCGCTGGGACGCCGACGCGGGCTGGCTGGACCGCCGCGCCGACGGCGACCGGATCACCGCGTTGCGGGACGCGGTCGACGCGCTGGTGCTGGTCGGGTCACTGCCGCCGATCGCGGTGCTCCGGCCACCGCCCGGCGCCGCCGCCGTCCCGCTCGCCGCCGTGCCGGCCACCGGTTCCCGGATGCTCGACCGGGTACGCGCGCTGCTGGCCAAGGCCGAGTCGAGCGGCTACCCGGCCGAGGCGGAGGCGTTCACCGCGAAGGCGCAGGAGCTGATGGCCCGGCACAGCATCGACGCGGCGCTGCTCGACGCCACCGCCGAGCGGCCCGACCAGCCGGGCGGGATGCGCCTCGGCACCGACGCCCCGTACGCGGCGGCGAAGGCGCTGCTGATCCAGGAGGTGGCGGCGGCGAACCGGTGCGAGTCGGTCTGGTCCGACGACCTGGGCTTCGCCACCGTCCTCGGGTTCCCGGCCGACCTGGCCGCGGTCGAACTGCTGCACACGTCGCTACTGGTGCAGGCCACCGCCGCGATGCTGCGCGGACGCGGCGATCGCAGTGGGCGCGGCAAGGGCGGCGGCCGGCGTACGAAGGGTTACGACGAGTCGTTCCTCAACGCGTTCGCGCTGCGGATCGGGGAGCGGTTGCGGGCGGCCAGCACGGCGGCGGCCGAGGAACACGCCGACGACCGGCTGCTGCCGGTGCTGGCGGCCCGGACGGATGCCGTCCGGGAACGCGCCGACCAGCTCTTTCCCGGCACCACCCGGCACCGGCTCCAGGTGCGTGACACGGAGGGGTGGAGTTCCGGCACCACCGCCGCCGACCGCGCCTCGCTGGACGCCGGCCGCCCCGCGCCCCGCCCCCTGCGCGCCCCTCGCTGACCGACTCTGCAGGCGGGGGCGCTTGTGGAAGTTCACCGTCGAGCGTCCGCCTGACGAGCCGCCCGCCGCAGTCCTTCCACATGGCGGATAATTCTTCTCGCATGTCGGGCGCAGAGAGATCTTGGAAACTACGTGCCCCTCCAGGGGCCACTTCGCTCCAAGATCTCGGACGGTTCGGGCCGAGCCCGCCCTTTCGAAGGGCAGGGCGGTGATCATCGCTTCTGGAACGTGATCGATGCGTAGTGCGCGAACCGCTCCACGGCCCAGTCGAACTGGGCACAGGTATGCCGATCCTGGCACTGCAGGCAGCCTCGCCACGGCCGACCGGTGGAGGAAGCCCAGTGAAGTTCCCACTGTCTCCACCTTGCCGGGTTGTTCACTTGTCCGACCAGGTTTCGGCTGGCAGCATGATCTCCGCTGAAGTCCAGGAGAGCCGACCATGCCGACCCGACCACCCCATTACCGGCGCGTCGCCGATGACATCGAGGCCAAGATCCGAGTATGCGCCGGGCCGACAACTGCCCTCGGTCTCCGAGATCGGTGAGTTGTACAACGTCGCCCGCTCGACGGCCTACCGGGCGGTGAAGGAGCTGCACGCCCGAAACCTGATCTACGGCCAGCAGGGTCAGGGCGTCTTCGTCGCCGAGTCCGAATAACTTCCCACCCCTCCCCATGACGCGACGTGTCGGATCGGGCCGGCCGGCTCCGACCCGTCTGCGAGGCGCCACCGACGGTGGCCCGTACCCGAGGAGTGGACCGTGAAGTACATGCTGCTGATCTGGAACCGGCCCGGCTTCGCCGACGAGCTGACCGAGGCGGAGCGCACCGCGATCTTCGGCGAGGTCGACGAGATCATGAAGACGCTGACCGAGTCCGGTGAGCTGGTCGGCGGGGAGGCGCTGGCCGACCCGTCGCAGACCCGGACCGTACGCCCCGCGGGCGGCGGCACGGAGATCACCGACGGCCCGTTCGTGGAGAGCAAGGAGCAGTTCGCCGGCTATCTGACGGTCGACTGCGAGACCCCGGAGCGGGCCGTCGAGATCGCCGCGAGCTGGCCGGACGTGCGGCACGGCTTCGGCGTGCTGGAGGTGCGCGCGGTGATGGAGCAGGCCGGGACGGAGATGTGACCTCCCGGGCGGTCGAGGACCTGCTGCGGGCACTCGCGCCGCAGGTTCTCGGCGTGCTCGTCCGCCGGCACGGCCAGTTCTACGCCTGCGAGGACGCGGTCCAGGAGGCGCTGCTCGCCGCCGCCACCGGGTGGCCGGCGCAGGGCGTGCCGGAGCATCCCCGTGCCTGGCTGGTCACCGTGGCCACCCGCCGACTCACCGACGAGTGGCGCAGCGAACACGCCCGCCGGGCGCGCGAGGTCGCGGTGGCGGTCCGGCAGCCGGCGTACGCGGCGGTCGCCCCGCCCGCCGACGAGGAGCCGCCGAGCCGGGACGACACGTTGCGGCTGCTGTTCCTCTGCTGCCACCCGGCGCTGCCGGTCAACGCCCAGGTGGCGCTCACGCTGCGCGCGGTGGGCGGGTTGAGCACCGCCGAGATCGCGCGGGCGTACCTGGTGCCGGAAGCGACCATGAGCCAGCGGATCCGCCGCGCCAAGCAGCGGATCGAGGCGGCCGGGGCACGCTTCACGCTCCCGTCGGGAGCCGACCGGGACGAACGGCTGGGCGCGGTGCTGCGCGTGCTCTACCTGGTCTTCAACGAGGGCTACACCGCGTCCAGCGGGGACACGCTGCACCGGGTCGAGCTGACCGGGGAGGCGATCCGGCTGGCCCGGGAGCTGCACCGGCTGCTGCCGGACCAGGGCGAGGTGGCCGGGCTGCTGGCGCTGATGCTGCTCACCGACGCGCACCGGGCCGCCCGGGTGGGACCGGACGGGGAACTGGTGCCGCTGGCCGAGCAGGACCGCACCCGCTGGGACACCGCTGCCGTGGCGGAGGGGATCGCGCTGGTGACCGACGCGTTGACCTGGTCGGCGCCCGGCCCGTACCAGGTGCAGGCCGCCATCGCCGCGGTGCACGCGGAGGCGCCCACCGCCGCGACCACGGACTGGCCGCAGATCGTGGCGCTCTACCGGGTGCTGGCCCGGCTCGCGCCCAACCCGATGGTCACGCTCAACCAGGCGGTCGCGGTGGCCATGGTGGACGGCCCCCGGGCCGGCCTGGCGATGCTCGCGCCGCTGCACGTCGACGACCGGACCGCCGGCCACCACCGCCTCGCCGCCGTCCGCGCCCACCTGCTCGAACTGGCCGGCGACCGGGCGGACGCCCGGACCGCCTACCTGGCCGCCGCCCGGGCCACCACCAGCCTGCCCGAGCGGCGTTACCTGGAGGTACGCGCGGCGCGGCTGGCCGCCGAGCGATGAGTTCCGCCGACCCGGCGGGTCCACCCCTCATGGGAGAGGTCACCAGTCAACTGTCGATGTCGTTGGACGGGTACGTGGCCGCGCCGGGTCAGAGCGTGCAGGATCCGCTCGGGCAGGGCGGCCTGCGGCTGCACGAGTGGGCGTTCGCCACCGAGAGCTGGCGCGCGCAGCACGCCCTCACCGGCGGGGAACGCAACGTCGACGCCGACGTGGTCGAGGAGATGACCGCCGGCGTCGGGGCGTACGTGATGGGCCGGCGCATGTTCGGCGGCGGCGAGGGGCCGTGGGACCGGGCCTGGACCGGGTGGTGGGGTGCCGATCCGCCGTTCCGTACCCCGGTGTTCGTGCTGACCCATCACCCGCGGGCGTCGCTGCTGATGGCCGGCGGCACGGAGTTCCACTTCGTCACCGACGGCGCCGAGGCGGCGCTGGAGCAGGCCCGGGAGGCGGCCGGTGACCGCGACGTCTGCGTGGCCGGTGGCGGCAACACGGTACGCGGCTACCTGGCGGCGGGCCTGCTCGACTCGCTCTGGCTGCACGTGGTGCCGATCGTGCTGGGCGGCGGCACGCCACTCTTCGACGGACCGCTGGACGCGACCCTGACGCCGGAACGGGTGGTCGCGGGTCCCACCGTCACCCACATCCGCTACCGCGTGCCGCGCTGACCCGGCGTCGCGTCAGCGCGAGCGCCCCTCGCCACGTAGCACGCCGGGCCGGCCCGAAGGCCGGCCCGGTGGGGTGTGCGAGCGTACGTCAGCTCTTGAAGGCGTCCTTGATCTTCTCGCCGGCCTGCTTGAGCTTGGCGCCGGCCTGGTCGTTGCGGCCCTCGGCCTCGAGGCGCTCGTTGTCGGTCGCCCGGCCGATGCCCTCCTTGACCTTGCCCGCGGTGTCCTGGGAAGCGTTGTCGATCTTGTCGTCGAGACCCATGGGAACCTCCAGCTCAACAGTTGCGTGACGACAACGAGTTACCCAACCGGTCGCCCGCCCAACCATGCCGGTGCCCGGCGTCACCCGATCGGGCGAAAGCGCCGCAGCCGCAGGCTGTTCGCCACCACGAACACCGACGAGAAGGCCATCGCCGCGCCGGCGAGCATCGGGTTGAGCAGCCCGGCGGCGGCCAGCGGCAGCGCGGCCACGTTGTAGGCGAACGCCCAGAACAGGTTGCCCTTGATGATCGTCAACGTGCGGCGGGAGAGCCGGATGGCGTCCGCCGCAGCCAGCAGGTCGCCCCGCACCAGCGTCAGGTCGGCGGCCTCGATGGCCACGTCGGTGCCGGTGCCCATGGCCAGCCCGAGGTCGGCGCGGGCCAGCGCGGCGGCGTCGTTGACCCCGTCCCCGACCATGGCCACCACCCGGCCCTCGCCCTGGAGCCGCTCGACCACGGCCACCTTGTCGGCGGGCAGCACCTCCGCGATCACCTCGTCGATGCCCACCTCGGCGGCCACCGCCCCGGCCACGGTGGCGTTGTCGCCGGTGAGGAGCACCGGGGTGAGCCCCAGGCCGCGCAGCCGTTCGACCGCCGCCCGGCTGGTCGGCTTCACCGCGTCGGCCACCGCGAGCACGCCCCGGGCCCGCCCGTCCCAGCCGGCCAGGACCGCCGTGCGGCCGGCGGCCTCCGCGCCGGTCGCGGCGCGCACGACCTCCTCGGGTACGTCGAGACCGCGCTCCCGCAGCAGTCGGAGCCGCCCGACCACCACGCTCCGGCCGTCGACCGTGCCGGTCACGCCGAGCCCCTCGGCGTTCGCGAAGTCGCCGACGGCGGGCGTCGGCCCGGCCTCGGCCGCGCCCTCGGCGACCGCCCGCGCGATCGGGTGCTCGGAGGCCGCCTCCAACGCGCCGGCCAGCCGGAGCAGTTCGCCGGCGTCCTCGCCGGCGGCGGGCAGCACCTCGGCCAGCGTCATCCGGCCGGTGGTGACGGTGCCGGTCTTGTCCAGCACCACGGTGTCCACCCGGCGGGTGGACTCCAGCACCTCCGGTCCCTTGATCAGCACGCCGAGCTGCGCGCCGCGCCCGGTGCCGACCAGCAGCGCGGTCGGGGTGGCCAGGCCGAGCGCGCACGGGCACGCGATGATCAGCACGGCCACGGCGGCGGTGAACGCGGCGGTCGGCCCGGCGCCGGTGCCGAGCCACCAGCCCAGCGTGCCGGCGGCCAGGGCGATCACGATCGGCACGAACACGCCGGAGATCCGGTCGGCGAGGCGCTGCACCGCCGCCTTGCCGGTCTGCGCCTGTTCCACCAGTCGGGCCATCTGGGCGAGCTGGGTGTCGCCGCCGATCCGGGTGGCCCGGACCACCAGCCGGCCACCGGCGTTGACGGTGGCGCCCACCACGGCGTCACCCGGCCCGACCTCGACCGGCACCGATTCGCCGGTGAGCATGCTGGCGTCGACCGCCGAGGTGCCCTCCTCGACCACGCCGTCGGTGGCGATCTTCTCGCCGGGCCGGACCACGAACCGGTCGGCGACCGCGAGCTGGTCGACCGGGATCCGGACCTCCGACCCGCCGCGCAGCACCGCCACGTCCTTCGCGCCCAACTCCAGCAGGGCCCGCAGCGCGGAGCCGGCGGTGCGCTTGGCCCGCGCCTCGAAGTAACGCCCGGCCAGGATGAAGACGGTCACCCCGGCGGCGGCCTCCAGGTAGATGTTGCCGGCGCCGTCGCCGCGGGTGATGTCGAACCGGAACGGGTGCGTCATCCCGGGCATCCCGGCGTCGCCGAGGAAGAGCGCCCAGAGCGACCAGCCGAACGCGGCCAGCGTGCCGAGCGAGACCAGCGTGTCCATGGTCGCCGCGCCGTGCCGCAGGTTGACCAGCGCGGCCCGGTGGAACGGCAGCCCGCCCCAGACCACCACCGGCGCGGCCAGCGTGAGGGAGGCCCACTGCCAGTAGTCGAACTGCCAGGCCGGCACCATGGCCAGCACGATCACCGGCAGCGTCAGCACCGCGGAGACCCACAGTCGGGTGCGCGCCACCCGCAGCTCGTCCACCGGCTCGGCGGCCGCGACCTCCCCGGCGCGGGCGGGCGGCGGCGGCACCTCTGCCGTGTAGCCGGTCTTCTCCACGGTGGCGATCAGGTCGGCCGGCGCGATGTCGTCGGCGTACCGGACGGTGGCCTTCTCGGTGGCGTAGTTCACCGTGGCCTCGACGCCGTCCATCCGGTTGAGCTTCTTCTCGATCCGGGCGGCGCAGGACGCGCAGGTCATGCCGCCGATCGCGAGTTCGATCAGGTTCGGCGCGGTCGGCAGCGTCTTTCCCGTGGTGGTCATCGCGACACCTCCCCGGTCAACTGTGCCCGTGCCCCGGCGTGCCGTGTCCGGCGTCCGGGGTCGGTGCGGTGGTGGGTGCCGGCGCGGGCTGGGCGCCGGCCAGGACGGTGAACTCGGCGGTGTGCATCGCGTCGCCGTGGCGGAAGTCCAGGTAGAGACGGTACGCCCCGGCGGACGGCACCTCGGCCGCGAACATGACCGCCGGCCCGGCGGGCGTGCGCCCGTCGTCGGGCGTGCCCTCCGGGTGCACGTGCAGGTAGGCCAGGTCGCCCTGGCGCAGCGCCACCAGGTGCCCGTACGCGCCGAGGTAGGGCTGGAGGTCGGTGACCGGGCGACCGGCCCGGCTGACGGTGAGCGTGAGCCGGCTGGTGCGACCGGGCTCCGGCGTGCCGGCGAGCGTGACCGTGTAGCCGTCGACCGTGGCGGTGGTGGCCGGTGCCGGCAGCGGCCGGGCGGTCAGCGGGCCGGGGACGGTGACGTCAACGCCGAGCGTCAGTGGCTCGCCGCCGGTCGGCGTGAAGTCGGCGAACGCCCGCCAGACGCCGGGCCCGGCGAGCGGCGAGGCGACCCGCCAGGTGCCGTCGGCGGCCAGCTCCGGGTGCACGTGCCGGAAGCCGGACAGGTCGCGGCGGGCGACGATCAGGTGCATGCGCCTGTCGTGCGCCACGTCGTAGCGGGTGACCGGTGCGCCGTCCGGGCCGGTGATCCGGAACGCGAACTCGCCGGCCGGGGCGGTCACCGGCTGGAGCGTGTAGCCCTGCTCGGAGACCAGCAGCCCGCCGGGCAGGTGCGCGCCGCCGGCGCTCTCGTCGCCGTGGCCGGCGGCTCCGTGGTCGGTGTCGGTGGTGTCGTGCCGGGTCTCGGCGGCCGGGGCGGCGGGACCGGCCACGTGACCGATCCCGTACGCCCCGGCGAACACCGCCGCGAGGCCGAGCGCGAAGCCACTCAGCTTCGTCGCCGTGTTCATGGTGCCTCCTCGGTTCTGCGGGTCCGCGGACCCGTCACGCCCCGGCGAGGTCGTAGCCGGCCTCGTCGACGGCGGCGCGGACGGCGTCCGCGTCCAGTGGTTCCCGGCTGGTGACGGTGACCCGGCCGGTGGCCAGGTCGACCTGGACGTCGGTGACGCCCGGCAGCGCGCTCAGCTCGGTGCTGACCGCGTTGACGCAGTGCCCGCAGGTCATGCCCCGCACCTGGTATGTGGTGTCCATCTCGCCCTCCGATCCGATACCCCCTGGGGGTACAAGTCGAACGGTACCATACCCCCGAGGGGTACGGTATCCTCGACGCATGACCACGCCGTCCACCCCGGTCCGGGGCTACACCGCCAGCAAGGACCAACTGCTCGCGCGGCTCCGCCGCATCGAGGGGCAGGTCCGGGGCATCGAGAAGATGGTCGAGGACGACCGTTACTGCATCGACGTGCTGACCCAGATCTCCGCCATCCAGGCCGCGCTGGACAAGGTCGCGCTGGGCCTGCTCGACGGCCACGCCCGGCACTGCATGCACGAGGGCGCCGCCGAGGGCCGCGCCGACGAGATGGCGACCGAGATGATGGCCGCCGTGGGCCGCCTCATGAAGCGCGGCTGACCCTCCCCACCCCACCCCCGCCCCGCCGATCTTGCAGTTGCGGCCCACGAAACGCCCCGTTCGCGCCGTTTGCCAGGGCCACAACTGCAAGATCGCGCAGGTGGGGTGGCTACCATGACCCGGCGGCGACCCCGGGCGTGGACAGGACGCGTCCGCGCCGGCCGGTGGACGACCGGCCGGTGAACCGGTGCGCCGCGACCCGCAGGGAGAGCCACCGTGGGCGCCGACCACACCCGTCCCGCCCCCGCCGCGCCGCCGGGCGTACGCCGGCTCCTGCTCGCGACCGTGGTGCCGCTCTTCGTGCTCACCGTGCTCGCGGCGCTGGCGCTCTGGCCCCGGGGCGGCGGCCCCGAGCCGGCCGAAGCCGAGAACGTGCCACGCCACCACGGCACGGTGACCCGGGTGGTGACCGAGCCCTGCCCGCCCACGCCGGAGGCCCCCGAGGGCGGCGGCGGCCGGTGCGGCACCGTGACGGTCGCCGCGGAGCAGGGCCCGGACGCCGGCCGGCAGGTCGAGACGCCGATCCCGGACGGGCCCGGGGCACCACGCGTCGAGGTCGGCGACGAGGTGATCCTGGTCGAGCTGACCGACCCGGCCGACCCGTCGGTGAAGGCGTACAACATCGCCGAGCACCAGCGGGCCACGCCGTTGATCTGGCTGGTGGCGCTCTTCGCCGCCGCGATCGTGGCGTTCGGGCGCTGGCGCGGGCTGGCCGCGTTGGGTGGCCTGGTGGCGAGCTTCGCCATCCTGCTCGGCTTCGTGCTGCCCGGGATCGGCGCCGGCCGGTCCCCGCTGCCGGTGGCGATCGTCGGCGCCGCGCTGATCATGTTCGTGGTGCTCTACCTGACCCACGGCATCAGCGCGCAGACGTCGGTGGCGGTGCTCGGCACGCTCGGCAGCCTGGTGGTCACCGGCGTGCTGGGCACGCTCGCCACCGCCGCCACCCACCTGACCGGCTTCGGCAGCGAGGACGCCACCACGCTCTCCATGTTCCAGGGCGGCGTGGACCTGCACGGGCTGCTGCTGGCCGGCATCATCATCGGCTCGCTGGGCGTGCTGGACGACGTCACGGTCACCCAGGCGGCCACCGTCACCGAGCTGGCGCACGCCAACCCCGACCTCTCCCGACGGCAGCTCTACCGGGCGGCCACCCGGGTGGGCCGGGCGCACATCGCGTCCACTGTCAACACCATCGTGCTGGCGTACGCGGGCGCCTCGCTGCCGCTGCTGCTCCTGCTGGTGGCCGACTCCCGCCCGGTGAGCGAGATCCTGACCAGCGAGTTCCTCGCCCAGGAGATCGTCCGCAGCGCGGTGGCGACCCTCGGTCTGATCGCCGCCGTACCGCTCACCACCGCGCTGGCCGCGGTCGTGGCCACCGCCGGGCGGCGCGGGCCGGCGGCCGGGGCGTCGCCGCCACCGCCGGGCCGGCCCCCGGCGGCCCGCGGCGAGGCGCTGGAGGCGCTCGGCGGGACGCCGACCGAACGGTGGCCCGACCGCCGGGGAAGTACGGATGTCGCATGGTGACACTCCGCAGCGTGACGGCGCGCGTGAAACGCGATGCTGGTCACGCTGGGCAATGTCGAATTCTCGCGATTGGTCGGCTTCCGGGCGTAGATCCCCGGTCGACATCTCGGGTAACCTCGCTGCCGGTCACCGCCGAAGGCGCGCACCCGCGCCTGCGGTGCCGCCGCCCAATCGCCTCCGGGCGAGCCGGGGAACCAGGTACATGGGGTGAATCCGCGTCAGCGGTAGGGGCCGCTTCCGTCCCGAACCCGTCAGCTAACCCGGTCGGCGGCCGACGGAAGGGAACACTGTGACGGCACCCCTGCGCCGCTGCTTGACACCCGTGGTGGCCGTGCTCGCCGCGCTCGCCGTGCTGGTCGGGCCGACCCCGGCGTCGGCGGCTCCGCACACCGCCGCCCCCAACCCCTCGGGGCACTCGGAGGACGACGACCCACCGCTGATCAGCGAGGCCGTCACCGCCGCCAACCGGGCCTACCTCCAGGCCAAGTCCAAGCTGGACACGTCGCGCAAGCGGCAGCTCAAGCTCGCGCTCGAGGTGAAGGCGGCGCAGAACGAGCTCGACGCGCTCAGCCCGCAGGTCACCGAGATCGCCGCGCAGTCCTACCGCACCGGTCGGGTCGGTGCGATGGCGATGCTGCTGGAGAGCGACTCGCCCGACTCGTTCGTCCGTCGGGCCAGCGCCCTGGACGAACTCAACCTGTTCAACGGGCAGCGGCTCGCCGCCATCAACGCGGTGAAGACGCGCGCCGAGCAGGCCAAGATCGCGCTCGACGCCGAGGTGCGCGAGCAGGAGAAGCAGACGAACGCGATGGCCCGCGAGAAGGTCGAGGCGCAGAAGGCGCTGAAGCTGGTCGGCGGGCTGGACTTCACCGGTGGCCTGGTCTCGGCCACCTCCCCGGTTGCCAAGATCGGCCCCGGCCGCACCGCCGACGGCGGGTGGAAGTCCGAGTCGTGCAGCGAGAACGACCCGACCACCTCCGGCTGCGTCACGCCGCGCACGCTGCACGCGTACAAGGAGGTCAAGCGCGCCGGCTTCAACCGCTTCGTGGGCTGTTACCGCCCCGGCGGGCCGTGGGAGCACCCCAAGGGCAAGGCGTGCGACTGGTCGTTGCAGAACAGCGGCTTCTCGCCGTGGCACAACAACGACACCCGCCGGTACGGCAACGAGGTGGCCGCCTTCCTCATCCGTAACGCCGACCGACTGGGCATCTACTACGTGATCTGGAACCGGCAGATCTGGTTCCCGGCGACCGGCTGGAGTTCCTACAGCGGGCCCTCGAACCACACCGACCACGTGCACATGTCACTGCTCTGACGCGTACGCGAGAAGGGGCCGCCTCCGGGCGGCCCCTTTCGTGTGTCCGGGGGTGGTCAGCCGGCGAGCGCCGGGTCCGCCGGTGCGGCCGGCGCGGGCACCGGGGCCGGGGACTGCGCCACCGTCCGCACCTCACCGCCGCTCAGCCGGTACGACATGCCGGCCACCGAGCACGCTCCCGCGGCCACCCGCTCGGCGAGCACCGTCGAGCGGGCCAGCAGGGTCTCCACGGTCTGCGCGATGTGGACGTCGATGATGCCGTCGAGGTCCTCGACCTCCTGCCGGGCGGCCCGGAGCAGGCTGGGCGAGACGGCGTCCACCACAGCGCCCAGGTGCCCGGCCGGCGCGGAGCCGGTGCGGACCGCCTCGCGGGCCGCCTGGACCGCGCCGCACGAGTCGTGGCCGAGCACCACCACGAGCGGCGTGCCGAGCACGGTCACCGCGTACTCGACGCTGCCGAGCACCTCGGGGCCGGCGGTGTGCCCGGCGGTACGCACCACGAAGAGGTCGCCGAGACCGCGGTCGAAGATGATCTCGGCGGCGAGCCGGGAGTCGGAGCAGCCGACGATCACCGCGAACGGGTGCTGGCCCTCGGCGACCGCGGCCCGGCGCCCGGCGTCCTGGTTCGGATGCTGCGGCACACCGGTGACGAACCGGTGGTTACCGGCCCGTAGTTCGGCGAGTGCCTCGTCGGGAGTGCTCGGGATCATCGCTGCTCACCTCGTCCTCGGGCGGAACGACCGGGCCGGCGGTCGGCGGTGTCGGCCTCGCGACCCACCGTCACACGAGACCGATGGCACGTCAAGATTTCGTGATACGCATTTCATGCGTTATGCCTCGACCCGCTCCGGGTCCGGGCAACCGCCCGCCACGCCATACGATGACCACCATGGCGACCACACCAGGCGAGGACGGGAGCCGCCGGCACTGGACCTTCCTCACCAACCACGGGCACGTGCTGCTGGCCATCGCGCGCAACCCCACCGCGCGGCTGCGGGACGTGGCGGACGAGGTGGGCGTCACCGAGCGGGCGGCCCAGGCGATCGTCGCCGACCTGGAGGCCGGCGGCTACCTCCACCGCACCCGGGTGGGTCGGCGCAACGAGTACACGATCAACCCGAACGGCCGCTTCCGGCATCCCGCCGAGGCCGACCAGCAGGTCGGGGCGCTGCTCGACCTCTTCGCCGCCGAACCGGCGGCCACCGACGCCACCCCCGAGCGTTGACCACCGCCGGGCGGCCGTCCGTGCCCGCACGCGTCCGGCCACGACGGTAATCTCACCGCGTGCGCGACAGCTTGCGGCCGGGCCGGACGACGGGACGCGCCCGGGCCGGCCACCGGGTCAGGTCCGTCCTGTCCGGAGCGGCGGTGGCCGCCCTCGTCGCCGGCGCGGCGGCGGTGCCGGCCCCGGCGGTGGCGGCACCGAAGTGCGGGCCCCCCGGCGGTCCGGCCCCCACCGAGGCGCCCTGGGCGCTGAGCCGGCTCGACCCGGCCGCGGCCTGGCGGGTCGGCAAGGGGCGGGGCGTCACCGTCGCGGTCGTCGACTCCGGCGTCTCACCGACCCACCCGTTGCTGCGCGGCCGGGTGCTGCCCGGCGAGGACTTCAACCGGCTGGTCCACCTGCGCGGGCAGTGCGACCTGGTCGGGCACGGCACCATGGTGGCCGGCATCATCGCCGGCCGGGAGGGCAGCGGTTCGCCCTACACCGGCATCGCACCGGAGGCCAGGATCCTGCCGTTGCGGGTGCTGGCGGAGAACAAGGAGAACTTCGACCCGGACGTGCCGGGTGAGATCGGCCGGGCGATCCGCTGGGCGGTCGACCACGACGCCGACGTGATCAACCTGTCCCTGGTCACGCTGGACGACCCGGCGTTGAGGTCGGCGGTCGCCCACGCGCTCGACAAGGGCGTGGTGGTGGTCGCCTCCGCCGGCAACCGGCAGGAGAACCGGGAGGACCGGCCGGCCTACCCGGCGGCGTACCCGGGGGTCATCGCCGTGGCCGGCATCGACGAGCAGGGCGGGCACGTCGGCAGCTCGGTCAGCGCGGACTACGTGGACATCGCCGGCCCCGGCCTGAACATCGTCGGCCCCGCGCCGCAGGGTGCGGGCTACCGGGCCGAGCCGCAGGGCGGGACGAGTTTCGCCACCGCGTACGTCTCCGGGGCGGCGGCGTTGGTGCGCGCCGCGTACCCGGACATCAGCCCCGACGAGGTGGCCTACCGGCTGACCCGCACCGCGGACAACCCGCCCGACGGGCACAACCCGCAGGTCGGCTACGGGATGGTCAATCCCTACCGGGCGGTGACCAGCCTGCTGGGCACCCGGAGCGACCCGCCGCTGGGCGCGATGCCGCCGCCCGCCCCGCGCACCGACCCGCTGGCCCGGCAGCGCACCGCGGCGATCTGGGCCGCCGTGGTCGGCACGCTGCTGGCCGGCGTACTGCTGACGGTGCGCCCGATCCTGGTACGCGGCCGGCGACGCGGATGGCGACCCGGCCGGCGCGACGTCCCCCGGGACGCCTGACGCACGACCGGCCGGCGACGCGGACGGCCCCCGAGCCGGGGCGGACCCGGGCCGCCGGGCCCGGAACACGGCACGGCTCCGCCCGACGCGAGCCGGAGCGGAGCCGTGCCGGACCGGTCGAGGTCAGTTGCCCCAGACCTTGGAGTTGCTCATCTCCGTGGTCATGTAGTTCTCGCGTGCGATGCCCACCGCGCCGCCGATCTCGTTGAGGACCTTGTTGATGTCCCGCACGGCGGCGTCCCACTGGGCCTGGTGCTGCTGGTAGGCGACCCGGTCCTGGCCCTCCCACTCGAGCTTGGTCAGCATGGCCCGCAGCGTGTCCAGCTTCTCGTCGATGGTCCGCGAGATGGCCTGCATCTGCTGGTTGCTGCTCTCGAGGACGGCGTAGTCAACCTTGATGCTCATCGATTCCCCCTCTGCCTGTCTGCGCGGATCACGGGTTGAGCGCAGCGTGGAACTTGTCCAGCATCTGCTGCTGCTCCTCGTCGTTGACCTGGTGCGTCGTGCCGGACTTGTCGAGCAGGTCAGCGATGTTGTCCATCGCGGTGAGCAGCTTGTTCGTGTCCTCGTTCCAGCGGGTCATCAGGCCCTGGAAGCCCGTGGAAGCCTGCCCCTTCCAGGCCATGGCCAGGTCGTCGACCACGTTCCACAGCTTCTTGAGCTCACCGTCGACATCGCTGCGCGTGGACCGCACGTCACTCGCGGCGGTGTGCAGACTCGCTGCACTGACCTCGAACGCCATGCTTCACACCCTTCCGTCATCTTGTGGCGGCGGATCCGCCGCGCCCTCCCCCGCGGCAAGGCGAACCCACCCCGCCGACGGCACATCAAGCGAACCGTAGCGGACGACGTCCAAACCGCGCAGCCCTGCCGACCGATCCGAAGCGGACCGTCCGCAGTGGAGGCACAGGTCGTGGTCAGAGCCGGCCGCGGCGCGTCCTGACCAGCAGTGTCACGCCGAAGACCAGCACCGCGACCAGCAGCGCCGCCGCCAGCCACAGCAGCGGCTTGTCGAAGGCGCCCTCGACCACCACCACCAGCAGCGCGGCACAGCCGCTGAGCACCACCACCTCGGCGGCCAGCCGGAGCCGGGGCGAGCGGGTCAGCCCGGCGATCAGGGCCAGCACCAGGAAGCCCGGGATGGTGAGCACGAAGTAGACGAACAACCAGGTGATCAGCGTGTCCACGTGGTCGGCTCCCGTCACTGGTAGAACTTGCTGTCCTTGACCCAGTCGATCTTGATGTCCTTGATCCCCGGGTCGGTGCCGGTGGGCGCCCAACCGGGCCGGGAGTCCGCCGCGAACATCACCCGGCTGTCGGTGTTGAACCCGGCCATCACGGCGTGCAGGAGCGCGCCGATGTCCCCGAAGACCATCACCAGGATGGCGGCGGTCGCCGTCAGGCCGGCGATGCCGATGGCCTGCGCCAACGCGGAGGTGGCCGGGAAGAACTGGAGCGCGATCGAGGCGATCACCGCCACCAGGACCGGCATCATCGCCTGGGCGAAACCGGAGACCGCGTCGTTGTAGGCGTCCCGGGCCGAGGTGAGCGTCTCCTTGTTGGTGTTGAACGCGTCGGCCAGCGAGTCGATCTCCGCGCCGAGCTTGCGGACGAAGAGGTCGAACGCGTCCCGGTCGTCGAAGTCCCACTCCTTCGCGTCCGGCGGGACCGCCGCCATCGCGGCGCCGAACTGATCCGGCCCGAGCAGGCGCGCGGCCTCCTCCCACTTCTTGATCGTCTCGTTGACCTGCTGGTTGTCGAACATCTCCAGGTAGAGGATGGCGCCGATCAGCCCCGCCGAGGCGGCGATCCACATCAGGTTGCCCCGGGCGATCGCCGCCGCCGACCGGACCGGCGCGGTCGTCTCGGCGACCGAGACCGTGCCGGTCACCGAGCCGGAGGCGTTGGCGATGAAGATCTCCGGTGGCATCAGGCGTCCTCCCCCTGGTCGGCCCGGCCGGTCACTTGACCACCCAGGGCTGATCCGACTTCTCCCAGTTCTTCGCGCTCTGTTCGAGCTGCTCCGCGGCCCGGTGCAGGTGCTCGATACCGGCCCGGACATTGTCGAGGTGCCCGTCCACCGAGGCGTTGTGCCGCTCGACCGCACCGTGGCCGAACATGCTCAACGCGCCGCCCGGCAGCTTCACGTCCGCCAGCAGCGCCTGCACGTTGCGCAGGTACTGGATCGGACCGTCCGGCGCGTCGAGCATCCGGCCGGCCTTGCGGATCGCGTCGACGTCCACCGTGTTCGCCATCGTCGGCCCCCGCTCAGCGCCGCAGACCGCGGGTCGGGTCCGACAGGTCCACCCCGAACTGGCGGAACCAGTCCTCCGGGGTCAGCGTGCCGTCCTGCGCGCGGCGGACCAGGTCGGAGTCGCCGAGCGTCTCGGCCAGCATCTCCTGCTGCCGCTCCGCGAAGGCCGCGTACGCCGCGTCGACGGCCGCCTGGACCGACTCCGCCAGCGAGAAGCTGTCCAGCCGCATGGCCCGGGCGTTCAGCTCGACGTTCCCGACCTTCATCTCACCGTCGACAGTCACCCGGACCAGGCCGTCCGGGCTCTCCCCGGCCACCCGCAGCTCCGCCCGCTGCTGCTGAAGCTCGACCAGCCGGCGCTGCTGCTCCTGGGCCTGCCGCAACAGGCTCTCCACGGCTCCACCGATACCCGACGGGCTGCTCACCACGGGCTCCCCTCCACACTCGCGACGTCGCGCCGACGCTACCCGACCGACGGTCCGCCGTCCGACCCGTCAGGCCGGCTCCGTCCAGGCGGTCTGGATCAACTGCTGGCCGTCGCGGCGGCGGACCAGGGTGCCTCGGCCCGGCGGCTGCGGGCTGGGCCGCAGGTTGCCGAAGACCGCGCCCTCCTCCCGGCTGCCGGACATCAGCAGGCCCGGCGAGTCCAGCTCGCGCAGGCGTTGCAGCACCGGCTCGTAGAGAGCCCGGGCCACGCCGCCCACCCGCCGGGTGACGATCAGGTGCAGGCCGATGTCCCGCGCCTGCGGCAGCAGCTCGTGCAGCGCGCTGAGCGGGTTACTGCCGCCGGAGGCGACCAGGTCGTAGTCGTCCACCAGGATGTACAGCTCCGGCCCCTTCCACCAGCTCCGGTCGCGGAGCTGCGCGGTCGTCACGTCCGGGCCCGGCAGCCGGTTCTGCAGGGCGCTGCGGATCGAGCCGAGCCCCTGACTGAACACCTGGTTGGACGGCGCGTAGTCGAGCAGGTGGTCACCCTCGACCGCGCCCAGCAGGCCACGCCGGTAGTCGGCGATGACCAACCGCGCCTGCGCCGGCGTGTACCGCTCGGCGATCCCCCGGGCGATCAGCCGCAGCAGGTTGGTCTTGCCGCACTCGGCGTCGCCGAAGACGGTCAGGTGCGGCTCGCCCGCCAGATCGAGGTGAACCGGGGCCAACGCCGACTCGTTCACCCCGATCGGGATGCCCGGGACGGCCCGGTCGACCACCGTGGCCAGCTCGCCGACCGTGAGCCTGCGGGGCAGCAGCCGGACCTTCGGCGCCGGCCGGCCCGGCCAGTTCGCCGCCACGTGCCCGGCCAACGCGACCGACGCCTCGGTCAGGTCCTCGATGTCGCGCCTGCCGTCGATCCGCGAGACCGCGGTCAGGAAGTGCAGCTTGTCGCGGGTCAGGCCACGGCCCGGCGCACCGACCGGCACGTTCTGCGCGGCCCGCCGGTCGATCTCCGACTCGGCCGGATCCCCCAGCCGCAGCTCCAGCCTGGTGCCGAGCAGATCCCGCATGCTGATCCGGATCTCCGCCCACCGCACCGCCGTGACCACCACGTGTACGCCGAAGCCCAGCCCCCGGTTGGCCAGGTTGGTGATGGTCTGCTCCAGCTCCTCGTACTCCTGGCGCAGCGTGTTCCAGCCGTCCACGACGAGGAAGACGTCCCCGAACGGGTCGTCCGCGAACTCCCCGGCGGCCCGCCGTCGGCGGTAGCTCGCCACCGAGTCGATGCCGTGCTGGGTGAACCGGTTCTCCCGCTCGTCGAGCACGGCCACCACCTCGGCCACCGTCCGGCGGACCGCCTCGACGTCGCGCCGACCGGCCACGCCCGCGACGTGCGGCAGCGCGTCCAGGCTGCGCAGCGCGCCACCGCCGAAGTCGAGGCAGAAGAACTGCACCTCGCGCGGCGTGTGGGTGAGCGCCAGGGAGGCCAGCAGTGAGCGCAGCATGGTGCTCTTGCCACTGAGCGAGGCGCCGACGATCACCACGTTGCCGCCGGCACCGGCAAGATCGACCATCATCGGGTCGCGGCGCTGCTCGTACGGCCGGTCCACGACGCCCACCGGCACGGCGAGCCGGCCACGGCCCGGCCACTCCGCGGTGGTCAGGCCGAAGGTCGGGTGCACGCTCAACGGCGGCAGCAGCTCGGCCAACCCGGACGGCTCGGCCAGCGGCGGCAGCCAGACCTGGTGCGCCGGCCGGCCCCGGCCCGCGAGCTGGCCGATCAGCACGTCCAGCGTGGACACGGTCTTGCCGTCGCCGGTCTGCTCGGGCTCCGGCGCGGTCTCCGCGGCGGTCGGCAGCGCCGGCACCGGCACGTGGTCGACGCCGTACGGCACGATCCGGCCCTGCACCTGCGCCCGGGTGGAGCGCTGCACCTGCCCCGGCGCCCGGTACGGGCCGGAGACGTAGGCGGCGCGGAACCTCAGCATGGTGGCCGTGTCGGTCTTGAGATAGCCGTGCCCGGGCGCGCTCGGCAGCTCGTACGCGTCCGGCACGCCCAGCACGATCCGGCTCTCGACCGCCGAGAACGTCCGCAGGCCGATCCGGTACGACAGGTGCGTGTCCAGCCCGCGCAGCTTCCCCTCCTCCAGCCGCTGCGAGGCGAGCAGCAGGTGCACGCCGAGCGACCGGCCGAGCCGGCCGATCATCACGAACAGGTCGATGAAGTCCGGCTTGGCGGCCAGCAGCTCGGAGAACTCGTCGCAGATGATGAGCAGGCTGGGCATCGGCTCCAGCGACTCGCCGGCCGCCCGCGCCTTCTCGTAGTCGTAGCGGGACACGTAGTTGCCGGCCGCCCGCAGCACCTCCTGCCGCCGGTTCATCTCGCCGGCCAGCGCGTCGCGCATGCGGTCGACAAGCGGCAGCTCGTCCGACAGGTTGGTGATCACGGCGCTGGTGTGCGGCAACGCGTCGAGCGAGGCGAACGTCGCGCCGCCCTTGAAGTCGACCAGGACGAAGTTCAACTCCGCCGAGGAGTGCGTCACCGCCAACGCGCCGACCACGGTCCGCAGCAGCTCGCTCTTGCCGGAGCCGGTCGCGCCGATGACCAGGCCGTGCGGGCCCATGCCCTCGTGCGCGGACTCCTTGAAGTCCAGCTCGACGACGTTGCCGTCCGGCCCCAGGCCGAGCGGGATGCGTAGCCGGTCCCGGTGGTTGCGGGGCCGCCAGGTCTGCCGAACGTCCACCATGGCCGCGTCGCCGACGCCGAGCAGGTCGGGCAGCTCCATGCTGCGGGCCAGCGGCTCGTCGGTGCTGGCGCCCTGCTGCGGGGAGAGCCGGAACGGCGCGAGCTGCCGGGCCAACCCCTCGGCCGCCGGCCGGGTCAGCCGGTCCGGCCGGCCGAGCCGGGGCGCGTTGGCGGCCCCGATCAGGCCGAGCCCGGTGCCGTCGCCGACATCCAGGCCGAGCAGCCAGCGGCCGGCGTCCCGGGGCACCGCCCCGGACAGGTCCACCACCGTGGTGCCGAGCAGCCCCGGCCCGGTCAGCGCGCAGGTCGCCGACACCTCGCCGCCGTCGAGCACCACCACCACGTGCGGTGCGGTGGTGAGCGGCTTCGCCTCCGGGGCGAACCGGGGCCGGCCACCCAGCTCGTGGGCGAGGGCCGACTCCGCCTCGGCCAGGCCGGCGAAGACCAGCCGGCGCGCGCCCGCCGCGTCCGTACGCCCCGGGTGCTGGGCGTGCGGCAGCCACTTGACCCAGTCCCAGACCGGCTGCCGGTCCGGCGCGGCCACCACGACCACCAGCAGGTCCTCCGGGGCGTGGAACGTCACCAACTGGCCCAGCACGGCCCGCGTCAGGTCGAGCACCGGCTCCCGGTCGCCGCGCAACGCGATCCGGCCGAACGCCCGCAGCGACAGCGCGGTGGGCAGCTCCGGCACGCTGGAGTGGGCGCGGACGAACCGGCGCAACGCGATCGCGCTCATCGGTTCCAGGTCCTCCACCGGCTTGGTCTCCGGCGGCACGATCTCCACCGCCAGCCGCTGCGGGCCGAGCGCGATGCGCACCTCGCCGAAGTCGTCCTCGGTGGGCCGCCGCTCCCACCGCCGGCGGGAGGCGGCGATCGACCAGAGCGCATCCGGCTCCGGGTGCCGCCAGGTCATCGCGGCGCGCTGCTGCTCGGCCGCCCGCCGGGTGCGCTTGCGCATCTGCGCCAGGTAACGCATGTAGTCGCGGCGCTGGGCGTTCAGCTCGGCCTTGTCGTTGCCGCCGGTGCCGAGCGTGCCGATCGCCATGCCCAACATGGACACCCCGAACAGGCCGCCGGCCACGTACGTCATCATGCCGCCGCCACGGCCGGCGTAGAGGAAGGCCATCGCGCCGACGCCGCAGAGCATCGGCAGGATCATCAGCACCTGCCCCATGCCCTTGGCCTGCGGCTCCGGCAGCTCGGGCGGGGACTCCAGCAGCACCTCACCGCGCGGCATCGCCGGCCCCGGTTGACGCGGTGGCCGGCGGAACACCACCGTACCCACGGCTCTCCCCTCCCCCGCAGGTCCGCCACCGCCGCGAGCGTCGGGTGGGCGACCTGTGCGACCGCCATCGTAGGTAATCTCCCGGAGACGTCGTGGACCCGTGGGGACGACGTCGACGGCCGGGGCGGATCGTAGGCGAGCACGAGGAGGCCACTGTGGCGACGAAGGCGGCGACCGGCGGGCTGAGCCGGATCACCATCGTGGCGCCGCGGACCCGGATGGACCTGGCCCTGCCCTCCGACGTTCCCCTGGCCGACCTGCTGCCGACGCTGCTGCGCTACGCCGGCGAGGAGCTCGCCGACGAGGGCGTGGGGCACGGCGGGTGGAGCCTGTCCCGACTCGGCGGGCAGCCGCTCGACGGCGGGCGTACCGCCGCGCAGCTCGACGTCCGCGACGGCGAGGTGCTCTACTTCAACCCGCGCGCCGCCACCGCGCCCGAGATCGTCTTCGACGACGTGGTGGACGCCGTCGCCACCTCCACCACCCAACGGGCCGGCGCCTGGCAGGTGGGCACCACCCGGGCGTACGCGGTGCTGCTCGCCTCCTCGGCGCTGGCCGCCGGCGCGGTCGCGGCGCTGCTCGCCGGGCCGCCGCAGCTACCCGGCGCGGTGGCCGCCCTGGTGGTCGCGGTGGCCCTGCTGGTCGGTGCCGCGGTGCTGTCCCGGGCGGCCGGCGACAGCCGCACCGGCGCGGTGCTGGCCCTGGTCGGGGTCGGCCATGCGGGCGTCGGCGGCCTGCTGGTGCTCGCCGGGGACCGGCCGCTGCCCGAGCTGGCCAGCCCGCACGTGCTGCTCGCCGGCACCGCCGTGGTGCTCTTCGGCGCGCTCGCCGCGCTCGCCGTCGGGGACCGGACGCCGTGGTTCCTCGGCACGGTGGGCGTGGGCGCGGCGGTCGGCTTCGGCGCGGTGCTCAGCCTGGCCTTCGACATCGACGCCGCCGCCTCGGCGGCGGTGGTGTCGGCCGTGGCGTTCGGCGCGCTGCCGGCGCTGCCGATGCTCGCCTACCGGCTCGCCCGGCTGCCGGTGCCGTCCATTCCGACCGGCCCGGAGGACCTGAAGACCGACACCGAGTCGGTGGACGGGCCGTCCGTGCTGCGCGACAGCGAGCGGGCCGACGGGTTCCTCACCGGTCTGCTGTGGACCGTCGCGCTGCTGGTGCTCGGCGGTGAGCTGGTGCTGGCCGCCGACGGTCGACTCCCGGCGGTCCTGCTCTGCCTGGTGCTCGCGCTGCTGTCGCTGCTGCGGGCCCGCCCGTTCCTCGGCCGCGACCAACGCACCCCGGTGCTGCTCGCCGGCACGGTCGGCCTCGGGCTGGTCGCCGCGGCGGTCTTCGACGCAGGCTCGCTGCCGGTGCGGCTCGGCCTGATCCTCGGCGGGCTGACCGTGGTGGCCGTGATCAGCCTGGTCTACGGGCTCACCGTGGCCGGCAAGCGGATCTCCCCGGTCTGGGGGCGGGTCCTGGACATCGTCGAGATCCTGCTGATCGTCGCGCTGGTGCCGCTGGCCGTCTGGGTCTGCGGCGCGTACGGCTGGATCGTCAACCTTCGACCGTGACGGTGCCCATCGCGGTGCCCACCGGCGCGGTGGCGTAGACGCCGGGCCCGTGCTGGCCGTCCAGCGGGCGGGCCGGCACCCCGGCCCGTCGGGCCATCTCCCGGACGGCCTTCACCAGCGCCTCGGCGTGCCCGTCCATGGCCGCCACCCGCAGCAGCGGGGGGAGCCGCCGGCCACCGGGGAGCACCACCGCCGCGACCGTGTGCGAGGGCGCGGAGGTGGCGGTGACCGCGTCCACAAGCGCGCCCAGCGAGCCGTGGGGACGGACCCGCAGCGCCAGGCAGCGTTGCGTCCAGCCGCCCCCGCGCAGGCCGGTCCAGGTCTCGGCCGGGGAGTCCGGCGCCAGGTCCAGCCCGGCCCCGGAGACCACCGCCGCGTGCAGCTCGTCGCGACCCAGCACACGGTGCCCGAGCCCGGCGGCGTGCAACGCCTTGCCGAGCCGGCCCACGCCGGCCGCCACCGTCCGGTGCACGCCGCGCAGGCCGCCGCCGCGGCTCACCGTCTCGGCCCGGGCGTCACCCACGGCCAGCCGCAGCGCCACCCACACGGTGCGGTGCGCGGCGGGGGCCGCCCCCGGCGCGGGGTACCAGACCAGGGTGTGCGAGACGACCTGGGTCTGGCTGACCGGGCCGGCGAAGTCGGCGAGCACCGCGAGGGCACGGTCCACGGTCGCCGCCTCGATCGACCCGGCGGGCGCACCGGGCCGACCGGTAAGCGCCACCGCCGCGAACCAGCCCCGGTCGTCCTGACCGATGCCGAGCCGGGTGCCGCGCTCGGTCAGCTCCACCACGGTCAGCTCGGGCGCGAGCGCGGCCAACCGCGGGTCACCGGCCGGCAGCGCGCCCCGGGCCCGGTCCCGACGACGGCGCAGCCGACGGCGGAGCATCAGGTCCTCGTACCACCATCGGCCGCCCCGCCGGGCGAACGCGGCCACCACGGACAGCAGCGCGAGCAGCGCCACGGTGGCGAGCAGCCAGGCCGGGCCGGCGGTGGCGAACCAGACGGCGAGCGCGGCGCACTCGGCCACCACGAGCTGACCGACGACGACCGGGCCCAGGCGGCCCCGGCGTCGCCTGTCCGCCGGCGTGACCGGCCGGTCCGCCGGGGCGGGGGCGGTCGCCGTACGACCGGGTGGCGCCTGGAGCTGCGTCATCGGTGAGCGTCCCTTCTGGACATGTGGGCACCTGCCGGCGGATGCGTTCACCGGGCGGCGGACGGGGTCCGGCGCGCGCCCGACGGCCCCTTATCGTAGGGAAGCCCGCGGCGCTGTTCGGCCCTGATCGTCGCGGGCCCACCCGGCCCGGAGGTTAGTCATGCGGACCCGCCGCGATCAGGTGCAGGCGTACCGCTTCGTCACCCGCCGCATCGTCTCGGCGCTGCTCTCCGGTGACCCGGAGACCAACGACCTGCCGATGCGCCGGCTCGGCATGGCGGTGTTCGGCAGTGTCATCGCCGCGGCGGTGGTCCTCGGCGGCGTGGGCGCGTACGGGCAACTGACAAGCAACTCCGCCCCGCTCGAACCGAACACCGTGGTGATCGAGCGGGAGACCGGCGCCACCTACTGGTTCGGTGACGACCGGGTGCTGCACCCGACGCTCAACTACGCCTCGGCCCGGCTCGTCGTCGACGACGCGTCGGCGACAGTGCGCACCGTGTCACAGGCGTCGATCCGGGACCGGCCGCGCGGCCGGATGGTGGGCATCGTCGGTGCGCCGGACGACCTGCCCGACCGTGGGTCGCTGGTCGGGCTCCCCTGGTCGGTCTGCGACGTGCCGGACCCGAACGACAGGCGCCGCTCGACCACCCGGCTGGTGATCGACCGGCCGTTGTCCGGCGGCACCCCGCTCACCGACCGGGCCGTCCTGGTCCGCACCGGCGACGCCCGCTGGCTGCTGACCGGCGGCGCCCGGCTGCGCGTGGTCGGCGACGAGCAGGCGCTGGTGGCGTTGCGGATGGCCGGCGCGGCCAACCTCACCGTCGGCCCGCAACTGCTCAACGCGGTGCCGGTGGGCCCGGCGCTGCGCAGGCCCACGATCGGCGGGGACGGCGGCCCGAGCGGGCTGACGGTGGCCGACCGGCCGGCCCGGGTCGGTCAGGTCTACCAGGCCGCCGGCCAGTTCTACGTCCTCACCCGGCAGGGCCTGGCGGCGGTCGGCGAGGTCACCGCCCGGCTGCTGCTCGGTGGCGGCGGCGGGATCACCGACATCACCCCGGACGAAGCCGGCCGGCTCTACACCGACCAGCGGCTGGAGGCGGACGGGCTGCCGGCCCGGATGCCCACGCTGCACGAGGTGCGCCCCGGCCGTACCGTGCTCTGCGCCACCTACCGGCCCGGTCCGGCCGGCCAGCCGCCGGCCACCACGCTGGAGATCTTCGACGCCCCGCCGCCGGAGCTGACCGCGGCGACCGCGCTGCCGGCGCGGCAGGGTGCCCGGGACGCGGTCCGCACCGCCGAAAGCGTGCTGCTGCCCGGCGGCAAGGGCGCGTTGGTGCAGGCCACCGCCGGGGAGAGCGGCAAGCCGGCGGCCGGCGCCACGGTCTACCTGATCACCGCGCAGGGGATCCGCTACCCGCTCGGCACCGCCGCCGGGGACGCGCGGAGCGCCCTCGGCTACGGCGACGTGAGCCCGGTGGCGGTGCCCGCCTCGCTGCTGGCGCTGGTGCCGACCGGGCCGACCCTGGCCCGCGCGGACGCCATGGCGTACTTCGATGCGACGGCGCTGCCGGAGCGCGCCGCGACGCCCGTGCCGGCCCCGCCGGACGGTGCGGCGGCCCAGGTCGGAGGCGGCTGACCGACCGACGTGGAGCGGCGCGTCCGGGGGCCACCCGGGTGGACGCGGTTCGACTAATCTGAGCACGGCCACCGGCTCTCGACGAGGACAACGGGGATTCCGCCATGACCGGGCGCACCACAGTCGACGTTCTCTCCCTGGAGGATTTCCACAAGCGGCTCGAACGGCGTCTGCACGAGGCCGAGTCGGTGTTGCGCACGCTCAACACCGAGATGCAGTGCCGGCCCCCCGCGCTGGGCACGTTCGTCGACGCGACCGACAACTCACGCCGGTACGCCGAGACGCACCAGAGCTACGTCGACCACGTCGACCGGCTGCGCCGGGCGATCCTGGCCGCCCGCGAGGCCACCGCGACGATCATGAAGAACTACCGGACCGCCGAGGCCCGCAACGCCGCTGCCGCGGCCGACATCGCGGCCGCCCTCGCCGGCCTGAACGAGGCGATGACGCAACCGAAGGAGGATCCCCGTGTCTGAATACACCCGGCGTTACGAGCACGTCAGCCACGAGGAGCTCTACCAGGGCGTCAACGCCGGCGACCCGGCGCAGATCGACGCGCTGAGCGCCCGCTGGACCTCCCTCGAGGGCACGCTCGACGACCTGTCCCGTGACCTCACCGCCGACCTGGACGCGCTGGCGAAGACCTGGACCGGGGGCGCGAGTCGCGAGTTCCAGCGCCGGCTCACCATGGTCGCCGGCTACTCCGGCGACCTGGCCGAGGGCATGACCGGCATCCGGCAGGCGCTGGACATGATGGCCGGCGACCTGCGCGCCGCCCAGGCCGAGGCGGAGAGCCCGGAGAAGACCGACGACCACGACAAGCTGCTCTCCGGCGCCGGTAAGGGTTTCCTGCTCGGCGGCGGCCCGGGCGCGGTGATCGGTGGCATCATCGGCCACCAGCAGGACGAGGCCGAGCAGGAGAAGGCGCACCGACGGATGGTGCGGGTGGTGGCGAAGCTGGCCGAGGGTTACGACTTCTCGGCGTACGGCCGGGTCGTCGCGCCGGAGCCGCCCGGGAGCGAGCTGCCCGGCCACCACGCTCCGCAGGATCCGACGCTGCACGACGGCCCGTCGGTCCGGACTCCGTCGTCCGGCCCGAGCCTGGGCAGCTTCGGCCCGGGGGCGCACGGCACCGCGACCACCTCGGGCGTGCACCACACGGCCCCGACCAGCGGCACGCCGGGCGACGGCACACCCGGCGGCCACCCGGGCGGTCACCCCGGCGCGGGCGCCCCGGGCTCGGTCCCGACCGGCGGCACGGTCGACCCGAGCGGCACGTCGCTGGCCGGCGCCGGCCCGCTGACCACCGTTCCCGGCGGCCCGGCGATCGGCGGCGGCCCGGGTTTCGGCCCCGGCGGTGCCCACCCGACCGTGCCGGCCGGCGGGGGCGGGCTCTTCGGCGGTCCCGGCGTGCTGAGCACCGGCTCGCTCGCCGGCAGCGCCAACGCGGCCGCCACGGGACGGTTCGGCGGCGTGCCCGGCGCGGAGAGCCGCTCGGCGGCCGGCACCGGCCGGCTCACCTCCGGCCGGAGCCTGGCCGTCGACACGGAGGGCAGATCGACCGGTCGCACCGGACGGCCCGCTACGGCCGGCCGCAACGGGGTGCTGGGCGCACGCGGCAACTCCGACGACGACGAGTCCGACGGCCGGCTGACCTGGCTCACCGAGGACGACATGGTCTGGGGGGACGGCAGGGCCGCCCCGCCGCCGGTCATCGACGGCCACTGACCTCGCACGGCTGAACGGCGCGGCACCCGGCGGGTGCCGCGCCGTTCGGCGTCGGGGCGGCGTGCGTCCCCCAAATTGGGCCGGGCCGTCAGCAGAACGCGCCGGCCCGGGCGCCGCCGTCCTGCCGGGTGGTGCGGAAGTCGCAGAGGTCGTAGCCGTTGTCGGTGAGCGTGGCCTGCACGTCGGCGAGCTGCGCCGCGTCCAGCGCGGGCTGGCGGGACAGCACGAAACCGCTGCTGCGGTCGGGGTCGCCGACGACCGCCCAGCGGTACTCCGGGTCCAGCCCGATCACCACGTAGTTGGGGCCGCCCAGGTAGATCCACCGGTCGCCGAGCCGGAGGAAGGAGACGGTGAGCGCCGAGTCTGCGGGCGGGTTCTCGCTCCGGGCCCGGCCGGTGACCGTGCTCGTGGTGCCGAGGATCGTCCGGCAGGTGTTGCGGACGCCGACGGTCCCGTCGGGCTGAACGTCGTACCGGGCCTTGACGTTCTTGAAGCACTGGATCTCGAACCACTGCGGGATGGCGGCGACCTGGTACCAGTCGCCCGCGTACCGGTTGACGTCGACGGCGGCCACCGGTCGCAGCGGACCGGTGTCGACCGAGGTGGTCGCGGCGTGGGCCGGGGTGGCGCTCAGGAGGGTGGCGGCGGTCAGCGCGGCGACCAGCGCGGTGGTGGTGCGGCGTACACCCATGGTTTCTCCTCGCGGTGGGGGGTCGTCCGCGCCAGTGTGCCCCGCCCGACCGGCCGAAAACTGTCGACAATCTCATCGTCGTCGATGCATCCGTCGACCTGCTCCGAAGCGAAGAAGAAGGTCCGTCCACACCGATCCGTGGGCCGGCTCACGTAACCGGGAAGATCGTCGAGCTGCGTGGGCCGGCATCAACCGATAGGTTGAGGGGGTGCTGCCCGTAGCGTTCGCCTCGTCCGCCTGGACGGCGATGCTGCGCCGGATCGCCCGCACGGCCGTGACCACTCTGGCGCTGATCGCCGGCCTCCAGGGCATCGCCACGACCTCCGCCGACGCCGCCACGGTGACGCGTCCCGCCGTCGTCACGGTGACCGACACCCGCGTGTCGTCGACCGTCGACGCCGGTCGCGAGGCCACGTCGACCACGTCGGTCGCCGAGCCGGGCACCGCTGCGGCGTGGGCGGTCACCCACTCGGCCACCGGCCCGTCCGTCGCCGACCGGTTCGACGACGCGTCCGTCGCGCCGATCCCGGCCGTCGAGGTCACGGTCACCGACGACGCGGGCCGGGCGACCATCGCCCGCCGCGGGCCGCCGCGCGCCTGACGGGCCACCTTTCCGGTCGCCCCGGCGCGGCCCACCCACCGCAGGTCGCCCCACCCGCGCACCCCGTCGCGCGCCGACGCGCACTCCGCCCGATGCCCGGGCCCCACCCGTTGATCGTGAACAGTTCCACCGCGAGGTGCTGGTATGCAGACCGTCTTCTCCACCGTCCTGCCGGACGTCCCCGCCGCCGCCGTGATCTGGCTGGCCCTGCTCGCCCTGGCGGCGGTCGTGGTCGCCGCGCTCGTCGTCCGCCCCACCCGGTTCCGTGCGGTGTTCGGCGAACGGATCAGCGACGCCGCCCGGCCGAGCAGCATCGACCGGGCCGAGCAGGACCGTGAGCGGGCCCGCGAACGGGCCCGGTACGCGGACGAGGTGTCGGTGGCCGCGTCCCGCGCGACGGTGACCGCCGAACGGCGTCGGGCCGAGTGGCTGGCCGCCCAGGACGAGGCCGAAGCGGCGTGGCTCGCCTGCCAGGCGGCGGAGGAGGACGTCCGCCGGCTGGCCGCCGCCGCGGCCCTGCCGCTGCCCCGGACCGCCCGCACCCCGGCCGAGTACGCGGACCGGGAGCGCTGGCTGCACCGGGCGGCGCTGGACGCCCAGTGGCGCAAGGAGATCAGCGTGCAGCAGCTCAGCGACATCCTCGGCGGGCGCGGCTGGGACCCGAGCCGGCACCCGGTGGAGCAGGAGCTGCTGCTGCGCCGGCTGGTACGGGACAATCTGCTCGCCCGGCAGCGTGCCGCCTCGGAGCGGGAACAGGCCGCCTGGCGGGCCGCCGAGACGGCCGCCGCGGCGGCGCGGAGCCTGCGCGAGGAGGCGTTCACGGCGCTGCACCCGGTCGTCGAGCCGCAGGCGGCACTCTCCATCGTGGGCTTCGCCGGCCCGGAGAGCACGCGGGAGTTGCCGACCGCGACGCAGGTCGCGGAGACCACCCGGGAGCTGACGCCGGTGGCCCGGGGCCGGGCGGCCGTGCCGGCGTACTGAGCATCCGGGCGGCGGCGGCCCGGCTCCGCTAGCGTGGTGTCGTGTCCCGTGAAGCGTGGGTGCTCGTTGTCGTCGCCGCAGTCGTCGCGGCCGCGACGCTGGTCGGCGCGGTGCTGCTCGCGATCCGGGTGGTTCGCACCCGTCGCATGCTGGGCGCGCTCGGCGCCGGCGGCAAGGTCGCCTTCTACGGCGCGCTGATCTACACGATCCTGCCGGTGGACCTGCTCCCCGACCCGATCTACCTGGACGACATGGGCGTACTGGCCGGCGCGCTGTTCTATCTGGGCCGGCTGGCGGCCAAGCACCGGGCGGCGCAACGCGCGACACGGGACGCCCCGGCCACCTCGTTGCCCGCCGCCCCGCCGCGCCGCCCCTGACCGGCGCCGCTCCGCACGAGCGGAGGGACGCCGGTCCGGGCCTCGTCCGGTCGGTCCTACTCGCCGTCCATCCGCATGCTCGGCCACCAGCCGTAGACGCCCGAGCCGACCCGCCAGGAGGCGAGCGGCACGTTGAACCCGCCGGTCGGCGTCGAGGTGAACGTGTGCAGGCCGAGCCCGTTGTCCGGGTACTTGTAGAGGACGGCCAGGTCGTCCCGCCGGTCGCCGTTGTAGTCGCCGCCGACCAGCTTGATGCTGGCGAACTGCCCGAAGATCGACGACGACCACGACTCGACCGGGTCGGTGAAGTTGCCGTCGGGCTTGCCGGTCCAGGTCAGCAGGCGCAGCTTGTTGTCCTTGGTCTGGAGGGCGGCCACGTCGGCCCGCCCGTCACCGGTGAAGTCGCCGTCGACGATCTTCAGGGTGGAGAGGGCACCGGGCGCCTTGTCCGCCGCGACGGACCACGAGGTGTAGCCGGCGCCGAACTTCCCGTCCGCCTGCCCCGGCCAGGTGATGGCCGCCATCGAGCCGTTGGCGTACGCGTAGAAGAGGCTGGCGTCGGCCCGCCCGTCGCCCGTCACGTCACCGGCGAAGACGCTGGTGCTGGCCCAGTTACCGAAGTTCGACGCCCGCCACGCCTCGATCGGCGCGTCGAACCCGCCGTCGGGCCGGGCGAGCCAGTTGATCCACGCCTCGTCGCCGCTGGCGTAGCCGTAGAAGGCGGTGAGGTCGGCGCGACCGTCGCCGTTGATGTCGCCCGACGCCATCTTCATGCTGGTCAGGTGCCCGAAGTTGGGCGAGGTCCAGGAGCGGACAGGTGCGCCGTGGGTGCCGTCCGGGCGGGTGACGAACGTGTCCAACGCGAACGCGTTGGCGGTGGTGGTGGACATGACCGCGAGGTCGTCGACGCCGTCACCGTCGAAGTCGTCGTTGAACACCTTGACCCGGTCCGTAGCGTACGCGCCGGCGCCGCCCCGCCAGACACCGAGCGGACTGCCGAACCCGCCGGTCGACGTGGCCGGGAACGTCTGCGGCGCGATGTCGCCGTTGGCGTAGACGTAGAGGAAGTTGATGTCGCCGTACTGGTCGGTGGCCGGCCCCTGCGGCATGGTGGCGGTGAGCCACGGGCCGAGGTCGTCGACCCGGGTGTCCACCGCGTCCCGGCGGGTCTCCGTCTCGGCGAGGCAGCCGCCCTGCCAGGAGGAGTGGTGCAGGCCGACCAGCCGGGGCGTGCCACCGGTCGTGCGGACGGTCGGGCCGCCCAGGTCACCCCGGCAGATGCCGGCCGTGCCGGTGCCGAGAATGCCGGTCGTGCCGGCGCCGACGCTCTGCACCTCGAACGGCCCGGTGTGCAGTTGGTCCGGCACCCACGTGGTGGCCGTGCGGCCGAAGCCGGCGGCGGTGAGCTGCTCGCCCACGACCGGCGCGGTGCCGAGCGCCACCGGCGCGACGTCCACCCGGCGGGTCAGCCGCACCAGCGCGACGTCGCGGTCGGGGTGCGGCACGACCCGGAAGGCCGACGACGTGGCACCCGTCGAGGTGGTCAGGTCGGAGCGCCCCACGGTGACCGTGGTGGGCCGCGCCGGCTTGCCGTCGACGACGGGCTGGCCGTCGAAGCTGAAGCAGCTCTTGGCGGTGAGCACCCACCACGGGTCGACGAGCGCGCCGCTGCACGAGCGGTCGGCCGGACCGATCGAGATCTTGGCGGCGAAGGCGTAGGAGCCGTCGGTCACGGCGACACCGCCGGTGACGGCCTGTACGGGTGTGGCGGCGGCCCCGGCCAGCAGGACCATGGCTAGCAGGCCGGCGCCGCGAACGGCGACACGGCGGTACGACAGTGACACGACGGTTCCCCCGATTCGAACGGCGCCCACCGCGACGGTGGGCACACGGGGGTCACCTTATGAAGCGTTCGGTACACCCACTGTCCACCTAGGCGTGAAGAAGAGCACACCTGGCAGCCTTGCTCCGGACATCGGGCATGGCGTATGTCTCGTCGTCCGGCGCGCCGCCGGTTCGGCATGTGATGATCGGGCTCGGGGACGAGTGAGGAGACGGCATGGCTGGGCGGCACGGGTTGGATCCGCACGACGGGCGGGTCGCGCGCTTCTTCGCCGACCGGCACCTCGCCACGTTGACCACGTTGCGCGCCGACGGCACGCCGCACGTCGTACCGGTCGGGGTGACCTTCGACCCGGACGCCGGCCTGGCCCGCGTGATCACCTCGGGCGGTTCGGCGAAGGCGCGGCACGTGGCGGGCGCGGGCCCGGCGGGCACGCCGGTCGCGGTGTGCCAGGTCGACGGCCGCTGGTGGTTGACCGTGGAGGGCCGGGCGGTGGTGCGTCGTGACCCGGCGTCGGTGGCCGAGGCCGAGCGCCGGTACGCCGAGCGCTACCGCACCCCGCGCCCGAACCCGGAACGGGTGGTGCTGGAGATCGCGGTGACCCGCCTGCTGGGCAGCCTGCCCGACTGAGCGGCCCGCCCGACTCCCGCCGCCGACGGGTCCCGCACGCACCCGGACACACCGGATCCCGGGCACCCGTTTCGGGGTGGCCCGGGATCCGTCGTCCGGATGCTCAGCGTCCGGTGTCGCCCTCGCCGGTGCGCTGCTGCGCCATGTCGACGCCCTTGTCGATCTGCTGGTCGTACTTGCCGCCGGTGCGCTTGTCGGCCATGTCGCCGGCCTTCTCGATGCCCTGGTCGACCTGCTTGTCGTGCTTGTCGGCGAAGTCTCGGGCCTTGTCCATGAAGTCACTCATGTCGCATCTCCCTTCGGTACCTTGAAGGCCTTCCCTGGGGCCGGGGTGGCAAACGCCGGGCGGGCGATGACGGGCCGGGTGTCGGATTCCGCCGGGTCGGGTACCAACGGCCTCGATCGAGGAGGCGACGTGGACGACGACGCTGGTACGCCCGACCCGGCACGCCCCGCCGGGGCCCGGTTCGACCCGACCCGCTCCGGGCCGGCCCATCCCGACGCGGGTCGGGTCGAGCCGGCCCATGCCGAGCCGGCCCATGCCGAGCCGGCACGGGTCGGGCCCCGGCAGACGTGGGCGGGGCTGCCCTGGCCGGTGCGCACAGCGGTCACCTGGAGCCTCTGCCTCCTGGTGGTGGCCGCCGGGCTGTGGCTGCTCGGGCAGATCGCGGTGCTGCTGGCGCCGCTTGCCGTGGCGTTGGCCGGCACGCTGTTCCTCACCGCGCTGCTCGACCCGGTGCTGGTGCGGCTGCGCCGGCTCCGGGTGCCGGCCGCGCCGGCCGCGCTGCTCACCGTCCTGCTGCTGCTCGGGGTGCTGGCCGGTGCCGGCGTCCTGGTCTGGAACCTCACCGCCAGTCAGTTCGGGGAGCTGAGCCAGCAACTCGACGAGGGCCTGCAACGCAGCCGAGACTTCGTCACGTCCACGCTGCCGGTCAGCGACCAGCAGCTCGACAAGCTGGTCGAGCAGATCCGGCAGGGTGTCAGCGCCGGCGCCCCCGACCCGGTCGCCGGCGCGCAGAAGGTCGCCGAGGTGGCCGGCGCGCTGCTGCTCGGCCTGGTCCTCCTCTTCTTCCTGCTCAAGGACGGCCGGTCGATGTGGCACTGGGTGCTGCGCCGGCTGACCGGGCCGCGTCGCGACGTGACCGCCGAGGCCGGCCGGGCCGGCTGGCGGACGCTCGGCGCGTACAGCCGGGGCACGATGATCATCGCGGCGATCGACGCCATCGGCATCGGGCTGGCGCTGGTCGTGCTGCGCGTTCCGCTCGCGCTGCCGCTCGCCCTGATCACGTTCCTCGGCGGGTTCGTGCCGATCATCGGCGCCACCGTGGCCGGCGCGGTGGCCGTGCTCGTCGCGCTGGCCGCGAACGGCCCGACCACCGCCCTGCTGACGCTGGCGGCGGTGATCGCGGTGCAGCAGATCGAGGGCAACCTGCTGGAGCCGCTCGTGATGCGTCGGCAGGTGCAACTGCACCCGGCGGTCATCCTGGTGGTGGTCACCGCCGGCACGCTCGTCGCCGGCGTCGCCGGCGCGTTCGTCTCGGTGCCGATCGCCGCGGTGCTCTGGCGGGTGCTCGACACCGTGCAGCGGCACCGGTCCGGCGGGACCGCGCGAGCGGCCGGCGTGGACGTCACCGGCTGACCCGGCCGGCCCGGCCCACGCCACCGGCTGACCCGACGACGCCGGCAGCCCCGGGCGTCGCTCGGCTCAGGCCGGATGCGGCTGGCGCAGGTGGGCGACGAACCAGGCGCCGGCCTGGTCGGCCACCTGCTCCAACGTGCCGGGCTCCTCGAAGAGGTGGGTGGCGCCCGGCACGATCCGCAGCTCCGCCACCTCGCCCAGCTCGTCCCGCGCCTGCTCGTTGAGCGTGATCACCTGCTCGTCCAGGCCGCCGACGAGCAGCAGCGTGGGTGCGCGTACCGCGGTCAGTGAGCTGCCGGCCAGGTCCGGCCGGCCGCCCCGGGAGACCACCGCGCCCACCCGGTCCGGGCGGGCCGCGGCGGCGACCAGGGCGGCGGCCGCGCCGGTGCTGGCGCCGAACAGCCCGAACGGCAGGCGTCCCAGCTCCGGGTCGGCGCCCATCCAGTCGACGATGCCGGCCAGCCGTTCGGCGAGCATCCCGATGTCGAAGCGCAGCTCGGCGGTGACCTCGTCCCGGGCCTCCTCGTCGACCGTCAACAGGTCGACGAGCACGGTGGCCAGTCCGCGCGCGTTGAGCGCCCGGCCCACCGCCACGTTGCGCGGGCTGTGCCGGGAACTGCCGCTCCCGTGGGCGAACAGCACCACCCCGCCGGCCCCGGACGGGACGGAGACGTCCCCCGTGAGCCCACCCTCCACCACCGGCACCGAAACCTCACGCACACCCCTCACCCCCGTCCCCGGCATACCCCGCCTCCCGGCGATCATGAAGGTGGCGGCCGGGAGAGCGCTCCGCCACCCCGCCAACTTCATGATCGCCGAGAAGAGCGGGGGAACCGGGAGGGGAGGAGGAGCGGCGCGTGGGTTGCCTTGACGTCGGCGGCAAGGTTTAGCGTCGGCGGGGCGAGGGACGGACGGCGGGCGGGGGCACGGATGCGGATCGGGGAGCTGGCGGAACGGGCCGGTACGAGCGCCCGCACGCTGCGCTACTACGAGAGCCAGGGGCTGGTCCGGCCACGCCGGTCCGCCAACGGCTACCGGGTGTACGACGAGGCGGAGCTGCGTGTCGTGCACGAGATCCGGTCCCTGCTGGCGATCGGCTTCGGGTTGGACGACATCCGCCCGTTCGTCGCCTGCCTGCGCGCCGGGCACGACTCCGGCGACGTCTGCCCGGACTCGGTGGCGGTGCTGCGACGCAAGCTCGCCGAGGTGGACGACTACCTCGACCGGCTCGGCGCGGTCCGCCGCCGCCTGCACGACCAACTCGCCCACGCGATCGCCCACCGGGAGGAAACATGCCTCAGGACACGCAGACCGGCCGACTGACCGCGGTCACCGACGCCACGTTCGCGGCGACGGTGCTGGCCGCCGACCGACCGGTGGTGGTCGACTTCTGGGCCGAGTGGTGCCCGCCCTGCCGGGTGGTCTCGACGCACCTGGCCGAGTTGGCCGAGGAGTTCGGCGACGCGCTGCGCTTCGTCACCCTGAACATCGACGAGAACCCGGCCGCCGCGCGGGCCCACCGGGTGATGTCCGCGCCGACCATGCTGGTCTTCCGCGACGGCGTGGTGGTCGGCTCGATCGTCGGTTCCCGGCCGAAGAACCACCTCCGCCAGAGCTTCGCCCGCCACCTGGACGGTTGAGCCCCGCCCGGGCGGGAACGCGCGGCGTGACCACGGACCCCGACCGATCGCGAGGATCTCCGATGGCGAAACAGGACCGGGAGCGAGACCAGGAACTCACCGACCAGAAGCGTCGCGAACAGGAGCTGGAGGGCTCGCCGGAGTGGGCCGACCAGGCCGCGTCGGCGCGTACCCCCGAGGACCCGCGGGCGGTCGCGCCGCGCGACGCCGGCGGGCGTCCGTCGAACGGCCGCCAGTTCTGAGGTACGCGGACAGCGCGGTCCCGCCCTCCGGGGGCGGGACCGCGCGGCCTCAGCCGGCGTGCTCCGGCAGGTGCATCAGCGGCGCCCGACCCGGCGGCTGCTCCGGCTGCGGTCCGGCCGGGTGCGCCGCCGGCACCGGCACGGTGACCGGCCGGGCGGAGGTGACCCGCAGCGGCTCGCCGTGGTGCAGCAGGTCCAGCACCGTGTCCGGGCCGCCGTTGCGCAGCGAGTACGTGGTCTGGTGCGGCCGGACGTCGACCCGCAGCCGCATCGACCGCCACTGCAACGAGAACTCCAGGCGGCTCAGCCGGCTGGAGAGCCGGGGCGCGAAGGACAGCGTCCCGTCGTGGTCGCGCAGCCCGCCGAAGCCGGCGACCAGCGCGATCCAGGCGCCGGCCAGCGACGCCATGTGCACCCCGTCGCGGGTGTTCTCGTTCAGGTCGTGCAGGTCCATCAGCGCGGCCTCGCGCAGGTAGCGGTGGGCCAGCTCGGGGAAGCCCACCTCGGCCGCCAGCACCGCCTGCGTGCAGGCGCTGAGCGACGAGTCCCGGACCGTGCGGCGCTCGTAGTAGGTGAAGTTGCGCCGCTTCTCGGCGGCGCTGAACGCGTCGCCCCGCCAGTGCATGGCCAGCACCAGGTCGGCCTGCTTCACCACCTGCTTGCGGTACAGGTCGAAGTACGGATAGTGCAGCAGCAGCGGGTACTTCTCCGGCGGCGTGTGCTCGAAGTCCCACTCCTGCAGCCGGGTGAAGCCCTCCACCTGCTGGTGTACTGCGGTCTCCGCGTCGTACGGGACGTGCATGTCGTTCGCGGCGTCCCGCCAGGCGGCCGCCTCCTCCTCGGTGACGCCGAGGTCGAGCGCCTGGTCGCGGTGGCGCATCGCGCAGTCGGCGGCGGTGAGCAGGTTCCGCTGCGCCATCAGGTTGGTGTAGACGTTGTCGTTCTTCACCGCGGTGTACTCGTCCGGGCCGGTCACCCCGTCGATGTGGAACCGGCCGGCGCGGTCGTGGTGGCCGAGCGAGCGCCACAACCGGGCGGTCTCGACCAGCAGTTCCAGCCCGATCTCCCGCTCCAGCGCCTCGTCGCCGGTGACCAGCACGTAGCGGCGCAGCGCGTCGGCGACGTCGGCGGCGATGTGGAACGCGGCGGTCCCGGCCGGCCAGTACGCCGACGACTCCGGCCCCTCGATGGTGCGCCACGGGAACGCCGCGCCTTCGAGGTTCAACGTGCGGGCCCGCTCCTGCGCCTGGGCCATCGTGTCGTAGCGCCACTGCAACGCGTCCCGCACCGCGCCCGGCTGGGTGTAGGTGAGCACCGGCAGCACGAACATCTCGGTGTCCCAGAACGCGTGGCCGTCGTACCCGGGGCCGGTGAGGCCCTTGGCCGAGATGGGTCGCCGTTCCGCGCGGGCACCGGCCTGGAGCACGTGGAAGAGACCGAAGCGGACCGCCTGCTGGACCTCCGGGTCGCCCTCGACGCGCACGTCGGCGGCGTCCCAGAACGCGTCGAGGTATTCGCGTTGCGCGCGGCGCAGCCCGTCCCAGCCGTCGAGGCGGGCGGAGGACAGCGCGGCGCCGACCTGGTCGCGCAGCGCCGGCAGGGACCGGCGACTCGACCAGCCGTACGTGAGGTACTTGACCACCCGCAGCTTCTCGCCGGGCTTGAGCACGCAGCCGATGGTGGTGCGGACCCAGTCCTCGTACCCCTCGGACTCGATGGTGGTGCGTTCCGGGCCGTGCACGTCGTGGCCCATGGCGGCGGCGACCCGCAGGCCGCTGACCTTGGTGCGGTGGATGAGCAGGCCGCCGTCGTCGGTGGTCAGCTCCTCCTCCGCCTGCAACGGCGACTCCAGCACGGCGGCCACCCGGGGGTCGCGGCTCTGCGGCGGCAGTGACTCGTTCGCCACCAGTTCGGACTGGAGGATCAGCCGCAGCGGCCCGTCGACCGCCTCCACCTCATAGTTGATCATCGCGACCGAGCGGTGGGTGAACGACACCAGCCGGGTGCTGCGGACCTTGACCTCGCGACCGGCCGGGGACCGCCAGTGCACCTCCCGCTGGAGCGTGCCGGCGCGCAGGTCGAGCACCCGCTCGTGGTCGATCAGCTCGCCGTAGCGGACGTCGAGCGGTTCGTCGTCGACGAGCAGCCGGATCAGCTTGCCGTTGGTGACGTTGACGATGGTCTGCCCCGACTCGGGGAAGCCGAAGCCGGCCTCCGCGTACGGCAGCGGACGCAACTCGTAGAACGAGTTCAGGTACGTGCCGGGCAGGCCGTGCGGTTCGCCCTCGTCGAGGTTGCCGCGCAGCCCGATGTGGCCGTTGGAGAGCGCGAGCACGGACTCGGACTGGGCCAGCACGTCCATGTCGAGGCGGACCTCGCGGACGTGCCAGGGCTCGACCGGGTACGACCGTTCCCGGATCACCGGGCCGACTCCGTGGTCAGCAGCTCGGCGAGGTCGGTGACGACCACGTCGGCGCCGTGCGCGCGCAGCTCGTCGGCCTGGCCGACCCGGTCCACGCCGATCACGTACCCGAAGCCGCCGGCCCGTCCGGCGGCCACCCCGGCGAGCGCGTCCTCGAAGACGGCGGCCTGCGCCGGCTCGACGCCGAGCAGCCGCGCGCCTTCCAGGAACGTGTCCGGGTGCGGTTTGCCCTGCAACCCGCGCTGCCGGGCGACCACGCCGTCGACCCGTGCCTCCAGCCACCGGTCCAGCCCGGCGGCGTGCACCACGGCCTCGCAGTTGGCGCTGGCCGAGACGACCGCCCGGCGCAGCCCGGCCGCGGTGGCGGCCTCCAGGTAGCGCACCGAGCCGTCGTAGACCTCGACGCCGTCGTGCGCGATGCGCTGGAGCAGGACGACGTTCTTGCGGTTGCCGACGCCGTTGACGGTGTCCGCGTCCGGCGGGTCGTCGGGGGTGCCGTCGGGCAGCGTGATGCCACGGGAGGCCAGGAATGATCGCACCCCGTCGGCGCGCGGTTTTCCGTCCACGTACCGGTTGTAGTCCGGTCCGGGGTCGAACGGGCGGAACGGCTCGCCGGTCTCGGCGGACCGGCGTCGCAGGAGCGCGTCGAACGTCTCGGCCCAGGCGGCGTTGTGCACCTTGGCGGTCTGCGTCAGCACCCCGTCCAGATCGAAGAGACACGCGGTCACGTGCGCGGGTAGGCCCAGCATTGCCTGAATCTATCCAGGCGGCTCACCGGGCAAACCCGCTTCGCGTCTCAGCGGTTCGGGCGCAGGCCCGAGCGCTGCTCGTCGGCAACCCGTGCCGCGTGATCAACAGCCTCATGGACCCCCGCCCTTGAATATCTGTCGCGTTGGCGACATTCAAACGGTGAGCCAAGGGTCGTGAAGATTGACTTCTGACGCCAGCACCGAGTAGCACGGGAGCAGGGAGTGGCGGGATGAATCCACTCAGCCTAGTGGCTGCGATTGTCGGCATCGCCTCCGCCGCATTCGGCGTGTGGCAATACATCGAGCAGCGGCGGAAAGCGGCGAACGAGAAAGTCCGGATCGCCGCCCAACAAGAACGCCTGCGGATGGTGCTCGCCACGGCGGTCTCCGGCGTCGGCGCCGCCGACCTGATCGTCCAGCGCGCCAAGGAGGGGGACGTCAGCGTGGCCGAACTCCAGAGCGTTGCCCGGGTGTTACGGGGAAGCCTGCTGAATCTCGCTCGTCAGATCGAGTCCGAAGACCGTGCCCTGGCACGCTGGCAATACGGCGAATCCTTCCAGAGCGCTCCCAGTCGGTCCGTGGCGGCCGAGGCGGACGGCAGCGGTGATGACTGAACTGCCGCCGCCCGAGTCACCGGAGGAACGACCGGACCGGAACCCACGGGTAAGGCTGACCGGCCTCACTCCGGTGCGCGTCGTCGCCGGTGGGATGTCCTTGGTATATCTCTGCCGGAGCGAGTTCCACGCCGCCGGTGTCGTCGCTGTCAAACGGCTCCGCCCCGAACTCAGCAACACGGAGGAAGGCGCCAGCCACTTCCTCCGTGAGTGCTTCCTGTGGCTGCAACTGGGAAAGCATCCCAACATAGTGACTGCGATCTCGGCGCATCAGGCACAGCACGAGCCGCCCATGCTGGTGATGGAATACGTGCCCGGGTCGTTGCGCCAGACGTTGCGCACGAGCCGGCTCAGCGTCGAGCGGACGCTACGCCTGGCCTGGGACGTGACTCAGGCGCTGCACTATGCCCGGAACCAGCTACCCGCCTTCGTCCACGCGGACCTGAAACCGGAGAACATCCTGATCGACGCGGACTCCACGGCCAAGGTGACCGACCTCGGGCTGGCCCGGGCGATCCTTCGCGAAAGCGGTTCCGGCAGGCCCGCCGCCGACGAGGGCGCCGGTGCCGGCACCCCGCTCTACATGGCGCCGGAGCAGTTCACCGGGCCGGCCGTGCCCGCCAGCGACGTCTACGCCCTTGCCTGCGTCCTCTTCGAGGTGTTGGCCGGGGTGCCACCCTACGGTGTGCCGGACAGGCGCACGAGCTACCGGCTCCAGCATCTCCACGGCACGCCGCTTCCCCTCGCGACACTTCGTCCGGACGTTCCCCCTGCGCTGGTCGACATGATCCACGCCGGCCTGGCGAAGCGCCCGCAGGACCGCCCGGATCTCACCGACATCAGCGACACCATCCGATCTCAGGCCGCCTCGCTGTCGCTGTCGCTGCCCGAAGCCGAACCGGCCGAGCCGGATCTCGGCATCATCCTGGAGGCGATGCGCGGAATGGTCAACATAGGGCTCGCCGACGACGCCATCGCAGCGTACGAGCGAGCACTCGTGCGGCTGCCCGCGATCGAGAACCACGAGCTGGTCCGATACCTGCTGGTGCGGGCGCTGAACGATCTGAAACGCTCAGAAGAGGCGGAGCAGCACCTGGCGTGGCTGGCCGGGCAGGAGAAAGACGATGATGTGTGGAGAGCCTCGATCATCGGAGAAAAGGGGCGTGCCGCATACAATGCGGGTCGCCTGAAGGAGGCGCTGCGGCTATTCGCCGAAAGCGTGGGTATTCATCCGAGGGCAAGCGCGTCATGGGCCAACCTGGCAGCTGCAGCCAAGTCCGCAGGCAACCCGGAACTAGCCGTCCTCGCGTTGCAGAATGCGGTCCTACGATCGCTCAACCTGGCTTATCTGACCGACATCGTGTTTTTGCTGATCGAACTCGGCCGGCCGCGTGAAGCGCTGCGGTACGCGCACGTGGCGGCCAAGGTCCACTCGACTCATCTTGCCGCACGCGGCACTGTCTACCTGGCGGAACAGGCTGTGGCGGAGCAACCCGACGGTGACGTGCCGGCTGCTCCGGAGGATGACCTGCCGGATGACCTGCTGGACGACCTGTCCGGCTTCCGGGAGAACATGAGACAAGCCGTCGACTTCCTGCTGTCGGACAAGTTCAACGAGTGAGGGACGGCGTGCTCGAAGAACGGTTCAGATCGTAGAGACACGCGGACACGTGCGCGGGTAGGCCCAGCATTGCCTGAATCTATCCAGGCGGCTCCCCGGGCAAACCCGCTTCGCGGGTCAGCGGTTCGGGCGCAGCGTCCAGGTCACGGTGAGCGCCGAGGTGACGGTGCCGTCCTCGGTGCCGATCTCGACCTCGACGTCGAACTCGGGCCGCTGCCCGGCGGCCAGCTCGGCCAGCACGTCGGCGGGCGGGCGGGCGAGCCGCGCCGTCGCCAGCACCGGGCCCATCGCCACCTTGCGGTAGCCGATGGTGGCGGTCACGGCCAGCGGTACGGCCCGGTCGAGCACCTGCCCGAACGCGGCGAGCACCACCGCGCCGGAGGCGGTCTCGCCGAGCGTGAACATGGCGCCGGCGTGCGGGCCGCCCACGTGGTTGTGGTGCGCCGGGTCGTCGGGGAGCCGGACCACGGCGCGGACCCCGCCGTCGGCCTCGGGCGCCACCTCGACGATCTCGATGCCGAGCGTACGGGCGAACGGCACCGCTGCGAGGAGACCGGCCGCCACCTGGCGAGAGTCGATGGTCATGCCCGAACGCTACTCGCCGGTAACTTTCCGGGCAAGCAGCAACCCGGCCCGGTTCAGCCCGCGCTGAGATCGGTACGGCGCACGATCCACCAGACGGTCAGCAGCGCCGCCACGGCGAGCCCCAGGTAGCCGCCCGCGACGATCAGGTGGAAGTCGGGGATCCGGCTGCCCGGCTGGTAGAGCAGGTGCTGCTCCAGACCGTGCTCGGTGAAGCAGGTGAGCGTCCGGCCGCTGCCGTTGTCCGGCGGGCAGATGCGTTGCAGCTCGACGCCGGTCAGCTCGCGTCCGGAGGCCTCGTACGCGCCGGACGGCCCGTCGATCCCGTAGTCGATCATGCCGCCGTCGACGACCAGGGCGTTGCCGCGCAGCACGTCGAGGTTCGGCCCGCCGATGGGACGGTGCGCGGACAACGGCGTCATCAGCGTGGGATAGCGCCACTGGACGAGGTAGGTCAGGCCGACGAAGCCCACGATCGCGCCGAACACGGCGGGGAGCGTGCGCCTGAGCGCGGCGCCGAGCGCGACACCGAGCACGAACCAGCAGAGGCTGATCACGACCGGCATCATCGCGGTGTTCAGGAACGGCCCGTACTCGAACAGGCTCACCGGCGCGATCCGGGCCTGGGCCCGCTCCAGATGGTCACTGACGCCGCCGACGGCCGAGGTCACGGCGGCCACGAACAGGCCGAGCATCGCCAGCGTGCTCCACAGCCACCGCTGCGGAGAGACGTCCTGGCTCCAGGCCAGCAGCAGGGTGCGCTGCTCGTGCTCCCGGGTCAGCACCGGAACGCCGACGAACACGCCGATCAACAGCGGCATCCACTGCACCAGCCGGGACAGGGCCGCCATGGTCAGGACCAGGGGCGAGGACCCGGCGAGCCGCTGCCCCTGCGGGGAGCCCTCCGGGCAGAACGTCTCGTGGCACTGGTGCCACAGGCTCGTCAGCTCCACGGAGAGGTAGGTCATCCCACCCACCAGGGCCGCGGCCAGGACCAGCGCGCCGATCAGGGTCCACCGGTGCTGACGCCAGGTCAGCCAGAGCAGACCGCGTACGCCCCCGGCGTACCCGAGGTCGTCCCGGCGGTTCGGGTGGGCGGACACGTCGGTGACCAGGCTCATGCGGCTGCCTTCCGCTCGTGCGACGCCCTGGACGACGCCTTGAGATGGGTCAGGATCAACTCGTCGAGGGTGATGGGCTGGGCGGTCCAGCCGGGGGCTACGACGGCGTGCGCCGTCGGTGGCTCCGCCTGCCGGACGACGAAGGTGGACTGGCGTTCGGTGTGCTGGGCCTGGACGATCGCGCCCGGGCCGGGCGGCTGGTCCGCCCGGGGGCCGGTCAGCCGGACGTGGCTGTCGAGCAACTCCTCGACGTCGCCGGCGAGGACCGGCCGGCCTTCGTCGAGCAGCAGCAGGTGGTCACCGACGCCACTCAGTTCGGCGATGATGTGGGTCGACAGCACGACCGTCATGTCGGCGTCGGCGGCCTCCGCCATGAGTTCGCCTGTCACCTCCGTACGGGCCACCGGGTCCAGGTTGGCGAGCGGTTCGTCAAGCAGCAGCACGGCCGGGCGGGAGCCCAGCGCGACCGCCAGCGCGACCTGGGCCCGCTGCCCGCCGGAGAGCCTGCCGCAGCGACGGTCCAGCGGGATGTCGAAGCGCCGCAGCCAGGACAGCGCGCGCTGCTGGTCCCACACTCGGTTCGTCGACCGGCCGAAGCGGAGCATCTCCGACACCGTGAAGTCGCGGTAGAGCGGCTTGTCCTGGGCCAGGATCGCGACCCGGCTCCCGCCGTCGGTGGCACCGCCCCGGGTCACCGGCCGGCCGTGCACCAGCAGCGTGCCGCTGGTGGCCGCCAGCGTGCCGGCGATGATGCTCAGCAGCGTCGACTTGCCCGCGCCGTTCGCGCCGACCAGCGCGACGATGCGATTCGCCGGCAACTGGAAGGCGCACTCGCGCAGCGCCCACACGCTGCCGTAGCGCCGGCTCAGGCCATGTGCCTCGACGGCGACGGGTTGCCCGCTCACGCGGCACCCTCCCGCTTCTGGCGCGTGGAGTTCTCCACGATCACCGAGGCGAGCAGCGCCTGGACGTCCTCGTCCTCCAGGCCGGCCTCCCGGGCCTGGCCGAGCCACCGGGCGAGGCTGCTCCGCAGGCGGGCCATCACATGGGGGTCGGTGGAGCCGAGCGTCCCGCTGACGAAGGTGCCCGCCCCCTGCCGCGCCTCCACCAGACCGGACAGCTCCAGCTCCCGGTAGGCCTTGAGCACGGTGGTCGGGTTGACCGTGCACGCGGTCACCACGCTGCGCACGGTGGGGAGCTGGTCCCCGGGTTGCAGCGTCCCGATCCGCAGCCCTTCGCGGACCTGCCGCACCAGTTGGGCGTAGGCGGGGACGCTGCTGGACCGGTCGACATGAAAGTTGATCACCTGGTGAGCCCCTTCACGATTGTTATGGTTCAGTAGAACACCAGTCAATCAGCATGGCAAGACGCCTCCGGCGTTTCACCGGCTGCCGGCTCCGGGTAGCCAGTGGCGCATGAACCGCGATCTCGCCCGAGGGCTGACGGTGGCCTGGGGGCTGCCGGAGTTCCGCGACGGGCTGCGTCACCTCGTCGACCTCGACGAGGTGACAGTGCTGCTGGCCGCGCTGTCCGGCCCGGACCGGGACGGCGAGGTCGAGCGGAGCCTGCTGCGTCTGCTGCGGTCCGGCCTGGCGACGACCGAGGTCCGGGAGGCGGTGTTGCTGCTGCTGGAGCGCGACACGGTCCGCCGGCCACTGGTCGCCGCGGCGGTGCAACCGCTCGCGGACCGACCGGCCCGCGCCACCGCCATCACGTCGGCGACCGAGGACCCCGCGGTACGTCGCGAGGTGCGCACGATGCTGGACAGCGCCGACGTGCGGGAGCTGATCTGGCAGGCGATCGACCGCCAGGTGAGCGACGACCGGTTCGGCCTGATCCGCCGGGCGGCCGTGCTGTTCGTACGACATCCGAGCGCCCGGCGCCTCGCGTGGGCGCTCCGCCGGCACGGCGTGCTCCGCGAACTACGCCGCCAGGCGTGATCATTGAGTGTGGCGATGACGAGGCGACCGACGCTGTATCTGACCGTGGGGCTCCCCTGCACCGGCAAGACCACCGCCGCTCGGCGCATCGAACGGGAGCGGCAGGCGCTTCGTCTCACCAAGGACGAGTGGGTGAAGGCCCTCTACGGGCCCGAGAACGGCAGCGAACCCGTCGACGCCCCACCGGCCGGATTCGCGAGCTGGGACGAGTGGCGTAACCACCGCTGGCCGCAGTCGATCTCCTGACGAGGCGCGACGGGCTCATTGTCTTTTATTAAGAGACAATGAGCCCATCCTGGAGGTACTCTGTCTCTTATTAAGAGACATTAGGACATGAGATGATCTACACCACCCCGGAACTCGACGACTACGACCGGGTCGTCCTGGCCGAAATCCACGACATGCGACACACGCTCGCGGACGTCCTGCGCACCCCTCGCCGCTGGACCGGTGGGCTGCGGCGCACCATGCTGGCCCGGGCGATTCTGGGCTCCAACAGCATCGAAGGCTACGTCGTCGCCGAGGACGACGCCGCCGCCGCACTCGACGGCGAGGAGCCACTGAGCGCCGACGATCGCACCTTCGCAGAGATCCGAGGATATCGGCAGGCCTTGGGCTACGTGCTACAAACCGCCGGGGATCCGTACTTCCGCTTCGAGACGTCGACGATCCGCAGTATGCATTACATGATGCTCTCGCACGACCTGGCGAAGAGCCCCGGGCAATACCGCAAAGGGCCGATCTACGTCCACGACGAGCGAACCGACCGGCGGGTGTACGAAGGCGCGGACTTCGACGACGTACCGCACCTCATGGAGGAACTGGCCGAGGACCTGCGGTCGGATGCCACCACCTCTCCGCTCGTCAAGGCGGCGATGGCACACCTGAACCTCGTGATGATCCATCCGTTCCGCGATGGCAACGGGCGGATGGCGCGCGCGCTCCAGACACTGGTGCTGTCGCGGCGGGCCATCGTGGAGCCTGCGTTCTCCAGCATTGAGGAGTGGTTGGGGAGCAACACCGAGGACTACTACCGGGTGCTGGCCGCCACCGGCCGGGGGCACTGGAATCCCGAGGGGTCGGCACACCTCTGGGTGGCGTTCAACCTGCGTGCTCATCACATGCAGGCGCAAACCGTGGCTCGCCGGTTCCGGGAGGCCTCCGGAATCTGGTCGGAGTTGGATTCGATCGTGGCCGAGCGACGGCTCCCCGAGCGAGTCACCGACCTGCTCTACGAGGCGGTTCTGGGATACCGCGTCCGCCGTTCCGGATACGTCAAGCTCGCCGACGTCGAGGAGCGGACGGCGACACGCGACCTGACCAGCCTTGCCGAACAGGGTCTGTTGGAAGCGCGCGGCGAACGGCGAGGAAGGCACTACGTCGCCGGTCCCCCACTGGCGGAGGTGCGAGAGAGGGCCCGCGTCGGCCGCGCGCCGATCAGGGATCCTTACCCAGACATGCCGGTCGTGCTCGCGACCCAGACCGCCACACCGACTGAGCCTATGTAGCGCGAGCGGCCGGGCCGATGTCGGAGCCGGCGTCAACGGTCACGGCCCTCCCTCCGTCACAGGCAAGCGCCGGTGGCGGGGGCTGGTCAGGCGCGCTTGGCGTACGCGACGAACGTCGCCCAGCTCGCCGGCGTGAACGTCAGCGCCGGCCCCTGCCGGTCCTTGCTGTCGCGGACCCCGACCACGCCGGGCAGATTGTCCGCCACCTCGACGCAGTCGCCGCCGTTGCCGCTGCTACGGGTGCTCGTGCGCCAGGTCGCGCCGGTCAGCTCCATCGGTTCGCCGCCTCCGAGATCGCCGCCAGGGTCGCCCCGTGCGGCATCGCCTCCGCACGGACGGACTCCCAGGTCTGCCGCAGGGAGTTCACGTCCGCCGTCCGTTCCACGATTGTGCCGTGCATCTGGTTGTCGAGGTAGCCCACGTCGTCGCCGTCGGCCGGGGTGGCGAGCACGAACGCGCCGTTGAGCCCCGGATGGGCGCCGACCGTCTCCGGCACCACGTGCAGGTGCACCCGGGTCCGGCGGCCCATCTCGACCAGGTGCGCCAACTGCTCCCGCATCACCTTCGGGCCGCCGACCGGGCGGGTCAGCACCGAGTGGTCGAACACGGCCACGAACTGCGGCGGCGTGGGCTGATCCAGCACCGCCTGCCGGGCCAGCCGCGCGGCCACCTGCTGCTCCAGCGCCTCGCCGACGAACTGCGCGGCCCCCTCGTAGAGCGCGCGGGCGTACTCCTCGGTCTGCAACAGGCCCGGGACCACAAGCGGTTGGAAACTGCGCAGCGCGGTCGCCTCCTGCTCGATGCCCACCCACTCGCGGAACCACGGCAACAGCGACTCCTGCACCAGCGCGGCCCGGATGCGGACCAGCAGGCCACCGGCGTCGAGCACCTCGTCGCAGCGCTCGGTGAACTCGGCACGCGGCGCGCGGCGGCACTGCTCGACGGCCGCCACCAGCGACGCCGAATAGCTCACCCGCTCGCCCAACGCCTCCTGCGTCAGCCCGGCCTCGGAACGGAGCCGGCGCAGCTCACCGGCGAACAGCTCCCACAACGCCATACGGATCATCTGCACACCTCTGCACACGGTTGCACACGGAAGACGGCCGGTCGGACGGCCCGGAAGGTGGGGGTGGAACGCCTTCCGACCCTAGCGACGCGGTGACGACACTGTCACGCAGCGGAGCCGAACTCGTCCGTTACCCGCTACCGACAGGAGCGCCCGTGACCAACCAACGCCCGTACCCCCGGCATGCCGCGCCGCACACACCGCTGCGTCCGGTGTGGTGCTGCCGGGCGTGCGGCCAGCAGTGGCCCTGCCCGACCGCCCGCCTGCTGCTCAAGAGCGAGTACGCGGACAACAACGTCAGCCTGTCGCTCTACCTGTGCGGGCTGTTCTACGAGGCGACCCGCGACCTCTACCGGCTGAACCCGGCCGGCGCCCCGGACCCCGCCGACATGTTCGCCCGCTTCGTCGCCTGGGGACGTCAGGCGTGAACCCTTGAGCTGAAGCCGGGTTGACGTTCTACTTCGGCCCATGACGACGCCGCAGTCGACCGACGCCGAACTGGCGGGCCAGCCCGCCGCCTACTGGACCGGCGTGGCCTACGAGTCACTCATCGCCTTCACCCGCGCCCGGCACGCCGAACTCGGCTTCACGCAGCCTCAGTTCTGGCTGCTGCGCAACCTCTCCCCGAACGACCTGCTGCCGCCGGGCGGCGGACTGACCGTCGCCGAGCTACGGCAGGCGATGCGCTCCTACCTGCGGGCCGAGGACGACCTGGACGCCGAGTCGCAGGTGCTGCTGGAGCGCGGCTGGCTGGCCCGCGACGAGGGCGGGCGGCTGTCGATCACCGAGGCCGGCGAGGCCGCCCGCCTCGACCTCAAGCGGCACGCGCCGGCGATCCGGGCCCGCATCCACGAGGGCATCGACGACGCGGACTACGTCACCGCCCTGAAGGTGCTCCACCGAATGATCAGGAACACCGGCGGCTCGATCACGCTCTGAGGCGCGCGCCGAGCAGTGGCGCGTTAAGCGGGGCCCCCTGTTATGCAGAATGCGTTAACAGGGTGCCCCTCCTTTCATCTCCAGCCGACGTCGATGCGGTCGCCGCGCTCGTCGAAGAAGTGCAGCGCGTCCATCCGCACCTGCACCGCCAGCGAATGTCCGGCCGACACCTGCGGGTACGGGGCCAGCCGTACCGCCAGTTCGGCCGGGCGGCGGTGGTGCCGGCCCGGGTCGGGCAGCACGCTGGTGCGGTTGCCGCCGCCGTTCGGCGTCGACGCCGGCGCGGCGGTCTCCGCGGACCGGCCGGTGAGCCGCTGCACCACCTGCCCGAACCGGCGCAGGCCGCGCTGGCCGGGAGCGGTCCGCTCGACCGGGGTGCCCATCTCGTCGACCACGATCGCGGTCGCGCCGATGTCGAGGAAGGCCAAGGACTCGTGGCCGTGGTGCTCCAGGTAGCGGATCCGGCCGTGCAGCACGTCGCCGGCGGTGTCCGGGGCGACCGGGGTGAGCGCCTCGGCGCGCAGCCCGACCACGATCCGCTCGCCGTGGTAGTGCGCCACCGCGCGGCTGCGGATGTCGTCCCAGGGCAGGTAGAGCGCCTGGTCGCCGAGGCTCAGCGTGACGTACCGGTCGAGGTGGACGTAGACGGACGCCTCCAGCAGGTTCATCCGCGGGCTGCCCAGGAACGCGGCGACGTAGAGCGTGGCCGGCCGCCCGTACACCTGGGTGGGGGTGCCGACGTCCTGGAGCACGCCCTTGCGCATGATGGCCACCCGGTCGGCCATGGTGAGCGCCTCGGCCTGGTCGTGGGTGACGTAGATGGTGGTGACGCCCAGTTCCCGGGTCAGCGCGGAGATCTCGGCCCGCAGCTCGGCGCGCAACCCGCTGTCCAGGTTGGACAGTGGCTCGTCCATCAGGAACAGGCCGGGCCGCCGGACGATCGCCCGGCCCATCGCCACCCGCTGCCGCTGGCCGCCGGAGAGCTGGCTGGGCTTGCGCGCGAGCACGTCGCCGATGCCGAGCGCGCCCGCCACGTCCTGGATGCGCTCGCCGCGCGACCCGGGCTCGACGCCGGAGAGCCGCAGCGGGAAGCCGATGTTGTCACCGACGGTCATGTGCGGATAGAGCGCGAAGTCCTGGAAGACCATGGCGATCTTCCGGTCCCGGGGCGGCAGGTCGTTGGCCAGCTCGCCACCGAGCATGACCGCGCCCGAGGTCGGATCCTCCAGGCCGGCCACCATCCGCAGCACTGTCGACTTGCCGCAGCCCGACGGGCCCAGCAGCACCATGAACTCGCCGTCGTTGACGTCCAGATTTATGTTGTCGACCGCGATGGTTCCGTCCTGGAACACCTTGGTGACATCCTTGAGCGCGACGGTGGTCACCGTCACCTCCCCAGTCGCTCGCCCGAACCCGGGAATGACTGTGACCAGGATCATCGAGTTCGCACATCGGGTAAACGTGCCATGTTCGGCTCGTGACAGTCCTATTACGTGGATCTGCCGAGGAACACGCGCCGGACCACCCGATCCGCGGCGTGCCCGTCCTCCAGCGAGCAGAACCGGGCCCGGAACGCCGCCCGCGCCCGCTCGGCCGCCCCGCCGTTCACCGCGCCGGAGCGGAAGACGTCCAGCAGCCCGGGGAAGTCCGTCGCGACCGCGCCCGGCGGCTCGGCCAGCAGGTCGAAGTAGACGCCCCGGGCCACCCGGTACGCGTCCCAGTCCGGCGCGTAGACCACGATCGGCCGGTCCAGCACGGCGTAGTCGAACATCGCCGACGAATAGTCGGTGACCAGCACGTCGGCGGCCAGGTAGAGATCCTCCACCCGCTCGTGTTCGCTGACGTCCAGCACCCCGCCGGCGGCCGGCCCACGCGGCCGTCGCTCCCGGTCGTGGAAGTAGTGGCTGCGCATCAGCAACCGCCCGGCCGGGCCGAGCACGTCCCGCATCCGGTCCGGGTCGAACGGCGGACGCCAGCCGGGCAGGTGCTCGCGGTGCGTCGGCGCGTAGAGCACCACGTACTCGTCCGCACCGATGCCCAGCGCGGCGCGGACCTGACGGCACTCGTCGGCGGTGGCCCGGGCCAGCCGGTCGTTGCGCGGGTAGCCGACCTCCAGCGTGGTGTGGTCGGCCGGGTACGCCCGCTCCCACATCTGGGTGGAGAAGGCGTTCGCGGTGACGCTGTAGTCCCAGCGGTCCACCCGACGCAGCAGGCCGGCGAAGTCCATGCCCATCGCACCCACCGGGTAGCGCTGCTGGTCCAGACCCATCACCTTCACCGGCGTGCCGTGATGGGTCTGCACGTGCACGGAGCCGGGACGCTTACGGACGAAGTCCGGGAAGTTGACGTTGTTGACCAGCCAGTGGGCGCGGGCCAGCACCCGGTGGTACTCCGGGGTGCCGGCGACCACGTACTCCACGCCCGGCGGCAGCGTGGCCACCCGGTCCCGCCGGACGATCCAGACGCCGCGTACCTGCGGGGCGAGCCGGCGGGCGGCCTCGTAGACGGCGGCCGGGTTGCACGCGTACCCCCGGTACCAGTAGGCCGCGTAGACGGCAAGCGTCGGGTCGATCGGGCGGCGCAGCTCGGCCCGGTAGTACTCGTGCAGCGCGGTGTCGCGGGCCCGCCGGGCGGTCCGCCGCACCACCGGCGTCACCCGCCGCCGGGCTCGGTCGGCCGTCCGCCTGGCGGCCTCCCCGGCCTGGTGGGCCCCGCGCAGCGCGCTGAACGTCCGCCACCGGCCGGCCGCCACCAGCTGGTGTTTCAGCCCCTCCACGCCGGGCGGCACCGGGTAGCCCTCCGGCGGCCGGAAACGCCTGTAGTCCTCGTGCATCTGGGCGAAGAACGGCGCCCGCAGCTCCGGCGCGATCCGCTCCCCGTGCCCGAGCACGGTCAGGTAGTGCCAGATCATCCGCTCGAAGACCACCGGCCGCAGCTCGTCCACCGCCGGCGCCCACCGGTCCATCAGCCGGAACACGCGGTGCCACTGGGCGAACACCTCGAAGTGCCGGTCACCCCGGGTCCGGGTGATCGCGCCGGTGCGGCGCTGCCGGTAGTTGAGGCAGACCCGGTCCAGTACGCCGATCCGGTCGGCGGCCATCAGCGCGGGATAGCTGAACGAGACGTCCTCGTACCAGCCGGGCGCGAAGCGCAGCCCGCGCTCGACCAGGAACTCGCGGCGGACCAGCCGGTTCCAGGCGGTGTGCAGCAGCCGCAGCGTCTCCGGCCGGTCCCGCAGCGTGAACGTGGCCGGGCCCGGCGACTCGGGGAAGACGTCCCGCATGGCGCTGCGCGTGCCGACGAAGTTCCAGTGCGCCCGGACGTGGTCCACGACCAGCACGTCCGGGCGGGTGTCGCGGAGCCGGTCGGCGACGTGCGGCAGGCAGCCGGCCACCAGCCAGTCGTCCCCGTCGACGAACCACACGTAATCGCCGGCGGCCCGGTCCAGCCCGGTGTTGCGGGCCGGACCGAGCCCGACGTTGTCGGCGAGCCGCACCGGGTGGACCCGAGGGTCGCGGGCCGCGTACTCGGCCAGGATCTCGCCGCTGGCGTCCGGGGAGGCGTCGTCCACCCCGATCACCTCTAGGTCGGCGAACGGCTGGTCGAGGATCGAGTCGAGGCACTCCCGCAGGTAGCCCTGCACCCGGTAGGCCGGCACGACGAAACTGATCAGGGTCATGCCGGCCCGCCCTCCGTCAGCCCGGCGAGCGCACACCCCCACGGGCGCGGGCCGGCAGGACCACCCAGGCGAGGACCACGCTCACGACGAAAATCACCAAAAGGTACGCACCGAGTGTAGCCAGAGCGATACTCGCAATTCCGGCGATCAGCGCGATTGCCAGCACCGCCGAGCGCCCCTCCCAGCCCAGCGTGGCGACGTGCAGCGGCGGGGCCGACTGCCGCTTCTCCAGCCGGGCGGTCAGGTCGTAGTGGTGCAGCGTGAGCACCAGGACGTACCCGAAGATCAACCAGGCCGGTGCGCGCCCGGCCACGCCGACCGCGATGGCGAACAGGTACTCGGCGGCCCGCAACGCGGCCGGCACCAGCCAGTCCAGCGCCCCGGCGTGCGGCGTCCGCGCGCCCTGCGCCGCGCCCAGCAGCAGCACCAGCGCGAGGACCGGCGCCCAGATCGGCAGGTCGCCCCCGCCGTGCACCGTGCGCAACGCCCACACCAGCATCCCGGCCGCGCCGAGCGCGCCGAGCACCGCCAGCAGCAGCGGCCCTCGCGCCGGAGGCAGCGTCCGCACCAGCGGGCCGTCGTCGCGGTGCAGGCCGGTGTCGACAGTGGTCAGCACCGGCACCCGCATCCACCGCGCCCGCAGCGTCCGCAACGCCCCGGTGTACGCGAACGCCAACGTGCCCCAGACCAGCACCGCGCAGAGCGCCACCAGCGGCCCGAACAGCGCGGCGGCCAGCGCGATCAGCGCCCACCGCTCCCCGATCGGGAAAACCACGGTCCGCTTCAGCCAGTACGACACCGAGCCGGTGTCCGCCTGCACCCTCGTCGACGCGGCGTTCAGCTTCCCGCCGATGCCGCCCGCGTCCCCGGTCACCACCTTCGGCCGCCGGGCCGCCTCGTCGTGCAGCGCGCCGTACCAGGTGTCGGTCATGTGCCGCACGGTCTGCAACGTCATCGCGGCCAGGGCCAGCGCCCAGCCGTAGCGGAACCCGGCGTGCGTGGCGCCGAAACCGAGACCGGCGTAGACCACGTACTCCTTGAACCGGTCGGCCATCGTGTCCAGCCAGCCGCCCCAGGCGCTGAAGTGCCGGGTGTAGCGGGCCAACTGCCCGTCCACGCAGTCCAGCACGAACCCCAGGTAGAGCAGGACCGCGCCGGCCACCAGCGCGGGCCGGCCACCGACGCCGAACAGCACCGCCGCGGCCACCGCGAACGCCACCGAGACCATGGTGACGCCGGTCGGGCCGATCCCGATCCGGGCCGCCGCCTTCGTCACGTACGGCGACCAGGTGCTGACGAAGAACGTGGTGAAGAAGTCGTCCCGCTCCTTCACCGACAGCTTCAGCTCGGCCCGGTCCTCGTCGACGGCCGCCACCTCCGCCTCGGCCGCCGCCCGTCCGGCCGCGTCGCCGACCCGGTGCGCCACGAGCAGGCGTACCCGGTGGGCGAAGATCAGGGTGCCCCGGGCGGCGAGCCCGGCCACCAGCCGGTCCACCGCGGCGAGCGGCCCGCCCGGCTCGACGCCGGACGCCGCGGGCGCGGCCGGATCGGTCGCGGACGCCGCGCGGGCCGCGTCGACGAGCGCCGGCAGGTCGGCCGCGCCGACCCGCAGCGCGCCGCCGAACACGCCCGTCGCGTCCGCCGCGTCACCGACCGCGACCACCTGGCCGCGCTCCTCGCGCACCACCGCCTGCCCGGCGGCCGGCGGGTCGGTGAGCACCAACGCCACCGTCGGCCCGACCGGGCTGGTCGCGAGATGCCTGAGTACGGCCGTGTGCGCCACCAGATCGACGCCGCTGACCAGCACCGGGCCGGTCGCGCCGTTCACCAGGTCGGCCAGCTCGCCCAGGTCGGCGGCCACCCGCACCTGCTCCGCCCCGGCCCGCCGCCACTGCGCGGCCAGCCGGTCGGCCGGCGGCTCCGCGCCCTCGGTGGCTCCGCCCGCCGCCGGCCCGGCGGCGAGCACGATCGCGAGCGTCACCGCTGCGCCGCGTCGGCGTAGGCCGCCAGCGCCTCGTCGATCGTCCCGTCGACGACCAGCCGTCCGGCGTCGAGGTAGAGCCCCCGACGGCAGAACCGGGTGAGGTCCTTGTCGTTGTGTGACACCAGCACCAACGTGCGTCCTTCCGCGAGAAGTCGCTCGATGGTCGCATAGCACTTCGCGCGGAACTCCGCGTCCCCGACCGCGGTCACCTCGTCCACCAACAACACCGGGTGCGGCAGGTGCGCGATCACCGCGAAGCCCAACCGCACCTTCATCCCCGACGAGTAGTGCCGCACCGACGTGTCGATGGCGCGTTCCACCTGCTCACCCGCGAACGAGACGATCTCGTCGAAGTGCCGCCGCAGGTACGCCGGGGAGAGCCCGTGCAGCCCGCCCACCAGGTACAGGTTCTCCCGGCCGGTCAGGTCACCGGAGAACCCGGCGGACAACTCCAGCAGCGGCGCCACCCGGCCGTGCACCGAGATCGTGCCCTCGTCCGGGATGAGCACCCCGGCGATCAACCGCAGCAGCGTGCTCTTGCCGGTGCCGTTACGCCCCACCACCCCGACCGTCTCGCCCGGCTCGATCCGGAACGACAGGTCCCGCAGCGGCCAGAACCGGCCGGCGTCCGGGTCCCGCGCGCCCCGGTGCACGATCAGCTCCCGTAGCCGCAACTGCCGGCGCCGGTTACGCACGAACCGGATACCGAGCCGGTCCGCCTCGATGATCGGCGGCACTCAGAGTTCCTTCAGCACGGCCGGTTCCAGGCGGCGGAACGCCCACCAGCCGAACACCAGCACCAGCACGCTTCCCGCCACCGTCACGGTGAGCAGCCGGGCGTCCGGGAACTCGTCCGGGTACCAGACCGCGTGGTGCAACTGGAAGATCCCGACCAGCGGGTTCAGCTCGTACGCGAGCTTCAGCCAGCCCGGCATGCCGGAGTCCCGGACCAGGTTGAACGGATAGATGATCGGGGTGGCGTAGAACAGCAGCCGGATGACCAGCCGCATGGTCCGCTCGATGTCGCGCATCAGCACGTTGCCCGCCGAAAGCAGCAGCGCCAGGCCCACCAGCAGCACGAACTGCACGGCCACCGCCAGCGGCAGGGCGAGCAGGCTCCACCCGGGGTGGATCTTCCCGTGGGCGGCGTAGAGCGCCGCGATGGCGACCAGGATCGGCAGGCCGGCCAGGTACTCGGCGAAGCGACCGGCGACCCGGCCGATCGGGAAGATCGGCCGGGGCAGGTTCATCGTGGTGATCAGCCGGGCCTGCCCGGTCAGCGCGCCGGCCGCCTCGGTCAGCGCCGAACTGGCCCACATCCAGGCGAAGATCCCGGTGATCAGGAACAGCGGGTACGAGCCGGCCGCCTCGCCCAGGTGCCGCCGGGTCGCGCCGGAATAGAGCACGCCGAAGACGAACCAGTAGATCAGCCCCATGCCGAGCGGCTCGATGAGCGACCAGAGGTAGCCGAGCACCGACTGCTGGTACTTCACCGCGAGATCCCGCCGGACCAGGATGCGCAGCGAGGTGCGGGCGGACCAGAGCGCCGCGACGCCGGACGTCACCGCACCATCGTCGCCCTCTTCCCGCTGGTATGGCGGCCGTCCCCGCCGGATCACCCCAACGGGGGGGGGATTGCCGATGGCAGGGCAATCGTCAATAGTGCTCATTAGCACGCTAAAGTGTTCACCGTGAACTTGAAGGAATGGGCAGCGGCCACCGGTATCTCGTATGCGACCGCACGGCGGCGGTACGAGTCTGGGACGCTGCCCGTTCCTACGTACCGACTCGGCCGGCTTATCATGGTCGGTGAACCCCTGACCCCGACCACGGTGACTAGCGGGCAGGTCGTGGTGTATGCGTGTGTGTCATCCGCAGATCAGAAACCCGACCTCGACCGGCAGATCGCCCGGGTCGCCACATGGGCCACCTCCCAGCGTCTGCCCGTGGACAGGGTGGTAACCGAGGTGGGGTCCGCGCTCAACGGGCACCGCAAGAAGTTCCTCGCCCTGCTGCGCGACCCGGAGGTGGCGACCATCGTGGTCGAGCACCGCGACCGGTTCGTCCGCTTCGGCGCAGAGTACGTCGAAGCGGCGCTTGCCGCTCAGGGGCGCCGGTTGCTGGTGGTCGACCCGGCCGAGGTGGACGACGACCTCGTCCGCGATGTCACCGAGACCCTGACGTCGTTGTGCGCCCGTCTGTACGGCCGCCGTGCCGCAGCGGACCGCGCCCGCCGCGCCGTTGAGGCGGCGACGGAAGAGCCGACGTGAAGACGATCCAGGCGTACCGCTTCGCCCTTGACCTCACCCCTATGCAGGAGCGGGCCGTGCTCGCCCACACCGGAGCCGCAAGGGTCGCCCACAACTGGGCACTCGCCCGCGTCAAGGCCGTCATCGAGCAGCGCGCAGCAGAGCGCACCTACGGCGTCTCCGGCGAGATGCTGACTCCGGCAATGTCGTGGACGCTGCCGGCGCTGCGCCGGGCGTGGAACGCGGCGAAGCAGGATGTGGCGCCGTGGTGGGCGGAATGCTCCAAAGAGGCGTACAACACTGGCCTCGACGCCCTCTCCCGCGCGTTGAAGAACTGGAGCGACTCCCGCTCGGGGAAGCGGGCCGGACGGCCGGTCGGGTTTCCCCGGTTCAAGTCCCGCCGCCGCACCGTCCCGTCGGTGCGGTTCACCACCGGGACGATCCGCGTCGAGCCTGACCGCATGCATGTGGCACTGCCCCGGCTGGGCCGGTTGAAGCTGCACGAGTCCGCCCGGAAACTCGCCCGCCGCCTCGACAACGGCACCGCCCGGATCATGTCCGCCGCCGTGCGGCGTGACGGCGGCCGATGGCACGTCTCCTTCTGCGTCGAGGTGGAACGCGCCGACCGCCGACCGCGCAGGGCGGGCTCGGTCGTCGGCGTGGACATCGGCGTGAAGCACCTCGCGGTGCTCTCGACTGGCGAGCTGGTCCCGAACCCGCGTCACCTCGGCAACGCGCAACGCCGCCTCCGGCAGCTCGGCCGGGCGGCGGCGCGTAAGACCGGACCGGACCGGCGCACCGGACAGCGCCCGTCGAGCCGGTGGCAGCGGGCCGCGGCTCGGCTCGGCCGCGCTCACGTCCAGGTGGCGAACCTGCGCCGCGACGGGCTACACAAGCTCACCACCCGACTCGCCTCGACGTACGGCACGGTGGTGGTGGAAGACCTCAACGTCACCGGGATGCTCCGCAACCGCCGGTTGGCTCAGCACATCGCCGACGCCGGGTTCGCCGAGATCCGCCGGCAACTGGCCTACAAAACCAGTTGGAACGGCGGCCGGCTACTCGTCGCCGACCGCTGGTACCCGTCATCCAAGACCTGCTCGGGTTGCGGCGCGGTGAAAACCAAGCTGGCCCTATCCGAGCGTGAATACCAATGCGAGGCGTGCGGCCTGGTCCTCGACCGCGACCACAACGCCTCGCTCAACCTGGCCGCGCTCGCGACTGAGTACGACACCGCCGGGAGTGGCCCGGTGGCTGGACGTGGAGCCGACCGTAAGACCCCGCTCGCGGGGCGGGTGGCTGCGAAGCGTCAACCCGGCACCGCCAAAGCGGGCAAGACCGGGACCGTCCCACCGCAAGGCGGGACTACCAAACGCGCGCTCACCAAAGCGCACTGAGAGGTAACGGTCAGCACTCGATCACGTTCACCGCGAGCCCGCCCCGCGCCGTCTCCTTGTACTTGACCTTCATGTCCGCGCCGGTCTCCCGCATGGTCTTGATGACCTTGTCCAGGGACACGTGGTGCACGCCGTCGCCGCGCAGCGCCAGCCGGGCCGCGGTGATCGCCTTGATGCTGGCCACCGCGTTGCGCTCGATGCACGGGATCTGCACCAGCCCGCCCACCGGGTCGCAGGTCAACCCCAGGTTGTGCTCCATGCCGATCTCGGCGGCGTTCTCCACCTGCTCCGGCGTGCCGCCCAGCGCCTCGGCCAGCCCGGCCGCCGCCATCGAGCACGCCGACCCGACCTCGCCCTGGCAGCCCACCTCCGCGCCGGAGATCGAGGCGTTCTCCTTGAACAGCACGCCGATCGCGCCGGCCGCCAGCAGGAACCGGACCACGCCCTCGTCGGAGGCGCCCGGCACGAAGCGGGTGTAGTAGTGCAGCACGGCCGGGATGATCCCGGCGGCGCCGTTCGTCGGCGCGGTCACCACCCGCCCGCCGGCTGCGTTCTCCTCGTTGACCGCCAGCGCGAACAACGTCACCCAGTCCATCGCGCGCAGCGGGTCGTCCGCGCCGGTCTCCGCCTCCAGGCCGCGCCGCAGCTCGGCGGCGCGGCGACGGACCTTCAACCCACCCGGGAGTACGCCGTCGCGGGTGCAGCCGCTCTCCACGCACTCCCGCATCACCCGCCAGATGTCCAGCAGCCCGGCGCGGACGTCCGCCTCGCTGCGCCAGGACAGCTCGTTGGCGAGCATCACCTCGCTGATCGACAGGCCGGTCCGGGTGGTGACGTCGAGCAGTTCCGCCCCGGTGAGGAACGGGTGACGCACCCGGGTGGTGTCCGGCTTGATCCGGTCCGCCCCGGCCGCCGCCTCGTCCACCACGAACCCGCCGCCCACCGAGTAGTAGGTGCGGGTCCGCACCTCGCGCCCGGCCGCGTCGTACGCCGCGAACGTCATTCCGTTCGGGTGGTACGGCAGCGAGCGCCGGCGGTGCAGCACCAGGTCCCGGTCCGGGTCGAAGTCGACCTCCTGGCTGCCCAGCAGGCGCAGCCGCCGCGCGTCCCGGATCCGCGTGATCCGCTCGCCCACGGTGTCGGTGTCGACCGACTCCGGGGCCTCGCCCTCCAGCCCGAGCAGCACCGCCCGGTCGCTGCCGTGGCCGTGGCCGGTGGCGCCGAGCGAGCCGAACAGCTCCGCCTGCACCCGGGCCACGTCGGCGAGCAGCCCGTCGGCCTTCAGGCCGCCCACGAACGTCCGGGCGGCCCGCATCGGCCCGACGGTGTGCGAGCTGGACGGCCCGATACCGACGCTGAAGAGGTCGAAAACACTGATCATGGCTGCGCTTTCCTCGCCGTCGTCCCCGTTGTGCGGTTCCGAACCGGTGCGATGCCGCACCCCCCGTCCCGGGGTGAGCGACCGGCGCCAAGGGTGGAGGCGCCCGACCGACGACCCTACCCGCCCCACCCCAATACCCGCCCCCACCCGCCCCCACGCCCCCGACCCCCTCGTTGATCTTGCAGTTGTCGCCCCGGCGAAACCGGCATACGGGGCACGAGGCGGGCCGCAACTGCAAGATCGCGGAGGACGAGGCGGTGCGCGCGTCGGGAGGGGGCGGCGGGGGTAAGTACCTACGGGTGCCCGGGTCGCCGATCCTCCTCGGGGCCGAGGGCCGACGCGCACCGGAGACCTAGCGTGGAATCAGCGCGGCGGATCGCCGCAGAAGTGGGAGACGACGATGAGTCGCAAACTGGTCCGGCCCCGCGAGGGGCGCATGATCGCCGGTGTCTGCGCCGGCCTTGGGCGGCGGTTCGGCATGTCGGCCGGCATGGTCCGGCTGCTGTTCCTGCTGTCCCTGCTGCTGCCCGGCACCCAGGTGATCGTCTATCTGATCCTGTGGGTGCTGATGCCGAACGAGGACCGCTACCTCGCCACCCGCTGACCCGCACACGACGACGCGCCCGCCCCGGGAGGGCGGGCGCGTCGTGCGAGGTCAGGGGGCCGTGTAGGTGACGGTCACCTTCTCGTAGCCGAGGGAGCGCAGCAGCCCCTCCAGCATCTTGCGGGTGTTCTCCTGCGCCCGGGCGGCGAGCCCGCTGTCCCGGGCCGCCGCGGTGATCCGGTCCTCGGCCAGCTTGTAGACCTGCTGCTGCCGGTTGGGGTCACCGGCCACCAGGTCGTTGAGCCGGTTGATCAGGCCGCGCTCCTCGGCGAAGACGTAGCTCTTGTCCATGTCCAGGTCGGTCTCGCCGAGCTGCGGCGCGGGCAGTTTGATCTCGACGGACTTGCCGTCGTCGGAGGCCACCACCGCCCCGTCGGCGATCTTCGCAAAGTCGACGTACGCCTCGACCCGGCCCGCCCCGACGAAGAGCGTGCGCTCGTTGAGCAGGAAGTCCGGCACGTTGCGCCGGTCCTTCTGCACGTCGACCACCACCTGGAAGTTGCCTTCCGCCGCGACGTAACGGCTCAGGTCACGGATCGACTTGAGCAACGGCGGCTGGCTGCGGTCGGTCTGCTCCTTGGCGAACGGGTTGCGGAAGTCCGGCAGTAGGCCGGTCGCCTGCACGCCGAGCAGCACCACCACCGCCAGCGCCGCCGCACCGAGCACCCAGAGCAGCCCGCGCGCGGCCCCGCCGACCGGGGACCGGGCGCCCGGCCCGGGCTCGGGCGGGGCGTCCGCCCGGTCGTGCAGGGACTCGCTGGTCGGGTATTCCGGGAACTCCCTGGTGGGCTGCTGGGTGTCACCGTCGCGGGCCATCGCCCTCACCGTCCTCGTCCGACACATCGACTGACAATGACGGTACGGGGACTGTGCGACACTCGCTCGTCGAGTGCCCCGATCGGGTGAAACAGCAGGTCAGGCGAAGGCGGAGAGCCCGGTCAGCCGCTGGCCGATGACGAGCTGGTGGATCTCCGAGGTGCCCTCGTAGGTGAGCACGCTCTCCAGGTTGGCGGCGTGCCGCATGATCGGGTACTCCCCGGAGACGCCGTTCGCGCCGAGGATGGTGCGGCACTGTCGGGCGATGGCCAGCGCCTCCCGGACGTTGTTCAGCTTGCCCACGCTCACCTGCTCGGGCCGCAGCGACCCGGCGTCGGCGAGCCGGCCCAGGTGCAGCGCCAGCAGCAGCCCCTTGTTCCACTCCACCGCCATGTCGGCGAGCTTGGCCTGGGTGAGCTGGAAACCGGCCAGCGGCCGGCCGAACTGGGTGCGGGTGGTCGCGTACGCCAGGGTGGTCTCCAGGCAGTCGCGGGCCGCGCCGAGCGCGCCCCAGACGATGCCGTGCCGGGCCTCGGTCAGGCAGCTCAGCGGCGCCTTCAGCCCGGTCGCCTCGGGCAGTCGCGCGTCCGCCGGCAGCCGCACGTCGTCGAGCGTGATCTCGCCGGTCAGCGAGGCACGCAGGGACATCTTCCGGCGGATCTCCCGCGCGCCCACCCCGGGGGTGTCCATGGGCACGAGAAAACCCCGCACACCGTCGTCGGTGCGGGCCCAGATCACCGCGACGTCGGCGATCGGCGCGTTGGTGATCCACATCTTGCCGCCGGTGAGGATCCAGTCGTCGCCGTCGCGACGGGCCCGGGTGGCCATCGAGGCCGGGTCGGAGCCGTGGTCCGGCTCGGTCAGCCCGAAGCAGCCGATCGCGTCGCCGGTCGCCATCGCCGGCAGCCAGCGTTGCTTCTGCTCCTCGCTGCCGAAGCGCCAGATCGCGTACATGGCCAGCGAGCCCTGCACCGAGACCAGCGAGCGGACGCCCGAGTCGCCGGCCTCCAGCTCCAGGCAGGCCAGCCCGTACGCGACCGCCGACGCACCGGCGCAGCCGTACCCGGTCAGGTGCATGCCGAGCAGGCCCAGCTTGCCGAACTCGCGGGCCAGCTCGCGGGCCGGCACGTCGCCGTCTTCATACCAGCCGGCGACGTGCGGGCGGACCCGGTCGGTCACGAGCTGGCGGACGACGGCCCGGATCTGCCGCTCCTCCTCGCTCAGCGAGGCGTCGACGTCGAGCAGGTCGAGCGTGGTCACGTCGTCACTCCCCCTGGTCGCCGAGGACCAGCACCCGGGCATGGATCTGGTTGCGCTGCTGCAACGCCGCGCGCAACGCCCGGTGCAGGCCGTCCTCCAGGTAGAGGCCGCCGTTCCACTGCACCACGTGCGGGAAGAGGTCGCCGTAGAAGGTGGAGTCCTCGGCGAGCAGCTTGTCCAGCGCCAACTCCCGCTTGGTGGTGATGAGCTGATCCAGCCGCAGTGGACGCGGTGGGATCTCGGCCCACTGCTTCAGCGTGAAGTTGTGCTCCGGGTAGGGACGCCCGTCCCGGACCGCCCTGAAGATCACCGCGTGCTCTCCTCCCCCAGGCCGGGCTGACGATGTGGCTGCCAGCCTAACCGCTCAGCTCCACCGCCCCCGCCGGACCACATCATCCACCGGGCGCCGCCCCCGGCGCAGCGACGGTGACCGATGGTCGACGGCTCGGTAGCCAACAGTGACAGCGCCGATCGGATGCAGCTCCGGAGGCACCCCGAACGCCTCCCGGTACGCCCCGACGCGCTGCGGCGGGATGCCGAAGAAGCAGGCGCCCAGCCCCTCGTCCACGGCGGTGAGCAGCATCAGCAGCGCCGCGAAGCCGGCGTCCACGTACCAGTAGGGCACCGGCCAGCGGTCCTCGGCGCGGTCCGTCCAGCCCTTGTCCGGCTCGGCGTACCGGTCCAGGTAGGCGTCCCGGTTGGCGTGCGGCACCACGATCAGCGGGGCCCGGCGCATCCCGGCCAGCCAGCGTTCCCGACCGCCGCCGTCCGGCGTGGTGGCCGCCCAGAACCGGGCCCGGTCCGCCGGCTCCTCCAGCACCAGGAACCCCCAGCCCTGCGCGAACCCGGCCGACGGGGCCCGGACCGCGTGCGCGAGCAGCCGGTCCACCACCTCGGGCGGGACCGGCCGGTCGGGGTCGTAGTTGCGGACCATCCGGCGACGCCGGACGACCTCGGCGAACTCCACGCTCAGCGCCCCGGCCGGACGCCCCAGGCGCCGCGCCACGTCTGCCCGGCGTCCAGCGTGATCACGTCCCGGCCGGACCGGAACGCGTCCGGCGGGCACGTCATCGGCTCCACCGCCACCGAGCGGCGGTGCCGCTCACCGCCGAGCGTGTCCCCGGTGAACACCTGCCACCAGCCGAACTCGCGGTCCGCCCAGACCGCCAGCCCGGACGAGCCGTCCGGCGCGCCGAGCGTCACCGCCGAACCGCCGTCGGCGTCCCGCTCCACGTCCCCGAAGGCCAGGTCGAGCACCATGTCGCCGATCGGCCGGGGCGCGGTGAAGTCGTACTCGGTGCCGGCCACCGGGCTGGCGCCCACCGGCAGCAGCCGGCCGTCCACCAGCACCCGGTTCCGCCCCGGCACCCGCAGCACCAGCTCGTCCACACCCACCTTGGGGAGCTGGAAATAGGGGTGCACGGAGAAGCCGAACGGCGCCGGCTCGGCGGAGAGGTTCGTCACCTCGTGCTCGGCGCGCAGGCCGTCCGGGCCGACGCTCCACCGGCTGCGCAGCCGCAGCGCCCACGGGTAGCCCGGGGTGGGCGGCAGGTCGTAGCCGAGCGTCACGCTCGCCGGCGACTGCTCGACCAGCTCCCACCGGACCCAGTTGACCAGGCCGTGCAGCGCGTTGTGCCGCTCCGGCTCGGTCAGGTCGAGCTGGAGCGAGCGGTCCCCGAACGTGTACGCGCCGTCCCGGATCCGGTTCGGCCAGGGCGCCAGCACGTGCCCGGCCGAGCCGGGGCTGAGCTCGTCCTCGGCGTACCCGTCGAGGTAGTCCACCCCGTCGTGCCGATAGGCCCGCAGCCCGCCACCGACCTCCACCACGACGGCCTCGTGGCCGTCGGCGGAGATGGTCCACTGTGTTCCGGACGGTGCCCGCTCGTCGATCCCCATTCGGCGACCCTATCGTCACCGACGGTCCTCGGTGGGAGCGGTGGCGCGATAGCGCAGCAACGCGGGGAACGCCGTCACCAGCAGCACCGCCAGCACGGCGGCGGCGATGCCACCACCGACCATGGCGACGCCGGTGCCGAACCCGGCGGCGGTCACGCCGGCCCGCAGGTCACCCAGGCGCGGGCCCCCGGCCACCACCACCGTGTTCACGCCCTGGAGCCGGCCGCGCATCCGGTCCGGCGCGTACACCAGCAGCATCGACTGCCGCAGGGTGGCGCTGACCAGGTCGGCGGCGCCGGCCACACCGAGCAGCAGCACCGCCAGCCAGAGCCGGCCGGCCAGCCCGGCCAGCGCGATGGCCACGCCCCAGCCGACCACCGCCACGGTGAGCGCCAGCCCCTGCCGGCGCACCCGGCCGATCCAGCCGGAGGTGAGGCCGCCGAGCATCGCGCCGATGGCGATGGCGCTGTAGAGCCAGCCGACCGCCGCGCCGCCGCCGAAGCGGTCCTGCGCCAGCTCCGGGAAGAGGGCCCGTGGCATGGCCAGGATCATCGCGATCAGGTCGATGGCGAAGGAGAGCAGCAGCACCGGCGTGGTGGCCAGGTAGCGGAAGCCGTCGACGACGCTGCTCAGCCCGGCCCGGCGGACGCCGCCGCCCGGCTCCGGCTCCGGCGGCATCGCCGGCAGCCGCAGGGTGGCCCAGAGCGACACGGTGAACAGCAGCGCGTCCAACCCGTACGCGATGGGCAGCGCCGCGTCGACCCGCCAGGTGGCGAAGATCAGCCCGGCGGCCAGCGGCCCGGCGACCGCGGCGGCGGTGAACGTGGTGTAGTTCAGCGTGGTCGCGGCCGGGACCAGTTCGGCCGGCACCAACCGGGGCAGGATCGCGCTGCGGGCCGGGGAGGTGATCGCGAACGCCACCGACTGCACGCCCACCAGCAGCAGGAGCAGCACCGGGCTGCGCGCGCCGACAAGCGACTGCACCAGCAGCCCGAGCGTCGCCGCCCAGAGCAGCGCGCCGCCCGCGAGCAGCACCCGCCGCCGGTCCCGGGCGTCGGCGACCGCGCCGCCCCAGAGCCCGAAGACCAGCAGCGGCACGAAGCCGGCGACGCCGAGCAGCCCGACCCAGAACGAGCCGCCGGTCAGGTCGAACATCTCCACCGGCACCGCCACGGCGGTGAACTGGAAGCCGAACATCGCCACCGCGTTGCCGAGCCACACCCGCCGGTAGGCGGGCACGCGCAGCGGGCGCAGGTCGATCGCCCAGCGGCGGGGTCCGCGCGACCGGGCCTTGGTGACCTCCGTCACGGTGCGAGCCGCTCGACGACCCACACCCCGTCGGCGGTACGCCGGAACCGCAGCCGGTCGTGCAGCCGGCTGGCCCGGCCCTGCCAGAACTCCACCGTCTCCGGGCGGACCCGGAACCCGCCCCAGTGCGGCGGGGCGGGGATCGACCCGACGCCGGCGAACCGCTCCGCCGCCGCCTGGTACGCCGCGTCCAGCGCGGCCCGGTCCGGCACCACCGCCGACTGGGTGCTGGCCCACGCGCCGAGCTGCGAGCCACGCGGCCGACTGGCGAAGTACGCCTCGGTCTCCGCCCGGTCGACGTGCGCCACCCGGCCGGTGACGGTCACCTGCCGCTGCATCGGGAACCACGGGAAGACCAGGCTGGCCCACGGGTTGGCGGTCACCTCGGCGCCCTTGCGCGAGCGGTGGTTGGTGTAGAAGACGAAGCCCTCCGCGTCGTAGCCCTTGAGCAACACGGTGCGTCCACTGGGCCGGCCCTGGTCGTCGGCGGTGCCGACCACCATCGCGTTCGGCTCGGGCAGCGGATGCGCCACCGCGTCGGCGAACCAGCGGGCGAACTGGATGTGCCAGTCCGGCGCCAGGTCCGGTTCGGTTAGGCCCAGGTCGGCGGCGTACTCGTTACGCATGCCGGCCGGGGCGGGTGTGTCGCCTGTCACTTTGGCCGTCCCTCTCCCGGGCGTACCGGCGTCCCCCGACGCTGGCCAGGCCCCGACGCCTAGTCTTCTCCTGTCCGCATGCGCGTCCACCGGCGGGGATGTCGCGTGGCGCACAGTCGCTGCGGGTCGCGCAGCCGGTTACCCACCGGGCAAGATGTTTCGAACCACATCCCTGAGGGGTCGCCTGAGCTGCGGGGCTGGATCAGCCCGCCCGGGCGCACCGAGCCGGAAGCCAGGAGACGACATGTCCGATTTCAAGCCGGGTCTGGAGGGCGTCGTAGCCTTCGAGACCCAGATCGCCGAACCCGACCGCGCGGGTGGATCGCTGCGCTACCGGGGCGTGGACATCGAGGATCTGATCGGCCAGGTCTCCTTCGGCAACGTCTGGGCGCTGCTGGTGGACGGTCGGTTCGGCCCCGGCCTGCCGCCGGCCGAGCCGTTCCCGGTGCCGGTGCACTCCGGCGACATCCGCGTCGACGTGCAGTCCGCGGTCGCCATGCTGGCCCCGTACTGGGGGCTCAGTCAGCTTCTCGACATCTCCGACGCCCAGGCCCGCGAGGACCTGGCCCGGGTGTCGGTCACCGCGCTGTCCTTCGTCGCCCAGTCGGCGCGCGGGCTGGGCCTGCCGGCGGTGCCACAGAAGGAGATCGACAAGGCGGAGACGATCGTCGAGCGCTTCATGAAGCGGTGGCGCGGCGAACCCGACCCCCGGCACGTCAAGGCCGTCGACGCGTACTTCATCTCGGCCGCCGAGCATGGCCTGAACGCCTCCACCTTCACCGCGCGGATCGTGGCCTCCACCGGCGCGGACGCCGCGGCCTGCATCTCCTCCGGCATCGGCGCCCTCTCCGGCCCGCTGCACGGCGGCGCGCCGTCCCGGGTGCTCAGCATGCTGGAGTCGGTCGAGCGCAGCGGCGACGCCGAGGGGTACGTCAAGGGCGTGCTCGACCGCGGCGAGCGGCTGATGGGCTTCGGGCACCGGGTCTACCGGGCCGAGGACCCGCGCGCCCGCGTGCTGCGGCGGACCGCCAAGGAGCTGGGCGCGCCCCGCTTCGAGGTCGCCGAGGCGCTGGAGAAGGCCGCCCTGGCCGAGTTGCAGGCCCGCCGCCCGGACCGCGTCCTCGCCACCAACGTCGAGTTCTGGTCGGCCGTGGTGCTGGACTTCGCCGAGGTGCCGGCGCACATGTTCACCTCGATGTTCACCTGCGCCCGGATGGGCGGTTGGTCCGCGCACATCCTGGAGCAGAAGAAGCTCCAGCGGCTGGTCCGCCCGTCCGCCACCTACGTCGGCCCGGGCACCCGCAAGCCGCAGCAGGTCGAGGGCTGGGACGCCATCCCGCACGGCGTCTGAGCCGTAAGGAGGGGCCCCCTCTTAACGCTTTCGGCATAGGCGGGGCCCCTTCTTAACGCTGCCGCTGTGGCGTACGACTCAGCACTCACGGTGGGACCAGCGGGTGGTGCCGGCCGGGCGGGTGCGAGGATGAAGGCCGGCAGCGCTGCCGGCCGGGTTCGGATCCCGGCCGCCCCGTGCGTCCGGCGCACGAGCCGGTCGTCGATCCGCGCCCGCAGGAAGGGCCCGCCCTCGCCCATGCGGAAGGATCGAGACAACCGTGGCTGACGCACCGACCATCCGGATTCCCGACGACCTCAAGCCCGCCGACGGCCGTTTCGGCTGCGGCCCGTCCAAGGTTCGTCCGGCGGCGGTCTCCGCGCTCGCCGACGTCGCCACCAGCTACCTGGGCACGTCGCACCGGCAGAAGACGGTCCGCGACGAGGTCGCCCGGCTGCGCCGGGGCATCGCCGAGTTCTTCTCCCTCCCCGAGGGCTACGAGGTGATCATCGGCAACGGCGGCACCACTGCGTTCTGGGAGGTCGCCACGTTCGGCCTGGTCCGCGACCGGGCCCAGTTCGCCAGCTTCGGCGAGTTCGGCGCCAAGTTCGCCAAGTCGGTCGCCGACGCCCCGTTCCTGGGCGAGCCGACCGTGCGCAAGTCGGCGGCGGGCAGCGCCCCGACGCTGGTCGCCGAGGCGGGCGTGGACGTCTACGCCACCCCGCACAACGAGACCTCCACCGGCGTGGCGGTGCCGATCAGCCGGGTGCCGGGCGCCGACGAGGGCTCGCTGCTGCTTGTCGACGCCACGTCCGGCGCGGGCGGGCTGGACGTCGACGTCGCCGAGACCGACGTCTACTACTTCGCCCCGCAGAAGTGCTTCGGCTCCGACGGCGGCCTCTGGCTGGCGCTGATGTCGCCGGCCGCGCTCGCCCGGGCCACCGAGATCAAGTCCTCGGGCCGCTACATCCCGGCCTTCCTGGACCTGGTCACCGCGATCGACAACTCGCGGCTGGAGCAGACGTACAACACCCCGGCGCTGGCCACCATCTTCCTGGCCGCGGAGCAGACCGACTGGATGAACTCCCAGGGCGGGCTGGCCTGGGCGGCCAAGCGCACCGCCGAGAGCGCCGGCATCGTGTACGGCTGGGCCGAGCGCTCGTCGTTCGCCACCCCGTTCGTGGCGGACCCGGCGCTGCGCTCCAACGTGGTCGCCACCGTCGACTTCGCCGACGGGGTGGACGCCACGGCGATCGCCAAGGCGCTGCGCGCCAACGGCATCGTGGACACCGAGCCCTACCGGAAACTCGGCCGCAACCAGCTCCGGGTCGCGCTCTTCCCGGCCGTCGAGCCGGCCGACGTCGAGGCGCTCACCGCGTCCATCGACTACGTGGTCGAGCGACTCTGATCACGCCGTGACGCTGGGTGGTCGTCGGGGCTCCGGCGGCCACCCACCGTGATCATCGCCGCAGCTCAGTCGCGACATGCCGGGGTGTCGCAGTCCCCATCGTCGGGTAGATGAGCGTACGGTGGTGGGGACGCCCCGGGTGGCCGGCTCGTGGCGTGACGGCCAGCGAAGCGGGACGGAGGCAAGCCCATGCGCCCAGTACGCTTCGTCGCCCTTTCCGAGGACGGCCAGGCCCTGGTGCTCACCGACGAGGTGGGCCGCCTGCTCGCCCTCCCCATCGACGAGCGCGTGGCCTCGGTGCTGCACGCCGAGCCGGGCGCGCCCCCGCTCGCGGTGGTGCCGGCCTCCACCGATCCCACGCCGTCGCTGTCCCCACGCGACATCCAGGCCCGGATCCGTTCCGGCGAGTCCGCTGAGGACGTCGCCCGCATCGCCGGCGTGCCGGTCGACCGCGTGCTGCGCTACGCCGGCCCGGTGCTCCAGGAGCGGGCCATGCTCGCCCAGCACGCCCGCCGCACCCGGCTCAAGGGCGCTGAGAAGCCGACCCCGCTGGCCGAGGTGGTCAACGGCCGGCTGGCCCAGCACGGCATCGACACCGAGAAGATCTCCTGGGACGCCTACCGCCGCGACGACGGCACCTGGCGGATCATCGCCACCTGGCCGTCCGGCAAGGCCACCGCCCAGGCGGTGTGGGATCTCGACAAGTCCCGGCAGAACGTCATCGCGCACGACGACATGGCGCAATACCTGTGCGCCGAGCGGCCCACGCCGATCCTCGGCCAGGAGCCGGCGCCCGAGCGGGGCGGCCACGCGCTGCCCGGCCCGTCGCGCGGCGAGCCGAGCCGGGGCGGGCACGGCCTGCCGTCCGGGGTCGAGCAGGCCCGTCCGGGGCGCGACCCGATCCGTGCCGGCCGGGACGCGCTGCTCGCCTCGCTGGACCGGCCGCTCGGCGGCACGTCCGGCCGCGGTCTCGACACCCGTTCCCCGGCCGCGCTGGCCGGTTCGGAGGCACCCCGCCAGCGGGCTGTCGCCGGGGGTGCCGCCGCGCTGCTCGGCGGCGGGCAGGGTTCGGCGTTCGACGACGACTCGGACGCGCCGAAGGAGATCCCCGCCGTGCCGTCGTTGGCCGTGCTGCGGCCTCGGCGCACCGGCAACCCGCCAGCGTCCGGCGGTTCCGGCACCGAGTCCGGTGAGGCCGGCGGCAAGCCGCGCAAGCGGCTGCCGAGCTGGGACGACGTCCTCTTCGGCAGCGGCCCGGCGGCCCGCGAGTCCTCCTGATCGACAGTTGACGTGCCGGGCACTTGACGTGCCCGGCGGTCACAGGGGCCAGGCGGCGAGGCGGGTGTGGTGGGTGCGAGCGCCCGGGTGGCTGCGGACCAGGACCAGCTCCTCGGCGGGCCACTCCGGGCCGGCGTACCCGTGCAGCGTCTCCCGGTCCGCGCGCACGTCGACGCGGTCGCCGGGGCGGGCGATGGTCAGGTGGGGCCGGAACGGCTTGTCGTCGTGCGGCAGTCCGGCCCGTCGCAACGCGTGGCGGACCAGGCGGGCCAGCACGTCCAGCGCGTCGGTCTCGCCGCGCACGTCCACCCAGAGCACGGTGGAGCCGCCCTGGCCGAAACTGCCCCCACCGCCCAGGCGCAGCCGCGGTGCGCTGCCCCGACCGGCCCGGAAGGACTCCGCGGCCAGACCGAGCGCGCTCGTCACCTCGACCAGCCGGTCGTCCGGCACCTCACCGAGGAAGGCGAGCGTGAGGTGGAGGTGGGCGGGGTCGGCGAGCCGGACGTTCACACCGGCGGCGGACGCGACGCCGACGCGCAGCCCGACGACCCGGGCGGTGAGGTCGGTGACCGCCGCCGCAGACGGGTAGACCGCCGCGAAGAGCCGCACCCGCTCAGCGGTGCCGCTGGTGGTGCGCCGCCCGGGCGGCCGGCAGCGTCAGCCCGGCGGCGTGCAGCAGCCCTTCCACCCGGACCCGTTCGATCTCCCGGTCGACGCCGGCCAGCTCGGCCAGGTGCTCGGCGATGCCGAGGGCGTGGCAGGCGGCGCGCAGCCGTTCGTCGTACGCCTCGATGACCGCGCCGTGCCACACCACCGAGCGGTCGGCGGCGGCGAGCCGGTGGCCGCCGAGCCGGCGCAGATCGGTGGCGAGCTGCTCCAGCGGGCGGCGGCCCTCCCGCTCGAACTCGGTCAGGTCGATGTCGCGGGTCAGCGCCTCGGCCTCGATGGCGCGATCGAGCCGGGCGATGGTGCGGCGCTCACGGCGCTGCTCGCGCCACTCGGCCCACCCGCACGCGAACCGGTCGATGATCTCGTCGGCGCAGAAGACCAGCGCGAACACGGCGGGGAGGCAGCAGACAGCGAGGATCGCCAGCGCCAGCAGCAGCCCCTGCCCCAATCCCACACATCGACGCTAAGCCCTGTCGACCGCACCCGCCACCCGTTTGCCGAAACCGGCCGGTACGCATTTGTGCGGTGTTGAGCGGGGCCCCCTTCTATGCAGAATGCGTTAAGAGGGGGCCCGTCCTTTCACTCGGCCCGGGGGGACACCACGTAGAAGCGCGGCATCGGCAGCACCCGCAGGCGCAGGCGCGCGCCGGAGCGGCGCAGTTGCCAGGTGAGCGCCAGCAGCGCGGCGGCCAGCGAGATGAGGCCACCGATCCAGATGCTCGCGCCGGCGCCGAACGTCTCGGCCGTCCACCCGATGATCGGCGCGCCGACCGGGTTGGTGCCCAGGAACACCAGCACCCACAGCGCCATCACCCGTCCCCGGAAGGACGCGTCGACGCCGAGCTGCACCCGCTGGTTGGCTGCCTGGGCGAAGAAGACCATGAAGAACCCGGTGGGCAGCAGCAGCGCCACCACCATCCAGTACGCCGGAGCGAGCCCGACCAGCGTGCCGAAGCTGGCGCAGCCGATGGCGGCGCCCAGCACCAGCCAGACCGAGGGCCGGCTGCGCCGGCCGGTGCCGGCGAGCGCGCCGACCAGCGCGCCGACCGCCAGCGCGGTGCTGAACAGGCCGAACGACGCGGCCCCGGTCCGGAACACGGTCTTGGCCAGCGCGGCGAGGGTGAGCTGGAAGTTGAACAGGCTCATCCCGATCACCGACATGACGACCATCGGCAGCAGCAGGTCGGGGCGGCGCGCCACGTACCGCAGGCCGTCCACCACCCGGGCCTGGTCCCGTTCGCCGGCCGGCGGCAGGTCCTTGCGGTGCAGTTCGGCGGGGCGCATCTTGACCACGGTGGCCAGCGGCGCGATGGAGCTGAGCGCGGTGACCAGGAAGACCGGGCCGACGTCGAACGCGGCGATGGCCAGGCCGGCGACGGCGGGGCCGACGATCCGGGCGGAGTTGAACACGGCCGCGTTGAGCGAGAGCGCGTTCGGCAGCAGCGTCACGCCGACCAGCTCGGAGACGAACGCCTGCCGCACGGGGGTCTCGACCGCGTTGGCGACACCGAGCAGCGCGGCGAACGCGAACACGTGCCAGAGCCGCACCACGCCGGTGACGACCAGCATGCTCATCCCCAGCGCCAGCACGGTCCAGAACGCGTTGGCGACGAAGAGCAGCATCCGCTTGTCGTACCGGTCGGCGAGACGGCCCGAGAGCAGCGTGAGCAGGAGTACGGGGGTGAACTGCAACGCGGTGACCACGCCGAGCGCGGTGGCGGAGTTGTCGCTCAGCTCGAGGACGAGCCAGTCCTGGGCGATGAACATCATCCAGACGCCGATCAGTTTGATCAGCTGCCCGGTGGCGAAGAGTCGGTAGTTGCGGACTCGTAGGGACTGGAACATCGTGCTCAGCTTGGCCTGCACTCTAGGTGCGCCTCCTCGCGTCAGGTACGCCTCATCGACAACTGACGAAGCGGACCGCGCGACGCGGGGTCAGCCGCGGGCGATGCCCTGGAGGATGTCGGCGGCCCGCCGCAGCGTGTCGCGTTCCTCCTCGGTGAGTGCGGCCAGTCGGCTGGCCAGCCACTCGTTGCGGGCGCGCTCGAACTGGTCGAGCACGGCCCGTCCCCCCTCGGTCGCCGCCAGGATGACCTGCCGTCCGTCGGTCGGATGGGGGGTGCGCTGCACGAGGCCGCGCTCCTCCAACTTCGCGACGATCTTCGTCATCGTCGGCGGCTGCACCCGTTCGACGTCGGCCAGTTCCCGTGGCGTGAGGGCGCCCGCCAGCTTGAGGCTGGTGAGCGCCGACAGCTGGGTGACCGTGAGGTCGCCGACCGGTCGGGCCTGTCGGACCCGCCGGTTGAGTCGGGTGATCGCATCACGCAGCTGGGGGGCCAGCTGCGCCGGTGGCACGCGTTTCGCCGTCACCGTCCGCTCCGTCACACTCGTTAGCCTAACTAATGAGCCTGGCTAACGACGTCCGTTATGACCAGGCTCACCAGCGTCAGAGCAGCACGGACTCGATCGGCCCGCGCAGGAAGTAGAGGATGAAGAGCGCGGCCACGCCGTACAGCAGGGGGTGGACCTCCCGGGCCTTGCCCTTCGCCAGCTTCACCAGCACGTAGCTGATCACGCCGGCCCCGATGCCGTTCGAGATGGAGTAGGTGAACGGCATCAGCACGATGGTGAGGAACGCCGGGATCGCGATCTCGTAGTCGGTCCAGTCGATGGTCCGGACCGCCGTCATCATCAGGAAGCCGACCACCACCAGCGCGGTCGACGCGGCCTCGAACGGCACGATCGCCGACAGCGGCGCGAGGAACATGGCCAGCAGGAACAGGCCGCCGGTGACCAGGTTCGCCACGCCGGTCCGGGCGCCCTCACCGACACCGGCGGCGCTCTCGATGTACGACGTGTTGCTCGACACCGACGCCGCGCCACCCGCGGCGGCGGCGATCGAGTCGACGAGCAGGATCTCCTTGGCGCGCGGCGGGGTGCCCTGCTCGTCGAGCATGTCCCCCTCCTGGCCGATCGCGACCATCGTGCCCATGGTGTCGAAGAAGTCCGTGATCAGCAGCGTGAAGACGAACATCAGCGGAACCAGCCAGCCGACCCGGGTCCACGAGTCCAGCACGTTGAAGTTGCCCAGCAGCGACAGGTCCGGCAGGTCCACCACCTGCTTCGGCAGTTCGGGCACGTTCAGCGCCCAGCCCTTCGGGTTCGGCTTGCCGTCGACGAAGGACGGGCCGATGTTGCCGACCGCCTCGACCACGACGGCCAGCACGGTGGAGGCCAGGATGCCGATCAGGATCGCGCCGCGCACCCGCCGTACCACAAGCACCACGGTCACCAGCAGACCGACCACGAACACCAGCATCGGCCAACTGACGATCTTGCCGTTGATGCCCAGCCCGACCGGCACGGTGGTGTTCGCGGCGTCCGGGACCCGCCGCACGAACCCGGCGTCGACCAGACCGATGATGGTCAGGAACAGACCGATGCCGACCCCGATGGCGGTCTTGAGCTGCGTCGGCACCGAACGGAACACCGCGGTACGCAGCCCGGTGAGCACCAGGATGCCGATCAGCACACCCTCGATGACCACCAGGCCCATCGCGTCCGCCCAGGTCATCTGCGGCGCGATCTCGAAGGCCACCAGCGCGTTCACGCCCAGCCCGGCGGCCAGCGCGATCGGGAACCGGGCCACCACCCCCATCAGGATGGTCATCAGGCCCGCGACCAGCGCGGTCGCCGCGGCCAGCGCCGGGATCGCGAGGGTACGCCCGTCGGCGTCCTCCGCGCCGCCGAGGATCAGCGGGTTCAACACCACGATGTACGCCATCGTGAAGAACGTGGCGAAGCCACCTCGGATCTCCCTACCCGTGGTGGACCGGCGGGCGGAGATCTCGAAGAAACGGTCGAACGCGTTGCGCGGGTGCGCGGGATCGGGCGGTGTGCCGTGGTCCGCCGGCGGGGCAATGGCCATCGGGTCCTCATCTTGTCGATCAACCGGTTTGTCGCGCGCATCGTGCCAGATCACCCGGCGGACAGGAAAGAACGATCACGTACGCTGGGCCGGTGCCCCAGGAGCAACAGCCGCGGCCGGAGCCGCTCGACCCGCCGATGGTGCCGTTCGCCGTCGCCGGGCTGATCGCCTGGGCGGTGGCCGGTCTGGTGCTGCTGATCTTCTGCCGGGGCTGGCTCACCGCGCACGGCCACCAGAACTGGCTCTGGACCTGTCTTGCCGGTTTTCTGTGGGGCTTTCCCGGTTTGGCCACGATGATGCGGCACGACGCCAACCGGCGTCGCCGCCGGGCCGCCGCCGCGCGTCAGCGCTGACCGGTCAGGAGTGCGCGTACGGCTCCGCCGGCTCGGCCGCCTCGGCGGGAGCGGGGGCCCCGCCGACCGGCACCGCCTCGACCGCGCTGTCGTCGTAGATGGTGGGCAGCTCGGCGACCGGCGTCTCGGTGGTGTCGACGAGCGTCTCCGAGTGCGCGCCACAGCCGTGGTCGGCGCTCACCACCCGACCGTCGTCCGGGGCGAAGAAGTTGCCGCACGCCCCGAAGGACTGCCGCAGCGAGCCGGCCAGCGGCAGGTAGAAGCCGCAGGTGCCGCAGCGGGCGGCGGCCGGTGCGGCGGTCGAGATGGCGGCGTCCGGGCCGTGGTCGCCGTCGTACCACCGCTGGGCGGTGTCCGCGCGCCCCTCCCGGGACAGCACCCGGGCCCGACCGAGGCCCAGCTCCCAGGCGGTCTCCTCCACGGCCGGGTCGTCGGAGAGCAGGTACCCGGGGGCGAGCCGCTCGTCGTCGGCCGGGCTGGGCAGCAGGTCACCCGGACCCAGGTCGCCCGGCTGGAGCCGCTCCTGCCAGGGCAGCCAGCCGGGGGCGAGCATCGCGTCCGAGCCGGGCAGCAGCACGGTCTCGCAGATGGTGACGTGTCTGCTGCGCGGCACCCGGGTCACCGTGACGGCCCAGCGCCAGCCGCGGTAACCGGCCATCCGGCAGTCGAAGTAGTGGGTGACGACCCGGTCGCCCTCGGCGACGGCCTGGAGGTGGTCACCGACGTCGGTCGGCTCCACCTCGGTGATGGCGTCGCGGGCCACCTCGACGGCGGCGGCGCAGACCTGGTCGAGCCGGGGGGCGCGGGCGGAGGCGGGCCTGGTCACTCCACCATTGTTCCCCATGCCCGTCGGCGGGTTCTCTCCGGGTGATGCGGCACGCACGGAGTAGATGGGTCAGGATGGGACACATGGCGCTGTCCTCCCGCTCCGGCCGCTCCTTCCTCGGGCGGACCGTGGGCACCGGCATCCGCGCCACCCGGCTGCTGTTGCGGGGCTCGCTGCACGGCGGGCGCTGGATGACTCGCCGGGCCGGCACCGCCCGGGCCCGCAGCGCCGGCAACGAGGTGGGCATGGTCCGCCTGTTCGACCTGCACGCGCTCTCCTGCGCCGGCGACACGCTGATCGCCATCGGCCTGGCCGGGACGATCTTCTTCGACGTGCCGCTGGGCGAGGCGCGCAACAAGGTCGCGCTCTACCTGCTGGTGACCATGGTCCCGTTCGCCATGCTCGCACCGGTGGTCGGCCCGCTGCTCGACCACTTCCGCCACGGCCGGCGGTACGCGCTGGCCACCACCATGCTCGGCCGGGCGTTCCTGGCCTGGCTGATCTCCGACTACATGGGCGGGCTCGGGCTCTACCCGGCGGCCTTCGGGGTGCTCGCCCTCTCCCGCGCCTACGGCGTGGCCCGGTCCGCGGCGGTTCCCCGGCTGCTCCCCGAAGGGTTGGGGCTGTCCCAGGTCGGCGCGCGAGCCAGCGTCTACGGCACGGTGGCCGGCGCGCTGGTCGCCCCGATCGGGTTGGCCGCGTTCTGGTTCGGGCCGCAGTGGCCGCTCCGGGTCGCCACGGTGATCTTCCTGATCGGCATGGTCGTCTCGCTCCGGCTGCCGCCCAAGGCCGACTCGGAGCCGCCGGAGCGGATGCCGCACCCACTGCGGGCGATGCGCCGCCGCGACGGCGAGCGCCCGCTGGGCCGGGGCCGCCCCGCCGGCCGCCTGGTGATCGCCACGTTGATCGGGGCCGCGGCGCTACGCGGGATCTACGGCTTCCTGCTTCTCTTCCTCGCCTTCGCCATCAAGGCCGGCGACCTGACCACCGACTTCTTCGGCCGTGAACTCGGCGCCCAGGCCGCGTTGGGCCTGGTCGGCGGCGCGCTGGCGGTCGGCACGTTCCTGGCCACCGCGCTCGGCACCCGGCTGCGCATCCACCGGCCGACCGCGATCCAGTCCAGCGGCTCGATCGTCGTGGCCGGCGTGGCGCTGCTCGCCGCGATCAAGTTCTCGCTGCCCATGGTGGCGCTGCTCTGCCTGGTGGCGGCGCTGATGAGCGGGATCGCCAAGCTGGCGGTGGACGCCTCGATCCAGGAGCGCATCCCGGAGCGGCTGCGGGCCAGTTCGTTCGCGCACTCGGAGACCGCGCTGATGCTCGCGTTCGTGGCCGGCGGCGGGCTGGGGCTGGTGCCGTTCACCGGCCTGATCGGGGTGGCGGTAGCCGCCGGCGTGGCCGCGCTCGTGGCCGTACGCGGTGTGCTGATCGCCGGCCGACTGCGCGGCGAACACCTGGTCGGTCGCCCGCTCGGCGACGACGAGGTGATCAGCGGTCGCCCGCTCGGCGACGACGAGGTGATCAGCGGTCACCCGCCGGTCACCTCGTTCGACGACCCGGCACCCACCTCGCCCGCGCCGCAGCGGGTCGACATCCCCCCGCCGGACGACGACGCGCTCGCTCCGCCCGGCTTCCACATCTACCGCCCCTCCTCGTCGGTCGGCGGGGTCGGGGCGGCGGAGGACGAGAACCGGCGCGATCCCCGGGGGCCGGTGGCGTGACCGGTCTGCTGGTGGTCACGGCGGTGCCCGCCGAGGCCGAGGCGGTCCGCGCCGGCCTCACCGACCCGACCGTGACGGTACGACCGGTCGGCGTCGGCCCGGCCGTCGCCGGCGCCGCCACCGCGCGCCTGCTGGCGCTGGCCGAGGCGGCCGGCCGGCCGTACCGGGCGGTGGTCAGCGCCGGCATCGCCGGCGGCTTCGTCGGCCGGGTCGCGGTCGGCGGCACCGTGCTGGCCGACCGCAGCGTCGCCGCCGACCTCGGTGCCGAGTCGCCGGCCGGGTTCATCCCGGTCGAGGAGCTGGGCATGGCGCCCGAGCTGCTGGGTGGCGGCCGGACCGTGCCCGCCGACCCGGCCCTGCTGGACGCGCTGCGCGCCGCGCTGCCCACGGCGACCGTCGGCACCGTGCTCACGGTCAGCACCGTGACCGGCACCGCTGCCAGCACCGCCACGCTCGCCGACCGGCACCCGGACGCCGTGGCCGAGGCCATGGAGGGGTACGGCGTCGCCGTGGCCGCCACCCACGCCGGGGTCCCCTTCGCCGAGCTGCGGACGGTCTCGAACCCGATCGGCCCCCGCGACCGCGGCGCGTGGCGCATGCGCGAGGCGTTCGCCGCGCTCACCACCGCAGCCGCGGCTCTCCGCTGACCGGCAGCTCGAACCGCATCACCGCGGCCCCTCTCGACTCGACCCGGAAGCCGCATCTGCGCAGCAGGCCCACTCCCGGCTCATCGGTGACGGCGTGTGCCGACGGTATGTCGCAACGGGCCATTTCGGCGGTCAGCGCAGCCACCAGCCGCCGACCGATGCCGAGAAGCCGGTACGCCGGCGCCACGAGCACCCCGTCCAGCACGAGGTGGCACCGGCCCGGCAACGGGAAGCCGAGGAGCAGTTCGTCGCTGCGCTCGTGTGCGCGCAGCTCGCCGATCAACTCGCCGTCCGGCAGCTCGGCGACGAATCGCCAGGACGTCGCCGGCAGCGTGGGGTCGAGGTGTCGCCGGACCTGACACTCCCGGCGCACCCAGGCCCGGGCCCGGTCGCGGTCCCGGTGTTCGCGGTCGAGTCGGTAGGTCACGGCCGGCAGGGCCGACGCGTAACCGGAGAGGGCCGGGAAGTGCGCCCACCAGGCCCCCGGCCAGTCCTTCGGCTCGCGGACCTCTCGGGCATCCAGGTGCGCCGGGCAGTGCCGCCCCGCCGCGTCCCGCAACTGTTCCGACACCGTCGGCAGCAGCCGATCCCTCTCGCCCGGGGGCGCAATGATGACCCGCCCGCCCGCTGCCACGACCAGCCGCGCGACGGTGCGGAAGCTCGAACCCACCGACCGCCCGCACTCGATGCGGGCGACCGTCGTCTGCGGGACTCCCGATCTCTCGGCGAGCTCACGCTGACTGAGGTCGGCCGCCCGACGCAACGCCCGCAGCGTCGCTCCCAGATCGGTCGCTCCCAGATCCGTCGCTCCCACATCTGTCGCCCGCGGATCGGTGTTCGGTTCGGCGTCAGTCACCGTGCCATGTTCGACCGTCACCGCGTCGTCCTCCACCCTGCGGCAACTTCCTGTGGATAACCATGTGGAAAAGCCGTTCCGCTGGGGACGAGGGGTCCGCGAGCGGCCCCTGCAAACTTGATGGCAAAGGTGAGTCAGTCCTTCCGCCAGCGGTGCACGTCCCGGCGTGACCAGCACAGGCGAGGTTGCCCAGTGGGGACTGACCCGGCGGGTGTGCCCGCGTGGGCGGGGGTGAACGACCGGACCGATGGCCGACCCGTTCACGCCATCAAGTTCGCAGGGCCGGCGAACGACCTCTCCGCCACCAGGGAGCGAGCGAGCCGCGTCGGTCACACTGGTCGGGTCGGGGTGGCGGTCGGCACCGGCGACGGAGTTACGGTGAACGGGTGGCGCTCTCCCTGGCGATCTCCCCCTGCCCGAACGACACGTTCGTCTTCGACGCGCTGGTGCACGGCCGGGTGGCCGGGGCACCTCCGGTCGAGGTGACCTACGCGGACGTGGACGTCACCAACACGGCCGCCGAGCGTGGGGCGTTCGACCTGGTGAAGGTGAGCTACGCGGCGCTGCCGTGGCTGCTCGACGACTACCATCTGCTGCCCTGCGGCGGCGCGCTGGGCCGGGGCTGCGGCCCGCTGGTGCTCACCCGGGGCGACCGGACCGACCTGTCCGGCGCGACGGTGGCGGTGCCCGGCGAGCGGACCACGGCGTACCTGTTGTTCCGGCTCTGGGCGGCGGACCAGGCGCCGGCGCGGATCGAGGTGGTGCCGTTCCACGAGATCATGCCGGGCGTGGCGGCCGGCCGGTACGACGCCGGTCTGGTGATCCACGAGGCCCGTTTCACCTACCCGCGCCACGGGCTGACCGCGCTGGTCGACCTGGGCGAATGGTGGGAGGGCGACACCGGGCTGCCGATCCCGCTCGGCGCGATCCTGGCCCGCCGTGGCGCGGTCGACCCGGTCGAGGCCGCCGCCTGGATCCGGGAGTCGGTGCGGCAGGCCTGGGCGGACCCGGAGGCCAGCCGCGGGTACGTCCTCGCGCACGCGCAGGAGATGGAGCCCGACGTGGTGGACCGGCACATCGGCCTCTACGTCAACGAGTTCACCGCCGACCTGGGTGAGGCCGGCTTCGCCGCCGTGGAGGCGCTGCTGGGCCGGGCCGCCGACGCCGGGCTCGTCCCTCAGACCTCCAGCTCGCGCGCCACCGCGTGGACCAGCTGAGCGATCTTCTGCGCGGCCTTGCGATCCGGGAAGCGCCCCCGGCGCAGGTCCGGCTGGACCTTCGCCTCCAGCACCTTGATCATGTCTTCGACCAGGCCGTGCAGTTCCTCGGCCGGCCGGCGACGCAGCTCCGCCACGGACGGCGGCGCCTCCAGCAACTTCACGCCCATGGCCTGGGCGCCCCGCCGGCTGTCCACCACGCTGAAATCGACCCGCTGGCCACCCTTCAGGTCGGCGACACCCGCCGGTAGCGCGCCCTTGGGCAGGAACACGTCGCCACCCTCGTCACTGGTGACGAACCCGTATCCCTTGGCCGCGTCGTACCACTTCACTCGACCCGTCGGCACCTGTCGAACCCCGCTCCACTCGAACCGTCTACCCCTCCAAGGCTAGCCCGATGATCCGGTCCACCGCCGCCGGGAATTCGCCGAGATCATCAAGCACCAGTTCGGCCCCGGCCGCGCTCAGCTCGGCCGCCGAGCACGGGCCCGTTGCCACTCCCACGCCCGGGATTCCCGCTGCTCGTGCGGCCGCCATGTCGGCCACGTGGTCACCCACGTAGAGCGTCGCGCCGTGCTCCCGCAGCGCGGTCGCCTTCTGCTCGGCGAACAGGTCGCCGGCCAGCTCGTCGACGGCCAGGTCGAGGTGGTCCAGGTGCAGTTTCGCCAGCCGGCCGATCTTCGAGGTCACCACCATCACCCGCCCACCGCGCTCGTGCACCGCGCGCACCGCGCCCTCCGCGCCCGGCATCGGCACCGTCGGCGTGATCGCGTACGCGGGATACAGCTCGCGGTAGAGCGTCACCGCCTCCTCGATCCGCTCCGGCGGAAACCAGTGCGCCAGCTCGGTGCGCAGCGGCGGGCCCAGTCGGGACACCGCCAGTTCCGCGTCCACCGGCACGCCGGTGCGCTCGGTCAGGGCCCGGTAGGCGGCGGCGATCCCGGGACGGGAGTCGACCAGGGTCATGTCGAGGTCGAAGCCGACCATCAGCGGAGGCATGCCGAGAACGTACCCAGCGGGCTAGCGTGGTACGACGATGACCACCTCACTCGCCGACCATCTGCGGGCCCTCCCCGACGAGTCGCTGGCCGCCCTGCTCCAACTGCGGCCGGACCTCGTCGTGCCGGTGCCGGCGGACGTGTCCGCTCTCGCCCTGCGCGCCCAGTCCCGGGTCTCCGTGGCCCGGGCGCTCGACGGGCTCGACCAGTTCACTCTCCAGATCCTCGACGCCGCCCGGCTCACCCGGGGCCCCGACGGCGCCACCTCCACCGACCAGATCCTCGCCACGGCCACCGCCGGGCCGCACCCGCCCGCCCCGACCGCGGTCCGGGCCGCCGTCGACCGGCTCCGGGCGCGGTTCCTGCTGTACGGCCCCGAGCACGACCTGACCGTGGTGGGCGGCGTCGACGAGGTGTCCCCGTACCCGGCGGGGCTGGGTCGCCCGGCGGCGGAGCTGGACGCGCGCGCGGCGGCCCTCTGCGCGGACCCGGCGAAGCTGCGGCGGGCGCTGCTCGCCGCGCCGCCGTCGGCCCGGGCGGTCCTGGACCGGCTCGCCGCGGGGCCGCCGGTCGGCACCGTGGCGCCGGGCGCACTGGAGGCCCCCGCCACCGGCGGCGAGGACGTGCTCCCGCCCGACCTGGTCAACGGCGGCGCGCCCACCGGCTCCCCGATCCGCTGGCTGGTCGAGCACCACCTGCTGGTGCGGATGTCCGGCGGCCCTCACGGCACGGTCGAGCTGCCCCGGGAGGTGGGGTTGGTGCTGCGCCGCGACACCGGTCCGCTCGGCCCGCTGCGCACCAGCCCGCCCGAGGTGTCCGCCCCGCCCCGGGAGACCAAGGCCGTCGACTCGGCCGGGGCCGGGCAGACCATGGAGGCGGTCCGGCACACCGAGGCGCTGCTGGAGGCGCTTGTCGTCGAGCCGGCCCCGGTGCTGCGGTCCGGCGGCGTCGGCGTACGCGACCTGCGCCGGCTCGCCCGGCTCCTCGGGCTGGACGAGCCGACCACCGCGCTGATCTTCGAGGTGGCGTACGCGGCGGGGCTGACCGGTGAGCTGGAGCTGACCGGCGCGGCCACCACCCGGTACGGCGGCGACCAGCAGATCGCGCCCACCGGCGGGTACGAGGTGTGGCGCGCGGCGTCGCTCGCCCAGCGCTGGGAGCAGCTCGCCCGGGCGTGGCTGGCGATGACCCGGCAGGTGGGTCTGGTCGGCCAGCGGGACGACCGGGACCGGCCGATCTCGGTGCTCTCGCCGGAGGCGGAACGCGCCGGTGCGCCGGCCGCCCGCCGCGCGGTGCTCGCCGTGCTGGCCGACCTGCCGGCGGCCACCGCGCCGACACCGGACGAGGTGCTGGCGCTGCTGGAGTGGCGGGCGCCCCGGCGGGCCCGGGGACGGGAGACGGCGCACCGCGACGTGCTGGCCGAGGCGGCCCGGCTCGGGGTGACCGGGCTGGGCGCGCTCACCTCGTACGGGCGGCTGCTGCTGGCCGAGCTGGCCGACGCCGACGAGCGGGGCGACGACCCGCTGGGGCTGCGCTCCGACGCTGAGTCGGGCGACCCGTCGACGGCGGTACGCGCACTGGACGGGCTGCTGCCCGCCCCGGTCGACCACGTCCTCGTGCAGGCCGACCTGAGCGTGGTGGTGCCCGGCCCGCCCGACCCGGCGCTCGCCGCCGAGCTGGACGTGGTGGCCGAGCACGAGTCGGCGGGCGGGGCGAGCGTGCACCGGGTGACCACGGCCAGCATCCGGCGGGCCCTGGACGCCGGGTACACCGCCGACGACCTGCACGCGCTGTTCCGCCGCCGGTCGCGTACCCCGGTGCCGCAGGGGCTGACCTATCTGGTGGACGACGTGGCGCGCAAGCACGGCGGGCTGCGGGTCGGGTCGGCCGGGGGCTACGTGCGCAGCGACGACGAGGCGCTGCTCAACGAGGTGCAGGCGGACCGGCGGTTGGAGTCGCTGGCGTTCCGCCGGCTGGCCCCGACCGTGCTGGTCACCCCGTACCAGGTCAACCGGATGCTGCTCGCGTTGCGCGACGCGGGATACGCGCCGGTGCCCGAGGACGCCAGCGGCGCGACGGTGCTGTCCCGGCCGAAGAACCGGCGGGCGCCGGCCCGGACGCCGCTCACCGGCCGGACGGTGGACCCGCTGGCCACGCCGAGGCTGCCGATGCCCCGCCTGCTGGGCGTGGTGGAGCAGATCCGCCGGGGCGAGGCGGCGGCCCGGGCGGCGCGGCGGGCCCCGGCGGTGGTCCGCGGCGGACCGGCGGTCACCGGCCCGACGGCGGTGCCCGGGCACGGCGACGCGTTGGCGGTGCTCCAGCAGGCGGTGCGGGACAAGGCGCGGGTCTGGGTGGGTTACGTCGACGCGCACGGGGCGACCGCGTCCCGGCTGGTCCGGCCGGTCTCGATCGGCGCCGGCTACCTGCGCGCCGAGGACGACCGCACCGAGATGCTGCACACGTTCGCGCTGCACCGGATCACGGCCGCCGTGCTGGAGGAGTGAGTCACTCCCCGTTGCGGCGCAACGTGCCGATCACCGAGATCGCCAGCAGCAGCGCGAACGCCGCGCCGGCGGACTCGCCGACCGAGTCGACGAAGCCCTGCCGCTGCACCAGCAGCCCGAAGAGAAACCAACCGAACACGCCCGCGGCGGCGGTCGCGTAGCCGACCAGCACCGCGGTGGAGACCTGCGGCGGCGTCCGCTCGTCCTCGGGAAGCACGTCCTGATCGACGGTCATGCCAGCCCCTCCCCGCCCGGTGGTGGACCCGGCTCCCAGGGTACCGGCAGCTCAGGTGCCGGGACGGCGGCCGATCACCACCACGCGGGTGCCGACCGAGCCCAGCTCCCAGAGGCGGACCGCGTCGCGGTGCAGCAGGTTGACGCAGCCGTGCGAGCCGATCGCGCCGTTGTGCAGGTAGGTGGTGGTCTCGTGGAAGCCGATGCCGCCGTTGAACTGCTGCCAGTACGGCAGCCACACCTCGTACGGGTTGGACCACTCACGCAGGTTCTTCCAGCCGACCGAGTACGTGCCGGCCGGCGTGGCGTAGCCGGACATGCCGGTGCGGGTGACGGTCGGGCCCAGCACCACCGTGCCGCCGCGCATCGCCCACACGGTCTGCCGGGTCAGGTCCACGCAGAACGTGAGCCGGGCGCCGGCCCGGCAGCGGGACACGTCTGTGTCGGCCAGCCGCTTCGCCACGTCGTACGTGGTGGGGCCGGCGCGACCGGAGGCCGGGCTGATGCCGTACCGGTTCTGGAACTTCTTGATCGCGACGCAGTCGGCGGCGGACTGCGCACCGTCCACGGTCAGCGTCCCGAACCCGCCCAGCCGGCTCAGGTAGCGCTCCACGGCCCGTTGGTGCTCGCCCTGCGGGCACCCGGCGGAGCGGCTCGGCTTCGGCTTGGGCTTCGGGGAGGCGGTCGCCGACGGCGACCGGGAGGGTTTCGGCGTGGCCGTCCGGCTCGGCTGCGCCGGCGGGGACGTGGCCGACCGCTCGGGCGTGGGCGGCGCGCTCGCCCCCGATGCTCCCTCCGTCAGCCCGACCGGCGCGGGGGTGGTGACCCCGGCGCCCTCCGTCTGCGGATCGAGCGCGCACGCGCCGACGCCGACCAGCACGACCACCGCCAGGCCGGCGACCCGGGCGAGAAACCGGACACGCTGCATGGGCCCTCCCTGGACAGTTGTCCCGCTTGCTAGACGTGTGAGAGGAGTATGACGTTGCCTGTCCAGCGAGACTTTTTTCTGACCTTCCCCGGCGTGCAACACTGGATGGTCCGCCTTCGGCAGGTCAGCCGCCGTGCGGGCAGGTTTCCGGGCCAGGCGAGGAGGACGCGGCGTGAGTGGTGGACCACTGATCGTGCAGTCGGACAAGACGCTGCTGCTGGAGATCGACCACCCGGACGCGCAGGCCTGCCGGATGGCCATCGCGCCGTTCGCCGAGTTGGAGCGCTCCCCCGAGCACGTGCACACCTACCGGCTCACCCCGCTGGGGCTGTGGAACGCGCGGGCGGCCGGTCACGACGCGGAGGGCGTGGTCGACTCCCTGATCAAGTATTCGCGCTACCCGGTGCCGCACGGGCTGCTCGTAGACGTGGCCGAGACGATGGACCGGTACGGCCGGCTCCAACTCGCCAACGACCCGGTGCACGGGCTGGTGCTGCGCGCCCTGGACCGGGTGGTGCTGATCGAGGTGGCGAAGAGCAAGAAGCTCGCCGGCATGCTCGGCGCGAAACTCGACGACGACACCATCGCGGTGCACCCGTCCGAGCGGGGCCGGCTCAAGCAGGCGCTGCTCAAGCTCGGCTGGCCGGCGGAGGACCTGGCCGGGTACGTGGACGGCGAGGCACACCCGATCGAGCTGGCCGAGTCCGGCAAGGACGGCGGCAGGCCGTGGACGCTGCGGTCGTACCAGCGGGAGGCGGTGGAGGCGTTCTGGGCCGGCGGGTCGGGCGTGGTGGTGCTGCCCTGCGGCGCCGGCAAGACGCTGGTCGGGGCCGCGGCGATGGCGGAGGCGAAGGCGACCACGCTGATCCTGGTCACGAACACGGTGGCGGGCCGGCAGTGGAAGCGGGAGCTGATCGCCCGCACGTCGCTGACCGAGGAGGAGATCGGCGAGTACTCGGGCGAGCGCAAGGAGATCCGTCCGGTCACCATCGCCACGTACCAGGTGCTCACCTCGCGGCGCGGCGGCGCGTTCACCCACCTGGACCTGTTCGGCGCCCGCGACTGGGGCCTGGTCGTCTACGACGAGGTGCACCTGCTGCCCGCGCCGATCTTCCGCTTCACGGCGGACCTCCAGGCCCGCCGCCGGCTGGGCCTCACCGCGACGCTGGTCCGCGAGGACGGCCGGGAGGGCGACGTGTTCAGCCTGATCGGCCCGAAGCGGTACGACGCGCCGTGGAAGGACATCGAGCAGCAGGGCTGGATCGCGCCGGCGGAGTGCACCGAGGTTCGGGTGACGCTCACCGACGCGGAGCGGCTGGCGTACGCGACGGCGGAGGCGGAGGAGCGCTACCGGATGGCGGCGACCGCCCGCACCAAGCTGCCGGTGGTCCGCGCGCTGGTGGAGCGGCACCCGCAGGAGCAGGTGCTGGTGATCGGTGGTTTCCTCGACCAACTGCACCAGCTCGGCGAATACCTGGACGCGCCGATCGTGCAGGGGTCCACCACGAACAAGGAGCGGGAGCGGCTGTTCGACGCGTTCCGCTCCGGCGAGGTGCGCACACTGGTGATCTCGAAGGTGGGCAACTTCTCCATCGACCTGCCGGAGGCGGCGGTGGCGATCCAGGTGTCCGGCACGTTCGGGTCGCGGCAGGAGGAGGCGCAACGGCTGGGCCGGGTGCTCCGCCCGAAGGCCGACGGCCGGCAGGCGCACTTCTACACCGTGGTCTCGCGGGACACCATCGACACCGAGTACGCCGCGCACCGGCAGCGGTTCCTCGCCGAGCAGGGGTACGCGTACACGATCGTGGACGCCGACGACGTGCTCGGCCCGAAACTGCCGACGGTCGAGTAGCGAACCGGGTCCGGCCGACTGTCGGTCCACAGTGGCACAATCGTGGCCGTCACTGGAACACCGGAAGGGACCCGAGTGAAACGCCGTATTCTCTCCGCACTGACGGTCGCCACCGTCGGCCTCGCCGGCGCGGCCGTGGCGGCCTCGCCGGCCTCGGCGAGCGACGCGCCCGGCTTCGTCTGCAACCTCACCCAGAACACCTGGCTGCGGGCCGCACCGCACGGCATGGTGCTGCGCACCCTGACCGCCGGGCGTGGGTTCCGCGCGCACGGGGGCTGGGCCGAGGACGACGACGCCTGGGTGTACGGCCACGGCGCCGAGGACCCGTCGCTGGACGGCTGGGTGCCGCTGGGCAACACGACCTGCTGATGCGGGGCTGCTGATTCGGGCAGCGGAGGGGACGGCCGAGGTGCGAGGTGGCCGTCCCCTCCGACGCGTCAGCCCTGGCCGCTGGCGCGGAACGCGACCCAGGCGTCGCTCATCCGGTCCGCCTGGCCCGGGGTGAACATGTCCATGCAGGAGTCCTGCGTGTAGTCCATGAAGTTGTGGATCGGGTCGAGGCCGGGCGCGGTGCAGGTGTCCGCGCCGACCGGGCAGTTGAACTGCGGTGCCGCCTCACGCGGCGTGTCGGCGACGAAGTCGCCGGAGGCGGAGCAGCCGTGCGCGAACGTGTGCTCCAGCATCAGCCAGTGCCCCACCTCGTGGGTGAGCGTGTCGCCGAGCGCGTACTTGCCGGCCGTGCCGCCCGGCATCGACTCGTCGAGCATGACCACGCCGTCGATGTAGTCGCGGCCGTTGTTGTAGCCCTTCGGGAAGTACGCCCAGCCGAGCAGCCCGCCGCCGATGTTCGCCGCGTAGACGTTGAGCGTGCGGGAGTCGCCGGTGTAGAGCGCCTTCTTCATGTCCCGCTCGTTCTTGCCCGGCTCGACGGTGTACCAGGTGCTGTTCACGGTCCAGGTGGTGTCGACGAGCGAGAAGCGGAACGGCGTGTCCGAGGCGTCGGCGGCGGTGCGGCCGGCGTACGAGTCGTTGAGCACGGTCATCTGCGCCGCGATCAGCGTGTTCCACCGGGCCTTCTCGGCCGCGCTCAGCTCGTGGTCGGAGATCATGTGGAAGATCGTCGGCACGGTGACGCTGCCGTTGGCCAGGCGCGGCACGTCCTTGATCACGCCGTACGCGTTGGCCTCGTTCTTCGAGTAGAGCTCCGGCTCCTGGGCGGTGGCGCCCTCGCTCACCCGGGCGACGCTGTGCTGGTCGGCGCCCGGCTGGCAGGCGGCGACCTGGGCGGAGGCGGTCACGGGTGCGGCCGTGGCGTGCGCTCCGCCGGTCAGGAACGTGGCGGCGGCCGTGGCCAGCACCGCCAGGTGGATTGTCGGTTTCCTGTGCATCGCTGCACCTTTCGAGAGGCATGAAAGGAACACGGAACCGACGCGGGGTTGTCAAAGCTGCGGGTCGATGACGTCGTCGTTCCGACATAAGACCACGTCAGCGGGCTCCGCAACACCCCCCGACGCTCGGCACCCGAGGGCCTCCCGGTCCCCTGCAAACTTGATGGCAGGGATGGGTCAGCGGGCGCGGACTCAGCGGCGATCCGACTCGGCGACGAACACACCTCGGCCGGGGCGACCCACCAGCACGCCCCGCTCCCGCAACCGCGCCACCGCTCGGTGGATCGTCGCCACGGACACGTTGTAGTGGTCGGAGAGTTGCTGAGTGGACGGGATCTGCGAGCCGGGCGGGAACTCGCCCTCCTTGATCCGCCTCAGCAGATCCTCGATCAGCTCACCCATGGTCGGCGGAATCGGCACGTGGTGGCCCCTTGCAGTCGGTTGGCCCCCCTCCAGTATCGAGCAGTAGGTGAGACAGCGGCAACAACTGACGTAGGGCCGAGACCACGCAACCACGCGACCCGCACCGAAGGGCGGTCACCTCGTGCGCGACCCGTTCCGTTGGCCGACGCGACGGCCCGACGAACCCCCGCCGCCGTACCGCTCCCCGCTGCGCCCCGCCCAGGTGCGGGAACGCTGCTTCTCGGTCCGCCGGCACGGCCTCGACCCGGCCGAGATCCGCACCTTCCTGCACCGCGTCGCCGACGAGCTGGCCGTCGCGCAGACCACGATGGTCGCGCTGCGGGAGGAGAACGTCCGCGTGAAGAACGCGCTCCGCGCCTGGCAGAGCGCGCAGTCGGCGCAGCACCGGTACCGATGACCGAGCGTTGGGTGATCCACCTGCCGGTGACCGCGCCGGACCTGCACCGGGCGCGCGTCTTCGCCCGTACCGCCGCCCGGGTACTCGCCCAGCTCAGCGCGCGGGTGGAGCCGGGCGGTGCGCGCTACCGGCGGATCACTTCTCGGCGTGCGCCCGTCGCGCGCCCTGGCTCCGACGGCGCTGACCCGCCCACGCCATCAAGTTCGTAGGAGATCGGGGCCTCAGTCGCACGTCTAGTCCGTCTTGGCAAGGCGGCTGCCGACGCCGGCGTGGTATTCGAGAAGGTTCGCGAGGGTGGCAGCCATACGGTCTACCGGTACGGTCTGCGGAACGTCGTCATACCGCGACACAAGGAGATCAACGAACTCACCGCGCGGGGCTTCCTGCGCAGCCTCGGATTGAGGCAGGCAAATGAAATACACCGCCACGTGCGTACGCAGCGGGGGCTGGTGGGCCATCACCGTGCCTGAGATCAGCGGCCTGTTCTCCCAGGCGCGTCGACTCGACCAGGTGGAGGGCATGGCCCGCGAAGCCATCACCCTCCTCCTTGACGTCGACCCTCAGGCTGAAGAGTCCGCTGAAGAAGCCACCATCACTGCAGTGCGTGCCCTGCTCGCCAAGGGTTACACGGTGCGCGACGCGGGCGCCCTTCTCGGCATTTCCGCGCAGCGCGTGTCACAGCTGGCACCGAAGAGGGCCGCCAGCATCCCCGACAAGGGTGGAGAGCAGGCCTACCCACCGAGCCAGGATGCCGCCGCAGCGTGAACGTGCGGTCTCCGCTCGGCAGACCACTCGCCCACCTCCCGTTCGTTGACGTCGTCGACAATTCACACCGCCTGCGCCGGGTCGTCCGTCAGCGACGCAGGTAGCGTGCCCGACGGCCGGCCTCGCGGAAGCCGAGCCGGCGGTACAGCCCGGTGGCCGGGTTGTCGTCGTTGACGCAGAGCCACGCGGCGTCCGCGCCCACCTCGGCGAGCCCACGCAGCACGCGAGCCACCAGGTACGCGCCGACCCGCCGGCCGCGCCAACCGGGCACCACGCCGACCTGGTCGATCCAGTTGTCGAGCACGGTGACGAAGCCGGCCGCGCCGCCGTCCGGCCCACGCGCGACCATCGACAGCTCCGGTCGGTAGCCCTCGTCGTCGCGCAGGTCACCCAGCCATTCCTCGGCCGCCGGCTCGACGAAGCCGGGCCGGTCGGCGAACGACGCCCGGTAGGTGTCGAACAGCTCCGGGCCGAGCGTGGCCGGCTCCAGCGTGACACCGTCCGGCGCGACCACGTCGGGCGGCGCGTCGAGGTCGTGCCGCAGCACCCGTTCCAGGAACGTCCGCCGTAGTCCGCGCGCGACGAACAGCGCCTCCGCTTCGGCGGTCCACGTCTCGGTGGTGAGCAGCAGGTCCGTGCCGCCCGCCTGCTCGCTGGCCCAGTCCAGCAGCGTGCCGCCGAGGCCGCGTCCGCGCCAGGACGGATGCACCAGGCCGGTGGCGGTGGCCGGCGCCCGTCCGGTGCCGACCCCGATGGCCGCGACCGGGCCGCCGTCGTGCCAGGCACCGAGGGTACGCGTCTGGAGCAGCCGCGCCCGCAGCAGCGGAGTACGCGTGAACAGCGGCAATCCGCCGTCGACAGCGAGGCACGCCTCGACCAGCCCGGTCAGCGCGGCGAGGTCACTCTCGCCGTACGCCCGCCAGACCAGCCCGTCCCCCCGACTCACCATGCACCCCTCCCGACAGCGTTGATCTTGCAGTTTACGCCCCGGCAGAAGCCACGAAAACGGCATTTCCCGGACCACAACTGCAAGATCGACGCGAGGCGCCGGGGGTCAGAGGCGGCGGGTGTGGGGTGGGGCGGGGTGGGTGGGGTTGGCGTGGATCACGAGGGTGGCGCGGGCGGCGAGCGGGGCGAGCAGCCACTTCAGGGGCTGCTCGTGTTCGACCGGGTCGACCAGGAGGCGGTCGCCGGGACGCAGGTCGAGCTGCGCGGCGATCTCCGCGGCCAGCCGCCGCCACGCGCCGAAGCTGGTGCCGTCCGGGGTAGCCGGGTCGGCCGGGTCCACCGCCGTGTAGTCCGGCGGGTCGGCGGGGTGCCGCAGCACCTCGGCCGACCAGTCCAGCCAGCCCGGCGGCACCTCGTCGACCGGGTCGGGACGCACGCCGACCAGGTAGCGGTGGGTCCCGTCGGGCACGTCCTCCAGCCAGTCGTCCAGGCGCTCCGGGGTCACGAACACCGCGTCGAAAGGCCGGTCCGCGCCCGGCTCCAGCGCCGGCAACCCGGCCAGCGCCCGGGGCCGGAAGGACACCGTCAGCCCGACCGACCACGCGCCGAGCAGCACCGCCGCGGTACGCCAGTGCGGCGGCAGCAGCACCGCCACCCGGTCACCGGGACGCAGCCCACAGCCGTCCCGCAGCAGCCCGGCGCTGCGAGCGACCCACGCGCCGAGCTGCGACGCGGTCAGGTCGGTGCGTTCACCGGTGGCGTCGTCGAGGTAGCTGAGCAGCGGCTCGTCGGTGGCGACGGAAGCGGGTGCGTGGGTGGCCATCGGATGTGCTCCTCCCGGGCGGCCGGCTCAGCCTAGCGGGGCGAACCGGTCCACCAGGAGCGCCAGCCGACGCTCGTGTTCGGCCCGCCGCAGCCGACCGTCGCGCATCAACGTGACCAGGCCGTGCAGCCCGCTCCAGAAGGTCTCGGTAAATGTTTCCAGGTCGTCCTCGCCGGCGAACGGACGCAGGGTTTCGGCCAGCTCGGCGAAGGCTCGGGCCAGCTCGACCGGGGCGTCCTGGCTGGCGAAGGAGAGGGCGACGGGGAGCCTGAAGATCGCGTCGTAGAGCGCGGGCCGACGTTCGGCGAATGCGGCGTACGCCGTAGCGATGCCGGCCACCGCCAGCCGGGGGTCGGTCGCGGCGGCGCGGGCGGCGGCGAGTTCGGCGGCCAGCTCGCCGCAGCCTTCCACGGCGACCGCCGCCATGATGGCGTCCTTGCCCTTGAAGTGGCTGTAGAGGACGGGCTGGCTGTACTCGATCTCGGCGGCGAGCCGGCGGGTGGTGACCGCGTCCCAGCCCTCCGACTCGGCCAGTTCCCGGGCGGCGGCGACGATGGCCCGCTCGCGCTCCGCCCGCTCCCGCTCTCGGCGCGCCTGGATGGACATGGCCACAACTCTAGCACCGCTAGGCAATCTAACGACGCTCTGCTAGCGTCGCTCATGCCCCTAGCAGCGCTAGATTCGGAGTCGACCATGCTCAACGTCCTCGCCTACGGGCTCGCCGTCGTCCTCAGCCTGTTCATCGTCTTCATCGGCGCCCGCTTCCTGACGACGCCCCGGAACGCCGCCGCCGGCTACGGCGTTCCGGCGTCGACGGGTGGGACCGAATCCGCCTACCTCACCGTCAAGGGCGTCCGCGACCTCACCTACGGCCTGGTCGGACTCGCTCTGATCGCCTTCACCAGCGCCGACGCCGTCGCCTGGTTCATGCTTGTCGTCGCGCTCGCCCCCTTGGGCGACACCGTCATCGTGCTGCGGCACGGCGGCACCCGGGCCGTCGCCTTCGGCATCCACTTCGCCACCGCGCTGGTCATTCTCCTCGACGCCGCCCTGCTGTTCGCGCTCTAGCCGAGCCGCCGCCCCTCGGGTCCGTGACCGTCGACTTTGGTCACGGGCCCCTCGGCCGATGGCCGTATCGACGGGCCGGACGGCTGCGGCACGGTGCGGGCATGACGACCGAACCCCTACGCCGTCGGCTCGCGCCGGCGGTCGCGTTGCTGCTGCTCGCGCCTTGGACCGCCGAGTGCTCCTGGGGCGGATTCACGCTCGTCGGCATGCCGTTCGTGGTGCTGGTGCTCGCCCCGATGTACGGCGGGGCCGCGCTGCTGATCCGGGAGACCGCCCGGCGGCTCGGACTGGGCTGGCCGGGGATCGTGCTGCTCGCCGCCGCCTTCGGCGTGGTCCAGGCCGGCCTGGTCGACCAGTCGCTGTTCAATCCGGACTACCTCGACGACACCCAGTTCGCCGACGCCCGTGCCGTCGCCGAGGCGACGCTGGTGCCCGGCCTCGGGTTCAGCGCCCGGCAGGCGGTCGACTACGTGGGCAACCACGTGGCGTTGACCATCTGCGCGTCGATCGCGCTCGTCGAGTCGTACCTCGGGGCGGGTCGCCGGTCGCGGTCCTGGCTGGGGCGTCCGGGCCTGGTCGTGGCCGCGCTGCTCTGGCTCGGCGGCAGCCTGTTGGTCTTCGCCGACGACGGCGGGCGCAAGGGCTTCCTGGCCTCGCCGGTCCAGCTCACGTTCGCCGCCGGCGTGGCGCTGGCCCTGATCGCCGCCGCGCTGCTGCGCGCCGGACGCGCCGCCGACGCACGCCTCGACCCGGCCGCCGGCACGCCCGTCGACCGGACCGCCAGGACCGCGCCGAGGCCCGTCTGGGCGTGGCTGGTGGTGCTGGTCGCGTACGCCGGGGCCGGGGCCGTGCCGGGGTGGACCGGGATCGGCGTCGCGCTCGCGCTCGCCGTGGTCCCCGCCGTGCTGCTGACGCGCTGGTCCCGGCGGGCCGGCTGGGGGCAGCGCCACGTGCTCGCCGCCGGCTCGGCCGCCGTGGTCGTCGCGGCCGTCTTCGCGTACGGCGTGCCGACCTACACCCCGGCGGGCCCGGCGGCCGACCTGGTGGGTGACGTGGCGATCAGCGTGATCGTGCTGCTGCTGGTCGGCGGCGCGTGGTGGCGGGTCAGCCGGCGGGCAGCTCGGGACCGCCGTCGAGCAGCGGCGCCAGCAGATCACCCTGCTTCGCCACCCGCCTGAGCACCTCGGTGGCCGTGTAGGGCCGCGTCGCGGGCCGTTTTCCGGCCGCACCGGCCGCCACCTCGTCCCAGGTCAGCGGCGTGGAGGCGGCCGGTACGGGCTGGGCGCGCAGCGAGTACGGCGCCACGGTCGTCTTCGCCGCGTTGTTCTGGCTCCAGTCGATGAAGATCTTGCCGCCGCGCAGGTTCTTCGCCATCTTCGACACGATCAGCTTCGGGTGCGCCTGCTCCAGTTCCTGCGCGATCCGCTTGGCGTAGCCGGAGACGACGTCGGCGTCCTGGGTGCCGGCGATCGGGCAGCAGAGCTGCATGCCCTTCTTCCCGGACGTCTTCGGGTACGCGTCGATCCCGTCGTCAGCCAGTCGGTCACGCATCAGCAGCGCCACCTGGCAGCACTGCCGCAGCGCCGCCGGGGCGCCCGGATCCAGGTCGACCACCATCATGTCCGGGTGTTCGCCGACCTTCCACTGCGGCGTGTGCAGCTCCAGCGCGGCCAGGTTCGCCAGCCAGACCAGCGTGGGCAACTCGTCGCAGACCACGAAGTCGATGGTCTCCCGCCCCTTGGTCGACCCGGGGACGGGCAGGTTCTCGGTACGTACCCAAGCGGGGGTCGCGGCCGGTGCGTTCTTCTCGAAGAACGAGCCGCCGTCGACGCCGTTGGGGAAGCGGATCCGGGTGAGCGCGCGGTCGCGCAGGTGCGGCAGCAGCACCGGGGCGATCCGGGTGTAGTAGTCGATCACCTCGCCCTTGGTGAAGCCGGCCTGCGGGAAGAGCACCTTGTCCAGGTTGGACAGCTCCAGGGAGCGCCCCTCGACCTCGACCTTGAACCGGTCAGCCGGCATCCTCGACCTCCTCGGGCGGCTTGTCCGAGCGCAGGCGCAGGACCCGGGGGAAGCGCAGCCGCCCGTCCGGGGTGCGTTGGCCGTACTTGACCTCCACCACCACCCGGGGTGATACCCAGATCGCACCGCGCGCATCCTCGCGCGGCACGTCCCCGGCGAACGGCGACGCGCCGGCGCGCAGTGGCTCCAGCTCGCGCAGCAGTTCCCGTTCGACGGCCGCGCCGATGCCGCCGCCGACCCGCCCCCGGTAGACCAGCCGCCCGTCCGGGCCGGGCACGCCGACCAGCAGCCCGCCGACCCGGCGCGCGCCCGGCCGCCAGCCGCCGACCACGAAGTCGCCGGTGACCTCCAGCTTGACCTTCACCCAGTCCGGCGAGCGCACCCCGGGCCGGTAGGCCGAGTCGGCCCGCTTGGCCAGCACGCCCTCCAGCCCGTGCTCACCGGCCGCCGCGTAGGTGGCCGGCCCGTCGGTGAAGACCGGCGGCACCGCCCACCGGGCGGCGCCGAGCCCGAGCGCCTCCAGCGCCGCCCGCCGCTCGTGCCAGGGCCGGGCGGTCAGGTCCACGCCGTCGAGCCGCAGCAGGTCGAAGATCATGTACGTGACCGGCGCGGTCGCCGCCAGCCGTGCCGCCTTGGCCGGGTTGCGCACGTGCATCCGCTCGGCCAGCGCGGTGAACGACGGCTGCCCGTCCGTGAAGATCACCACCTCGCCGTCGAGCAGCGCGTCGTCGACCTGCTCGGCCAGGTTGAGCAGTTCCGGGTACGCGGTGGTGATCTCGACGCCGGAGCGGGCGTAGAAGTGCCGGTCGCCGTGGGAGATGTCGGCGAGCGCGCGGATGCCGTCCCACTTGAACTCGTACGCCCATGCGGCACCCGCCGGGAGCTGCCCGGTCATCGCGAGCATCGGCTTCAACGGCGCGCCGGGCACCTCCTGACTGTAGTAGGGCACGGAAGGGCGTGCGTGCCGTTCGATCGTTTGGGATTCTGGTCTACAACCGGGGAGAGGAGCGCGGGAATGCGGGCCATCTGGAAAGGAGCGGTGTCGTTCGGCCTGGTGTCGATCGGGGTGAAGGTCTACTCGGCAACCGAGGAGAAGGACATCCGGTTCCATCAGGTGCACCGCGAGGACGGCGGCCGTATCCGTTACAAGCGCACCTGCTCGGTCTGCGGCGAGGAGGTCACCTACGACGACATCGCCAAGGGCTACGACCTCGGCGGCGGCGAGATGGTCATCCTGACCGACGAGGACTTCGCCGAGCTGCCGCTGAGCACCTCGCACGCGATCGACGTGCTGGAGTTCGTGCCGGCCGAGCAGGTCGACCCGATCCTCTACAACAAGGCCTACTTCCTGGAGCCGGAGGGCACCGCCACCAAGCCGTACGTGCTGCTGCGGGACGCGCTGACCGACTCGGAGCGGGTGGCGATCGTCAAGGTGGCGCTGCGCCAGCGGGAGCAGTTGGCGACGCTGCGGGTCCGCGAGGGCGTGCTGCTGCTCAACACGATGCTCTGGCCGGACGAGATCCGTCAGCCCGACTTCGGCTTCCTGGACGAGGACCTGAAGGTTCGCCCGCCGGAGCTGGCGATGGCCAGCTCGTTGATCGACTCGATGGCCGGCGAGTTCGAGCCGGACGCCTTCACCGACGACTACCGGGCCGCGTTGCAGGAGGTCATCGACGCGAAGGTGGAGGGCCGCGAGGTGGTGCAGCCGGAGGAGGAAGAGGCCGCGCCGGCCGCCGCGGTGGACCTGATGGCCGCGTTGAAGGCGTCCGTCGAGCGGGCCCGGGCAGCCCGGGGCGAGACGCCGTCCGGCGGCGGGGCCGAGCCGACCCCGATCTCGTCGGCCCGCTCCGCGAAGAAGACCGCCGCGAAGAAGACCCCGGCCAAGAAGGCCGAACCGGCGAAGAAGGCCACCCCGGCGAAGAAGACCGCCGCGAAGAAGACGGCGGCGAAGAAGGCCGAGCCGGCGAAGAAGACCGCCGCAAAGAAGACCGCCGCAAAGAAGAAGACCGCCTGAGGGTACGCAGAGGCCCCGCCCGACGTCTTCGCTACGGGCGGGGCCCCACCCGTCACCCGCGGCCGAGCTTCTCCGTCGGGGTGATGCGGACGATGACGCGCTCCTCGCCCGCGCGCCGCCACGGGTAGGTGTCCTGGCCGAGATACTTCTTCGCCATCCGGTCGATGTGCTCGTCGGCGCCCTCGGTGACGAACTCGACAGTGCCCTTCACCCAGAGCGTGCGGTAGTCGTCCGCCTTGTCCACCACCGACACCGCGACGACCGGGTTGCGGGACATGTTGAGGTACTTCTGCCGGCCCTTGGCGGTGTTGAACACGATGTGCTCCCCGTCGGTGTCCACCCAGACCGGGGTGACGTGCGGGGTGCCGTCGGACTCGATGGTGGCCACGTGCGCGAGCTGCGGCTCGCCGAGCAGGGCCAGGTCTTCTTCGGTGAGGATCGCCATATCCGAGAACGTACCCGCTCGGTGTCCGGTCCAGCCCGGGGTGTGAAGAAGGGGCCCCGCCTATACCGAATGCGTTAAGAAGGGCCCCCGCCTTTCGTCGCTGTGGGGGTGCGGGCGGGTACCGTGTGCGCTGGCCTCGGCGGCGGCCCGCCGGGGGCGTACCCACCCCCCACCTGCAGGGAGTCGACGTGAGCGAGCGTGTGGAGAACCGGTCGGAGGACCAGGCCGCCCCGGCCACCAAGGCCGGGCGGCGGCTGGCCGCCCAGTTGGCCGAGAAGAAGGCCGCCGAGGCGCGCCGGCGCCGGCAGTCGATGCTGGGCGCGGCCGCCGGTGTGCTCGCCGTGGTGGCCCTGGTCGGTGGTCTCGTCTGGCTGAACAGCGGGGACGACGACAAGCCGGCCACCACCGCCTCCTCGGCCAGCCCCAGCGCCCCCGCCGACCAGGCGGAGCCCACCGCGCCGCCCGCGCCGGAGCTGCCCGCCAACGTCGACCCGGCGCTGAAGACCAAGCCGGCGGTCAAGGCCGGCTCCGGTGAGCTGAAGAAGCTGACCGTCACCACGCTGGTCAAGGGCAAGGGGCCGGCGGTGAAGGCCGGGCAGACGATCACCACGAACTACGTGGGCGTCTTCTACAAGGACGGGAAGCAGTTCGACGCGTCCTGGGACAACGGCCAGCCGGCCACCTTCCAGATCGGTGTGGGCCAGGTCATCAAGGGCTGGGACCAGGGCCTGGTCGGCGTGCCGGTGGGCAGCCGCGTGCAGCTCGACCTCCCGGCCGACCTGGCGTACGGCGACAAGGCCGAGGGCGGCCGTCCGGCCGGGCCGCTGCGCTTCGTCGTCGACGTGCTGGCTGCGCAGTAGATCACTCCAGGCTTCCGTCCGGTCACCCAACGGCAGTAGGTTCGTGGTCACCGCGGACGGTCCGTCCGTCCGCGGTGACCCGACCACCGACGCGGAGGTGCACGTGGCGGCGCTTGACGACCCCGGGCTGGCCCGGCAGATGTGGACGCTGTTCGAGCCGGTCCACGCGGTGACCTACTTCCACCCGCGCGCCCGCTCCGCGTTCGAGGCGGTCGGGCTGCGCGGCTACTGGCGCGGCTACTTCGCCGGCCGGGCCGCGCCGCTCGGGCCGGTCGACGCGCCGACGGTGACGGCCGCGTTCTTCAGCTTCGCGCCGCCGATGGTGGCCCGCGCGTTGCCGTCGGTGTGGCGGCTGGCCACCCCGGAGGAGGCGCTGCGCGCCCGGCTCACCGGCGCGGTGCAGGCGCTCGCCGAGTTCACCTACGAGCTGCCCGAGTCGCACCTGGTCGAGGCCGCCGAGCTGCTGGAGGCGGCGGCCGACCGGGTGGACACCGCCGGGCGGGTGCTCGGCGCTGTCAACGCCGCCCTGCCGCGCGGGGAGTACCCGCTGGCCCGGCTCTGGCAGGCCGCCGCCACGCTGCGCGAGCACCGGGGCGACGGGCACGTGGCCGCGCTGGTCGGCACCGGGCTGGAGCCGGTCGAGGTGGTGGCCTGGCGGTGCCGGGTCGACCAGTCGCGCGAGTTCCACCAGCCGGCCCGGGGCTGGACCGACGAGGAGTGGTCCGCCGCCGAGGAGCGGCTGGTCGACAAGGCCTGGCTGACCGCCGACCGGGGGCCGACCCCGCAGGCCACCGCCACGTTCCGGGCCGTCGAGGAGGCCACCGACCGGGCCGCGGCGGGCCCATGGCGGGCGCTGGGCGCGGAGCGTACGGAGCGGCTGCGGGAGCTGCTCGAACCGGTCGCGACGCGCTGCCGCACGATCATCCCGGCGCAGGCCCCGATCGGGTTGCCGGCGCAGCGTTCCGTCGGGGCGACGCTGCCGGGGTGAGCCGGGCCGCCGGCTGGGGCAGGATGGCGGCATGGTGGACGCGGTGCTCTTCGACCTGGACGGCGTGATCGTGGACTCGGAGCCGGTCTGGGAGGACGTCCGGCGGGCGTACGTGGCCGAGCACGGAGGCGTCTGGCAGCCGGACACCCAGCGCCGGCTGATGGGCATGAGCACCGGCGAGTGGGCCGCCTACCTGAGCGGTGAGTTGGGCGTCGACCGGTCGGCCGAGCAGGTCGCCGTCGAGGTGGTGGCGGAGATGACCCGGCGGTACGCGCAGCGCGTACCGCTCATCGACGACGCCGACGCGGTGGTGCGCCGGACGGCCGCGCGGTGGCCGCTGGGGTTGGCCAGTTCCTCGCCGACCCGGCTGATCGCGGCGGCGCTGGAGGCGACGGGCCTGGTCGACGCGTTCGGCGCGACGCTGTCGACGGAGGAGACCGCCCGGGGCAAGCCGGCGCCGGACGTCTGGCTGGCGGTGGCGGCCCGGTTGGGCGTCGACCCGGCCCGGTGCGTGGCGGTGGAGGACTCGTCCAACGGGGTCCGGTCCGCGGCGGCGGCCGGGTGCCGGGTGGTGGCGGTGCCGCACCTGTCGTACCCGCTGGATCCGGACGCCGAGGCGCTCGCCGCCGTGCGGCTTCCCTCGATCGGCGCGCTCACCCCGGAGCTGCTGGCCGGGCTGGGCTGAGACGGGGCCCGGCATGTTCGGCCGGGGTTCGGGTAGCGCATCGGACGACGACGGCGGAGGGACGACGATGAGGGCGATCGTGTACGAGCGCAGCGGGGACGCCTCGGTGCTCCAGGTGGCGGAGCGGCCGGTGCCGGAGCCCGGCCCGGGCGAGGTGCTGGTGCGGATGGCCGTCTCGGGGGTGAACCCGACGGACTGGAAGGCGCGCGAGGCGTGGCCGCTGCCGGCCGGCTGGCAGATCCCGCACCAGGACGGTGCCGGGGTGGTGGAGGCGGTCGGCGAGGGCGTCGACCGGATCCTGATCGGCGAGCGGGTCTGGCTGTGGGAGGCGGCGTGGCAGCGCCCCTGGGGCACCGCGGCGGAGTACACGGTGGTCCCGGTCCGGCACGCGGTGCCGCTCGGGTCGGCCTCGTTCGATCTGGGCGCGGCGCTGGGCATCCCGTTCATGACCGCGCACCGCTGCCTGACCGTCGGCGAGTTCATGTCGGACACGTTGCACGCCGGCGCGTTGAGCGACCACGTGGTGCTGGTGCAGGGCGGGGCAGGCGCCGTGGGCAACGCGGCGATCCAGCTCGCCCGCTGGGCCGACGCCTGCGTGATCACCACGGTGAGCACCCCGGAGAAGGCGCAGCTCGCCGCCGCGGCCGGGGCCGACTTCGTGATCAACTACCGCGAGCAGGACGTGGTCGAGGAGGTCCGCAAGGTCGCGCCCGACGGGGTGCACACGATCGTCGAGGTCTCCGCCGCCCGCAACGCCGCCGCCGACGTGCGGATGCTGCGTACCGGCGGCGCGGTATGCGTCTACGCCGACGACGGCGGCGACGAGGTGACGTTGCCGATCCGGCCGTTGATGGGGCCGAACGCGCGCTGGCAGTTCGTGCTGGTCTACACCGCGCCGAAGGTGGCCAAGGCGCAGGCGGTGACCGACATCGCGGCGGCGGTGGCGCAGGGCGCGATCCGGGTCGGCGCGGAGGCCGGGCTGCCGCTGCACCGGTATCCCCTTGCGGAGACCGCGTCGGCGCAGCAGGCGGTGCGGGACGGCGCGGTGGGCAAGGTGCTGGTCAGCACCGCCGAGGAGTAGGGGATTTCCCCGACACCGGGACAGAGGCGAACAAGTTTCGCAACAATGGCGGTGCGGGTCACCCCGTAACGGACGGGCGGCCCCGGCGCGGTGCGAACGCCGGGGCCGCCCTCTGGGAGGAATGTCCGTGGGAAACGTGTTCCTACCTGTGTAGGCGACGGTACGCCGGAAAGCGTTACGGCGCGGACAGTTCCCGCACCTCAAGCCCGCCGTCGGCGTACCGCGAGCGCACCACCTTCTTGTCGAACTTGCCGACGCTGGTCTTCGGCACCGCGTCGATGAACGCCCAGCGCTCGGGCAACTGCCAGCGGGCCACCGAGCCGGCCAGGAAGTCCCGCAGCTCCTCCGCGGTGACCGAGGCGCCCTCGCGGACCACCACGGTGGCCAGCGGGCGCTCGTCCCAGCGCTCGTCCGGCACACCCACCACGCACGCCTCCAGCACCGCCGGATGCGCCATCAACGCGTTCTCCAGCTCCACCGAGGAGATCCACTCCCCGCCGGACTTGATCACGTCCTTGGCCCGGTCGGTGAGCGTGATGAACCCGTCCGGCGAGAGCGTGCCGACGTCCCCGGTCCGCAGCCAGCCGTCCCGGAACTTCTCGGCGTCCGGCTCGTCGTCGCCGACGTACCGGGCGGTCACCCACGGCCCACGCACCTCCAGCTCGCCCACGGACGCCCCGTCCGCGGGCAGCGGCTCACCCAGCGGCCCGACGATCCGCGCGGCCACCCCGGCCGGGACGCGGCCCTGGGTGTAGCGGTAGCGCCAGGCGTCGTCGCCGGTCGCACCGGCCGGGGCGCGGGACACCGAACCCAGCGGCGACATCTCGGTCATCCCCCAGGCGTGGATGACCTCGATGCCGTGCCGGTCGCGGAACGCGTGCATCAGCGCCGGCGGGCACGCCGAGCCGCCGACGATCACCTCGGTCAGCGAGGACGTGTCCACGTCGTGGGTGTCCAGGTAGGCCAGCAGGTCGGTCCAGATGGTCGGCACCGCGCCGGCCAGCGTGGGCCGCTCGGCGGCGATCATCGCGGCGATCGGCTCGGCCTGGAGGAAGCGGTCCGGCATGATCAGCGAGGCGCCGGAGAGGAACGCCGCGTACGGCAGTCCCCACGACATGGCGTGGAACATCGGCACGATGGCCAGCTCCCGGTCGCCCGGCCCGAGACCGAAGCCCTCCGGCATGCAGACCTGGAGCGAGTGCAGGTAGATCGAACGGTGCGAGTAGGCCACGCCCTTGGGGTGGCCGGTGGTCCCGGACGTGTAGCAGAGCGCCGCCGCGTCCCGCTCGTCCACCTCCGGCCAGTCGAACGTGTCCGGCCGGTCGGCCAGCAGCGCGTCCCAGTGGTGCACGGTGATCCGGTCGCCGGCGGCGGCCACCAGCGGGGCCGGGTCGCCGCCGCCGACCACCACCACGTGCCGCACGGTGGCCAGCTCACCGATCACGCGGGCCAGCAGCGGGATGAGCGTGCTGTCGACGAGCACCACCCGGTCCTGCGCGTGGTTGGCGATGTAGGCGACCTGGTCCGGGAAGAGCCGCAGGTTGAGCGTGTGCAGCACCGCGCCCATGCTCGGCACCGCGAAGTACGCCACCAGGTGCTCGTTGTTGTTCCACATGAAGGTGGCAACCCGCTCGTCACCGGTCACGCCGCACTCGTCGCGCAGCGCGTGCGCCAGCCGGGCGGCGGCGCGCCCCACCTCCGCGTACGTCATCCGGCGGGGTTCGGCGCCGGTCCAGGTGACCACCTCGGCCGTGCCGTGCACGGTGGCGCCGTGTTCGAGGATGCGGGCTACCTGGAGCGGGGCGTCCATCATCGTGCTACGCATGGGTAACAACGTAGTGTCGCCGTTCACACCAGCGGAACCCCCGGAACGGCCGAGCCGGCCGGCAATGCTGCGTAGATTGTCCGGGTGAGCATCTCCTGGGCCGACTCGTACGTCGGGCAGCTCCGCGCGCTGGCCGGTGACCGCACGCTGATGTTCGTCGGCGCCCGCGCCGTGGTGCGCGACAACGCCGCCCGGGTGCTGTTGATCCGGCGCTCCGACAACGGCCAGTGGGCACTGCCGGCCGGCGCGATGGAGCTGGGCGAGTCGATCGCCGACTGCGCGGTCCGCGAGGTCCGCGAGGAGACCGGCCTCCGCGCGCTGCGGGTCAGCGCGTTCGCGCTCTACACCGGCCCGGACCGCACCCACACCAACATGTACGGGCACACCTACCAGGTCTTCACCGCCGCGTTCCGGGTCGACGAGTGGGACGGCGAGCTGTCCCGGTTCACCGACGAGACCACCGACGCCGGCTTCTTCCACCGGACGGAGTTCCCCACCCCGCTCTCGTCGAGCGTCGCCGAGACGCTGGCCGACCTGGACGTCTTCGAGCAGACCAACCGCCTGATCCTGAAATAGGGGCGGCTCACAGCATCGTCTGCGACTTCGCCTCCATCTCGGCGGCGGCCTCGTCCTTCGACTCCTTCGGCAGCGACTTGCCACCCGGCGCGGCGGCCTTCCCGCCCAGCGGGTCCGCGCCGCCGGTGGCGCCCTGCGGGCCGGCGCCGCGGAGCTGGTGGTTCGGCATGGCCAGGGTGACCAGCACCGCCAGCACCGCGATCAGCCCGGTGGTCAGGAAGACCAGGTGCAGCGCGTCGACGAACGAGGACTGGATCGCGGCACGTACCGGGCCGGGCAACGCCAGGATGGTGGCCGGATCGTTGATCGAGATGTTCTCCGTGCCGCCGGCCGCCACCGCCGCCCGCTGCTGCGGCGGGAGCTGGGCGAGCGCGCCCGGCAGCCGGTCGGCCAACGCGCCGGTGAGCCGCGTGGACAGCACCGCGCCCAGGATGGCCACCCCGAACGACCCGCCCAGCGAGCGGAAGAACGTGGCCGAGGAGGTGCCCGCGCCCAGGTCGCGGACGTCCACCGCGTTCTGCACGGCCAGGATCAGCGACTGCATGCACAGCCCCAGCCCGACGCCGATCACCACCATGTAGCCGAACGCGGCCCACAGCGACGTGCCCACCTGGAGCTGGCGGAACAGCAGCATGCCGACCACCAGCACGGCGGCGCCCGTCACCGGGAACCACTTGTACCGGCCGATCCGGCTCATCGCCCGCCCGGTCAGGATCGACGTGACGATGATGCCGGCCATCATCGGCAGCATCAGCAGGCCGCTACGGGTCGGCGAGGCGCCCTTGACGATCTGGAGGTAGAGCGGAATGAAGATGATCGACCCGAACATCACCAGGCCGAGCACGAAGCCGGCGGTGTTGGCCAGCGCGAACGTGCGGCTGCGGAACAGCCGCAGCGGCAGGATCGGCTCCCGGGTCCGGGCCTCCTGGAGCAGGAACGCCACGCCCAGCACCGCACCGGCCACGAACAGCCCGACGATCACGGCGGAGCCCCAGGCGTACGAGGTGCCGCCCCAGCTCAGCGCCAGCAGCAGGCAGCTCACGCCGGCGACCAGCAGCGCCGCGCCGAGCCAGTCGACGGTGTGCTCGCGGCGCTGGAACGGCACCAGCCGCATCACGTGCCAGCAGACCACGATGGCGAGAATCGCCAGCGGCACGTTGAGGTAGAAGATCCACCGCCAGTTGGTCTCCGCGAAGTAGCCGCCGACCAACGGGCCGGCCACCGACGACACGCCGAAGACGGCGCCGAACAGGCCCTGGTAGCGGCCCCGCTCCCGGGGCGGCACCACGTCCGAGATGATGACGAACGCCAGCGTCATCAGGCCGCCCGCGCCGAGCCCCTGCACACCCCGGGTGACGATCAACTGGGTCATGTCCCGCGACAGCCCGGCCAGCAGCGAGCCGACCAGGAACGTGCCGATGGAGAAGAGGAAGACCGGCCGTCGTCCGTACAGGTCGGCCATCTTTCCGTAGAGCGGCGTCGAGGCGGTCGACGCCAGCAGGTACGCGGTGACCACCCACGAGTAGTGGTCGATGCCGCCCAACTCGCCGACGATGGTGGGCAGCGCGGTGCCGACGATGGTCTGGTCGAGCGCGGCCAGCAGCATGCCGGTCATCAGACCGAACATCAGCAGCCGGATCTGGCGGGCGGGCAACGCGGGTGCAGCGGCCTGGGCGGTCATCCCGCTTCCTATCCCACCGGGGGCGGATCATGCCCCCGGTGGGCGGATGAGTTTTCTAGCCGGCGGTGTGCCGGCCCTCGGCGAACTCTTCGACGATCTTGGCGCAGAACGCCGGCAGGTCGTCCGGCTTACGGCTGCTGACCAGCCCGTTGTCGGTGACGACCGCCTCGTCGACCCAGTTGGCGCCGGCGTTCGTGAGGTCGGTGCGCAGGCTCGGCCAGGAGGTGATCCGGCGACCGCGCACCACGTCCGCCTCGACAAGCGTCCACGGGCCGTGGCAGATCACCCCGACCGGCTTGCCGGCGTCGAAGAACGACTTCACGAACCGGACCGCGTCCGGGTCGGCCCGCAGGAAGTCCGGGTTCGCCACGCCGCCGGGCAGCACCAACCCGTCGTACGCGCCGGCGTCCGCCTCCTTGGTGGTGACGTCGACCTGGTACTGCTTGCCGTGGTCCAGGTGGTTGAACGCCTGGATCGAGCCGGACTCGATGGAGACCAGCTCCACCCGGGCGCCGGCGTTCTCCACCGCCTCGCGCGGCTTGGTGTACTCGACCTCCTCGACGCCGTCGGCGGCCAGGAACGCGATCCGCTTGCCCTGAAGTGTCGCTGCCATGCTGCTTCTCCTCTCCGGGTGTGTCTGGACGATTCCCCCGGCCGATGCCCGGAAACCGGACGCACCGGGTGGCCCGCGTCGCAGCCGGGCCGCGGCCGGGCTGGTTTGGCCGGCCGACGCCGGGGGACCCGGGAGGGCATGGCAGGAGCAGCAGCGGAAGAGCGCCGGCTGGCCACCGTGGTGGCGAGCTGGCAGGGGCGTCCCGTGCTGGTCGTCGGCGACGCCATGCTCGACGAGTGGCGGTTCGCCGAGTCGGAGCGGCTCTGCCGGGAGGCGCCCGCGCCGGTCCTCACGCTGCGCCGCCGGATCTCCGCCGCCGGCGGCGCCGCGAACACCGCGGTCAACGTCGCCGCGCTCGGCGGCCGGGCCGCGCTCGTCGCCCCGGTCGGCGCCGACGTGGCCGGCGACGAGCTGCACGACTGCCTGGACCGGGCGACGGTCTGGGACCGGACGGTCAGCCAGCCCGGCCGCCCCACCCCGGTCAAGCGCCGGATGCTCGCCGGCAACCAGATCCTGCTCCGGGAGGACTCCGGCGGCCCGGAGGACACGCTCGACGACGACGGGGTGGCCCGCCTGCTGACCGCGCTGCACTGCGCCACCGAGGAGCTGCGCGCGGTGGCCGCCGGGCAGCCGCTCACGCTTGTGGTCTGCGACTACGGCCTGGGCGCGCTGCCGTCGGCGGTACGCGCCTGGCTGGTCGCCAACCGCGACCTCTACGGCACGGTGGCGCTCGACGCGCACGACCTGGCCGACTGGCGCGGGCTCAACCCGACGGTGGTGACGCCGAGCTTCGCCGAGGCGACCCGGCTGCTGGCCCGCGCCGCCGCCGGGTTCGCCCACGCCGAGCGTGGCGTCGTCCGCACCGGTGACCTGCACCTGGATCATCCGGCGGTGGCCGACGGCCCGTCCGAGCTGGTGGTCGGCGCCGCACCCGGCGGAGCCGGCGAACGGGCGGTGGCCGCGGCCTCCGGCGAGGCCGGTGAACGGGCCTCGCACGCCACGTCCGGCGACCGTACGCCGGGCAGCCCGCACCCCGCCTCCGGCGCGCCGGTGCACGGATCCACCGTGGGCTCGTCCGGGCCGACCGGCGAGCCGACTCCGGGCGAGGAACGGGTGGCGCTGACCGGCAACGGACTCAGCGTCACCGGCACCGGGGTGACCGTGAACGCGGCCGTCGGCGAGGGCGTGGACCGGGCCGAGCTGGCCGAGTCGCGCCTGTCCGAGCTGCGCGCGCACACCGGCGCGGACGTGGTCGCGGTGACCCTGGACACCGACGGCGCGGTGGTCGGCGGCGCCGACGGCTCGCCCCGGCGTAGTCACAGCACGCCGGTCCCGGCCAGCCACGCGGTCGGCGCCGGGGACGCGTATCTGGCGGCCATGACGCTGGCGCTGGCCGCCGAGGCGGGCCTGCCGACCGCCGCGCAGCTCGCCCAGCTCGCCGCCACCATCACGGTCGCCGACACCGGCACCTGCGTGTGCCGCCGGGAGGACCTGCTCACCGCGCTGGGCACCGGCGGCGAGGAGGCCGGGCACCCGGCCCTGGTCGGCGCCGACGAGCTGGCCGCGCTCGTCGACGAGCACCGGCGGTCCGGGCGGTCGGTGGTGTTCACCAACGGCTGCTTCGACGTGCTGCACCCGGGGCACGTCCGCTACCTGACCCAGGCCCGCGCGCTCGGCGACCTGCTGATCGTGGCGGTCAACTCGGACGGCAGCGTACGCCGGCTCAAGGGCCCGGACCGGCCGGTCAACCCGGTCGAGGACCGCATCGCGCTGCTGGCGGCGCTGGCCTGCGTGGACCACGTGGTGGTCTTCGAGGAGGACTCACCGGCCCGGCTGATCGAGGCGGTCCGCCCGGACGTCTACGTCAAGGGCGGCGACTACCCGCCGGAGATGGTGCCGGAGGCGCCGCTGGTCCGCCGGCTCGGCGGCCAGGTCCGCACGCTCGGCTACGTGCCGGACCGCTCCACCTCGGCCATCATCGACCGCATCCGAGCCCAGTCGGTCGGCGAGAGCAGGCCGGCGTGACCCGACCGCTCGACCCGGGCACCCCGGAGCAGTTCCGGCATCCCCGACGGCTCGACGTGCTGATCCCCACCCGCAACCGGCCGGCCGAGCTGGCGGTCACGCTGTCCGGGCTGGCCGCCCAGGAGGGCGTGCCCGGCTTCGGGGTGGTGGTCAGCGACCAGTCCGACGGCGACCCCGCGTACGCGCACCCGGCGGCGGCCACCATGGTCCGGGCGTTGCGCCACCGGGGACACCCGGTGCTGTTGACCCGGCGGCTGCCCCGGCGCGGGCTGGCCGAGCACCGCTCCTACCTGCTGTCCCGCTCGGCGGCCGACGCCGTGCTCTGCCTCGACGACGACGTCTGGCTGGAGCCGGGCACGCTGTCCCGGCTGGTCACCGCGCTGCACGAGCTGGGCTGCGGGTTCGTCGGCAACGCGGTGCACGGGCTCTCCTACGCCGAGGACGTCCGCCCGGACACGCACCGGCACTACGAGGAGTGGCCGGGCCGGCCGGAACCGGAGCGGATCCGGCCGGGCACGCCGGAGTGGCACCGGGCGTCGATCCACCCGGCGGCGAACCTGCTGCACGTCACCGAGAAGCTCGACCTGCCGGTGGGCGCGTGGCGGGCGTACAAGGTCTCCTGGATCGGCGGCTGCGTGCTCTACGACCGGGCGAAGCTGGTCGACGCCGGTGGCTTCGACTTCTGGGAACGGTTGCCCGAGCGGCACCAGGGCGAGGACGTGGCCGCGCAGCTCGCGGTGCTGGAGCGGCACGGCGGCGCCGGCGTGCTGCCCAGCGGGGCCTACCACCTGGAGTCGCCGACCACGGTCACCGAGCGGGACGTGGAGGCGTGGGAGGTCGTGCTCAACGAGTCGGGCGCGGAGGTGTGAGCAGCTCACGGGCCGCCTCCACCACCTCGACGGCCGGCACGTCGGCCACGAACGACACCCGGTGCGGGCAGTCGCCGTCACCGGGGCGGTGCGGGTAGATCCCGGGCGTGCAGTCGACGCCGCAGACCGGGCAACGGGTCGTCCAGGCGGCGATCGGGCGGTGCCGGCCGCGCAGCGGGGACGCGCCGTTGATCAGGTTGCCGACCCAGAAGATGCCCACCGTGGGCGCGCCCACCGCGGCGGCCAGGTGCAGCGGGCCGGTGTCGTTGGAGACCACCAGCGCGCAGTCCGCGTACGCGGCGGCGAGCGCGCCGAGGCTCAGCGTGCCGACCTGCGGGCGCACCGGCACACCGGCCGCCGCGACCACCGCGTCGACCGTCTCCCGCTCGGCGGGCGTGCCGGTGACCAGCACCTCGTACCCGTCCCCGACCAGCACGCGGGCGACCTCGGCGAAGCTCTCCGCCGGCCAGCGCCGCCGGGTGTCGGTGGCGCCCGGGTGCAGCGCCACCCGGGGTCGGCCGGGCGCGCCGAGCACCGCCGCCGCCTCGGCCCGGTCCGCGTCGGTCACCGCCAACGCCGGGGTGATCGTGGTGGCCGGCGCCCCGACCAGCGCGGCCACCTCCAGGTAGCGGATCACCTCGTGCTGGTAGTAGACGTACCGCAGCCAGCGGTCCAGCGGCGGCGCGTCGTCGGCGCGCAGCCCGGCGGTGACCCGGGCGCCGAGCGCGGTGACGAACGGGTTGGAGTTGGCGCCGCCGCCGTGCACCTGCAACGCCAGGTCGAACCGTTCGGCGCGCGCCGCGGCCAGGAAGTCCGCCAGGCCGGTCGGCGACTCGTCCGGGCCGGCGTCGCGGATGCCGGGCGCGGGGGGCACCACCAGCACCCGGTCCACCGGGCCGGGCCGGTCGCGCCACAGCTTCGCGTGCCACGGCGCGCCGAGCAGCACGATCTCCGCCGACGGGTACGCGGCCCGCAGCGCCTCCAGCGCGGGCAGCACGAAGATGAAGTCGCCGAGCGCGTTGGCCCGGAGCACGGCGATCCGCTCGACGTCCGGCACCCGCGCGCCCACCGGACCAAGGGGGAGGCTGGTCACGCCGCCCCTACGGCCGGTCGGTCTCGTCGAGCGTGGTGTCCGGGTGGTGCAGTTCCCGGTCCGCGGCCGGATCGACCGGGGCCGGCGTACGGCCGACGGTGTCGCGCGGGCCGGTGCGGCCGACGGTGATGGTGCGTGGCGCGGGCCGGGCCGCCCGGGGCAGCCGCACCCGGAGCAGGCCGTGGTCCATCACCGCGTCGATCCGCTCGGGGTCGACGCGCGAGGGCAGGTCGACGCGGTACTCGAAGCCCCGGGTGGTGAACCCGCCCGGGATGCCCTGGTCGGCGTTGACCTCGGCCTCCGACCGGGCCCGTACGCACAGTTCCCGCTCGTCCAGCTCGACGGCCACCTCCTCGGGTGCCACGCCGGGCAGCCGGACCGTCACCTCCCAGCCGTCCGCCACCTCGGTGACGTCCACGTCCGGGGTGCCGGAACGGCCGCCGACCAGGCGGCTCAGCTCGGCGCGCAGCGCCTGCAACTCGCCCATCGGGTCCCAGCCCTGCTGGCGACCCCGCCAGCCCCGGCCGCCGTCCGGCTCGGTCATCGCACGTCTCCGATCCGGTGGTTCGCCGAGGTGGGCCGCAGCGAGCTGGACGCGTTGAGGTCGTGGTCCGGGTCGACACCGACGCCGAGCCGGTCCACCAGCTCGCCACCCAGCCAGGCGCTGATCCCGAGGATCGCCACGGCCACCACCTCGATCGCGATCAGCGCACCGCCGGCGTTCCGCGACCCGGCGTTGAGCCGGACCACCCAGACGGCGGCGAAGAGCAGGATCACCGCGATGTTGGCCGCGGCGTGGAGCAGCCCGACCCGCTTGGCGCGGGTGCCGGTCGGCAGGGCGAGCAGGTCGAACGCGCCGGCCCCGGCGGCGAGCAGGCCACCGATCAGGCCGACGGTGATGTTCCAGTACGCGACCTCGCCGAGGAGGTCCGGCCCGCCCACGGTGTCGACCACGTCGAAGATCACAGCGGTGACCAGGAGCGCCACCGGGAACATCACCAGCATCGGGTGCACGGGATGGCCGAGCACTTTCAGTCGGCTCTCCATCGCGGCCTCCATCCGTCGCGTTCCGGACACGCGGTGTGTTCCGGTCCCTGCCCGTCGCTTCCGGGGGCGAACCCGGCGTCCGACGCGCCCCTAGACTGACGATGACGGATTCCGACCCGTCGCGGGCCGGAACCGTCGTCAAGGTCAACGGACGGGGGAGGAAGACGTGACGACGCGGGAGATCACCGACGAGGCGGAGCTGCGCGAGCTGATCGGGGCGCCGATGCCGCGGGCGGTCGCCAAGGAGCGCCGTACGCTGCACCAACGTGACCGGGAGTGGCTGGCCGCCTCGCCGTTCTGCCTGATCGCCACCGCCGGCGCGGACGGCAGTTGCGACGTCTCGCCCAAGGGCGACCCACCCGGCTTCACGCTGGTGCGGGACGACACCACCATCGCCATTCCGGAGCGGCCCGGCAACCGGCGCGCCGACGGCTACCACAACATCCTGGCCAACCCGCACGTCGGGCTGATCTTCCTGATCCCGGGGCGCACCGACACACTGCGGATCAACGGGCGGGCCCGACTGGTCCGGGACGCGCCGTGGTTCGCCGACCTGGAGGTCAAGGGCCACCGGCCGCTGCTCGCCGTCGAGGTGGCGATCGAGCAGATCTTCTACCACTGCGCGAAGGCGTTCCTCCGCTCCGAGCTGTGGCAGCCGGAGACCTGGCAGCCGGACGCGCTACCGTCGCGGCCCCGACTGGTCAAGGAGGTCGAGGCCCCGGCGGAGAGCCTGGCCGACCTGGAACGGCACTACGGCCCCGACTACGCCAAGAAGCTCTACGTCTGAGCGGTCACTTCTGCGGCGCGTACACCGCCGGCACGCCCACGTCGGACAGGGCGCGGGCGAGGTGCGGGGCGGTGGTCTTCACGTAGGCGGCGCCGATGTGCGATCCGCCTCGGTAGATCAGCACGTTGCCGAACACCACCGGGCACCGCTCGGTCGGGCAGATGGCGTCGAACAGGTCGATCATCCTGACCTCGGGCACCCCGGTCACCGCCCGCCGCTGCATCCGGTACGCCTGGTCCTGGTCGTGGAGCACGCGGTCGAACGCGCAGGTGGACAGCCGCTTGCGGTTCTCGTCGGCGCACGCCACCGGCGCGCCCGGCGGCAGCGGGTTGTTCGCCATCACGACGACCTGCGCGCCCACCGAGTCGAGCTTCTTCCAGGAGGCCCGCACGCCCGCGACCATCGCGTCGACCGAGACCCCCTTGCCGGTGGCGTTCAGGGCGGTCGGCGCCGACTGCGAGGTGACCACGTAGTCGGGGCGTTCCCGCAGCAGCCGGCTCAGCAGCGCCCGGTTCCACTCGATGCAGTCGGTGTAGGGCTTGCCGGACTTGTCACCCTTGAGCACCTTGGCGCTGGTGAACGCGCACCCGGCCTTGGCGGCGATCACCAGCTTCCAGTCGTTCTGCTCGGCGAGCACCTGGAACGCCGGCAGCCACTGGTCCATCTTCGAGTCGCCCACCAGGGCGACGGTGGTGGCGCCCTGAGGGTTGCCGTACGTGCACCACAACACCTCGGCGCCCTCGACCTGCTGGAAGCAGTTGTCCCGTTTCGTGACGGGCACGTCCAGGAACCCCTGCCGGATCTGGAGCGGATCCGGCGTGATCACGTCGAACCGCTCCGGCACCGGGCCGATCGGGGCGGTGCCGGGCGTGGTGGACAGCAGCGCCGCGCCCGGCGCGTACCGGCTCTTGGTGGGGACCGCGGCGGCGGCCCAGGCGCCGAGCAGGACCAGCGCCAGGCCGGCGCAGATCCCGGCCATGGTGAAGTTGCCGCCGAGACTCAACGCGAGCCGCGGCGACGTGGCGATCTTCCGGGAGTACCGCAGCGGGTTCTCCACCAGCCGGAACGTGAGCCAGGCGGGAACCACCGAGGCGAGCGCCACCGCCAGTCCCTCGACCGTCGACAGCTCGCCGAAGCGGGCGGCGGCCACGATGAGCATCGGCCAGTGCCACAGGTACAGCGAGTACGACAGGTCACCGACCCAGCGGAACGGGCCGGTGCCGAGCAGCACCACCGGCCCCCGCGACCCCGCCGCCGGGCCGGCCGCGACGACCGCGGCGGCGCCGAGCGTGGGCAGCGCGGCAGCGTACCCGGGCCAGGCCGTCTTGCCGCTCACCAACGCCGCCGCCGCCACGATCGCGGCCAGCCCGAGCCACCCGAGGACGACCGCCACCGCCCGTGGCATCCGCGCGGCCCGCGTCGCGATCAGCGCGACGCCCGCCCCGACGGCGAGTTCCCACAACCGCGTCGTGGAGACGAAGAACGCGCGCGCCGGCGAGTTCGCCGTCTCGACGATCGACCAGACGAACGACGGCACCGCCAGGACCGCGAGACCGACCCACAGGACCGGCCGCACGTTGGTCCGCCGCAGCGCCCGCGCGGCGAGCAGCGCCAGCACGATCAGCAGCGGCCAGACCAGGTAGAACTGCTCCTCGACGGCGAGCGACCAGTAGTGCTGCACCGGCGAGACCACCGCGTTGTCGGCGGCGAGGTAGTCGACCGCCCGGTCGGCGAACCGCCAGTTCACCACGTAGACCGCCGCGGCGGCGATGTCGCCGCCGATGGCCTGCCAGTCGCCGCGGGGCACGAAGAGCCGGACCGCCACCGCGGTCGCCGCGAGCACCACCGTCGCGGCGGGCAGGATCCGCTTGGCCCGGCGCGCGTAGAACCCGACGAGGGAGAGCCGGCCGGTGCGCTCGATCTCGGCGACGATCTGCCCGGTGATCAGGAAGCCGGAGATCACGAAGAAGACGTCGACGCCGACGAAACCGCCGGGCAGGAACGACAGCCCGGCGTGGTAGAGCAGCACCACCGCGACGGCCACGGCGCGGAGGCCGGCGACGTCGCCCCGGAACCGGCTCGGGACGCGCCCGGCCGTCTTCTCCTCGGTGCGGGGATCGTGCCGGGCAACCTGGTTCGTCAACTCCGGGGAAGTCACCGCGATCCTCGAACTCCGGGGGCGTCTGGCCAGGGAACGATAGCGGCTCTCACGGATGCGGGCAATGTCGTACCGGCTGGTCGGGGCCGCCACCGGTGCGGTGCCGGTTCCGCCTCGGACGAGGCCCGACGGCCGACGGGGAACCGGGCTCCGCGCGCCGGTTCCGGACCGTGCGTCAGGACGCCGTGACCATCCACAGGTGGCCGTCCGGGTCGGCGAACGTGGCGGCGTACCCCCATGGCTGTTCGGCCGGCGCCGTCACGACGCGGGCACCCGCGGTCCGGGCCCGGTCGACGACCCGCCGCACCTCGGCGGGATCCGCGGCGGTCAGGCCGAGCACGCACTCGCTGCGGCCCCGCTCGGCGACCTCGTGGTCGCCGATGACCCAGCCGAAACCCCCGCTCGGCACCAGCATCAGGCGCAGGCCGTCGTGCACGGCGAACTGGAGCGGCTCGGGAATGCCGTCCGCCGCCGGCTCACCGACCGTCGGCCAGCCGAGCGCCTCGGCGTAGAAGCGGTGCGCGGTCACGCGGTCGGCGATCGGCAGGCTGACGGTCACGGGCGAGGTGGGCACGGTGGCGACTCCAGGTCTGGACGGAAGGAGCGGTCACCGGATGGACCGGCCAGCCGGTCACGAATCATCGGCGCGCGGTCAGGAGGTGCAGAACGGTGCCGGCCGGGTGAGACCGAGTTCCCGACAGTCCCATTCGCTGCCCTGTTCCTGGTACCGCCAACCCGCATCGGACGTGTAGTGGAACAGGTAGCGGACGTCGCCGTCGGCCGGGCGCTTCACGTCGACCGCCGCCCACGTCTCCGCGCACTGCACACCGGTGGACGCGAAGGACCAGCCCGGTGGCAGTTCGACCAGGTCACCCAAGGTTTCGATGGACGGACAGTCGGGTTGCCCGGGAGCCGCCGCGGGAGGCGTCGCCGGGTCGGACCAGTGGCTGACGGCGAAGGCGACCGTACCGCCGACGGCGAACACCAGCGCTGCGGCTGCGGCGCCGGTGGTGACGGTTGCCCGCCGGTGCAACTGCCGCGACCTGCGCAGGGTCCGCTCGTACAGGTCGGCGCTGCCGCCGTGCTCGCTCAGATCGGACATGGCCTGACGCAGCGGCCCGAGGTTGTCGGTCATCAGGCCTCCTCCATCACGGCCGAGAGCAACTCGGGCGCGATCTCCCGCATGCGGGACAGCGCCTTGCTGGTCTGACTCTTGATCGTGCCGACCGAACACTGCAGAAGCTGCGCGGCCTCGGCCTCGCTGCGGTCCTCGAAGAAGCGGATCACCAGCACCGCGCGCTGTCGCGGGGTGAGTTGGGCGAGCGCCTGGTGCAGGGCGAGCTTGAGATCGGTACGGCCGGCGTGGTCACTCCCGGGCTGGACCACGTCGGCCAGTTCCCCGGGCAGGGACTCGACCACCCTGCGGCGCCGCCACCAGCTCACCTGCTGGTGGTACATCGCGGTACGGGTGTAGGCCTCGAAGTGCCCCGGATCGTGCAGCCGCCGCCGGCCCCGATGGGTTCGGGCCAGCGCGTCCTGCACCAGGTCCTCGGCGAGGTGACGGTCGCCGGTCAGCAGGAACGCCGTCCGGAGCAACGCGGACGAGCGGGTCCGGACGAACTCCCGGAACTGATCGTCGATCGAGTCCGCCATGCCCCGCTCGCATCCCCAGGTGCCCGCACAGGTGGTCAGGGCGCGACGGCATCGGTGCGGCCGGCTGACTGTGGCGCACACCGTAGTCAGTGTGCGCCGCAGCGCGCAACCGCGGTCGAGCTGATCAGCCGGAGACGCAGAACGGCGCCGGCTCGGTGAGGCCGAGGTCCGTGCAGTCGTATCCGCTGCCCTCGCCGTAGTACTTCCAGCCCGTACCGGCCGTGTGGTGGAACAGGTAGACGCCGTCACCGGTCTTCGGGCCCTGCGGGACGGCGCCCGCCCAGCCCTGCACGCACTCGACACTGCCGAAGGTCGTGCCGTTCGGCAGCTCGACGAGCTTCTGCAGGTCCGTCCCCGAGGGACAGTCGGCGCTCCGGACACCCCCGGCCGCCTTGGCGGTCACCGTGGGCGTGGCACCGGGGGTGCCGTTCGTCGGGGCAGCCGAGGCCGGAGCGGATGCGGTCGCGCCGGTGCCGGGTTCCTCCGTGGCGGCACAGGCGGTGAGTACGAAAAGGACGGTGGCAGCGGGCAGCAGCAGACGACGTGCAGACATTTCCGGGCCCCTATGGATCGTGGCGATCGTTGCTTACATCCGGGTACATGCGATCCACCGCCCGCAGGTTGCCGCCACCCGGAACTATTTCTCCGGATCTTCGGCGGCCCCGTCCGCCATAGACGAAATTGAGCCCCTGGCCAGCACTTCTGCTGGCCAGGGGCTCATCTGGAGCCGCCTGACGGAATCGAACCGTCGACCTACGCATTACGAGTGCGTCGCTCTAGCCGACTGAGCTAAGGCGGCAACGACCACCAAGTGTACGGCACGCGCCGCCGGGAGCCGAACCGGATCCCCCTCGTCCGGAACCGGACAACCGGGCCCCTCGGCCCCGGCACGGGAGAGACTTCCCGCCCGGTCCGGACTACCCTGCGGCGGGTGAGCGACGACCACGTACCGCCGCGACAGCCGGACCCGGAGGTGCGCCCGGGCGAGCGGGCCAGCCGTCGGCCGCACAGCCTGGACCCGCGGGAACTGGGTTTCACCCCGCGCCGGCCGGTGCCCTGGCTCGCGCCGCTGCTGCTGATCAGCACCGGCCTGCGGACGCTGCTGGCCATGCTGTTCGGGGCGTACCTGGACAAGCGGGAGTTGCAGAACGCGTTCGGCGACGACACGTTCCGGCAGGTCGGGCCGGACGGCGGGCTCTGGCTGGACTACGTGGCCGACCTGGGCGACGGCTTCGACGCCACGTACTCGATCGCCTACCTGCTGGCCCAGCCGGAGCTGACCGTGGACGGGCACCGGCTGCCTCGGGCGCAGACGCTGGTGATGGGCGGCGACCAGGTCTATCCGTCGGCCGGCTACGAGGCGTACGAGGACCGGTGCAAGGGCCCGTACCAGGCGGCGCTGCCGGTCGCCCCGCCGGAGCGGCCGACGCTCTTCGCGGTCCCCGGCAACCACGACTGGTACGACGGCCTGACCGCGTTCCTGCGGCTGTTCGTGCGCTCCCGGGACCGCCACTTCGCCGGCTGGGGCACCGGCCAGTCCCGCTCCTACTTCGCGGTGGAGCTGCCGGCCGGGTGGTGGCTGCTGGGCCTCGACGACCAGTCCGGCTCGTACCTGGACGACCCACAGCTCACCTACTTCGACGCGGTGGCCCGCAAGCTCACCCCGCGGTCGCGGGTGATCGTGGCGGTGCCGGCGCCGACGTGGGTCAAGGCCGCCGACCACCCCAACGCGTACGACTCGGTCGACTACTTCATCCGCACCATCGTGGCGCCCACCGGGGCCCAGGTCCGGGTGCTGGTCTCCGGCGACCTGCACCACTACGCCCGGTACGCCGGCCCGGAGCGGCAGCTCATCACCTGCGGTGGCGGTGGCGCGTACCTCTACCCGACGCACCAGCTTCCCCAGCGGCTGGAGGTGCCGCCGCGGGACACGCTGACCCGACGGGCCAGCCGCACCCGCGAGTACGACCTGGCCGCCCGCTATCCGGAGAAGGCCCGCTCCCGCCGGTACGGCTGGGGGATCTTCCGCCGGCTGCCGTTGCGCAACCCGGGCTTCACCACGCTGCTCGGCACGCTGCACACGCTGCTGATGCTGGCCATGGCCGGCGTGACGGCGCAGCGCGCCGACGCCACCGCGCAGCGGCTGTTCAGCGTCCCGCTGGTGGCGATGCTCGCGGTGACGTTGCTGGGCGCGGCGTTCTTCGCGAAGCCGCCCAGCGCGGGCGGCAAGCGGCACGCCCGGCACTGGATCCTCGGGGTGGCGCACGGGGTGGCGCAGGTGACGTTGGCAGCCGGCGGCACCTGGCTCTGGCTGCACCTGCCGTTCTACGACTGGCCGTGGCCGCTGCCGGCGGTCGCCGCGGCGGTGCTCTACGGCCCGGTCAGCGGGCTGGTCGCCAGTCAACTGGTGGCGCTCTACCTGCTGGTGGCGGGCGTGTTCGGAGTGAACCTGAACGAGTTGTTCGCCGGTCAGGGCATCGAGGACTCGAAGGCGTTCCTCCGGTTCCGATTCGACCCCGACGGCACGGTGACGATCTACCCCGTCGCGCTGGACCGGGTGTCCCACGCCTGGCAGCTCAACCCGGACCAGTCCGCCACGGCCCCGTGGCTGACTCCGAAGACCCCGCTGACTCCCCGCCTGGCCGAACCCCCCATCACGCTCCGCTGACCGCCCCCGCCGGCGGTCAGGGGGTGGGGTTGTAGTGCTGGTCGTGGGACTGGCGGGGGGCGCAGACGGAGGCCCGGCTGCACTGGCAGCGGGAGCCGTCGGCGTCCAGGCGGACCGTGACGGCGTCGCGCGGAACGCTGTGGCCGACCACCTTGCCCTCGCCCTGCGGGGTCTCCACCCGGGTGCCGACCGCCGGAGCGGACTCCTGGAACCGCTGATACAGAGGATGCCCTCACTATGGCGAAGGCAGCACTTCTGATAGCCTGCGGCGATGGCAGACGAGAAGCGCATCGACCACTACCAGCGTCAACCCAAGGATGCCACGGCTCCGGCCAGCGAGGACGCCCAGAAGCAGGCGATCCGCGAGCTGGTCGAGAAGCTCGGCGCGATCGTCGAGGAGGCCCACAACGAGTTGGCCCGGGAGCGCCTGCGCCACCGGATGCAGCGGGGCGAGATCGACGTCATTCGCAGCGAGGACGTGCCAGAGTGACCCCGCCCCGCATCAAGAGCGCCGCCCGTCGCCGGGCCATGAAGGCGGCATCCAGCCCGTTCACCAGCCTGCGGTGCGTCCTGTACCTGCGGATGAGCCTGGACCGGACGGGCGAGGGTGCCGGCATCGAGCGCCAGGAAGAGGCGTGCCGAGCCCTCGCGCTGGCTCGCGGCTGGGAGGTGGTCGAGGTTGTCGACGACACCATCTCCGCGAAGGACTACGCCCTGGGCGATCGGCCCGGCTGGCAGCGCGTGGTCAAGCTGATCGAGGCCGGCGAGGTTGACGTCGTCGTGGCCTGGCATCTGGACCGAGTCACCCGCAGCATGAAGGATCTCGAATCCCTGATCGACCTGGCGATCGAGCGTGGCGTCGGCCTGGCTACCGCCACGGGGGACATCGACCTGACCACGGATGTCGGCCGGATGGTCGCCCGGATCCTGGCTGCCGTCGCCACTGCCGAGGTCGAGCGCAAGGCTGAGCGGCAGATCCTGGCCAACGACCAACGAGTCAGGGAGGGCAGGCCGCAGTGGATTCGCCGGCCCTTCGGCTACGAGCTGGACGGCACGCTGCGCGAGGAGGAGGCGCACGCTGTACTGGCGGCCTACGAGGGCGTGCTCAAGGGCAAGGCGTTGACCGCCATCGCCCGGGAGTGGAATGAGGCGGGCTTCACCACGTCCGCGCCGGACTCCGAGACCGCACGCCCCCGGGCACCCCGTAAGCGGAACTACGATCCGACCAGGCGCTGGAACAACGTCGCGGTGCGGCTCCTGCTCCAGGCTCCACGGAACATGGCCAAGTCCACGCTCTACGGCGAGATCATGGGCGAGGGGAGGTGGCAGCCGATCGTGGATGAACCGCTGTGGCGCGCGGTGAACGCGAGACTGGCCGACCGGGCACGACCGGACTCCGGCGGCGGGAGGCTGGCCAACCTGCTCTCCGGCATCGCGACCTGCTCGGCCTGCAATGGGTCGATCAGCGTCTACCGGCGTCGCAATGGAGAGAAGGTCTACGTCTGCCGGGGCCTGGACAAGCAGCCCGAGCTGGGTCGGGGGCATTGCTCGATCGGCGTCGACTTCGCCGATGCGCAGATCATCCGCAGGCTGGTCATGCAGATGGAGGCGACCGGCCGGGTCACGTTCCATCCCCAGCCAGCGACCATCGACACCACCGACCTGGTCAACCGCCAGGGCGAGATCGCCCAGCTCATGGCCGAGCTGGTCGAAGACCGGACGAGCGGCCTGATCGACCGGGCCGCCCTGCATGCCGGTACCGCGAAGCTGCGAGCCGAGCTGGCCGAGATCCAGGAGGCCATTGCCGTAGCCGGCGGACAGGGCCCGGCCGAGGAGATCGACATCGAGGCGGCGTACGACGAGTTCGAGGCTCTGGACCTGGGCGAACAGCGGGAGATCCTGCGCGGGGCGTTCGACTTCATCCGGATCATCCCGCGCGGCAAGGGCAGACGAAAGGCAGGCGAGCCGGCATGGCGGCCGGCCCTGGTGCAGACGGAGTTCACGCCGGCCTGGTCCTGAAACGCAAGAAGGCCCTCCCTCATCCCGGTTAAGGGATGAGGGAGGGCCTGCCTCACTGCTGGGCCTTGCTGATGTACGGCCTGGCCTTGAGGTGCTGAACGAACCGGCGGACACCGTTCGCGTTGTTGATGTAGCCGCGACGCTTCATCAGGTCTCGGAAGATGTCCGCCTCGCTCAGGACGTAGCGGAGCATCTCGGCCTTGCCAGCCTCGAAGATGGCCAGCTCCTGCTCGGTCACTGCGACACCAGCTCCTCGATGTCCATCTCCGTCGCCTCGCCCCGCTGGCCATCGCGCAGGCGTATCACGCCCGGCACCAGCTCCACGTCCGGGCCGAGGCCCTGCAGGTGAGTCACCAGCTCGTGCTTGACGGTGAAGGCCCTGTACGGCATGCCCTCGTCGTTGAGAACGACGTAGATGTACGAGCTACGCGCCACCGAGAATCACCGCCTTCGCCACCACGAAGGCCATCGTGGCCACCGTCGACAGCACGGTCAGGCCCATCAGGCGCGACCAGAGCCGCCCCTCGATGAACCGCCCGCAGGCCAGGGCCACCAGGGCGACAGCGGCCAGGGCGAGGATCAGCCAGAGAGTCTGGAGCTGCACTACGCTTCCTCCTTCGGGGTCACCTTGATGATGTTGCGGACGTTGTGGATGGTCACCGGCTTGAGGGGCTCCTGGTACTCCTCGACGTGGTCCGCGAGCACGCCCGGGACGTACTCCCGCTCGTACGGCTTCCGCGCCTCCCAGGTCGGCCGGTTCACCGGGTCGATCGCGAAGGAGAACGGGTCGACGAGCGGGTGCCGGTCTTGCAGCTCCTTCTCGGAGACCACCTCGCCGGTCGTCTTGTGCACGTAGCGGTGGTGCGGCCGGCTCGCCCAGTGCTCGTCGCTCTCGTACGGGTTGATCCGCTTCCCGGTCCGCTTATCGCGGTAGCGCGTGCTCTGGTAGCCCGCACCCCACCGGCTCCCCTGGTCGCGCTGGATCTGCGCCGTCTTGCCGTTGTAGCCGACCAGCTTGCCGAGCACCATCTGCACCGACCGGCCCGACGACTGCGGGTAGACCACCGGATCGCCCGGCTCGATGGTGTTGCCGAGGATGTCGGTCAGGGCCTCGCTCACAGGATCACATCCTCAGCGGCTTCGACGTCGAGCACGCCCTTGTCGAGCATCTTCGACTCGTGCCGCAGGAACTCGGGGCTCTTGGCCTTGACTACGAACGGGGTCAGGCCCTCGACCCGCAGGCAGACGCCCTCGTCGACCATCGAGCCGTCGGTGGGCAGGGCGTTGAGGAAGATGTTGGCCAGCCGAGTGTCGAGCAGGTTGGATACGAAGTCCTCGCCGAGGTGGTAGTCGCTGATCAGCTCGGGCACGGTCTGCAACCCGACCGACTGGCAGAACTCCTTCACCGCCGGCCAGCTCAGGTCGACCTGCCGGCCGTCCTCGTTGACCGTCGTGACCCGGTAGATGTACAGCTCGGCCAGGCCCTCGGGAATCCGGTAGGTGTAGCCCTTCTGGATCGGGGTGTTCGTGTCCGGCACCCAGCCGACGATCTCGCCGTAGACCACGTAACCCTTGGGCAGCAGCCCCGTGAGCCGCGATCCGACCTGGGTGTAGAGGTCGGTGCCGTAGAACTCGCCCTTGGCGAACGGGTTCTCCGGGTCCTTGATGACGCTTCGGGAGCCGTAGACGTACGCCCACTCGGTCTCGCGGACCTTCACACCCAGCTTGCGGGCCGCTCTCTCCAGCCAGCTCAGCTTCCGCTCGACCAGGGTGTGGCCGATCCGCACCGAGGTGCCGTGCAGCTTCTGGGTGATGACCACCTGGTCCTCGGGCTTGATCTGCCCGGCGACCCGGAAGTAGTTCGCCGTGTCGAAGTGCTTCGGCAGCATGAGGTCGTCGACCCGCTGCTTGCGCACCGACTTGACCGCGACCGCACCCCGCGCGCTCGGCACCTTGGCCTCGTACTTCCGGCAGATTTCCTGGCCGTCGAGCTGGTCGAAGGTGTCGCCCTCCTTGAGCTGGCTCACGTCGATCGAGAGGTACTCCAGGCTGGACAGCGGCATGAACAGGGCGTCGGACCGGTGGCCCCGGAACTTGAGCGCCTTGACCCGGCGGTTGTCCTCCAGGTAGCCCTTCTGCGAGGGGTCGACGTTCAGGTTCTCGTGCCGGTGCAGGTTGTTCGAGCTGGCGTACTCCAGGCTGAGCTGGGTCTCCGCGCCGAACAGGATGCCGAGGTCGCCCTCCTGCGTGTCCTTGCTGACGATCGCCTGGTAGCCCAGGAGCGGCACGCCGACGACGTTGTCGCAGTTGGCGAGCTGGTTGATGTGCCGGACGCGCACCACGGTGGCGGCGTAGTTCGGGTTCTTCGGGGGGTTGATCTTCACTCGGTATCCTCTCCTCGGGTTAGGCGCAGAACCAGCCGGGACACCGAGCGCACTTCACGCCGGACCAGGCCATGTAGATGTAGTGGTTACAGTTCGGGTCGGCGTTGTAGAGGTCGTGTCCGCAGAACGCGGTCCGCTGGATCACCGGCAGCGCCGGCCGGGTGAGGCTCGGGCCCGGAGGTCGCTCCTTCTCGCTCACATCATCACGTCCTCGTCGAGCGAGTCGAGGTACGCCGCCGCCTCGTCCTCCAGGTAGTCGGCCGCGAAGTCGTCGATCGAGCGCAGCTCGGTGCCGTACGCCGCCTGGTGGCGGGCGAGCAGGGCCCGGAACTCCGTGCTTCGCGGCGTGCCGGCGAAGCCGTGGGCGAGGTAGGCCCGGCGGATCCGGCGACCGTGCAGGATCTGCGTGCTGTTCGAGCTGACGACCTGGCGACCCCGGAACTGCGGGTACTGCTCGGCCTCCTTGAGCCAGGCAACCACGAGGATGTCGTCGGGGTGGGCGGTGGTGGGCACTCAGTTCTCCTTGCGCATGTATGCGGCGGCCTTGAGCAGGTCGTTGGCCAGCTCCTCGACGGAGTCGGCGTTGTCGAACGGGACGCGAGCCTCGCCAGATGGCAGGCCCAGGACGTGGACAGTGCAGCCCCTGGTCCGGTCTTGCCGGCGGCCCAGGATGACCGTGGGCTGGCAGACCGGGCGGCCGGTCAGCGTGCGGATGGCGAAGCGGACGCTCACGGGGCCGTCCGGCCGTTCTTCTCGAAGGCGGCGTACGTCAGCGGGAACTCGCTGGCGAAGTACATCTCCATGCGCTGGGCGAGCAGCTCGATCTCGTACTGCGGGTGGCCCTTGATCGTGGCGTTCTCGTTGGCGGTGCGCAGGCTGAGCAGGTTCATCAGGCTGCGCAGATTGATGGTGATGTAGCCGGAGGTGTAGACGTTCACCGGCAGGACCATGCGGGCCACCTCGCGGGCGATGCCCTGCTCCAGCAGTCCCTCGTACTCCTGGTAGGCGGCCTCGCTGGCGTGGGCCAGGACGTACTGCACGAGGCCGTCCTGATAGGCGTTGCCCTGCTGGAAGGTGTACGCGCCGGCCCTGCCGACCTGGATCAGCGGTCGCTGGGCCACCGGCCGGTAGAACACGCCATCCATCTGGGTGTACCGGCCCGACGCCTCGCTGATCGAACTGATCCGGTGCTTCGCGAGCTGCCGCATCACGAAGATCGGCACCTCGAAATACAGGGTCATGGCGCAGTGCTCGAACGGGACGCCGTGGCGCTCGCGCATCAGGAAGTTGATGAACCCCTGCCGCGCGGCCTCGTCCATGTCGCCGCCGGTCTTCTTGATGCTGGCCTTGGCCATGCGGATGACCTTGGCGTCGTCGCCCATCTTGTCGTCGAGCTGGAGGGTGACGTCGGAGCGGAACTGGATGTCGGTCATCGGCTGCTCTCCTCGGCGATGGTGTCCAGCTCGCGGTGGAGCTGCTGGCACTCCTTGCGGAGCGCGAAGTTCTCGCGGATCAGGGCGTCGCGGCTGTCCCGCATGTCGCGGACCGCCTTGATGACCCGCTGCATGTTGGCGACGGCCCAGACCTCGCCGATCACCTGCGCCCCCAGGGAGATGCCGACCAGCCGGCCGACCTCCGCGACGACCGCTCGGGCCTCGCCGCCGCGCTCGTTCTCGGCGTAGACGGCCCCCTCGACCGCCTTGAGCGCCGCCTGCAGCTCGCTGCTCACACCATCACCTCGTGCTCTCGTTCGTGGTCCTTCTGGAACTTGCGCTGCCGGTCCAGCTCGGCCTTGGCCTCGCTCACCTTGGCGATGTCGCTCGGCCTGTTCGTCTTGGCGGCCTTGCGGGCCAGCCGGCCGACGAAGTTGCGGGCCTCGCCCACCGCAAACTTGCGCAGGCCGCAGGTGTTGCAGCTCATCGAGCGACGTCCTTTCGGCTCATGCCAGTCAGGTGGAACAGGCCGTTGGGGCAGTCGTTGTAGTAGCGGTTCTCGCGGTTCATGCCGCGCCGGGTGCCGTGCTTGTCGGCGAGCCGGTTCCGCTTGGCCTGGGCTCGGCCGAGTGCCTTACGGGCCAGGTTGCGATCGGTGAACCCTCTCTTGCTGCAGTCGCTGCACCAGATGTGCGCGACGGTGGTCTTGTTGCTCATCTATGTGTCCCTACTTGCCGGCGTACTTGGTGCAGGGGCAGGTCTCCAGGACGCACTTGCCTCGGCTGTTGCCGAGCGCGCTGTGGACCCAGGAGGCGTGCATGCAGTGGGTGTTGGTGCAGAAGTCCTTGGTCGCCTTCTTCGCGCCCTGCGCGTTGGCCAGGAGCAGGCCGGGGCTGTAGAGCTTGACCACCCCGAACTTGCCGTTAATCCCGACCTTCTCGGCGTAGCGGTTGGCCTCGATCCCCGAGGAGAACGGGCCCCAGTTGATGCCGAGCTGGCCGTCGCCGAAGCGGTGGGTCAGGGCGACCCAGTCGCGCATGTCGAGCATCTCGGCGACCTCCTTGATCAGAGCCTTCGCCATGTCGTCTGCGCTCTTGAACTGGTCGCTCTCCAGGATCTCGACGACCTGCTGGACTTCCTCTCTGCGAGGCGTGAGCCTCATGCGCTTCCCTCCAGGTGGGGAGCGGGGCCAGCCGGCGTGCACCGACCCCGCTCACATCATCACGTCAGGCCGTGGGCTTGTAGACCAGGCGCAGCTTGCCGTCGGCGGCGAGCATGGTGGTGGTGAAGTCGCAGGGGGCCAGGTGGCCCTCGGCCCACCACCGGCCGCCCTGCTTGCGGCGGACCGGCCGACCCGTCTCGATCGTCGCGGCGACCACGCTGCCGTCGGGCAGGTCGTTAAGCTCCCGCACGCTCGCGATCAGCACCTCGGCCGCCGGCTCGACCTTCTCGGCGGTCGGCACCTTGTCGAGCAGCTCGCGGAACGTGGCCACGATGCGGTCGATGATGCCGTTGGCGTCCTTGCGGGCCTCGGCGATGTCGCGGCGGATCAGCTTGATCTCGTCGGCCTTGAAGGGGACCGTGAGGCCGTCCTCGGCGAACCGCACGTCGCTGAACAGGCCGGAGGTGACGACCTCGCCGACGTGGCCGGGGTAGACCTTGGCCGCATGGAAGGCGTCGGTCACCACCCTCACCGTGTCGCCCTTGCGGAACTCGACCGGCTCGCCGAGCACGGTGGCCGGCAGGTAGTCGACCAGGTAGTGCGTCGGAAAATCGAACAGCTCCGCCTGGTAGGTGTCCTGGTCGATCTTCTCGAAGACATCGCCGTCCTTGTCGACGAGCTTCACCCCGACCGGCAGGGCGATCAGTTCGTCGATGCTGGTGACGGCGGTCTCGATGGTGTTGGTCCCCACTATGTTGCCCCTCTCGCGCTTCGCTATGTGTTACTAAGACTGTAACACGGTCACATCATCACGTGCAACTTGCAGATCAGGAGCCGGCGACGCCCTTTGCCGGCTCGTAGTGATCGTTCGGCGCGGTGCGCTCCCAGGTCTGCTGGTCGACGCAGACCTCGCCCGTGTCGTTCCCGGCCCGCAGCGCCAGCCGCCAGCACTCCGGGTCGTGCATCTCGACTGGGATCACCCCGGTCTGCTGCATGGTGCAGACCCCCTTGGAGTCGCACCGCGCCACGTAGATCGGCTGCCAGTACGTCCAGTCCCGGGCGGCGACGTGATCCTTGGCGACCACGGTTCCCGAGGTGACGTCCGACCCGCAGCCGGCGAGGGCCAGCATGGCCGCGCCCAGCACGGCGAGCCGCCTCATCGGGCCCCCAGCTCCAGCTCCAGCGTCGCGATCAGGTCGGCCAGCGCGTGCAGGTGCTCCAGCGTGCTGTCGTTGATCACCTCGTACGTCGTGTGCCAACCGTCCATGGCAGTCTCGCTGACGTGCAGGTCGCCGGAGTCCTGGCCCGGCCGGATCACGCGGACCAGCCAGCCTCCGAGCCGCTCGATGGCAGCCGCCTCGTTCGGGAACCGCACGTCGGTCACGACCACGGGCCGCGCCTCGGCCTCGATCTGCCCGATGAGCTGGCGCACCCAGAAGTTCTCGTCCATCGCGCGGATGGCCTCGGTGCCGAGTCGCTGGAGCAGCCGGCGCACCTCGGGCTCCTCCTTCGCCAACTCCCAGGGATTGCTGTCGGGCCGGAGGTAGCGGTGGAACGCCAGCACCTCGGAGAGCCGCCGACCGCTGAACGTCACGATCGGATCGAGCGCCTCGGCTGCCCTGCGGACGTTGTCGGCGAACGAGTACCGGACGTAGCCGTGCTCCTCGATCAGCCGGGCGGCGACGGTGTCCTTGCCGGCGCGCTGCCGGCCGACCATGCCGATGATGGGTCGCTCGCTCATGCCGCCACCCGCTTCCCGGCCAGCACATCGCCCAGGCTGACCAGCTCGCCGCCCGGAACGATGACGCCGTCGATCGAGTACACGACCTGCGGCACCCGCACGATCTCATTGACCCAGTTGATGCCAGCCGCCGTCACCGACCACCAGCCCTCCTTGGACTCGGCCAGGCCCCAGTACGCCAGCTTGTGGAACACGCTGTACTCCGGGCCGGTCAGGGCCAGGTCGACCCGCTTCGCGGGGCCTCCGTGGGCCTTGAGCTTCATCAGGGCGGTCGCCAGAGCCGGGCCCAGGGTGTACCGGACGGTGCCGGGCACACCCTCGTCCTTCTTCGTCGCGCCGCACGCCTCGCACGTGGTGCTCAACCTTGCCTCGCTCTCATTATCACGTCGGATCCTGCGATGGCTGCCATCGTCAGCACCTGGGAACCACCCCGGGTGGACCCCCTTGCGGGGGTTTCGGCTTGTCACTGCGGGAACTCGATGTCCCAGGTGAAGGGGCCGAGGTGGACCGTGGCGACCCGCATCTGCCAGTCGTAGACGAAGCCCAGGCCGATCGCCTTCTTGTTCCTAATCCAGAAGAACCTCATCGGGCCTCACCGCCCTCGACGGACCGGGCCTTGATCAGGCTCTCGGCCAACTCCTCGGCCGCCTCCAGCGCCTTGCCCCAGGTGGAGCCGCCGTCCTGGTGGGTCTGGGCCATCTGGAAGTAGTCCGCCGCCTCCTCGTCCATCAGGTCGCCACCCTGCCCCTTGTCCTCCCGGTGCATCGAGGTGACGCTGCCCAGGAAGTCCAGCAGGTCCATCCGCCCGTGGATCTTGAGCGCGGTGCCGACCAGGCAGCCGGTCTTGACTCGCGGGTCTTCCGGGCTGAGGGCCCTCTCGACCGAAAGAGGCTGGTAGTAGCAGAGTCCGGTCTTGCTGGGGTTGTAGACGAAGCCCTTGCCCTGCGTCTCGACGGCCTTGGCCAGCAGCTCGCGCGCCTTCTCCAGGGTGATGGTCACTCTGTGATCCTCTCTCTCGGTTTCACTAACGCTCACACTATCACGAACGCTCAGATGCGACGGTCCGCGCTGGCCCAACCCAGCAGGGTGGCGAGGTTGACGGCCGCCACCTCGTCCTCACCCTTCCGGATGATCACGCACATTTCGACAGCGGGGCGACCATCCTCCTTGGGCCAGGACCCGGCGTTGTCCAGGTTGTAGCCCTCGACCCGAGCGGTCACACCCTGCTCGTCCGGCTCGTGCCAGTCGAGTCTCACGCCCAGCTCGTCGGCCAGCTTGGCCAGCTCGTCCTGGGAGGTGATCCGGCGCGGCTGGGGCTTGAGCCCGGCACGCTTGATCACCTGCTCCACGATGCCCCGCTCCTCGAAGTCGGCCTCGGCCAGCAGCTTGCTGATCGCCTCGCGCACCTCGTCGGTCATGCTCTCTCGCTCCTCGTCGTCAGGGTTGGGCCCGGCCGGCTGACCGGGCCCGTGTCGCGTCAGGACTGCAGTTCGCGGACCGGCAGCCGGTCGTTGGTGAGGATGGTGTCGGCCTTCTTGGACAGGACCCGTAGGGCCCGTCGCGCCTCCTCGACCGCATAGTGGATCGTGCTGTCCGGCACCACTTGGCGCAGCAGCTCGGTCAGATCCTCGGCGGCCTCGTAGATCCTGGTCTGCTCGGGCGACTTCTCACCCTTGGCGTAGCCGGCGGCGTCGTACGCACCCGACTCCATCAGACCCTTGATCTCCCTGCCCGCCTCCAGGTCGGAGGCGGGGTAGTGGCCGGTCGCCTCGATCCGCTTGACCTCGACCCAGAGGTCGCTGCCCTTGAGGTAGAAGTCGATGACCGTCACGGCGTCACCCTGGTACTCCCCCGGCCGGAGGATGAACACGTCCGCCATGCTGGACTTGGCGACCCGGGCCTGCGCGATAGTGATCATGCGGACACCTCCTGCTCACTCGTGTACGTGGCGACGATTTCCTTGGCCCAGTCGGGCAACAGTTCCTCGTGCTGGTCCGCCCCCCAGAGTCGGACCCCGTCGTCGGTCTGGGACTGGGTGCCGTCCTTCAGCACCCGGGGTCCGCGCAGCGCGACGATCTCCAGAACGCCGTCCCGCCACTCCATCTGCATCTTCTTCGGAGCGAACCGGCGCGGCTGGCTGTCGGTGCCGCACGACATGGGCTCAGCCGGATCCTTGAGATCAAGCCTGACGGTCCGGACGGTCAGGTCGTAGTTCTCGGTGTACTCCATGCTCGCACTCCCTCTGCTCGACGTTCGGATCGTAGTCGCGTGATCAGCGGCTGAGCGACCGCCGGTTGCCGGCGATCCGGCTGCCACCCAGGTCGGCTCGCTGGCCGGCGCTGGTGCCCTGGCCGTAACCAGCACCCACCCGCCGGCTGTAGCTGCTCTTGCGGGTGCTGGAGTAAGCGTCAGCCTTGGCCTTCTGCACCAGCGCGCTGCGGTCGGCCAGCACCAGGTCGACGCTCGGGCCGCCGGTCTGCTCGGCCTGGGCCTGCTGCTTGGCGCGAGCCTCGACCTCCTTGAGCCGGCGGTGCACCTCGCTGCGGAAGCCCTCGACGTAGTCAACCTTCCAGGTTCGCTTGTCGACGAACGACGGCATGGTCCGCCAGTCGATCTCCTGGAACCGCTGGCACTGCAGGAGCATGCTCGTGTAGAGCAGGTCGATGCGCTCCAGGTCGGACTCCATGCCGAACAGGTGTAGCTCGGCCGTACCCTTCGCGGCGCGACGCTTCACGCCGTCGGCACCGAGCGCGGAGGCGATGGCCCAGAGCAGGCGCAGCTTCGACGCGGCGTACGGGGCCGGCACGACGATGATCTTGTCGGCCACCCGGTCGGTCTCGGGGTGCAGCGCACCGAGCATCGCCCGCTCGACGCCGTACTTGGCCATCAGCCGGGTGGCCGCCGCCATGAACGTCTCCGACTCGGTCTTACTGGTGCCCTCGTGCTCGGCCTGGGCCAGCAGCCCTCGGATCTTGCTGAGCATGCCCTCGGTCGCCTGGGTCATGGATCTCCTCTCGAATGGATGGCTGCCATCGTCAGCACCCGGGAACCACCCCGGGTGGACCCCCTTCCAGGGGTTTCGGCTCACAGGATCACGTGTAGGTCAGCGACGAGGCGGGACCACCGGGTAGCGCCTCAGTGCAGCGCCGGCCGACTCGCTCGCGTTCACGGCCTGGACGGTCGCCTCGGCAGCGATGGCGGCGTCCGACCTGCGCCTCGCGTCCTCGGCCAGCGCCTCGGCGTGGTCGGCGTCCCGGGCATCCTCGAACGACTTGCCGGGGTGCCTCTCGTGGAACTTCTGGAGCTGGTCGAGCATCTTGTCGGCGTCGGCGACCTGCCGGTAGCGCATCACCAGCGCCCCGCCGACCAGGCGCAGCTCATCGACGTCGTCGCACTCCCCCGCGTCCCGGTACGCCGTCTCCAGCTCCTTGATGGACATCTTCGCCAGGTTGGCCAGGTCGCGGTCGCGCTGCTCGTCGAGCTGGAGCGCCTCGGCGTGGTCGGACTCCAGCGCCTGCTCGAACGGCTTGCCGGCGTGCCGCGCCAGGAAGCCGGCGGTGCGCGCCTCCAGGAGGGCCAGCTCGGCGGCCTCTCGGTTGCGCACCTCCATCACCTTCTCGGCCAGGAGCATCATGCGGACGTCCTTCGCGTCCTGGGCCATGCGGTGCACGTTGATCAGCTCCTCGCCGGTCATGCCCTCCAGGGCGGCCAGGATGCCGTCGCGCTTCTTGTCCAGCTCCAGCGCCTCCTTGTGCGCCCGCTTGATGCCGGGCGCGTCCTCCGGCGCGAGGATGAACGTCTGGATCGGGGAGTGCCAGAGGGTCCACCCCTCGGTGGTGCGGAAGCGGTACTCCCGCGCCTGGCGGCGGGTGTAGCCGGCCCCGGAGGACAGCCGGGTCTCGGCCTCCAGTACGGCCAGCGTCAGCACGCCGGTCTTGCGGTTGGTGGCGACCAACCCCGGCTCGCGGTTGATGCCCCATCCCTTGAGCTTCTCGGCATCCTCCCGCTCCAGCAGGATGCGGACGGTGATGCCCCTGTTGATGGCCTTCGAGATGTTCGCGGCGTTGGCCTTGCCCTGTGCGGTCATGTTGTGCCCCTCACTGTCGGTCTCTGTTGCGGTCAACGTTACACGTGATGCTGTGATCAGTCAAGCGGTCTCAGGATGAGAAGGTGTACCCGTCGGGGCAAACCACCCGCGTGTCGCCGTCCAGGTAGAAGTCGCACAGCGACCAGTCTCGGCCGCCCTGTCCCGGCTCCTGGGCCAGCGCCTGGGCCCAGCCGAGCGGCACCTCCTGCGGGTCCGCACCGCCCAGCGCGTCAGCCAGGGTCGGCGGCAGCTCCACCCGCGTCGGGGACGGTCGGACGGTCACCGTGTGGGTCGGCTTGTCGTCGGTCGGCTGGCACCCCACCATCACGCCGCCGGCCACGCCGGTCCAGAAGGTGGCGACCAGCAGGAAGGCAGCGCCCCAGGTTTTGCGTCGGGTCATCTTCACGCCCCCACCGCCCCGAGATCGCGCATGATGTTCTCGGTGGCGACGCTCGCCCGGCGGGGCAGGTCGCGCAGCGCCTGAATGCGGTTGCGGTGCGCGTCGGTGCCGTCGAAGTAGTTGCCGGCGTCCCAGGTGGTGGCGTCCAGCCCCTGAATCCTCGCCGTGACGCACGCACCCCGCTCGTCCTGGGCGGCGATGACGTAGCCGTCGATGCCCCCGGCGTACAGGTTGGGCAGCACGGCGAACACCGTGTAACCGTTGATCTTCATGGTCTCCCTCGTCGGTCTCTCAGCGATGGCTGCCATCGTCAGCGGGTGGGCACCACCCCACCCGGACCCCGGTTGCCCGGGGTTTCGGCTCACAGGATCACGTGGTCAGAGCTTGCGCCCATCGATGATCTCCAGCTCGGCACCCTTGGACAGGGCCAGCACCTCCAGGTCGGCTCGGATGCGGTCCCAGACCTCACCGTCGATCACGACGGCGGACGTCTCGCCACCGTGCTTGATGGCCGCGTAGACGGCGGTCCGCACGTCCAGGATCCGGCCCGACGCCCTGCAGGTGATCGCCCGGCTCACCGCGTAGCGCAGAGTCTCGCGGTTCACGATGCGGTCGCGCTCGGCCGGGTCGCCGGTCATCAGGGCCCGCATGATGCTCATGTCTCCACCTCTCGTTGGCTGCCATCGTCAGCACCCGGGAACCACCCCGAATGGACGCCCCGCAGGGCGTTTCGGCATGTCAGGGGATCAGCTTCCCGGCCGGGTACTGGCGCACCGGCTCCATGTAGTCACGGTTCACCGCGACCTGGTTGCGGCCGGCGATCACCTCGGCGACCGGAGCGCGGTACACGCCGACCCGGTATCCGCAGTCCTGCAGGTGGACACCCCACCCACCGAACCAGGCGACCAGGTCCGCGCGGCTGGCGAACGCGAACAGGTGGCGGTCGCCGAAGTCCTGCGACTTCGGGTTGAGCCGCCAGGAGCGGTCGGCCTGCGGCGTCGGGTGGGTCTTCGGGTTGGCGTGCGAGCTGCTCATCTCGCCGTGTCGCGCCATCTGAGCGATGGTCAGGTCCCAGGCGTTGAACCCGTTGTACGGGCCCTTGCCGTTCGACGTCTCCACCCGGTACACCAGCATCGTGCTCATGTGCTTTCCTCTCCGATCACACTATCACATCTGACGGCTTGCCATCATCAGCACCCCGGCACCACCCGGGGTGGACCCCCGTAAGGGGGTTTCGGCTTGTCAGGTCAGCGGCGCGGGGTTGTAGGCCAGGTCGACGTCAACGTTCGGGTACTCGCGCGGCGTCAGGATCTCGGCGATCACCCCGGCCGCCCTTGCCAGCGCCGCCGACGTCGCAACGGCGATCGTCGGGCGAACCGGACCGACCACCGGCCGACGGGCGGCGAAGACTCCCGCCGGGAAGCGCACCGTCACCCGGTATCCCCCTGCCAGGTGCTCGCAGGTGATCGTCGGCTTGGTCGACAGGGGCAGGTCGGCGAAGCTCACAGCTCGACCCCCTGGGCGAGCACGTACTCAGCGGCCGGGATCTCGCGCTGGCCACCCAGGTCGTAGATCGCCAGCTCGCCCCGCTCGTGAGCGTCCCGGCAGGCCGGCACCAGCTCGCTGTGGATCTTCACCACGTCGAGGTAGTACGTGCCGTCGTTGAACCACACCCCGAAGTAGTGGCCGGCGGCGACCACGGCGGACAGCTCACGCCGGACCCAGTCCAGGATCTCGAAGTAGTGGAACTGCCCCTTGATCCCGCGCTGCCCGACCGCGTAGCCGGTGGTCGGCAACTGCACCCCCTGCCTGGGGGTCACCGTGCCCCCGGTCGCCGCCTTGGCCACCAGCTCGTCGGCGATGGCGATGGCGTTGCGCGAAGCTCCAACCCACATGGTGTGTCCACCTTCCAAGGTCACAGGATCACATTGACTGAGATGGCTGCCATCGTCAGCGGCCGGGAACCACCCCGACCGGACACCCCGCGAGGGGTGTTTCGGCATGTCACTCGCCGTCCCGCAGGAACTGCTGCCACCCCCCGGGGTAGTGCTGGTCGATCAGGCCGATGACCTCGTCATCGGTCAGCGACCACGGGTCGAGCTGGTCCGACAGGATCGCCCAGACCTCGTCGCGCGCCTCCTCGAACACGAAGGCCAGTGCGGTCGCGGTGACACCCTTGCTCACGTGCGCTCCTCTCCCCAGGATCACATCATCACGTGGTAATCTGCTCTGACCTGGCTGTCTCGTCAGCGACGGGGCACCACCCCCGCCGGACGCCTCCCGGCGTTTCGACATGCTCACACTATCACATGCTACCCGGCACGTCCATTGCGGACGACAATCCACGTGGTGGCCTGCACGGTCACAGGATCACATCCGATGCGACGGGCGGACACCTGGTAGGCGTGCTCAACCGCCTCATACACCCCGACCCGACCGAGGATCAGCTCCAGGTCGTCGAACCGGTCGCCGCACGCCACTCGCATAGCCCAGACGTCCACCGTCACCGCATCCCGGTCGCCCAGGATGTTCGCGGCAAACCGGCGCACCTTCGGCCCGTTGAGCGTCCCCAGCGGATCGGGAGACATCAGGGCCCGGCGAGCCCGCTGTACGTTCATCCCGATGCACCCCGCCGGTTCCTGGCCATACACCAGGGCCGTAGCTCCAGCGATGTTCCGAGCCCAGCGAGTGCGCGGGGACAGGTGAGCGATCACCGCTGCCACCGCTTCCCGGCTGTAGCCGGTCTGGGCGGACAGGGCTTCCGTGATCACGCCGGCATCGGCGTACCACAGCGCACCCCGCTCCTTGTCGGCGTCGGTCGCCCGACCCCACACGCTCACGATCCGGTCGACCGTGGCGCGGACGTTCGTCCCGAGCGTCCGGAGACGCTCGTCGTGGGACATGATGGTCTTGCTGCCCATGCTCCCGCTCTCACTATCACGTGGTGGCTGCCATCATCAGCGGCCGGGAACCACCCCGACCGGACGCCGGTTTCCCGGCGTTTCGGCTTGTCAGTCGCGCTCAGCCACGAGCGCGTCGTGAGTGAGGCAGTAGTCCGAGCCCTCCAGGGAGGTATTGCACTCCCGGTGGAGCTGTTCGTCGCTGTTGTCGGTCGGGCTGACAAACCCCCCGTGATCGATGCACAGGAAGAACCACGGGACGATGACGCAGTTGGTCTCGTTGGCGCAGGTGGTGCCCGGCAGAGCCGGCGGGGTGGAGGGCGTGCCGCAGCGGGTGCACGCGCCCTTCGGGGAGAACTTGTGCAGACCGCTGGGCCAGGTGCACTGCGTCATGGCGCGCGCCTCTCTCTCTTGCTCACACTATCACGTGTTCGGCTAACGTGCCCGCTCCGGTTCTGACACCGACACCGGCAGTCCGAAGACCCCGGGCGGGCTGGTCATGTTGACCTTTCTTGCTGGTGGGAGCGGGCTGCTGTGTTCACTGCCTCCCGTCCCGCTCCCCTGTGCCGTTCGGCTGTACTGGAGGGTTAAACGACGGCTGATGACCGAAGCCCTCTCAGCGGCCCGATCAGTCCAAAGCGACTGACATCCCCTGTGCCACACAGGAGGGATGCCCCCTGAGCGTGCGGCGCAGGATCATGCACGATCTCATGACCGAGCCGTTTACCCGTTCGGCTGCCTGAGCGACGTGCGCTACCCCCCGGCATCCCAGAGGTCCGCTTCCGCCACGCGCTTGCACACGGGCCGTTCGTTGGTGTTGCTGTCCTGCGGTGTTGCTGTGAGCAGAGCCTATCAGGTCCTGCTCACACTTGCAAGTCCTGCTGTCCGGCCCCTCCGTCCTGCCGGGCCCGTGTTGGTCGACCGCCTGTGCGGTGAGCCTGGGTCCTGCCGTCCAGCGTGGCCGATCCGCGTGGGAGGGGAATCGAACCCCGCGAGCGAAACCCCGGTCAACCGGCCGTAACTGCCCCGGTCCGACGCGAGGGGTTCGGGTCTCGGCTGCCCAGTTGTGCGACAGCCCGCCCTATCTAACTCGCCTTCCCAGAAGGGCCCTTCCGAAGCGGCCCCGCCGTCCCACTTGCAAGAGCTACGTTAGTCGACTCGCTTGCGCTTGTCAACCTGTGACCCTCTGGCGCTTCCGGCCCGGCTGCCCGGCCCGTTCGGCGTTGAACACAACAGTAGGTCACAGCATCACGTGCCGGCACCTCCGAACGGCCCGCGTTCGGCTGACCGAAAGGATGAGTTGCGGAGTGTGCATGGTTGGCTGCGCTACGTGTGCAGCGGCTGCCCTGCTGAGGAAGAAGGAAACGCGCGACGCGTGATACACAACGACGGCACGCTGGTCAAGAGGTGGCGACACATTCGCGTCTCCGCATGTGTGCTGCGCGTCGTGCATGGGATCACCCCGGTGACCTCGCGTTAGGCCGCGAGCGTGGTTCTGAGGGCTTTACGTGACGCGCGTACGGTTGCGCAATCCAGGCATACCAGGACACGTGTGGAGTGGGTCACAGCATCACGTCAGCAGGTACCCCCGTGGGGTATCGCGTGGCCGCTACCCATACCCCCCATGGGTATATACCCGTACCCCCCTGGGGTATCTCGCCCGGTACCCCCGTAGGGTATGCCGCGTACCCCCTGGGGGTATGCCCCCTTGCAGGTCAGGGGCCGCACCGCCATGTCTTAGCGGCTGAGATCGCGCCACGGTTTCCAAGTCGATCTGGGAGGGGGTATGCGCGCCGGCACGGAGACTGAGCCGCTGGTCGCCAGCGCTGAGGGTGACCGTACCACCGCGCTGCGGGCTGCGTGAAAGTGAGACCATCGCCGGATCGCCGAGAGGATCGCTGGGTCAGCCGGCTACCCCGTGGATGGCCCCCTCAAGGGGGGCCTCATCCCCTCGCCGCTGCCCGGCCAACCGGTCGGTGGGCCCCCTCGGGGCCTCATCCTCTTGCCGGCGCAGCTCCTTGCCGCTGCCCGTCAACTTGTTGATGTGACCTACTCCACAGTCATGTTGCCCAGGTCTGAGCTGCCGGCGATATATATACGTAAACAGTTAACCGGCGAGCTGAGAGCCAGTGAGCGGGTTGGGCCCCAGAGGGGCCAACCACCGATCTCCTGCTCACACGTTCACCTGCTAACAGGTTACGCCCCAGAGGGGCGAACAACCGTTGAGCAGCAAGACGGTTAACCAGTAACACAGTATGACTCCCCAAGACTGGGTCCTGGGTCCGCACGTCTCCGGGCATACGCGGCCGGGACCGTCACACATCCACGAGGGGGGAGCTGGAGTGCCCGGTTGGCAGAACAGCGACCGACGAGCCCAGCTCCCCCCGAACTGGGATGCAATCCGCCGAGCCGTCCTGCGGGACGCCGGCAAGCAGTGCGAGCACCGTAACGACTACGGCGTGCGGTGCAAGGAGATGGCGGTCGACGTCGATCACATCATTCCCGGCAACGACCACAGCCGCTCGAACTTGCGAGCACTGTGCGAGTGGCACCACGACAAGAAGTCCGGTGCAGAGGGTGCGGCGGCGCGAGCCGCTGCGATCCGCCGGACCAGCAAGAAGTTCAAGCGCACGGAGACCCACCCCGGCCTCCTGTGATCAGCGCTCCGGGCACCACCCCGTTGAGCGCGAGAAGGTGCGGGCGTCGCCCCCTTCTCCGGGCCCCTGTCCTGCCCCCTCTCCCGGGACAGGGGCCCATCTGACGTCCGCACTCAGTTGGAGGTACCCCCGTGCAGGCTGGCGACATCGCCCTCGTGCGAACAGGTGGCCTGATCGGCCGGCTGATTCGGGTCGTGACCCGATCCCGCTACAACCACATCCGGCTGATCCTCGACGAGCACGGCTCGTGCATCGAGGCCAACCCGACCGGCTGTGAGTACGGCTTCGTCCAGCCGGGCGACGTCATCGTGATCGCACCGCTGCTCGACGGTGAGCGCGACAAGATCGCCGACATCGCCAAGGAGATCCTCGGGACGCCGTACGGCTTCCTCGACGTGGTCGCTCTGGGCCTCAGCCAGTTCGGCTTCAAGCCGCGCTGGGCCCGGCGGCGCATCGAGAACCCCGAGACGCTGTTCTGCTCGCAGCTCATCGACTACGCCTGGAAGCACGTCGGCTACGACGCCTTCCCCGCGACCGAGTGCTACGACGTCAGCCCCGGCGACCTCGGCGACCTGGCGTTCGTCCACGGCTGGCCGATCGAAGGAGGGCCGAGCATGCGCGACGTGATCTGGAACTGATGACGCTGTCCATCCGCCTGCTGGTCTTCGGGCACCTCCTGGAGCTGGACTTCGGCAAGCCCGAGGAGCAGCTTCAGGAGGTGCCCGAAGACGACCACGAACACCCGGTGGGCCAGTACCTGTAGCCCTCCCCCGAGGCGTAGTTCAGTTGGTAGAGCGCGGGGCTCATAACCCCGATGTCCCTGGTTCGAGTCCAGGCGTCCTCGACATACACCACCCGGTTCCCCTCGTGGGGCCGGGTTTCTTCATGAGCACCAAGGAGCCCCCATGGCCCGCATCACCCTTCCCGTGAAGCCGGGGACCGGCGGGACCGGGGGCTCCGGCCTCGGCTTGCCGGCGACCAGCGTCCAGGTGGTCAACCTCAACGCGACCACCACCTGGTACCGCGCCACGGTTGCCTACTCGCAGGCCGACTCGAACGTCGACCAGATTCAGTTCTTCGCCGGCAACCCCGGCGGCGGGGCCGCCCTGAAGATCACCTGGTGGAACGGCAACAACGAGCTGCGCAACGCCGCGTCGACCGACCAGCGCGTCGCCCATCGGGTCTACGAGGTGCACGAGTCTGCCGGCCAGGGTCGCTCGAAGAAGCTGGTCTGGGAGGTCTCGACCAACCCAGCGGACCCCGCTCTGCGGACGACCATCGCGGGCGTCTACGGCACCGGCCACGCGACGATGCCGGGCTACCTGGTAGCCCCCTTCGGCATCGACGCCCCGAACCTCAAGCCGACCGCCTACCAGGCGCTGACGCTGGGTTCCGGCATCACCGCCTCCGGCGACCCCTACGAGTCGCCCGGAGCGCGAGGCGAATACCCGGACATCACCCGGCTGTGCGGCTCGATCGAGATCCCGGCCAACACATCGGCCGGCTCCACTCTCTTCACCGTGCCGACGGGTCTTCGGCCGCTGACCAAGACCAAGAAGATCAGCGTTCGCACCACCGGCTCGAACATCGCCACCGTGCTGTTCATCAACACCGCCGGCCAGGCGAGCTTCAACATCTCGTCCGGTGCCAGCGCCGGCCAGCTCGGCCTCGACGACATCACGTTCTCCCGCTGACAGGAGGTGACCGACATGGGCGTTCGCGGCCCCATCCCGAACCGCGAGGACGACCTGGCTCGTCCGCGTGAGCGGAAGGGTGGCGACGTCCAGTCGGTCACCAAGGGCGAAGCCCGCCCCACCAAGGTGCCGAACGCGGACCGCAACTGGCACCCCATCGCCCAGAAGCTCTGGGACTCCGTCAAGGAGTCCGGGCAAACGGACTTCTACCAGCAGTCCGACTGGGCGGTCCTCTACAGCCTCTGCGACGACCTGTCGCACTTCAAACGGTCCTCCAAGCGCTCCTCGCAGATGGCTCAGGTCATCTACTCCTCGCTCGGCAACCTCCTCGTCACCGAGGGGGACCGGCGGCGCGCTCGCATTGAGCTGAGCGAGCCCGAGGAGGAGCAGAAGCCGGCGGCGGTCTACGCCATCGAGGACTACCAGCACCTCCTCGATGCCGCCAACTGAAGGAGCGCCCGTGCCGGGTACCACCATTCGTTCGACCGCCATCAAGCGTGGTCAGTCGATCAAGCTCAGCCTGCAGCTCGACAACGGGGTCGCCTCCACCACGGTGCAGAGGCTGACGCTGGAGGCCCCGAAGCTGCTGGTCGGCATGTCGACCGAGCCGGCGAAGACCGCCCAGCTCGTCAAGGACTACCCCGGACTGGGGGTGATGCGGGAGTTCGGCAAGGACGGCTCGGACACCGACTCGCTACCCGAGCTGCCGGCCATGAACTGCGCCAAGTTCGTCGCCGCGCCCCAGGCCGTCATGCACGTGTCCTGGAAGGACGACGTCGAGCAGCTCCCGAGCTGGCTGGACCTCCTGACCCGGCCGATCTACCTGACCTGGTACCACGAGCCCATGGGCGACGTGACGCCGTCGGCCCACAAGCTCACGGCGGCCCGGGTCACGCAGATCGTCAACAGCCACAAGAACAGGGCGCTGGTGCTCGGGCACGGCCCGATCGTCACGCGCTACTGGCTCGACGAGAAGGGCGGCAGCCCGACCGACTGGGGCTACCCGGGCATGACGCACTTCGGTGTCGACGCCTACCAGAACGAGGCCGCCGCGACCGCCTACTGGGGCCCGGACAAAATGTTCGGCCTGGCCTTCGCGAAGATTCGCGCCGCCTACCCGGGCGTACGTCTCCTGGTTCCCGAGTACGGCATCCGCCGCATCAGCTCGGACAAGACCGGTGAGGGCCGCGCCCAGGCCATCCGCGACCACATCGCCTGGCTCGGCCAGCAGGACGACGTCGACTACGTCGCCTACTGGAACAACTGGGCCGAGTACAGCCTCACCGCCGACAGCCCCGAGGCCGCCGCCTACCGCGAGATCCTCGCGGCGCACGCCGCCTGACCGATCCTCCGGAGGTAACGGACGTGGCAGTCGCCCACTCCACCAAGACGGTCGGCACGACCGCCACCAGCCTGCTGGCCGGCGTCAACGACGCCAACCGTCAGCCGTACACCAGCAAGAACGAGACCGCCCGGTCCGTCGTGCTGACCAACGCCGGCTCCGAGACCGTCCTGCTGGGCGGCCCCGGGGTCACGTCGAGCAGCTACGGCTACGCGCTCGACCCGGCCGCGTCGATGACGCTCGACCTGACGAGCACCGACCTGATCTACGCCGTCGTCGCCGCGAACACCAGCACCGTGAGGATGCTCCACCTGGGCGTCTGAACCATCACCCGGGGGTGAGAGTTGACAGCCGCTACCGCGACCCCCGCTCTCACCCCCGAGGAGATCGACGCCCTGGAGCCCGCCTACCTGGGCCCCACCTGGCTGCGCGATCCCCTCGGCCGCTGGAAGCTTCCCGAGCGCACGATCGGCTGGCAGATCGCCGGCTGGTGCTCCGAGTATCTGCTCGCCGAAGGCGGCGGCCCCTGGCGGTTCACCGCCGAGCAGCTCCGCTTCGTCCTGTGGTGGTACGCGGTCGACGAGAACGGTCGCTTCATCTACCGGACCGGCGTGCTGCAGCGAATGAAGGGATGGGGCAAGGACCCGCTGCTCGCGGTGCTCTGCCTCGTCGAGTTCGTCGGCCCCTCCCGGTTCGCCCACTGGGCCAAGGGGGACGACGTCAAGCGCGGCCAGGCCCGCCGAGTCGGCGACCCGGTCGGCAAGCCGCACCCGCAGGCGTGGGTGCAGGTCAGCGCGGTCAACCAGTCGCAGACAGACAACACGATGGGCATGATCCCGTCGCTGATGTCGGACCACTTCATGAAGACCTACCGCGTCAAGGCCGGCGCTCGGCTCATCCGGGCCAACGGCGGCAGGCAGCGACTTGAAGCGGTTACCAGCTCGTACCGGGCGCTCGAAGGTAAGCGAACTACGTTCACCCTTCTAAACGAGACGCATCACTGGGTATTGGGCAATAACGGGCACAAGATGTACGAGACGATCGACGGTAACGCGACGAAGAAGGACTCGCGGTACTTGGCGATCACCAACGCCTACCTGCCCGGCGAGGATTCCGTGGCCGAGCGCATGCGCGACGCCTACAACAAGATCCTCGAAGGCAGGGCGGTCGACGTCGGCTTCCTGTACGACTCGATCGAGGCGCACCCGAAGACCCCGCTGACCGAGGAAGCCCTGCAGATCGTCCTGCCGAAGATCCGGGGCGACGCGATCTGGCTTCGGGTCGAGACCATCATCAAGTCGATCCAGAACACCACCCTGACGGTGGCGCGCTCTCGACGGATGTGGCTCAACCAGGTCATCGCCGACGAGGACGCCCTCTACGGCCCCGAGCAGTGGATTCCCCTCGAAGTCGAGGGCGCGACCCTGCAGCCGGGCGACGACATCGTGGCCGGATTCGACGGCGGCAAGACCGACGACGCGACCGCCCTGGTGGTCATCCGAGTCAAGGACATGGTCGCCTTCACCCTCGGCATCTGGGAGAAGCCGGACGGCCCGCAGGGCGAGAACTGGGAAGTACCTCGGCACGCGGTCGACTCGGCCGTCCACGAGATGTTCCGGGTCTTCAACGTCCGGGCCTTCTACGCCGACGTGGCGCTCTGGGAGTCGTACATCACCGACTGGTCCGAGGCGTACGGCGAAGGGCTGGGCGCGAAGGCCACCGAACGCTCGCCGATCGGCTGGGACATGCGCGGCTCGCAGAAGCGCAACACCCAGGCCCATGAGCGGCTGATGTCGTCGATCTTCAACGGCAAGCTGCACCACGACGGCGACCTGACGCTCAAGCGCCACGTGCTCAACGCGCACCGCCGCAACACCCCGTACGGCGTCAGCTTCCAGAAGGCCAGCGAGAACCGCAAGGTCGACGCCTACGCCGCCCTGATGCTCGCCCACGAGGCCCTTCACGACCTGCGTACGCGCGGTCGCAAGACCAAGCCGAAGACCGGCCGGTCCTATTGGATGTAAGGATGTGATAGTGTGAGCGACCAGGCTCGCTACGCCAGGCAGCTCCTCGGCATCCTCGACAAGGACGAGGACCGGCTGCAGCGCATCGACGACTACGTGCAGGGCGAGCACGACGACCCGTACATGCCCGAGGGGGCAGACGAGGAGTACAAGCTCCTCGCCAAGCGGGCGGTGTCCAACTGGATGCCCCTGCTGGTGAAGACGCCCACGCAGGCCCTGTACGTCGACACCTTCCGCCGGCCCGGCGGGGACCCGGCTAAGGCCGACAAGGCCGCCGGCTCGAAGCACTGGCAGCGCTCACGCCTCGCCGCTCGGCAGATCGCCGTGCACCGGGGTGCGGTCACGTACGGCCACAGCTTCACCGTCACCGAGCGGATCGCCAAGGGCGTGGTCACCCGGGGCCTGAGTCCGATGCGGACGGCGGCCCTGTTCGAGGATCCTGCCAACGACATTACGCCGGTCGTCGCGCTCACCGTGGTGCGCAAGCCCAAGGACGACGACCTCGGCAAGGCGACCATGTGGGACGGCACCTTCAAGTACGAGGTGACCTTCAAGTCGTACAGCGATGAGAAGAGTATCCGCGTCAGCAAGGGCGTCCGGCACGGAGCGCCCGAGTGCCCGGTCACGCGGTTCGCGGCCTACGTCGACCTGGAGGGTCGGACGTACGGCGTCGTCGAGCCCATGATCCCCGTGCAGAACCGGATCAACCAGACCATCTTCGATCTGCTGGTGGCACAGACCTACGCCTCCACCAAGGTCCGCTGGGTTACCGGCATGGCTCCCCCGCTGGAGCGCCACCCCGAGCTGCTCCCCGACGGCAGCCCGCACCCGCAAGCCGGCGAGCCGGTCCTCGACGACAACGGCAACCCCAAGCCGCTGCCGATCAACCACAACGCCAAGCGCTTCCTCTTCGCCGAGGACGAGCAGGTCAAGTTCGGCAGCCTGGACGAGACCCCGCTGGGCGGGTTCATCGAGTCCATCGACATGTCGATCCGCCACCTCAGCGCCATCTCGCAGACCCCGCCGCACCACCTGCTGGGCCAGATCGCCAACCTCTCGGCCGAGGCTCTGCTGGCCGCTGAGACCGCGCTTTCGCGCATGGTCGAGGAGTTCCGCACCTCGTTCGGCGAGAGCTGGGAGCGCGTCGACACCCTCGCTGGCGCGATGGAGGGCGAGCTGGACGAGACCTCGCTCAGCGACTACGAGGTCGAGGTCATCTGGCGCGACATGGAGCTGAAGTCGCTCGCGCAGTCCGCCGACGGCCTGGGCAAGCTTGCTGACCAGCTCGGCATCCCGAGGCGCGGCCTGTGGGCCCGCGTGCCGGACGTCAAGAAGACCGAGCTGGACGAGTGGAACCGCCTGTACGAGGAGGAGAGCGCCGACCTGGCCATCGCCAGCCGGCTGCGCCGATCCTCGCCGGACGACCCGCGCACCACCACTGAGGCGGCGGTGGTCGCCACGTGACGCCAGAGGAGAGGGCGGCCGAAGCCGACAAGGTCTCGGTCGCCTTCCACGTAGCGCTCGCCCAGCTCGGCGCGGCGACCCTGGAAGACGCCCTCGACATCTGGGCCGGCATGCCCCCGACCGCGACAGCCCGAGCCGCTGGCGCATGGCTCAACCAAGCCGTCCGCCTGATCATGCGTCGCCGTGGTCAGGCCCGCGCGCTGGCGACCGCCTACTACCGGCTCGTCCGGGCTCTGCGTACCGGCAGGACCGTACCGGACCCCAGGAAGCCTGAGCCGGCCGTCGTCAGCCTCGCCATGCTGCGTCGCGAGTTCAACTCGCTGGCCGGTGCCGAACAGCCCCTGGAGGGCGGTGAGCGCCCGGAGCCAGTGGAGGCCGGCGACGCTCCCGCCGAGGACCGGATCCCGGTCGAGAAGTTGAACGGAGGCTCCACTGCGGAGGCTGAGCGCCTGGAGCGCCTGGCCGAGCAGGAAGCCCGCATCGACCTCGAAGCCCTGGGTCCCGACAACCTCGCCGCCAAGGTCGACAAGATCGGCACCGACGCGCCGGCCAAGGAGGTCGACGCAGCCCGCGAGCAGGCCCACAAGGAAGCCGGTCTGCGTCAGGCGTCCGCCGCAGAGCGGATCGTCATGGACGGCGCTCGCGGCACCATCTGGAACAACGCTCAGCGCGACCCCCGAGTTATCGGCTGGGTCCGCCTCTCGCGCACCGGCACCCCGTGTGGCTGGTGCGCCATGTTGATCAGCCGTGGCTTCGTCCGCAAGGGCGACCTCTACAGCTCCAAGCGGGCTGCGGAGTACAGCGACGGCGACCGGTACCACGACAACTGCCACTGCTACGCCGAGCCCGTCTACGAGGGCCAGCGCGACACCAGCCCGCTCTACGAGCTGAACCGGCGCTACGCGAAGCAGTGGCCAGAGGTCACCGAGGGCCTGTCCGGCAAGGCGGCCCTCTCCGCGTGGCGGCGCTTCATCCGCCAGGAACAGCAACTCGCCCAGGAGGCGAGCCGATCCCGAGCCCAGGAGGCGTAACCACTCATGCCCGACGACGAGAAGCCCGAGACCCCCGAGACCCCCGAGACCCCGGAAACCCCGCCGGCCGACAAGCCGGCCGAGGAGCCCGAGACCCCGGAGACGCCCGAGGCCGAGGACGACAAGGACGACGAGCTGCCCAAGTGGGCTCGGGAGAAGCTGACCAAGGCCAACGCCGAGGCAGCGAACTACCGCACGCGGCTCCGCGAGGTCGAGAAGAAGCTCTCCGAGGCGAAGACGCCCGAGGACTTCGAGTCCGCCACCAAGGAGCTGCGCGAGGCCAACGCGACCCTGGAGCGCCAGCTCCTCGTTCGCGACGTTGCCGACGAGCACGGTCTGCCGAAGGAGCTGGCCGAGGTTCTGCAGGGCAGCACCAAGGAGGAGCTGGCGGCGCACGCCAAGCGGCTCCAGAAGTTCGCGGTGGTCCCCCAGGCGGGAGACCTGCGAGGCGGGTTGGACCCCTCCGACGACGAGGACGCGTTCGACCCCATCAAGGAAGCCCGCAAGGCGCGGGCCTCCCGCTACTGACCCCGTACTCCCCAAGCCCCGAGTCTCACCAGCTCGGGGCTTCTTCGTAGCCCTGGAGGGCAGACACAGTGGTGCACCAGGTAGTCAAGCCCGAGAAGATCGTCGCGACTGCGGCGGTCGCTCTGGAGGAGCAGCTCGTCGTTCCGGCCGTGTTCCGGCGCGAGGGCATCGACAAGTTCCGGGGCGCGAAGGACGACACCGTCAACGTGGTCGTCGAGGGCGTCCTGCCGTACCGCAGCTACGGCTGGCGGGCGGACCGGACGCAGGAGGTCCAGTTCGACGAGTACACCGAGCGCAAGGTCTCGGTCTCGTTCGGCGGCGACCTGTACTCGGCGGTCAAGCTGACCGACGAGCAGAACGAGATGGACCTGGGCGGCTGGGCCAAGCTGGCCACCAAGCAGACCGAGGCGCTCGGTCGCGGTCTGGAGTACCAGGCCACCAAGGCGGCCAAGGACGCCCCGTTCGAGGTGACGCTCGGCATCGAAGACACCGACCTGCGGCTGGGCCTGATCCGGGCCCGCCAGGTGATGAACGACCTGCGCCTGCCGAGCGCCCGGCGGACCATCCTCATCGGCACCGACTGGGAGACCGCGCTCCTCACCGATGAGAAGCTGAACCTCGCCAGCAACGTCGGCGAGGCCGAGGCGGTGTCCGCGCTGCGGAACGCCACCATCGGCCAGCGGTACGGCTTCAACTTCGTGGTGGCGCGCGAGCTGCCGGGCGACACCGCCATCGCGATGGTGGACTCCGCGTTCATCTTCCTGACCGGCGCTCCGTCCGTGCCGCAGTCCGTGCCGTTCGGCGCGACCGCCTCGCACAACGGCGTGGCGATCCGCTGGATCCGCGACTACGACTCGACCCGGTTCCAGGACCGGTCGATCTTCAACCTGTACAAGGGCTTCCAGTACGTGGACGACCCGCTGGTCGGCACCGACGCCCAGGGCCAGGCGTTCGTCTCGCAGAACAACCACTTCGTGCGGGCGATCAAACTGAAGCTCAACGGCACGGACTCGCTGCCGGACCCGGTCGCCGGCCGGACCTCGGTCAACCCGAAGTTCACGGTGGCCTACGACACCGAGCTGGCGAACATCACCGGCCTGTCCAAGTGACCTGACGTGCAAGTGTGAGCGGGCTGCCCTGCGGGGCGGTCCGCTCCCTTGCGCGCGGAAGGAGCACCCATGGCCTACGCCACCCTCGACGAACTGAAGGACCGGCTGGACTGGGAGCTGGACGCCGATGAGGAGCGCATCGCCCGCAGCTCGCTGGACGACGCCTCCGAGCTGGCCCGCTACTACGGCAAGGACTGGGCTGACGATGCCGCGCCCCGTCTGGTGAAGACCGTGGTTCTGCGGGCCTGCAAGCGGTACATGGACAACCCGCAGGGCTACAACCAGTCCCGCGCCGGGGACGAGACGCTCGGCTGGAGTGACCGCGCGCCGCAAGTCGGCTCCGAAGCCGGCAGCGTGCACTTCACCGTCGCCGAGCAGAAGATGCTCGCCGGCCTGGCCGGCTCGAAGCGCGGCATCTACTCCGCGCCCATCTCGGCCTGGGGCACGCGACCCAGGCGGTTCGAGGGCCTGGTCCCCGACGCCGGCTCCAACGAGCCCATCCAGATGTTCTCCTCCGACGAGGAGCCCTGGTGAGTCTGCAGCGACGGCGTGGCCAGATCGTCAAGGTATGGCCCACCGAGCTGGTCACCGATTCGCGTGGCAACGAGCAGCACATCGTCGACATGACGTCCGAGCCCTATCGGGTCCGGGCCATCATGATCCCGCAGCGCTCGGCCCGCGCCGAGGTGCCCGGCCAGGCGCAGATCAATGTCACCCGCATGCTGGTCGACGCCGATCTGCCGAACGTCAACCTGTGGTCCCGCGTCGAGTGGCGCGGCATCCTCTGGGACGTCGTCACACCGCCGGCCTACCACCACGGGACCCGCCACACCCGGCACTGGTCGATCGACATCCGCGAGCGGCCTGATGGCTGACGTCGTCCTCTACAAGGGGCTCGAACGTCGGATGGCCAAGCTCGACGGAGTCCAGGACTACCTCGACGAGCTGGTCTTCGCGATGAAGGCCAAGGCTGACGCCGACCTGGTCCTGCACCGACAGGACGGGCACGCGGCAATCGAGGTCGACGAGGGGCGCATCGACCGCTACCTCGTGCTGTCCGACGAGCGCGGCGAGAAGGCCGCCCTGTCCATCGAGTTCGGCCGCGCCGGCTACATCGACCCCGAGACCGGAGAGGTATGGGGCGAGATGGAGGGCCTGCACATCCTCGCCAACGCCACCGGCATCCCGAGGAAGGGCCGGAAGACCAGGCGCGAGACCCGGCCCAAGCCGAGGCGCGACCCGAAGACCGGCAAGTTCTTCACCGTCAAGACCAAGAAGCGGAGGTAAGCCGTGGCCGGACTGCCCCCCGAGGTTCTGGCGCTCGTTGAGCTGTCGCCGGTTGAGGACATCCTGCTGGACATCCTCCGCGCCGGCCTGCCCGGCGTGCAGGTCAAGTCCCTCATCTCGCCGAAGCAGACCTTCCCGCTGGTCTTGCCGCGCCGCATGCCGCAGTTCGGCGTGTGGTCCGGCGACCCCCGCTTCACCGACGCCGCCGACGTCACCGTGCACACCTTCGCCCAGGACCCCGACGGCGACACCGATGCAGCCCTGCTGGGCGAGGCGGTCCGGGTGGTCCTGCGCGACGCCGTCAAGGCGCAGCGGGTCATCCCCGGCAAGGGGCATCTCACCAAGGTCCAGATGACGTCGGCACCCAGGCGGGCCACGGACTGGGCGACCGCGACTGGGCCCGTTCAGTACGCCGACCTACCCACTGGGGTGTGGCGCTACGAGACCCAGTTCTTCATCGCGATTCGCAAGTCGCGCACCAACCCGTACCCGCTCACCCCATAAGGAGTAGCCGTGGCCCTGAACGACAACGCCACGCTCGTCATCGGTTCCGGTAACTACCTGACCGCCCCGACCGGCACCGCAATGGCGGTAGACCTGACCGCCCCGGCCGACCCGTGGGAGCCTGTCGGCCACACCTCGCTGGAGGACATCTTCGGCATCACGTCCGAGGGCGGCGAGGCCACCACGATCGGCACGCTGCAGAACAAGACGCTGAGGACGTCGTACAGCGCTCGGACCGAGACGATCACCTTCACGCTGCAGCAGTTCGACAAGCCGGCGCTGAAGCTGTTCTACGGCTCGAACATGGAGGAGCTGGCCGACGGCACCGTCGGCGTGCCCACCGACCCGACGCCGACCGTCTGCGCCTTCCTGGCCATCTTCATCGACGGCGAGAACGTCTTCGCGATCTACGCGCCGAAGGCGGAAATCTACCGGGCCGACGACCTGGAGGTCGGCGACACCGAGACGCTCGCCGGCATGCCGCTCGGCGTGAAGCCGATGCAGCACGGCACCAACAAGTGGACCTACGCGATCACCCCGCTGGGCTCCGTCACCCCCTGACCGCACGTGATCGTGTGACCAACCCCCCCGGCTGCGGATGCACTGCGGACCCGCCCGCAGCCGGGGCACCCCTCGGTGCCATCAGCAGGTCCGCGTCATGACTACTGGAGGTCCGCAACCCCATGTCCAACACCGTCTCGCTCGACGACATCCGCGCCGCCGCCGAAGCCAAGTACGGCTCCCTCGACATCCCGCTGGGCAGCCTGACCGTCCGCCTGCTCAACCCGCTGCGGCTGTCCAAGAAGAACCGCGACGCGCTGACCTCGGTCCAGAACCGCCTCGACGAGGACGGTGCCGACCAGGAGGTCCTGCTGCGCGAGGCGCTGACCGTCATCGCCGAGCACCCGACCCAGGCCAAGGCGCTGCTCAAGGAGATCGGCGAAGACCTGGCCGTGATGGCCACCATCTTCGAGCGCTACGCGGCGGGCACCCAGGCGGGGGAAGCCTCGCCCTCTGCCGCCTGATCGACGACTACGGCGAGGGGCTGCTGCCCGATCTGCGCTTCCACTACGGCATCGACCTGGTGAACGTGATCGAGGGGCGTGGCCCCTCCCCGCTGGTTGTCCTGACGTACGTGCAGAGGCTGCCCGACACCTCCCTCACCGTTGCCCTCGCGTCCGGCGGCCGGGAGTTCTTCGGCTGGGGCCGCGACCGCGCCATGGTCGCCGACCTCATCGACGCGCTGAACCAGAACACGCGAGCGACCGGCAACTGGGGCAAGGGCAAAGCCCCGAAGATCCCCGAGTACGAGCGCCCCAAGGCGAAGAAGAAGAAGCGCAAGGTGGCCGCTCCCGCAGAGCCCGGCAAGCCCGTCACCGTCGCTGATCTCTACCAGCACTTCCAGAGGCGGTAAGCATGGCGCAGAGCAAGGTCATCGGGCGGATCAGCGTCAAGGTGCTGCCCGACACCTCGGAGTTCCGCGAGCGCGCCAAGCGCGACCTGGAGGCGATCCAGGAGCAGCTCAAGGAAATCAAGGTCAAGCTCGACCTCGACAAGACCGCGATGCGGAAGCTCAAGAAGGATCTCAAGGACTGGGCGAAGGACATCAGCCCCCTGGAGATCACGGTCAAGCCCACGCTGCTCAAGGGGTCGACGACCTACATCAACGCTCGGCTGAAGGCGGTCGCCCGACCCCGCGAGGTTGAGTTCTTCCCGAAGATCAACAACGCGGCCCTCGCCAAGGTGGCCACCGCCCTGGCCGCCATGTCCGGGGCCCGGGTCGTCGGCGACATCCTCGACGACATCGGCCGCTCGCTCCTGCGCCTGGACAAGGCCGTTCCGATCATCGGCGGCATCGCCCTGGCGGTCCTCGGCCTGGCCGGCGCGACCATCGCCTCAGCCAGCAACGCCGCCGCACTGGCCGTCGCGCTGGCCCAGATGCTGCCCGTCGGGTTTGCCCTGGCCGGCGCGTTCACCGGCATGGTGCTCGGCGTCGGCGCGCTGGTTATCGCGCTACGCGACATGACCAAGGTCATCCCGGAGATCAAGACCGCCTGGGAGCAGATCAAGACCACGGTCTCCGACAACTTCTGGGCCAAGGCCGAGGAGCCGATTCGCCGGCTCGTCACCGGCCTGCTACCGCAGTTCGTCACCGGCATGGGCTCGGCGTCGACCGCCCTCGGCACCTTCGGGGCCAAGCTCTCGACCGCGCTCAACGGCGCGCTCAACGGCCAGATCAAGGGCATGTTCGACGACCTCACCTCGTCGATCAACATCGCCTCCGGCGCGGCCGGCAGCATCGCCTCGATCATCAAGACCCTCGGCGAGCTGGGCGCAAGCTACCTGCCCCGCATGTCGACGTGGTTCGTTGACCTGACCAAGCAGTTCGCCGGCTTCCTGGAGCGCGCGGCTGCCGACGGCTCCCTCAAGAGCTGGGTCGAGCAGGGCATCGCCAACCTGAACGCCCTCGGCTCGGTCGCCAAGTCGATCGGCCAGATCCTCGGCGGCATCGGAACTGCGGCCCAGATGGGTGGCGGTGCCAGCCTGCAGGGCTTCGCTACCACTCTGGAGCAGATCGCCAAGGTCGCCCAGAGTCCCGTCTTCCAGGGCGGACTGGCGGCGGTCTTCGAGGCCGCGCACACGGCGATGGGCAACATCGGCAAGGTCTCCGGGCCAGCCATCGCCGACCTGTTCGGCAACCTCGGCAACATCATCAACGGCCCGATGGCATCCGCCGGCACGGCCATCGGCCACATCGTCAAGATGCTGGCCACGGCCCTGAGCAGCCCGGCCATCGCCAAGGGCCTGTCCGCCATGATGGACGGACTGATGCGCGGCATCATCGCGCTCAATCCCGCCATCCAGGCGCTCGCCCCGGTGTTCGGTCTGCTCGGTGAGGTCATCGGCCAGTTCGCCCAGATCCTGGGCCCACTGATCTCCGCGATCCTGCCGCCCCTGGCTGCAGCGTTCATGCAGATCGTGCCGGCGCTCATGCCGATCGTGCAGATCCTCGGCGGCGCGCTGATCCAGATCGTCACCGCCCTGGCCCCAGTGCTCGCCACCCTGGCGCAGCTCATCGCCCAGGTGCTGGTTGCGGTAACCCCGCTTCTGCCTCCGCTGATCCAGCTCGTCATGGCGATCCTGGTTCCGCTGCTGACGATCATCGTCCAGATCATCTCGACGGCCCTGCCCCCGCTGATCTCGGCGTTCACCAGGCTGGTCGGTGCGGTCATCCCCGTGGTGAACGTCCTGACCGCCGTCGTCAGCGTCCTGATGGCAGTTCTCGGCCCGGTTATCACCTGGCTGGCCGGCATCATCATGTCGGTCCTGATCGTCGCGATCGAGGCCATCGCCCAGGTCTTCCGGGGCGTGGTCGGCATCGTCATGGGGATCTGGAACGCCTGGAGCGCGCTGTTCCGGGGCGACTGGGCGGCAGTCTGGAACGGCGTCAAGCAGGTCTGGAAGGGCGTCTGGGATCTCATCGTCGGGATTCTGAAGTTCGCCTTCTCCAACGTGATCGGCGTCTTCCGCGCCGAAACCAAGCTGATCAGCAGTATCTGGAGCACCTGCTGGAACGCCGTCAAGAACTTCTTCGTCGGCATCTGGAACAGCCTCACCGCTGACTTCAGTCGGCGACTCAGCCTGGTCAAGTCGAGCCTCAGCTCCGCGAGCAGCTCCATCCGCACCCTGTGGAGCACCTGCTGGTCCGCCGTCCTGAGCTACCTGCGCGCGGCCCTGTCGAACCTGCAGTCCGCCGTCAGCAACGCCATGGGCAAGGTCACCTCGACTCTGCGAGGGCTGCGCAGCTCCGCGCTGAGCGCACTCGGCAACCTGGGTAGCGCGCTGATCAACGCCGGCCGCCAGCTCATCGAGGGCTTCATCTCCGGCATCAAGCAGAAGATCGGCGGCGTCAAGGCCACCCTGCAGGGCCTGACCTCCAGCCTCACGAGCTGGAAGGGTCCCGAATCCCTCGACAAGGTGCTCCTGGTCAACGCCGGCCGACTCATCATCGACGGCTTCATCCGGGGCCTGGAGTCCCGCTACGGCGAGGTTCGGCGATCCCTGCAGTGGCTGACCAACGAGGTGGCCTCGACCGACTTCGGTCTGCCTGACCTGGCCTCCGGTGGCCTGTCCGCCAGGCTCTCCGCTGCGGTCGACGGCTCTGCCGAAAGCGGCAGCCGGGTCACCAAGGTCATCAACTATCACGCCGCGCCGGGCAGCTCCATCTCGTCTGAGGAGGATCTGTTCTCGGCGCTCGACCGCGCAAGGGCGGGCTGGTAATGCCGAGATTGCAACTCGAATCGGGCACCGACACGCTCGACCTCGACGAAGTGCTGAACACCAGCGAGGGCTTCCAGGCCCTCAAGGGCGTGACCGGCTTCGGCATGCCCGAGGTGAGCCAGCAGTGGTCGGAAGGCGCGGGGGACGGCGCGGTGTTCCGTGGCGAGCGAAAGCGCGCCCGGGACGTCGACCTCCCCCTCTACCTGCGAGGCCGGGACCGCGAGCACCTCAAGGAGCTGTGGTCCCGGCTCGTCCGGGCCCTGTCCGGCGAGTGCGTCCTGCGGTTCTTCGAGGACGACGGCACGACCAACTGGTACCTCAAGATCCGGCGCACCTCCGGCGGCGGCTACGTCTACGGCGAGGACACCACTGGCGAGCTTGACCTCAAGACCGTCGTCACGGTCCGAGCCGGCAACCCCTACTGGATCTCCTCGGAAGTCAGCGAGGAAACCATCCGCGCCTCCACCGGGCGAGGCATTCTCAACGGCCCGCTCACCGCGCTGCGCATGTCCGCCTCGCAGGCCATGGGCAGCATCACCCTCACCAACCCTGGGGACGCCGCGTCCCCGCCTGTCTGGGAAGTCACCGGGCCGGGCAGCAACTTCCAGGCCAGCCTCCCTACTGGGGAGAGCTTCCTGTGGGCCGGCACCCTGGCCGACGGCCGGCGGCTCACCATCGACACGGGGGCCGGCACGGTGGTTGACGACACCGGCACCAACCGGTACAGCGCGCTCGCGCCGGCCCCGAAGCTGTGGAGGATCCCGCCCGGCATCGCCACCGCCAACGTCTCCATGACCGGCACCAGCGCCTCCTCGACCATCAAGGTCTCCTGGCAGGCCAGGAAGACGACGGTGATCTGACATGCAGTACGACGACATCCTCATCGAGGTCCGCGACCGCGACCTCACTCGGCTCGGCCAGATCCTGCCCGAAGAGGCCGAGCTGGAGGCCAGCCTCATCCGCAACAACGTCGGCACCTGGAAGCTCACCCTTCCTGTCGACCACCCGCTCACCCCGGCCCTGCGAACCAAGGGCTCAGGCATCGTCGTCACCGGCCCCACCGACGTGCTGCTCTCCGGCCCCACGGTCAAGCCGGAGGCAGCCGTCACGATGGACAACCCGGGCGGACTCGTCACCTTCGAGGGCGTCACTGACGACGTCGTATTGGCCGACATGCTCGCCGCGCCGGAGCCGTCGAACCCCGACCTGGCCACTCAGAAGAAGTCGCACGACGTTCGCACCGCCGTGGCGGAAGACCTGCTGCACCAGTACGTAGACGTCAACATCGGGCCCAGCGCACCGCTCAGCCGGCGCAAGGCCAGGCTGTCGCTCGGTGCCAACCTGCATCGCGGCACCGTGATGACCAAGAGCGCCCGCTTCCCCGTCCTCGGGGAGTTGATGGCCGAGATCGCCACTGTCGACAGCCTGGGCTTCCGGGTGGTGCAGCGCGGCAGCGAGCTGAAGCTGGAGACCTCCCAGGCAGTCGACCGGTTCGCCGAGATCCGGCTGGACGTCGACAACGGCACCCTCGCCGGCCACCGGGTGAGCATCTCGCCGCCCGGCGCGACGCAGGTTATCGTCGCCGGCCAGGAGGAGGGCGTGAAGCGCCAGTTCCTTGCCCTCAACACCCCGGCGTCCCTGGCGGCCGAGGCCGAATGGGGTCGGCGCATCGAGCGCTTCATCGATCAGCGACAGACCGACGACTGGGACGAGCTGCGCCAGGCCGGCATGGAAGTCCTCACCGAGGAGGGCTTCTCGACCCTCTCCATCCAAGCCGTGCCGGCCGAGGACACCCTGACCATGGAGTTCGGTCGGGACTGGAACCTGGGCGACCGCGTCACCGTGGTCGTCGAGGGGCAGGAGCTGGTTGCCGTCGTCGCCGGCTGCGTTATCAAGCTCAACGCCGATGGCCTCAAGGTTGGCGTAGCCATCGGTGACCCCTCCGGCTTCGACGCCAGCCCATCCCTGTCGACCCGCGTGCAGGGCGTCGAGAGCCGCGTCTCCCTGCTGGAACGCAACGCCGAGGTGGCCGCGCCGCCCCCGCTGCCCGATCCGCTCGTGGTCTCCGCAACCGGCGGCACCGTCACCTCCACCTCCTGGACGAACCTGCCCGGCATCGGGTCCGTCGGCCTAACGCTGGCCCGCGACGCGGTCGTCACCGTCGAGTACGGCGCGTGGCTGAGCATCAGCTCGGGCGGCACCGCAACCACCCTGCGAGTCGGTGTCTCCTGCGACGACGCCGACCCCGACGCCCTTCTGGGCGGCGGATGGGGGCAGGTGCTGTTCCAGTCCTCCCCCACCGGAAACGCCGACCTCAGCGTCAACAACGGCCAGTCCACCACGGTCACCGGCAAGCTCGCCGCCGGCTCGCACACCTTCGAGCTGCAGGCGTACAAGGCCGGGTCTCGCGTAACCACCGTGAACTTCCCGGTGCTTCGCGTGACCGTCCACCGCTGGGCTTCCTGACCTCCCCACCCCATACGGAGCCACTGCCTTGGCTATCACCGCCTTCCCCTTCGACAACCAGGACACGACGGAAGACCAGTACAGCAAGCTGTTCCGTGAGCTGCAGGACAGCGGCGTGGTCGGCTCGGCCACCGGCACCGACTGCAAGGTCACCGCCGACGGCTCGGGCATGCGGGTGTTCATCCAGCCCGGCTCGACCTACCTGCGCGGCGTCATGGGCATCTCCGACGCCGTCGAGACCCGCACCATCCAGCCGGCCAGTGCGGCCATCCGCGTCGACCGCGTGGTGTGGCGCATGGACCCGGCCGCCAACACTGCCACCATCGCCGTCATCCAGGGCAGCCCCGGCGGCGGCGTGCCGGCCTTGACCCGGACCAGCTCCGGCGTCTGGGAGGAGCCCCTCGGTCGCATTACGATCAACCCCGGCGACACCAGCGTCAGCCTCACCGCCGTGACCGACGACCGGCGCTTCATCGGCGGCCGGGTCCGGGCCTGGAGCAGCACCCTGCGACCGGACACCCCGCGCGCCTCCGACCTCGGTTACAACCTGTCCACCGGCAAGTGGGAGTTCTGGGACGGCTCGGCTTGGGGCAACCCTGCCTTCCTGGCCGCGCCGCCCCTGCCGATGGTCGAGAAGGTCGATCCCGACACCACCTCGATCACCGCAACCTCCTGGTCGAACGTGTCCTCGATGCCGCTGCTCACCCTCACGCTTCCGATGCCCGCCCTGGTGCAGGTGGAGTACAGCGCCTGGATGGCCATCAACGCGGGTGCATCCGGTGACCTGCGTGCCGGCGTCTCGCACAACGGGGCGGCCCCGCAGGATCTGTTCGGCGGCACCTGGGGAGACGTCCTCTTCCTCTCCGCGCCGGCCGACGGCGGCTTCAGCCAGCAGCACTCCATGGCCAGCACGATGGTCCTGCCGGCCGGCGACCACACTTTCCGCCCCCGGGCCTACCGAAGCGGTAGTCGGGGCAGCACCCTGTCCTACCAGCGACTGCGTGTACGGGCCCTGCGATGGGAGGACCCGCGCTTCCTGGTGATGCCGCGATGATCGAACCTACCGTCCAGGCTGCCATCGCCACCGGGGCGTTCGGCCTTCTACTGGAGATCCTGCGCCGGCAGAACAACAAGCTCAACGAGGTCAAGGACCACACTCGGGCGGCTCGCGCCCAGGTGCAGAACTCGCACGACACCAACCTGCGCGACGACGTCGACAAGGTGCTCGACGGCCTGGGCGACGTCAAGGATCTCCTCCGGCAGCACGGCAAGGACATCGCCGGCATGCGCGAGGAGATCCGCCACGAGCGAGTGGAGCGGGTCTACGTCGAGAAGCGCCTGGACGACCACGTGCGGCTGCACCCGTGACCCGGCCCGACTGGGACACCTACTACCTGGAGAAGCTCGCGCCGGCTGTCGCCACCAGGGCGGACTGCACCCGGAGGCGGGTCGGCGCGGTCATCGTCAACGCCGACCACCGGCAGATCGGGCAGGGGTACAACGGTGCCCCGCCCGGCGAGCCCGGCTGCCTGACCGCAGGGGCATGCCCTCGCGGCCAGATGAGCAACGCCGAGGTCGCGCCCGGCTCCTCCTACGACACCGGCCCCGGCTCGTGCATCAGCGTGCACGCCGAGGTCAACGCGATCCTCGACGCGGGCGGCCGAGCCGCCTGCCTCGGGGCGACCCTCTATGTCACCGACGCCCCCTGCGACGGCTGCGCCCGGATCATCCGCGCCGCCGGCATCGCCCGCGTCGTCCATCCCTGACGGGAGATCACCAGTGGAAGACGAAGTACAGGTGCTCGCCTGCACCGACGAGAACCCCGAGCAGTGCTCCGGCGAGCCGGTCGACGACGACGTGCTCGGCGACTGGGCCTTCCTGGCCGACGGCGAGGTGCACCAGTGACCTGGGTCATCACCGCGCCGGTCAAGCAGATCCGCGACGAGCTGAGTCAGGTCGCCCCCACGCGAGACAGGTCCAGCGATGGCACCGTCGGCGACCTGCGCCACCAGGCCCGCAAGTCCGGCCACAACCCGGACCGCACCGGGAACGCCGAGTACCGCGACGGCGACAACCTTGACGAGGTTCGCGCGGTCGACCTGGACCGCGACCTCAACCGCGTCGGCCTGACCGCCGAGCAGGTGGTCGCGTACCTGGTGGGTCGTTGCCGCGCCGGCCTGGAGCGCCGGATCGCCTACATCATCTTCAACCGCACGATCTGGTCGGCCAGCTCGGGCTGGAAGGGCCGTCGGTACACGGGCTCCAACCCGCACGACCATCACTTCCACATCAGCTTCACCGCCGCATCCGACACCGACGGTCGGCCCTTCGGCCTGGCCACCCTCATCAAGGAGGACGACACCGTGACCCCGAAGCAGTTCCTGGCCATCCTGAACGACCCGGACGTCGCCCGGCTGATGCGGGCCCTGCCCTGGCAGTACGTCGGTGGCGGCATCCCGACCGGCATGAGCACCCTGAAGGTCTTCAACGAGACCTACCTCGCGGCCAAGGCCGCAGCCGGCGACAAGGTCGACGAGGCCGCCATCGTCCAAGGCGTGCTCGCCGGCCTGTCCGCCAAGCAGATCGCCGAGATCGTCGCCACCGCCCTGCCGGCCACCATCGCCAGGCAGGTCGCCGACGACCTGGCCGCCCGCTTGGCGGCCTGATGGGCCGGCACTCGCTGACCCCGGAGAAGCGCGACGCGCGGCGTCGAGCCGTCCGCACCCGGTTCCAGGCATTCCTCGCCGCCTGCTCCGTCCTGCTGGTCGCCGTTCCCGTAGCCCTGGACGCGGTCGGCGAGGCCCTGCCCCCGAAGGTCTACGCGGTGCTGGCCGGCGCGGCCCTGGTGATCACTCAGGTCGCCGGCACCATTACTCGGATCATGGCTCTGCCTGCGGTGCGGTCGTTCATCGACCAGTACCTGCCCTGGCTGTCGGCCGAGTGACCCCGTAAACGAAGAACGCCCCACCGGCAACATCGCTGGTGGGGCGCTATCTTCGTCTCTACTTCGCGGAGGCTCCGGCCTTCTCGGCCTTCATGCGCTCGATGTCCTCGACCGTGGTGACCGGGATCCGGCCTCGCGTCTTCGGCACCGGCCGATCCGCCAGCTTGGTGAGCAGGTCGTTGATCGGCTTCGCGCAGTCGTCGCATAGGTCGGTGCTCACGTTCCCGGCTCGGCTCTTGATGGTGTAAGGACTCGCGTCCTTGGTGCGGTCTGCGCATACGTCGCACAGAGTCAGGTTAACCTTCGCCATGCAGTTCCTCCTCGCATCGTCCTTGTGGTCACATTGACGATACCATGTGGCTTGACGGGACCGCCACGTCCAGTCACACTTGCACTTGTCCGGTTCTGACTATCGCGAGGGGGTCGCATGGTTGCATCGAAGGTTCAGAGCGAACAAGAGATCATACGCTGGTTCGAGCAAGGCAAGACGTATCAGTGGATGGTCGAGGAGTACAAGCGCAAGTACGACATCGATGTCGTGCCTTCGTTTTTCGGCAATTTCCGGCGTCGCCACGGCCTGGAGCGCCGCGTCACCCGCAACGAGGAGCTGATGCCCTGGTTCGTCCAGGAGCAGCACCGCAGCCTTTTCCCTGCTCAGATGCTGCGGGCCGAGGCTCGTCGGCGCGAGGGCAAGGAGCTGAAGCCGGCAGAGGATCGCCGCCTGCAGAGCTTCCTCAAGCGGCTGAAGGACGAAGGGCTCGTCGTTCACTACGACCCGGACACCGATGAGGGTTGGTTCTACGTGCCGGCGCGACCAGACATTGACACCGATCTGATTCGCCGCCCGGCCCGCAAGACCACCCCTCGACCGAAAGCGGACTGATAGATGTCCCCGGCGTTAATAGATGCAGCTCACAGGGTAGATTGGCTCAATGCGGGCGATCATCTATGTGCCGTCCGCGCCGGGGGCATCTCGCACTCGACGCTCAGTTGAGCGAGAGGTCCGCCGACGGGGGCACGTCATCGTAGGAATAACCGAGAGCAAGGCCGAAGCGCAGGCGGCCCTGTCATCCGGAGTCGCCGATGTGGCGGCCGGGAGGCCGGAGCACCTGCTGGACCTTGCCCCTTGGGCCATGGGCATCTCGCGTTCGGCCAGCGCTGCGGGTGCCGCCATTGGCGCGCTGGCCCTGCCCTTCGCCTGGGTGGCTACTCAGGCACGCAGCCGGCCAACCCGGTTCGCCGCGACCAGCGTCTTGGTGGCCGGCGTCGCCGTGGCCGGCGGGCTCTCCATGGGGCTGATGGGCGACGACACACCCGGGCCGCAGGCTGATCCGCCGATCGAAGCGCCGGAGCGACCCGACTGGTCACCACCTCCGACCTTGCTGCCCCCTGGCTTGACGGCGTCTCCAGGGAGCACTCAGCCCCCCTCGCCAGCTCGAACGGCACCGACGGCGGACGCGCCCACGCACTCCACGCCGGCTCGGCCAACCTCCCCTCCGGAGAGTGAGGCGACCAGCTCGCCGCCGGCAGGAAGGACCAGCTCACCGAGGCCGTCCGCGCGGACAGTCACCCCCTCCGCCGCGCCGACGTCGACCCGCCCGGCCACGCCGACAGCCTCCCCGACCCCCATCCCAGATCCCTCCGAACGGGACTGTGTCCTACGTGTGGATGCCCTGGGGATCACCGTTCGGGTGTGCCTCGGGTAGCCGTTCATCTTCCGTTCAGGCTCAAGCCTGGCCCATTGGCCCGTGGTCGATCGTCGATCTATGGGCCAATGTTGTTCTTGGCGGCGCTTCCCGGTAGAACTTGCCGGTCACACTTGCACGTGGCGCGCTGATCCATTAGAGTGAGTCCTGAGCACATCAACACGTCTCCGTGGGGGAGGACGAGCGCGCATGCCGCAGATCGTCGAAGCTGAGCACTACACCATCCACATCGACCGCGACGAGGAGGACTTCCACCTCGACATCACTCCGAACACGACTGGGAGGCACATGACCGAGGCCCTGGCCACCATCAAGGAGGCGGGCCTGGAGCTGATGGACCCTGAGGAGTGTGAGCCGACGATGCTGGACAACGGCAACCTGCGCTACTGGATGGCCTACGCCTGGTGAGCGCCTTCGTCACGCCGGGCTCGGCGAGTGTTGCCAACGAGGTGGTCGACGAGCAGCCGCGCGACCGCTGGAAGCGACCCCTGATCCACGTCCCCGGCAAGGACAAGCTGGTGCCCTACACGCGGTGCACCACCTTCATCGACGTCATCGAGGACAAGTCCGCCCTGGCCAAGTGGGGCAAGCGGATGGTGCTGAGGGGCGCGACGCTGGCCCCGCAGGTCGTCCGCGAGGCGGTGGGCCTCGACCACACGGACCCCGCCGGGAAGAAGCAGCTCGACGCCAAGGCCGAGCACCTGGTCAACGTGGCCGGCGCGAATGACAAGCGGGAGAAGGGGTCCGACACCCACCTGCTGTCGGAGTTCGTCGACCGAGGTGAGCCGCTGCCGGACGTGCTGCAGCGACCCGGTCGGCCACCGACCCCGGTGACCGAGCAGGACCGCAAGGACATGGCCGCCTACATGATGGCGACCCTGGACCTGGAAGTCGTGCACGCGGAGCGCCTGGTGGTGGTCGACGAGATGGAGGTCGCCGGCACCCCGGACCGCGTCTCGTACTACGACGGCCCCGGCCCGGGTGCGTTCATGACCGACGCCGAGAAGGCCAAGGGCGGCCCGCCGGGCTACTTCCCCGACCAGATCGCCGGCAACCTGATCACCGACCTCAAGACCGGCAGCGTCGAGTACGGTGCGCTCAAGATGGCCATGCAGCTCGCCATGTACTCGCGCGGCCAGTTCTACGACTGGAAGACCCAGACTCGCACGCCGCTGCCTGACGTCCGGCCGGACTGGGGGCTGATCGTTCACCTACCCGCCGGCAGTGGGGTGTGCACGGTCTACTGGATCGACCTCGCCATCGGCTGGAAGGGCGTGCAGGTGGCGAAGATCGTGCGGGAGCTGCGCAAGAACAAGAAGGTCATGTTCCCGTTCGACAACGTGAAAGTGTGATCAGCGCAACTCACACTTGCAAGTCACAGCAACACGGCGTAGAGTTAGTTCCAACAGCGAGAGAGGGGCTGAACCAGCCAGTGAGCATCAACAGCGAGCCGAGGGCCCGGGGCCTGCAGGTCACCATCAAGTACGGCAAGGGTTACGAGGACACCTGGGTATCCTTTGCCGGCCTGCGGCAGGAGGTCTTCGACGACATCGTCGACTACTTCGGGCTCGATCGTGATAGTGTGACCGGCCTGACGCTCTCCGAGCTGGTCGTGTCCGCCGCGAACATGGCCCACGCCAAGGGCAATGTCGCCGGCACGCTCGGCGGCACGGTGATCCCGCCGGCCCAGCAGAGCAAGCCGGCACCCGCGAGCGACGTCTGGGACGAGATCGGCCAGGCCGGTCAGTCCAGCTCGCCGGCCGAGCCCGAGGAGGACCCGGTCCTCACCCTCATCAAGGCAGCCCAGTCGGTCGACGAGCTGAAGCGCATCTGGGCCGAGAACCAGGAGCGCGTCGTCGGTGACGCCCTGGTGGCCTGGAAGGCCCGGGGCAAGGAGCTGAAGGCGGCCGGCAAGTGAGCCGCAAGCAGCGTGACCCGCTGGCCGACTTCATCGCCGGCCTGGTCATCCTGCTCGCCCTGATCGGCGGCATCTACGTCAGCCAGAAGGCCCCGTGTGGCCTCTGGAAGTACAGCAAGGTGGCCGACGTCCCGGCCCGCTGCGTCAGCCACTTCACGCGCTGACACCTGCACCACCTGTTCCACCAGTTCACGTGATAATGAGACCAGACCAGGGAGTAACGCAGTGACCTTCACCTTCGCCAAGCCGTCCGCCGGTGAGTTCTTCAAGCCCGCCGAGCACATGAACGACCTGGCCCTGCTGATCGAGCCGAAGTCGATCCGCAAGAACGTCCCGCACACCTACCAGGGTGTCTCCAGCGTCCGCGACGAGCTGACCGCCGACATCACGGTCTTCCGCACCGAGGAGTCCCTGGACAAGGCCCAGCCGAGCCGGGTTATCAAGGGCGCGACGATCGCCCACAAGTACCTGGTCGCCGACCTGGAGGCCGCGATCGGTCAGGTCTTCCTCGGCGTGGTTACCAAGAAGCCGTTCAAGAACGGCGGCTCCGGCTTCGTGTGGAAGTCGGTCGACCCCTCCACCGAGGCGAAGGCGGCCAACTACTTCACCAACCGGGAGGCCGCGATCAGCGCGGCACTGGACGACGCCCCGGACTTCGACTGATCATCCCCCTGAGCCTGGAGGCTGTAGTTCCTTGCTGACCGCTGGTAGGTCGCTGGCACTGCACGCCGAGTCCGGCCGTGAGCTTCCCCGGGTGGCGGCATTCGAGGCGCTGTATGCGCGCGGGTGCCGCCCCCGGCACGGGGAAGTCATCATGGTGGCCGGTCGCTCGGGTACGCAGAAGTCCGGCTTCGCCCTGTACTGGGTGGCGCAGATGAACCTGCCCACCCTCTACTTCTCCGCTGACATGTCCGCCTTCACCGCCAGCTCGCGGCTCGCCTCGATGTTCACGGGCGACACAACCGAGGTGGTCGAGAAGGGCATGGCCATGGGCGGGAAGTACCGAGAGAAGTACCTCGACGCCCTCGGGCAGTCCAACGTGCAGTTCTCCTTCGGTTCCCCGATCACCTGGCAGCAGGTGGATGAGGAGCTGGAGGGCTACGTCGAGCTGCACAACCGGTATCCCGAGGTGGTCTGCTTTGACAATTTGATGGATTTCGACGGCGCTGAGTCGGACTACACCGAGCAGATGGCCGTCATGTCCATGGGCACCGAGCTGGCCCGCAACACCGGGGCCACCACCATCTTCCTGCACCACGCGACGGACAAGAGCTGGGACGCCAAGACCAGCCCCTGGGATCCGCCGTCGCGTGACCAGGTGAAGGGTGGCCTCAGCGAGAAGCCCGAGCTGTCCCTGTCCGTGGCCCTGGACCCCAACACCATGGAGTACAAGGTCGCGTGCATCAAGCAGCGCATGGGGCCATCCGACCCGACGGCCCGCAAGTACGCGATCATGTACTGCGAGCCCGAGCTGACGCGGTTCCACGCCACTCCGCCGCACATCCGGCAACGAACCGAAGGCATGTGATCCTGTGAGCGACGAGGAAGAGAAGGCGCGCGAGGCGTTCCGGGCCGGCTTCAACTACGCGAGCGACCTGGCTGGAGCCTGCTGCGGGTGCAACCTCGCCCCGCTGGAGGAGGAAGAGTTCCAGCGCTGGCGCGAGCGCCGCGACGAAGAGTGAGCGGGTCGGAGCGACACCGGGGCAAGCCGTGCGCCGACTGCGGCAAGAAGAAGGGCCCGAACCAGCAGACCGACCTCCGGTGCTACCGGTGCGGGCTGGCGAAGCGGCGGGAGCGCCGCGATCGGGCTCACGCCGGCCGGGTTGAGCAGACCTACGGCATCACCGGAGACGAGTACCTAACGGTCCTGGCTCACCAGGGCGGGCGGTGCGCGATCTGCCGGCGAGCCAAGGGCTTGAAGCGGAAGCTCGCCGTCGACCACGACCACGCCCTGGAGAAGGAGAAGGGGAGCCGGGCATCCGTGCGCGGCCTGCTCTGCTCCCCCTGCAACAGCGTGCTCGCCCACTTCAGGGACGACATCGAGGCCCTGCTGCGAGCCATCGAATACCTACGCAACCCGCCAGCAAGAGAGGCGCTGAACCTTGACCACCAACCGCAGTAACACGGGCGGCAGCTCGTGACCGCCGCCGACTACTTCGAGGTGGAGGTGCTGCTCGACTTCGCCAACCACGGCGAGGAGCTGTGGGGCCGCTCGGAGATCGAGGCCGTCGAGGAGTTCTTCGACGTCGACCTGGAAGGGGTGTGATCCGGTGCCGCGTCTGAACGGCGACGCCGCCGAGGTATTCAGGGCAGTGATCGTGATCATCACTGAGGATCGCGACGGCAACGAGGTCTCCCGGCTCACTGAGTACGCCGGCCCGTTCGCGGCCAAGGGCCACGCCAAGGCAGCGATCACGTCACTGGAGAACTGGGCGAAGGACTACAACCGCCACTACGGCCCCCGGCACGGCGGCGGGGTCACCAAGCGCATCGAGGCCCGCCGCGAGCGCGCTCCCCTGGCCTGGGAGCGCGTGGAGTGACCGACGAGCGCCCTGACCTTACTGCCGTGCTGGAGCACTACGGGGTGCAGGTCAACCCGTACAAGGTCAGCCAGATGGTCCGGTGTCCGCTCCAGGACGAGGACAGGACGCCGTCGTGCTCGATCAACACCAACACCGGGCTGTTCAACTGCCACTCCTGCGGGGAGGGCGGCGACGCCTACACCTTGATCATGAAGAAGGAGGGGATCGACTTTGTCCGAGCAAGGGCCTTTGCTGCCACTCTCGGCCTCGCAGCGGGAAGCGCTGGAGGAAGCGACGACGGCGTACGCGGGTCAGCTTACGGCGGACGCCGCAAGGTACTTGCTCGGTCGGGGGATCGGAAGGGAGGAGGCGGTTACGTACCGGCTTGGCGTCGTCGTTGACCCGTTCCCGGGCCACTCGCGCTACCGGAACATGCTCGCCATCCCGTACCTCGACAAGGACGGCAAGGCGCTGTCGATCCGCTTCCGCTGCATGGAGGAGCACGACCACCGCGACCACTTCCACGGCAAGTACAACACCGTGAAGGACGAGCCGGCCCGGATGTACAACATCGGCTCACTGTTCCGCGCTGGCGACGAGATCCACGTGACCGAGGGCGAGTTCGACGCGGTCATCCTCAACAAGATCGGCCTGCCGGCGGTCGCCCTTCCGGGGGCGAACAACTTTAAGCCGCGTCACCGCCGGATGCTCGCCGGCTTCTCGCGGGTCTGGGTCTGGGGCGATCCGGATGACGCCGGAGCCGAGTTCACCAACAAGATCACCCGCGCTCTGCGTCAGGCCAAGGGGGTTCGCCTGCGCGACGGGGACGTGACCGACACGTACCTGAAGGGCGGGGCCGAGGCCCTGCTGAAGATCCTGGGAGGGGACAGCCAGTGAAGAAGCGCGTCCCGGTCTACATGAAGGTCGGCAACGGCGACCTGATCGAGGTCGGCACGATCACCGAAGCAAGCGGCCTGCCTCGCCTGCTGCGCCTCATCGCCGACTTCTGGGAGGCGCGACGTCGTGGGTGACGACAGCGACCTGCAGCACGGTGACCTGGCCATGGTGATGCCGCCGGACGGGCAGGAGCCGGCGCTGGCCCGCTTCAACAGCCACTACCCCGACGACCCCGACACGGACTACTGGTCGTTCTTCGGCACCGACTTCACCTGGTGTCGCGACCGGGTCCGCATCATCCAACGAGTAAAGGTGGTACCCCAGTGAGCGAGACCCCGAAGACCCGAGCCCGCCGGACGCGCGCCGCGAAGCCGCAGCCCGCCGTCGAGCCGCAGCCGGAAGCTGTCGAGCCGGCCGAGCCGGAGGTCGACCAGGAGGCGGTCGAGCGGGCCGAGGAGACCGAGGCCAAGGGCAAGCTCCAGGCCGCCATCGACGGCATGACCGACACGATCCGTCGGGCATTCGTCCGCCACCTGGAGGGCGAGACCAGCGCCGAGTACCTGTCCGACTGGCTGGAGCGGTACGGCACCCCGGTGTCGGCGTCCAGCATCCGCGCGTACCGACGGGCCCAGTCTCGTCGAGAGGGCATGTGATAGTGTGAGCGACGACCTGCTGAAGGAGCTGCTCGACAAGCCGGTAGGCCCGGCCATCAAGGCCCGGAAGACCAACCCCGAGCGCGACTTCACCCGGCAGGTCGAGGTTGCGGGCGAGGCCGCCACGGTGACCATCCGGGGCTCCGAAGAGGAGACCACCGAGGACATCGCGGCGGCCCAGCTCTGGGCCGAGGGCCTCGACCCGGCCGAGTGGATGGTGACCGGCTACCGCACGTCCGAGTGGACGATGCCCAGCGGGGAGAAGGGCGTGAGCCGGCGGTTCAGCTACGCCCATCACCCCGCGCCCGCCGAGCCGGCCCGCCCCAACCTCGACGAGCTGTTCGACCGGGTCCGCCTGCACAAGCCGGCCGCCAGCCGGCCCCAGGGTGACCACGGCTTCCTGGTCCTGCTCGGGGACATGCAGTACGGGAAGATCGACGGCGACGGCGTAGAGGGCACCCTGGCCCGCACGCTGGGCTGCCTGGACCGGGCGGCCGACCGGCTACTGATGTACAGCGAGCAGTTCCCGATCGGCCACGTCCACCTGGGCTGGCTGGGCGACCACATCGAGGGCTTCGTCTCGCAGGGCGGGGCCAACACCTGGCGCACCCCGCTGACGCTGAACGAACAGATCCGGCTGACCCGCCGGACCATGCTCTACGCGCTGGAGCTGTTCGCCCCGCTGGCCGACCGGGTCAGCATGGCGGCGGTGCCGGGCAACCACGGCGAGGCGGTGCGGTTCGCCGGCAAGGGCGTGACGCGGTACGACGACTCGCACGACACGGAGTCGCTGATCGCGGTCACTGACGCCGCCCGGCTCAACCCGCAGGCGTTCGGCCACGTCGAGTTCTACGTGCCACAGACCGACGAGCTGACGGTGGTGACCGAGGTGGCCGGCACGGTGGTTGCCCACGCTCACGGTCATCAGTGGAGGCCCGGCCGGCACTTCGAGTGGTGGAAGGGGCAGGCGTTCAACCGGGAGTCGGCCATGCACCAGGCCGACCTGCTGGTCGCCGGCCACCTGCACCACGAGTTCATCGACACGGACGGGCCGCGCACCTTCATCCAGCCGCCGTCGATGGAGAGCGAGTCGACGTGGTGGAAGCACGCGAAGGGCACCGTCGGTGCGCCGGGGCTGATCGTCGCGGTGACCAAGGACGGCGAGACGAACATCAAGGAGGTGGTCCGTAGTGAGTGAGTGGGTTGACTGGTCGGTCCTGGAGTACCCGGGCGTGAAGCGGATCGCCGGCCAGGCGGCGCGGCGGGTGTCCACGGACTACTCCAGCGTTGCCGAGTACGACGACATGCTCCAGGAGGCGCTGCTCATCCTGGCCACCCACCCGGTCCGGGTCCAGCAGTGCGTGAACGGCGAGAACGGGGCCACTCTCGGCACGCTGCAGCACGAGCTGACCTGCGACCTGATCGACAAGGTCAAGCGGAGTGCGGAGCGGGCGACCCGCTCCAGCTCGCTGGACGTCATGCTCGACGCCGGCCAGGAGGTCGAGGAGCGGGGCGAGCAGGCACCGCCGGTCGGGGGCAAGGGCGGCTCGTACACCCGAGAGCTGGTGGAGCAGCTCCTGCCGGCGGTCTGGGACAAGGGCTACGCCTACGGCATGCGCAACCCGACCGCCCCGGATCCGGACATGCCGCGAGCCAAGGCCAACCCCAAGGAGTCGAACACCCTGTACGCGCACCTCGCTGACATCCAGTCGGCGTGGCGGCGAACCCCGCTGACCTGGCTGGAGGCTCGGTCGGTGTTCATGCGGTACGGGCTCGACTGGGAGCACAGGTACATCGCCGCCCACGAGGGCGTGAGCCGTCAGGCCATCACGGCTCGGCTGGACGTCGCCGTCGGCAAGCTGGTCGACCACCTGAACGGGGTGGAGACGCCCGAGCAGGACTGATAGGACGTGCAAGTGTGAGCGGGTGCCCTTTGCGGGTGCCCGCTCTGCTTGCCTCTGACATGATAGTTGGATCGATGACAGGAGCACAACAGCACGTGGACATCATCAAGCTCAACCAGCAGCCGGAGATCCCCTGGGGCCCGACCGGCGAGGTGGTCTACGACCGGACCTACTCCCGCACCAAGCCGGACGGCACCAAGGAGACCTGGCCCGAGACCGTCGAACGGGTCTGCCGGGGCAACCTGGAGCTGGTCTACGGCACCTGGGGCGAGTGGCCCAAGTCGGTCTGGGAGGAGTTCGACCGCCTGCGGCACCACATGCTGCGGTTCGCGATCATCCCCGCCGGCCGTCACCTGTGGGCCTCGGGCGTGAAGGGCCGGCAGTACCTGTTCAACTGCCACGTCTCCGGCTGGGGCGAGAAGCTCTCCGACCACTTCGAGTTCACGTTCCTCCGGTTGATGGAGGGCGGCGGCGTCGGCGCGAACTACAGCTCCCGCTTCCTGCAGCCGTTCGGCGCTCCCCGCCGGCAGCTCAAGGTGCACATCGTCTGCGACCCGATGCACCAGGACTACGAGGAGATGCTGGAGGCTGGCGTCCTGAGCACCGAGTACGACTCGGACTGGGCCGGCGCGTTCAACGTCGAGGACTCCCGTGAGGGCTGGGCTGCCGCCCTGGTCGACCTGCTCGACACCTACATGACCGACGGCGAGGTGCAGCACGCCAACCGCGTCTACGACGTGAGCCGCGTGCGGTGCAAGGGCAGCCGGCTCAAAACGTTCGGCGGCACGGCCAGTGGTCCGGGCCCGTTCGCGGTGATGATGCACGAGGTGGCCCGGGTGCTGAACGGGGCGTTCGCCGAGTGCATCCCGCCCGTTGTGCACTGGGACGCCGCCAAGCCGGCACCGTGGGGTCCGGGCGAGATCGAGCACCGCGAGGACGGCCGGGTCTACTACGCCGGCACCAGCCAGCGGGTGCCGTTCTTCGAGCGGCGCACCCATCTCACCCCGACCGAGGCCATGGAGATCGACCACGCCATCGCCGAGTGTGTGGTGTCGGGCGGCAACCGCCGGTCGGCCCGCATGGCCATCTGTCGCTGGGACGACCCGCACATCTTCGACTTCCTGGCCTGCAAGCAGGACACCGGCAAGCACTGGACGACGAACATCAGCGTCGAGGTGACCGACGAGTTCTTCAAGCAGCTCGCCGAGCAGGGGCCGGACGGCAACCACGCCGGCTGGGTTCACGATGCCGTCGTCAAGGGCATGCTGCTCAACGGCGAGCCGGGCTACTGGAACAGCAGCCTGTCGAACGTCGGCGAGGTCAACGAGGTCGTCGCCACCAACCCCTGCGGCGAGATCGCGCTGGAAGCCTGGGAGAACTGCAACCTCGGCCATGTCAACTTGGACCAGTTCGCCCCCACCCGCAAGGGAGGGCCGGTCGACTGGCTCGGACTCGACGAGGCGCACCGGCTGATCACCCGCTTCCTGATCCGGGCCACCTACGGCGACGTCAACGACCCGAAGCAGGCGGCCAAGCTGGCGGCCAACCGGCGCATCGGCGTGGGCCACCTGGGCGTGCAGGCGTTCTTCGCCAAGCGGGGCTACGCCTACGGCAAGGTGCCGCTGATCGGCGTGCTGCGGCGCGAGCTGCGAGACATGGCCAAGGAGGTGCGCAAGGCTGCCCGTGAGGCGGCGTTCGCGCTGCGCATCCCTGAGCCGGTGAAGGTGACCTGCGTCGCGCCGACGGGCACGATCGCCAAGCTGCCGGGCGTGAGCGAGGGCATCCACCCGATCTACGCCCGCTACTTCATTCGCCGAGTGAGGTTCTCCCTGGCCAGCGCCGAGCAGGCCGAGAAGGTTCAGGAGTTCCAGGCGCAGGGGTTCCATACGGAGCTGTGCCAGTACGACCAGAGCAACCTCACCGCCGTGGTGGAGTTTCCGACCAAGGACAACCTGCTCGACGAGGTCGAGGCGCTCGGCTACAACGCGTACGAGGCGGCCGACCTGGTGCAGTCGGCGGACGAGATCCCGCTGGACGCGATGCTGGCGTTCCAGCAGATGTACCAGGAGGAGTACGCGGACAACGCGGTCAGCTTCACCGCCAACGTGCCGGAGGGGCTGGACGTCAGCAAGGTCGCCGAGACGATCGCGAGCTGGCTGCCGATGCTCAAGGGGACGACGATCATGGTGGACGGCAGTCGGCCGCAGGCCCCGATGGAGCGCATCACGGCGAGCGACTACCAGCAGGCGTCGGCCCGGCTGGTCGCGGACGGCACTGACGAGGACTGCGCGAGCGGTGCCTGCCCGGTCAGATGAGCCGGCGGCTTGCGCGCGTCATGTACCGTGGTCGATCGGGGAGGTGATGCGCTATGTCGAGCGTTATCCGCAGGGCTTCACCTGCAGCGAAGGCGTTCTGGTGGACGATGGTGGTCTGCACCGCAGGCTTCTGGGCTCTGGTCCGGGGGCGTCCACGCTGACCCGATAGACGGTACGAAGAAGGCCCCTCAGCTTCGCGCTGGGGGGCCCTTTTCGTGTTGGTGGGTCAGAGGGAGGGGTCGCTCTTGGCGAGCCCCAGGAAGCCCTTCCAGGCCGCCGGATCGAACGCGAGCACGGGGCCCGCAGGGTCCTTGCTGTCGCGCACGGCAACCATGCCGGGCAGGTTGTCCGCGACCTCTACGCAGTCGCCGCCGCCGGAACCGCTGCGGGTGGACTTACGGAACTTGGCACCGGTCAGGTCCATGACTTCACAACTTCCTTCATCAGCTCGGTCGACTGCCTGCGGGACAGGGCCTCGTTGCGGACCGTCTCCCACCTTGACAGCAGGGTAGCCAGAGTCTCGTCCTTGTCGACGACGGCACCGCCCAGTTGGTTCTCCAGATTACCCACCCAGCCGCCATCCGCGCCCCTCGCCAGAATGAAGGGGCCCGTCAGGCCGACGTGCATCCCGATGTCCGCCGGCACGATGTGGACGCTCAGGGTCGGCCGCTCGGCCAGCTCGATCAGGTGGTGGATCTGCTCGACCATGACGCGCTGGAAGCCCTCGTCGACACGACGGAGCACGATTTCGTCGAGCACCACCACGAACTGCGGTGGCTCCTCGCGGGCCAGGATGGACTGCCGATCCATCCGGGCGGCAAGCCGCTTCTCTACCTGAGCGTCGGTCAGTTTGTCGTCGCAGCGGATCACCGCGCGGGCGTACGCCTCGGTCTGGAGAAGACCGGGGACCAGCGTCGGCTGGTAGCACCTGAGCTGGTCGGCTGCCCGCTCGGCGTCGAGCCACGGCCGGAACCAGGAGGGCTGCCCTGCCAGCTCGGCCAGGTTGAGCAGGGACTCGAATAGCCCGTCCGTCCCCAGCACCTCGTCCGCCCTCTTGACGTAAGGCAGATCCAGCGGGCGCGTACCCGTCTCCACCGAGGACACCAGCGACCCTGAGTAGGCGGCCCGCCGGCCGAATTCCTCCTGATTGAGGCCCGCCGCTATTCGCATCCTGCGGAGCTGCGCTCGGATGAGGTCCGTACCGCGCTCACCTTCCATGACCCCTCCAGGGATTCACCAAGATCGCCAGATGATCGCCAGGCTCGCCGCCAGGACGCCAGGATGCCGACGTGACCAGCCCGTATGCCTTCCGACAGTAGCGGTGTCCTCACAAGACTGTCATCCATGCGACGCCGCCCGGCGACCTCTTCGGGAGCAGGGGCGTACTCGCTGGGCTGCCTGCTGAGGGGTGGGGTAGCCCGGGGCCGCTTCGCCTGAGACCCGGAGCGGCCCCACTCCCAGAATTCGGGGTCCGGGTCGTGGAGGGGGGGAGCGGGTCGCGGCCCGGCCTCCGTGCAACTGGCAGGAGGGGCACAGCATGGATGACGACGACGACCTCACGCGGCCAAGGCATCGGCCGTGCAAGTCGCGGCGCTTCCCAGGGGGCAGGAGATGTGCGTGCCCCTCCTGCCGCACCGCCCGCAGGAAGAAGCGGGAGGCGGAGGGCGGTCAGCCCCCCTCCCTCGCCGACATGATCCCCGATTTCCGCCGCTACGTGCCGCCGCCCTACGACCCGGGCTGGAACGACCCCACGGAGATCAACTGGAACCTGGCCGCCGACTTCTTGACTCGCAGGCAGGAGTTGATACATGGAGAGCTTCAGCACCCGGGCAGCGCCGCCCGCCTCGGGGCCCAAGCCCAACCGCCCCGCATCGTTCGGGGAGCAGGCACCGCACACACCGACCCGGCCGATGTGGTTCTGCCGGGTGGACGGCCAGCCGTGGCCATGCCCCGAAGCGCGACTCCGCCTGCGCGTCGAGTTCGAGGGAGCCTTGCCGGCCCTGACGATCTACCTGGCCGGGATGCTCTACGAGGCGATGAAGGATCTGTTCCACCTGAACCCGCATGACGGCCCAACCCCGCAAGCGCTGTACGAGCGCTTCGTCGGCTGGACCCCGTACCGCCGGCCGATCGTGGAAGACCACAAGTGACCCCGGCAGGGCTGCCGAGGGAGCGCGCCCCACCGGTCCGATCTGAACCGCGCGCCGACTCCCAGGCTCCTCCCATCGCGCTTCATCAACCCCCAGCTCAGTCTTGGACAGGAGACAAGATGACCCCCACCAGATTACGCAACAAGATCGTCGCCGCAGGTGCGACGCTCGCCCTGTCGGCCGCCGCCCTGGTCGCCGCGCAGCCGGCCATCGCCGAGCCCGCCGTCACCCCCGGCTCCACCACCGCCGGCATGATCTACTACCGCGCCACGTTCACGCTCTCGGGATCGGGCGTGACGAACGGCTGGAGCCCCGGCACCATCTACATCCACGGCTACCTCTACCAGCCGTCCGGCGCGCTCGACCGGCAGTACGACAACCAGTGCAACAACTCCACGTACTGCGAACTGCCGACCTGGTCATTCTGCCCCGCCATCCCGGGAGTGTGGCGCTGGTCCGTGCGTGGCAGCGGCCCTGGCGGCAGCGCGAGTGACAGCGCGGTCGCTACCGTTCTGTAGGGCCGACGACAGGAGCAGGCTATGACACAGGTTCCCCGGGTCGAGTTCCCCGTGTGGGACGTCGCGGAGCAGCCGCTTCCGCTGCCCCTGGCTTACTCATCAATGGAGAGTGGGGGGTCGACCTTCGCGGTTGGGCTCACTCGGGGCACCTACCCGGAGGAGGGCGTCGGCGTCTCCGTGTGGTCGTTCGCGCCGAGCGCCCTTGAGGAGTTCCCGCACTGGCCGCTGGAGCACGCAGCCCTGGCCTTCGCGGCACCCCTGGCGACCGCCGAGGGCATCAGTACCCGAGAGGCAGTCGAGCGCATCCGCGACATCCTCCGAGAGGGAAGCGCCGCAACGCTGGAGGTCGACGGGACGGTGGTCGCCGCCGCCATATACCAGATTCACGGTGACTGGCAGGTGGTTGTGTCCACCGAGCCGGGCATCCCCGTTGCCGTGGCCTGCAGTGGTCGAGAGCTGCCGAGCGGCCTGCGGATAGTCCAACCCGAATAGGAGTGCGCCTGCGGCAACAGGCTTTACTCCCCCCGAGGAGAGGGGCCCTGCTCTACGGAGTGGGGCCCTTCTTCGTGCGCTCGACGCGGCCCGCAGACATCGGCGAGGGAGCATCGCTTCACCTGGCCGTCGGCGATCTGGCGAACAGTCACGGTACCGCTTGGGGGGTGGCGGGATACGACTTTCCCCTGGCCAGCCGGCGTTTCAACGCGTTGACCGGACGTTGGGTATGAACTGCTTTCGGCATACAGAGGATGTTCGTACTTCAGGCAACACATCAGCCGGCCGCACGCGCCGGAGATGCGCAGCGGGTTGAGCGGAAGGTCCTGGTCCTTCGCCATCCGGATTGTCACCGGCTCGAAGTCGGTGAGGAACGTGGCACAGCACAGGTCACGACCGCACGAGCCGATGCCGCCCTGCACGCGCGCCGAGTCGCGGGCGGAGAGCTGCCGCAGCTCGACCCGGCAGTGCAGCGTCGCACCCAGATCGCGGACCAGGGAACGGAAGTCCACCCGGTGCGGCGCGGTGAAGTAGATGGTCGTGCGGTCGCTGCCGGACTCCGGCGTGGCCAGGACGTGGTCGACGGCCACCACCTTCATCGGCAGGCCGTGCTCGCGGATCAGCCGCTTGGCGGCCACCTTCGCGTCGGCCTTGCGCCGGCGCAGCAGCTCGTCGCGGTGCAGGTCGTCCTCGCCGGCCAGCCCGGCCAGCTTCGGGAAACCGTCGGTGTCCTCGCTGACCCACTGCGCGGCCCAGACGCACTCGGCCACCTCGGGGCCCTCGTCGGTGGGCACCAGCACCCGGTCCCCCACCCGGGGGCGGAACTCGCCGGGATCGAGGTAGTAGAGGCGCCCGTACCGGTTGAAGCTGACCGCGCAGAGCATGCCCATGCGCCTACCCTACGCGGACCGGAGCGGTCGGACGGCCCACCGGTCGCCGTCCGGTCACACCGTGCAGCGATCCATCCCGGTCGACCGGACCGAACCGGCCCCCGCGCCTCGCCCGGACGGTTGAAACCTGGGCCGGCCCCGGGACAAACGCCCATCCACCGCGTTGAGTGAAGGCATACCTGCGGGGGGTGCAGGGGAAAGCCACGGCGTCGCACGCCGGTGCCCGGCCACCGTCGGAGCGGCGTGCGACGCCGTGGGCCGTCAGTAGCCGATCCGGGTGGTGCCGCCGTAGCGCGGCGCGGAGACGGCGCGGTCCCGCCAGGTCGTCTCCGTCAGGCTCGGCCCCCACTGGCGCAGCAGCGTCTCGGCCCCGTCGTAGGCCACCCCGAGCACACCCAGCACCCGGGTGGCGATCTCGGCCGCCGCCGAAGCGCCGACCGGGCCGGCTTCGACGCCCGGCCGGCTCGCGGCGTGCACGGCGACCGCCTCGGCCGAGCCGACCACCTCGGCGAGCGCCCGCGCCAGGGCGGCCCGGCTGCTCTCCACCCAGCCGGCCAGCGCGTCCGCGTAACCCGCGGTCGACTCCAGCCGCCCGACCAGACTCTCTGGCCCCTCGTCGAGATGCCGGAGCAGGGCGGTGCGCGCCTCGTCGTAGGCCGACGCGGCGGACCCGGACCAGGCGACCGGGTCGGTGAGCACGGCGCAGGTGTCGTCGTACCCCCGGACGAGCCGGCGCACGGCGTGGCCCGCGCCGGTCAGCGGCGCCGGGTGCAGTTCGAGGAACTCCCGCACGGCCACGCCGGGGAGCACCTGCATCCGGCGCAGCAGCGGCCAGAGCCGGTGGCCCTCGGGCGCGCCGGCGGCGAGCAGCGCGTCGACGCGGGTGAGCAGGTCGAGGCCCGGCTCGGCGAGACGGTCCAGCGCGTCCATCAGGCCTCCCGGGCCAGCCGGCGGACGACCGCGTCGTCGGTGGCCGCGTAGCGCTCGGCGGCGCTGCGCAGCGCCGCCGCTGCGGCGGCCAGCCGGTTCGCGGCCGCCTGCGCCTCGCGGGCCCGGTCGGCGGTGGCGGCGGTCCACTGCCGGTGCAGCGCGCGCCCGACCTCGCCGGGCCGGCCGGCCGCGTGGGCGCCGAACGCGGGGTGCGGCGGGTCGGTGGCGGGCACGGTGCGGGCCAGCGTGGTGAGACCGGCGGCGGCCTCGTCGAGGCGGGCGGCCAGCGCACGCAGCGATTCCATGTCAGGCTCCCGCGAGCGGCCGGTAGGCCGCGAACGTCTCGTTGTGTAGTTTCTCCCGGGCCCACTGCGCCGCGTCCGCGGCGGCGCTCACCGCGGCCCGCACCGAACCGGCCACGTCACGCGGGTTGCGCTGGTGCAGCGGGCCGAGGAAGCGCACGTCGGTGATCCGCCCACCGGCCGTGACCACCACCTCGACGAGCCCGTCGGGTGACCGGACGGTGACCTCCACCGTGGCGACCGCCTCGTCGAACTCGGCCTGGAGCGTCTCGATGCGGCGGTAACGCCGCACCGCCTCCTCGATCCAGGCCTCGTCGATCTCCCCCCGCGCCATCGGCGGACTCCTCCCCGGTCGGCGCCGCCGCCCCACCCCGACGCCACCCTCACTGAGCGTGCCGCCTTGGTGACCACGGCATTCCCCGGACCGTACCGCACGTCAATCGCGCGTGTCGATGCCCTGTGGACAGCGTGGGGTGGGGTGGGGTCAGCCCCGCCAGAGCGACAACATCATCGCCTCGACCGCGATCCGCGGCTTGACGTTCGTCTCGATCGCCGCCCGGCACTCCAGCACCGCCTCCAGGCGGCGCAGCGAGCCCTCGGCGTCCCACTTCTGCGCGCCGGCGGCGGCCAGCGTCGCGGTGTCGGTGTGCACCGGGGCGACCGGCGCCCGCAGCGCCATGGTGAGCGCGTCCCGGTAGAAGCCGGCCAGGTCGACGAGCGCCCGGTCCAGCGCGTCCCGCTGGGCCCGGGTGGCCCGCGACTTCTGCCGCTTCTCCAGGTCCTTGAGCTGGCCGGCGGCGCCCCGCATGGCCCCGGCCGCACCCCGGCCGGTGCCGCCGGCGCCGAGCGCGGTCTGCAACGCCGCCCGCTCCGCCTCGTCGACCTCGGCGACCGAGGCGGCGGCCTCCGCCTCGGCGGCCTCGATCAGCGCCGAGGCGGCGTCGAACGCGGCGCCCACGCCGGTGAGCCGGCGCGGCACGGCCAGCACGGCGTCCCGCCGCTGCCGGGCCTCCGGGTCGCGGGCCAGCCGCCGGGCCCGGCCCACGTGCCCCTGGGCGGCTGCGGCGGCCCACTCGGCCACGTCCGGGGCGATGCCGTCCCGACGGACCAGCACCTCGGCCACCGCGCCGGCCGGTGGCTGGCGCAGCGGCACGACCCGGCACCGCGACCGGATGGTCACCGAGACGTCGTCCGGGTGGGTGGACGGGGCGCAGAGCAGGAAGACCGTACGCGGAGGCGGCTCCTCGACCGCCTTGAGCAACGCGTTGCCGGCGGCCTCGGTGAGCCGGTCGGCGTCCTCGATGATCACGATCTGCCAGCGACCGCCGGAGGGCGTGCTCGCCGCCCGCAGCACCAGCGCGCGCATCTCGCCGACGCCGATGGAGAGCCCCTCGGGCACCACGAGCCGCACGTCGGCGTGGGTGCCGGCCAGCGTGGTGTGGCAGCCGGGGCAACGACCGCAGCCGGTGCCGTGCACGCACTGGAGCGCGGCGGCGAACGCCCGGGCGGCCACCGACCGGCCGGAACCGGGTGGCCCGGTGAAGATCCACGCGTGCGTCATCCCGGCACCGGGGTCGGCGGAGGCGGGGTCGGCGGTGGGCGCCGTCGCGCCCGGGTCGCCGGTCGCACCGGGCCCTTCCGGGTCGCCCGGCTCGTCGAACTGCTCGGCGAGCGCGTCGAGGTCGTCGTACCCGTCGGGGTCTCCGCCGCCGGTCGGGGCGCCCGCGCCGGCCGCCCCGAGGGTGGCGGCGCGCAGCAGCGCGGCGGCCGAGGCGGCGGCGCGCCGCAGCGTGGCCACCGCCTCGTCCTGCCCGACCAGATCGCCGAAGACGTCCGTCACTGTCGGCGTTGCTCCATCGTCACCAGCTCCGATTCGGATAACTCGGGCTGGACCGAGGTGTCCGGGCCCTGGGCCGGACGCGGGTGCACGATGCCGGCCGGGTCGACGAGGAACTCGTCCACCCGGCGGGCGACCGCGTCGGCGATCTCCTCGACCGGGCGGGACGCGTCGAGGACCAGGTAACGCTTCGGGTCGCCGGCGGCCAGGTCGAGGAACGCGTACCGGACCCGCTCGTGGAACGCCAGCGACTCGGCCTCCAGCCGGTCGGTGCCCTCCCGACGGGCCGTCACCCGGCCGAGCCCGGTGCGCGGCTCGACGTCGAGCAGGACCACCAGGTCGGGCTTGAGCCCCCCGGTGGCCCAGGAGGAGAGCCACGAGACCTCGTCCACCGGCAGCGTCCGGCCGGCGCCCTGGTACGCCAGCGACGAGTCGACGTACCGGTCACTGATCACCACCGCGCCCCGCACCAGCGCCGGGCGGACCACGGTGGCCACGTGGTGGGCCCGGTCGGCGGCGTAGAGCAGCGCCTCGGCACGCGGCGACGGCGCGTCGTCGGAGCTGGTGCCCAGCACCAGCGAGCGGATCCGCTCACCGACCCCGGTGGCGCCCGGCTCGCGGGTGACCACCACGTCCCGCCCGTCGCCGCGCAGCCGCTCGGCGAGCGCGGCGAGCTGGGTGGACTTGCCGGCGCCCTCGCCGCCCTCGAAGACCACGAAGAGGCCGGAGGAGACGAACGACTCGGCCGGCATCAGCGGGCGGCCCCGGATCGAGCCCCAGAGGTCGGCCAGGACCGGCACGCCCTTCTTGTCGTCCATCTGGCCGAACGCGCTGATCCCGGCGAAGATGCCGGCCGCGCCGGCGGCGAGCAGCAGCAGGCGGGTCGAGGAGATGGAGATGCCCAGGTCGGCGATGGTGAGCTGGCGGGAGCCGCCGACGCCGACCAGGAGGCTGCTCAGCGCGATGGCCAGGATCAGCACCAGCCGGGTGCCGATCTGCACCACCGCGAAGACCCGGCCGCGCACCTCGTCGGCGACCTCGCCGCCGAGCAGCGTGGTGCCGGCCAGGAACGCCATGCCGGCGCCGGCGCCGACCAGGATCGCGCCGAGGATGGCCATGGACAGGTGGATGGCGAACGCCAGCACCAGCACGGAGGCGCTGGCCAGCACGATGCTCATGCCGAACCAGCGGCGTCGGGACATGTCCCGCACGACCATCGGCCCCAGCCCGATGCCGAGCGCCAGGCCGACGAAGATCGCGCCGAAGAGCAGCGAGAACGCGGCGTCACCGGCGCCGAGCGAGTTGGCGAAGAACTTGCCGGTGCCGACCACGATGCCGCCGCCGGCGAACGCGCCGAAGATGCCCAGCACCAGGCCACGGACCAGCGGCGTCTGGCCGATGAACTTCCAGCCGTCGGCGAACTGGCGGAACATGCTCTGCTCGGTGCGCTGGGCCTCGCCGCGCTGGGCCTCGCTGATCTCCTTGATCCCGAACGCCACCACCAGCGCGGTGGCCAGCCGGGAGAAGGCGTTGAACCAGAGCGCGAGCTGGGCCGGCTGGGCCCAGTCGGGCAGGTTGCCGCCGACCACGCCGGGCAGGCCGCGGGTCAGCACCGCCAGCGCGACGGCGGCGGCCACCGGCGTCAGGCCGTACGTGGTGATCAGCGTGAGCTGGTTGGCGGCCTCCAGCCGGGTACGCGGGATCAGGTTGGGGACCGCCGCCTCCTTGGCCGGGATCCACAGCAACGTGATCGACTCGATCAGGAAGGTGGCGATCAGCGCCCAGCCGACCACCAGGCCGCCCGCCGCGCCGGTGAGCGCGTAGAGCGGGATCGAGGCGAACAGCACGAAGCGCAGCAGGTCGCAGATGACCATCGTCCACCGGCGGTCGAACCGGTCGGCGAAGACGCCCGCCACCGGGCCGAGCACCAGCGCCGGCAGCAGCCGGATCGCGGTGACGCCGCCGAACGCCGCGCCCTGGGCGGTGCTGCCGGAGACCTGCGAGGCGGCGAACAGGGCGGTGGCGAGCAGGCCGAGCCAGTCGCCGAAGGAGGCGGCGCTGAGCACGATCCACAGCCGGCGGAACGGCCGGATGCGCAGCACCGAGCGGATGGCGGCGAACCCGGACCGGTCGGCGGCTGTCCCGGACGACGACACGCCGGACGACTCGCCGTTCTTCTGGCTTTCGATGGCCGTACCTCCACGTGCCGGCCCAGGTCTGGGCATCCCCGGTGGAACACTCTAGCCGCGCGGAGGGCGTCGCCCCCCGTGACATCGCCTGTTCGCCGAGCCTAGGCCGCCGGGACCACCGCCCGCAGCCCGGACAGACGCGAGGGTATTTCGCATTGCCGTCCGGACAGTTAGCGTGCAGACGTGGCCATCGACCGTGCCGAACTTCGCGATCGTCTCGACCGGGCGACCGCCCACCTCGACCCGCCGTACGCGGTGGTCGACCTCTCCTCGTTCGACGACAACGCCGACGCGCTGGCCGGCCGGGCCGGGGGCAAGCCGCTGCGCGTGGCGAGCAAGTCGGTGCGGGTCCGCGAGCTGCTCACCCGCGCGCTCAAGCGCCCCGGCTGGCGCGGTGTGATGGCCTTCACGCTGCCCGAGGCGCTCTGGCTCGCCCGCACCGGCGTCGCCGACGACGTGCTGGTCGCGTACCCGACCGCACACCGGGGGGCGCTCGCCGAGCTGGCCGCCGACCGGGCGCTCGCCGACGCGGTCACGCTCATGGTCGACGACGCCGGGCAGCTCGACCTGATCGACCGGGTGTGCCCGCCCGGCAGTCGGCCCGCGCTGCGTGTCTGCCTCGACCTGGACGCCTCCTGGCGACCACTGCGGGGCCGGGTGCACGTCGGCGTGCGCCGCTCCCCGGTGCACAGCGCCCGGGCGGCCGGCACGCTCGCCGCCGCCGTCGCCGGCCGGCCGGGCTTCCGGCTGGTCGGCCTGATGTCGTACGAGGCACAGATCGCCGGTCTCGGGGACGCCCCGCCCGGGCAGGCGGCGCTCGGCTCGGCGATCCGGGTCGCGCAGCGCGGGTCGTACCGGGAACTGCTGGCCCGCCGCTCGGCCGCGGTCGCCGCGGTCCGCGAGCACGCCGACCTGGAGTTCGTCAACGGCGGCGGCACCGGCAGCGTGGCCGCCACCAGCGCCGACCCGGCGGTCACCGAGGTCACCGCCGGCTCCGGCCTGTACGGCCCGACGCTGTTCGACGCGTACCGCGCTTGGCGGCCCACCCCGGCGGCGTTCTTCGCCTGCGCGGTGGTCCGCCGGCCGGCGCCCGGGCTGGCCACCGTGCTCGGCGGCGGCTGGATCGCCTCCGGCCCGGCGGCGGAGAGCCGGCTGCCCCGGCCGTGGCTGCCGGAGGGGCTGAAGCTGCTCGGCGCGGAGGGCGCGGGCGAGGTGCAGACCCCGCTCGCCGGCGACGCCGCGGACGACCTCCGGGTCGGCGACCGGGTGTGGTTCCGCCACGCCAAGGCGGGCGAGGTGTGCGAGCACGTCAACGAGGTGCACCTGGTCGACGGCGACGCCGTGGTGGCGACCGTGCCCACCTACCGGGGCGAGGGCCACGCGTTCCTCTGACCGGGCAGGAACAGGTCGGGACATGACGACGGCGGGCCCCGGCGCACTCTCAGAACCCGCCGCTCGGCGTGCCGCTCAGCCCTGTGGGACGGCCTCGGTCGGGGCGTCGACCTGACGGTGCAGGTACTCCCGGATGAGTGCCTTCGCCTCGACCAGCACCCGCTCGTCGCCGTCGGCACGGCGGCGGAACGCCAGCTTGATCAGGGCGTCGGCGGCCTCCACCGCGACCTCCAGGTGGAACCGCAGGTCGGGCACGCCGGCCAGACCGAACCGCTCGGTGAGCACGCGGGCGAGCTGCTCCGCGATGACCCCGTTGTTGTCGCGCTGGTCGTCCAGCAGGTGCAGGTCGACCACGTCGCCGAAGTGCAGGGTACGGAAACCGGGCACCGTGCGGTGCATCGAGATGTACTCGTCGATCGCCGCGTCGACCCCGTCCCACCAGTGGGTCAGGTCGTCCGAGGCGAAGCGCTCGTCGAGCCGCTGGAGGTAGGACTCCATGGTCCGCAACGTCAGCGCCTGCACGATCGCCCGCTTGTCCGGAAAGAACTGGTAGACCGACCCGATCGCCACCTCGGCGCGCTCGGCGAGCAGGGTCGTGGTCAACCCCTCGTACCCCACCTCGTCGACGAGCTCGGCGCAGGCGTCCAGCATCCGCTGGACCCGCGCGACACTTCGACCCTGCACCGGTACCCGACGCAGCGGCCCGGTCGTGGCGGCTGGTGTGGACACTCGGCGCCACCCCCCTTCGACGGTTGAACATATCCGCACGTCACGAGTCTGTGACTACCGGTACAACGAGCCGACCTCGATTGCGGTATTTACCAGGCACAACGTTCCTGATATGAATTCAGTTCATATTCATGTCGAGGAGTGTTCGCCATGGCCGGTAGCCCCGCCGACTGGTCCAACTGGGCCGGCAACCAACACAGCACGGCACTGGTCACCGCGCGACCCCGGAGCGTGGCGGACGTCGCCGAGGCGGTCCGCCGGGCCGCCGCCGCCGGCACCACCATCCGGGCGGTCGGTAGCGGTCACTCCTTCACCGCCACCGCCGTCGCCGACGGACACCGGCTCGACCTCGCCGACCTGGCGACCGACGTCACCGTCGACGTGGCGCGTCGCCTGGTCACCGTACCGGCCGGGATGACGCTGCACTCGCTCAACGACCTGCTCGCCGGTCACGGGCTGGCGGTGCCCAACCTCGGCGACATCGACGCGCAGACCGTCGCCGGCGCGATCTCCACCGGCACCCACGGCACCGGCGCGACACTCGGGTGCCTCTCCACGTTCGTGGCCGGCCTGACGCTGGTCACCGGCACCGGCGAGGTGCTCCGCTGCTCCGCCGACGAGCACCCCGACGTGTTCGACGCCGCGCGGGTCGGGCTCGGCGCGGTCGGCATCCTGGTCGAGGTCACGCTGCGCTGCGTGGACGCCTTCGTGCTGCGCGCACACGAACGGCCGGCCGCGCTCGCCGAGGTGCTGGCCGACCTGCCCGGCCTCCACCAGGCGCACGACCACGCCGAGTTCTACTGGTTCCCGTACACCGACCGGGTGCAGGTCAAGACCAACGACCGGGTGCCCGCCGACGACCGGCCGCTGCCCCGCTGGCGCGGCTGGCTGGACGACGAGTTCCTCGCCAACACCGTCTTCGCCGGGGCCTGCCGCCTCGGCCGCGCGGTGCCGGCGCTCGCGCCCGGCATCAGCGCCGTCTCCGCCCGGGCGCTCACCGAACGCACCTACACCGGCCGCTCCGACCGGGTCTTCTGCACCCCGCGCCGGGTCCGGTTCGTGGAGATGGAGTACGGGCTGCCGCGCGACGCGCTGCCCACCGCGCTGGCCGAACTGCGCCGGATCGTGGACCGGCTGCCGTTCAAGGTGCTGTTCCCGGTCGAGGTGCGGTTCACCGCCGCCGACGACATCTGGCTCTCCCACTCTTACGGGCGGGACTCCGCGTACGTGGCGGTCCACCAGTACGTGGGGATGCCGTACGAGCCGTACTTCCGCGCGTTCGAGCAGGTGGCCACCGAGCTGGGCGGTCGCCCGCACTGGGGCAAGCTGCACTGGCGCGACGCGGCCTCGCTGGCCCCCGCCTACCCGAAGTTCGCCGCGTTCCAGTCCCTCCGCACCCACCTGGACCCGCAGAACCTCTTCACGAACCCCTACCTGAAGCAGGTCCTCGGCTCCTGACCGAGATCGTGGTACGCGCCCGCCCCTCCCGGGGCGGATGCGTACCACGATTACTCCTTCGAAGTTGAGGACGCCTTCTTCGGGGCGGCCTTCTTCGCCGGGGCCTTCTTCGCGGCCGTGGTCTTCTTCACCGCGGCCGTCGTCTTCTTCGCGGCGGCCGTGGTCTTCTTGGCCGCCGTGGTCTTCTTGGCGGGAGCGGCCTTCTTGGTGGCCTTCTTCTTCGGCGCCGGGCCCTTCGCCCGCTTCTCGGCGAGCATCTCCGACGCCTCTTCCAGCGTCAGCGCCTCCGGCGTCTGCGCGCGCCGCAGCGACGCGTTGGTCTCCCCGTCCGTGACGTACGGCCCGAAGCGCCCGTCCTTGATCACCAGCGGCTTCTCGGTGAGCGGGTCGACGCCCATCTCCCGCAGCGGCGGCGCGGCGGCCCGGCGCTGGCGGGTCTTCGGGGCGGCCAGCAGCGCCAGCGCCTCGTCCAGCGTGACGGTGAACATCTTGTCTTCCGAGTCCAGCGAGCGGAACTCGTCACCACGCTTGACGTACGGGCCGTAGCGGCCGTTGTTGGCGAAGACCTCCCCGCCGTCCGGGGCCACGCCCACCAGTCGGGGCAGGCTGAGCAGCCGCAGCGCCTGCTCCAGCGTGAGGTCGTCCGGCGACTGCGAACGCAGCAGCGACGACTTCCGCTCCCCGCTGGCCACGTACGGGCCGTAACGGCCGGACTTCAGCAGGATCGGCTCGCCGGTCGACGGGTCGTCGCCGAGCTTGCGCTCACCCCCGCCGCCGAGGAACAGCTCGTGCACCTTCTCCGGGGTCAGCTCATCGGGCGCCAGGCCCTCCGGGATCGGCGCCCGGTCGCCCTGGGAGCCGCCCTCCTCGCCCTCGGCCGGGGCGGCCGGCGCCTGCTGCTCGCCGGGCACCGCCCGCTGGAGGTAGGGGCCGTACCGGCCGACCCGGACGACGACCTCCCGCCCCTCGTCGTCGGTGAACAGCGGGATCGAGTTGACGCTGCGCGCGTCGATGTCGCTCAGGTTCTCGGTGACCAGCTTCTTCAGCCCACCGGCGTGCGCGATGGCCTGGTCGCCGGCGCCGTTGGCGCTGCCGAAGTAGAACGAGGTGAGGAAGTCGACCGCGGCGTGGTCGCCGCCGGCGATCTCGTCCAGCTCGTTCTCCATGCTGGCGGTGAAGTCGTAGTCGATCAGGCGCGGGTAGTGCCGCTCCATCAGCCCGATCACCGCGAACGCCAGGAACGTCGGGATCATCGCCTGGCCGCGCTTGGTGACGTAACCGCGGTCCTGGATGGTCTGCATGATCGAGGCGTACGTGGAGGGGCGGCCGATGCCCAGCTCCTCCAGCGCCTTGACCAGCGACGCCTCCGTGTAGCGCGACGGCGGCTGGGTGTGGTGGCCCTGCGCGGCCAGCTCGTCGGCGGTCAGCGGCTGGTCCTTGACCAGGGTGGGCAACCGCCGCTCGGCGTCCTCCGCCTCGGCGTTCTCGTCGTCGCTCGACTCGACGTACGCGCGCAGGAAGCCCGGGTCGGTGATGGTCTTGCCGGTGGCGCCGAAGTCGGCCTCCTCCTGCGCGGAGGAGACGGCCCGGATGCGCACCGACACGCTGGAGCCGACCGCGTCGGTCATCTGCGAGGCGATGGTGCGCCGCCAGATCAGCTCGTAGAGCTTGAACTCCTCGCCGGACAGCTCCTTGGCCACGTCGCCCGGGGTGCGGAAGTTGTCGCCCGCCGGACGGATCGCCTCGTGCGCCTCCTGCGCGTTCTTCACCTTGCCGGTGTAGCGGCGGGGCTCCGGCGGCACGCTGCGCTCGCCGTACAGCTCGACGATCTGCCGGCGGGCCGCCGCGATGGCGGTCTCCGACAGGTTCACCGAGTCGGTACGCATGTAGGTGATGTAGCCGTTCTCGTAGAGCCGCTGCGCGGTGCGCATCGTCTGCTGGGACGAGAACCGCAGCTTGCGGGCCGCCTCCTGCTGGAGCGTGGAGGTGATGAACGGCGCGTACGGGCGTCGGCGGTAGGGCTTCTCCTCGACCCGGGTGACCGTGAACGGCCGGGCCGCCAGCCGGGCGGCAAGCCCTCTGGCCCCGCCCTCGTCGAGGTGGACCACCCCGGCGCCGGGCCTGACGCGACCCGTGGTCGGCTCGAAGTCCTTGCCGGTGGCGATCCGGTCGCCGTTCAGCGCGACGAGCGTGGCGTTGAACGTGCGCGGACCCTCGCCCGGCTTCGCCACCGCGAGGGTGGCCAGGATGTCCCAGTACTCGGCGGTGCGGAACGCCATCCGCTGGCGCTCCCGCTCGACCACGATCCGGGTCGCCACGGACTGCACCCGGCCCGCCGAGAGCTTCGGCATGACCTTCTTCCACAGCACCGGGGAGACCTCGTAGCCGTAGAGCCGGTCCAGGATGCGCCGGGCCTCCTGGGCGTCGACCAGGTCGCGGTCGATCTCCCGGGGGTTGGCCACCGCGGCCTGGATGGCCGGCTTGGTGATCTCGTGGAAGACCATCCGCTTGACCGGCACCTTGGGCTTGAGCGTCTCCACCAGGTGCCAGGCGATCGCCTCGCCCTCGCGGTCCTCATCCGTGGCCAGGAAGATCTCGTCGACCTCCTTGGCCAGCTTCACCAGCTTGTTGATCTGCTGGCGGCGGTCGGCCGAGACCACGTAGAGCGCGTGGAAGCCGTTGTCGACGTCGACGCCGAGCCGCGCCCACGGCTCGCCCTTGTACTTCGCCGGCACGTCGGCGGCGTTGCGGGGCAGGTCCCGGACGTGGCCGAAGCTGGCCTCCACGACGTACCCCGGGCCGAGGTAGCCCGAGATCGTCTTGGCCTTCGCCGGTGACTCGACGATGACCAGACGGGTGGTTCCAGCGTTGCTCGGCACGTCTCTCCCCGACCTCACTCCTACGCCACGCCCGCTCCGGGCCGTGTTGCACCACCCGGACCGCGGTCGGCCCGGACGTCCAACGTAACGCGCCGTCCGCGCCCCGGGTTTCGTGGGCGGCGAACGGGCCGCCTCCCCGGCGGTCGCCGGCCGCACCCTGCCGGACGGCGCCACCGTACACCGTGGGTAGGGCGCCGGGCGGGTCACTGTGACGATCACACACCCCCCGGCGGAGGCGGCTCCAGTCGAATTCCTGCGCAAACCGCCGCCGGGACGGTCGGCGATCGGACAGCCGGCGGGGTTGCGCCGACGGGTCAGCCGTGCGGGCCCGGCCAGTCGGCGGCCGGCGCGGCCGGCGGCCGTTCCCCCACCAACTCCGCCAGCCGGGTCACCCGCCGCCCACCGATCCGGTACGCGGGGCCGCCCTCACCCGGCTCCACGAACGCGGCCGGCAGGCCCACCGCGGCCAGCGCGGCGCGCACCGCCTTCCAGCACTGCTCGTCGGCCGGGCCGAGCCCGAGGCGGAACCCGGCCGGTTCGGCGGCCCCGGCCGCGGCGGCCCAGAGCCGTAACCGCCGCCCGTCGAGGTGGAACCGGGCCGGCGGTCGCTTCGCCGCGCCGTGCAGCCAGCCCCGGGCGAGCGGCGTCAGCGTGCTCGCGTACGCGGTGCGCACCCGGTACCGGCCGTCCCCGGTCGGCTCCCAGCCCGCCGGCACGCCCCGGGCACCCAGCTCGGCCACCAGCACGTGCACCCGCCAGGCCGCGTCCACCACCACGGAGAGCCGGGCCGTGCCGCCCATCCGCACCACCTCACCCGGCCCGGCGAGCAGGCCGGCGAGGTCCGCCAGCGCGGGATCGGCCGCCTCGGTGGAGAACAGCGAGGGCTGGCGGGCCGGGTTCGGATTCGGGGAGGGTGGCGTCAGCGACACTCCGGGACCTCGTCGAAGGCCTCTTTGAGTTCGGGTGAGTTGAGTTTGCTGGTGTCCAGCGCGCTCGCGTCGTACTCCTGGTTCAGCGTGTCCACGGCGGCGCGCACGCCGTCGTAGAACGGGCCGGCCTGGGCGGTGTCGAGCCGGTCGATGGTGGTCCGCGCCCGCCCGTACGCGTCCCGCATCTTGCTCAGCGAGCCACGGAACCCGGCGGAGACCTCGGGGCCGTGGTCGACCTCCGGCACGCCCGCCTCCTCGACCTTGCGTCGGGCCGTCTCGCTGGCCTGCTCCGCCCCGGCGAACAACCGCACCAGGTTCTCCTTGGCCTGCGGCGGGGTGGTCTGCGCGGTCATCTGCTGCCGGGTGCTGCTGGTCAGCTTGGAGATCTCCGCGCGCCACGGGGTGAGCGCCTGGCACACCGACGCGGCCCAGGCCCGTGGGCTGGGCCCGCCGCAGCCGGCGGCGACGAGGACCAGCGTGGCCAGGACCACCGTGAGCTTTCCGGCGGTTGCCGCCCGGCGCGTACGCATGCGATGCAGCGTACGACCTCCGGGCGGAACCGCCACCGGTCAGGTTTCGTGCACGGGACGGTTCCCGGCCGACCGGGGCCGGCCGGGAACCGTCCCGTCGGTCAGGCGCCCACCGTCTCCGTCCGCTGGCCCGGGGTGCCCGCACCGTGGTCCGAGCTGTCCATGGCCACGCCCTTGCGCTTGCTGAACACCACCGCCGCCGCGATGATCAGCGCGGCCACCACGGCGATCGTGATCCGCAGCGCGGGGTTCTTGTCGTCGCCCACGCTCCAGGCCACCACGGCCGGCGCGATCAGCAGCGAGACCAGGTTCATCACCTTGATCAGCGGGTTGATCGCCGGGCCGGCGGTGTCCTTGAACGGGTCGCCGACCGTGTCGCCGATGACCGTGGCGGCGTGTGCCTCGGAGCCCTTGCCGCCGTACGCGCCGTCCTCGACCAGCTTCTTGGCGTTGTCCCAGGCGCCACCGGAGTTGGACAGGAAGACCGCCATCAGCGTGCCCGCGCCGATCGCGCCGGCCAGGTAGGAGGCGAGCGCGCCCGGGCCGAGGCCGAAGCCGACCGCGATCGGGGCCAGGATGGCCAGCAGGCCGGGGGTCAGCAGCTCGCGCTGCGCGTCCCGGGTGCAGATGTCCACGACCTTGCCGTACTCGGGACGCTGGGTGCGGTCCATGATGCCGGGCAGCTCGCGGAACTGCCGGCGGACCTCCATCACCACGGCGCCGGCCGAGCGGGAGACCGCGTTGATGGCCAGGCCGGAGAAGAGGAAGACGACGGCCGCGCCGATGATCAGGCCGACCAGGTTGCGCGGGTTGGCCACGTTCAGCGCGTTGAGGATCTCGGTGCCGACGTCGCCCACACCCGCGTCGGAGTACGAGGTCCGCAGCGTGTCGGTGTACGAGCCGAACAGCGCGGTCGCGGCCAGCACCGCGGTGGCGATCGCGATGCCCTTGGTGATCGCCTTGGTGGTGTTGCCGACCGCGTCCAGCTCGGTGAGCGTGCGCGCGCCGTGCTCGTCGATGTCACCGGACATCTCGGCCACGCCCTGCGCGTTGTCCGAGATCGGGCCGAACGTGTCCATCGCGACGATGACGCCGACGGTGGTGAGCAGGCCGGTGCCGGCCAGCGCGACCGCGAACAGCGACAGCGTGATCGAGCTGCCGCCGAGCAGGAACGCGCCGAAGACGCCGGCGCCGATCAGCAGCGCCGAGTAGACCGCCGACTCCAGGCCGATGCTGATGCCGGCCAGGATGACGGTGGCGGCGCCGGTCTGCGAGCTCTTGCCGATGTCCTGCACCGGGCGGCGGTTGGTCTCGGTGAAGTAGCCGGTCAGCGCCTGGATCGCGGCGGCCAGCACGATGCCGATCACGACCGCGCCGATGGCCACCAGCCGCGGGTTGCGGTCGACGTCGGTCAGCCCGCCCTCCAGCTCGCCGAACGTGGCCGGCAGGTACGCGAACGCGGCGATCGCCACCAGCACCGCGGCGATCACCGCGGAGAGGTAGAAGGCCCGGTTGATCGCGGTCAGGCCGTTGCGGTCGCTGGCGCGCAGCCGGGTGATGAACACGCCGACGATGGCGACCAGCACGCCGATGGTGGAGATGATCAGCGGGAAGACCAGGCCGTCCTCGCCGAACGCGGCCCGGCCCAGGATCAGCGCGGCGACCAGCGTGACCGCGTACGACTCGAACAGGTCGGCGGCCATGCCGGCGCAGTCACCGACGTTGTCGCCCACGTTGTCGGCGATGGTGGCGGCGTTGCGCGGGTCGTCCTCCGGGATGCCCTGCTCGACCTTGCCGACCAGGTCGGCGCCGACGTCCGCGGCCTTGGTGAAGATGCCGCCGCCGACCCGCATGAACATGGCCAGCAGCGCGGCGCCGAAGCCGAAGCCCTCCAGCACGGTCGGCGCGTCGCCCCGGAACAGGATGACGACGAGCGCCGCACCGAACAGGCCGAGGCCGACGGTGAGGAAGCCGACCACGCCGCCGGTGCGGAAGGCGATCTTCATGGCGCCCTCGCGGCCACCTTCGCGCTCCCGCGCGGCGGCGGCGACCCGCAGGTTGGCGCGGGTGGCCAGCCACATGCCGGCGCCGCCGATGAACGCGCTGAACAGCGCACCCACCACGAAGAACGCCGACCGGCCGATCTTCACCAGCGTCTGGTTCCCGTCGGTGTCGTGCACCGGCAGCAGGAACAGCAGCACGACGGCGATCACCACGAAGATCGCCAGGGTGCGGAACTGCCGCAGCAGGTACGCGGACGCGCCCTCCTGCACCGCCCCGGAGATCTCCTGCATGTTGGTGGTTCCCGTACCGGCTGCCAGTACCGCCTTGGTCAAGGCGGCGGCGAAGACGAGCGCCACCAGCGCGATGACCGCGGCGATGACGACGTACGTCACGTTGGCTCCGGTAAGGGACAGTGCGCCGCCGTCGGCGGCCAAGGTCCCGGACATCTGTGTCCTCCTGTACCGAACACTCGCGTCGGCTCGTGGAGACGCACGGGCCGACGCCTGGATGCGAACTCGCCAGCGCGCGCCATCCACCCGTTCCCGCTGGCTGCGGGGAGCGATCACTTGCTGACAACCCGGGTACTGTAGCCCTCCGGCGTGGTGAGGGTCACAGCGAGGGGGCACCGTGTCTCGATGATCTTCGTAACTGTGTTATGCGAGGAAATCTGATATATAGGCCGGTCAACACGACGAGGCCGCGCTCCCCGTGCGGGGAACGCGGCCTGCGGAACGATCGGATCAGCCGCGGCCGGTCGGCCAGGCCATCCGGACCTCGGTGCCGACACCCTCGTCGACCGGGCGGACCTGGAGGTCCTCCACGAAACCGGCGAGCAGGGCGAACCCCACGCCGGTGGTCAGCGCGTCCTCGCTGAGCGACTCCTTCGCCAGCTCGTCCGGGCCGAGCGCGGCCAACCCGAGACCCGCCTCGATCGGGGCCCGGTCCACCACCCGCACCGTGTACGGCCCGCCGTCGGACATCTCCACGTAGACCAGCTCCGCCAGCCCGTACTGCCGGTGCAGCGCGACCGCCCGGGTGCACGCCTCACCGATGGCCAGCCGCACCTCGTCGAGCAGGTCCTCGCGGACCCCGGCCCGCCGGGCCACCGCGACCCCGACCAGGCGGGCGGTGCGCACGTGCACCGGCGCCGGTGAGAAGGAGAGCTTGACGGTGGCCATCACGCGCCGGTGGTGTCGGCGGCGATGGCCGCGTCGACCGTCGGGTGCAGCGGGAAGACCTGATCCAGGGCGGTGATGCGGAATATCTTGAGCAACGGCTCCTTGTCGCAGACCAACGCGAACGAGCCGCCGGCCGACCGGAGCCGCTTGAGCGCGCCGACCAACACGCCGAGCCCGGTCGAGTCGAGGAAGTCCACCCGGCCCAGGTCCACCACCACGTGGCGGGCCCCACCGTCGATCAGCTCGATGAGCCGTTCCCGCAGGCGGGGTGCGGTGTAGACATCCACCTCACCGCCGACCTCGAGCACCGTGTGCTCCCCCACGGTGCGGGTCGCCAGCGACAGCTCCATCGGCCCCTCCTCGGTAAACTCTCCTGGGCATCTAACCATCCCCCCGTGCGACCGCTTCGGGTCACCGGCCCGGCCCTCCCCATACCCCGACCCGGCGGTTCCCAATTCCGAACACCAGTGCGAGAGTGCAGGACGTGACCGACGACAGCCCCGGCCCGAGGCGTACGCCGGACGAGCTGCTGCGCCGGCTGCGGCTGCGCCACGCCACCGACCCGGTCACCCACGTCGAGCGGGTGCCGGCCCGCGTCGGCGAGCCGGCGCCGTGGCCCGACTGGGCGCCCGCGGAGCTGCGGGCGGCGTTCGCGCCACGCGGCGTGGTCGCGCCGTGGCGGCACCAGGCCGAGGCCGCCGAGCTGGCGTACGCGGGGCAGCACGTCGTCGTCGCCACCGGCACGGCGTCCGGCAAGTCGCTGGCCTACCAGCTTCCCGCGCTGAGCACGCTGCTCGCCGACCCACGCGCCACGGTGCTCTACCTGGCCCCGACCAAGGCGCTCGCCGCCGACCAGCTCCGCGCCGTCGCCGGCCTGGACCTCGACGGGGTACGCCCGGCCACCTACGACGGCGACACCCCGCGCACCGAACGGGAGTGGATCCGTCGGCACGCCCGGTTCGTGCTCACCAACCCGGACATGCTGCACCACGGCATCCTGCCCGGGCACGCCCACTGGTCCGGCTTCCTGCGCCGGCTCGCGTACGTCGTCATCGACGAGTGCCACACCTACCGGGGCGTCTTCGGCTCACACGTCGCGCACGTGCTGCGGCGGTTGCGTCGACAGTGCGCCCGCTTCGGGCGAGCGCCCGTCTTCCTGCTGGCCTCGGCCACGTCGGGCGACCCGGCGACGGCGGCCGGGCGGCTCACCGGCCTGCCCGTCACCGCCGTCACCGAGGACACGTCGCCGCGCGGCGGGGTGACGTTCGCGCTCTGGGAGCCGCCGCTGCTGCCGCCCACGGATTCGGCTGTCGACGCTGATCTCGTCCAGGTCCGGCGCTCCGCGCTCCGGGAGACCGCCGACCTGCTCGCCGACAGCGTGGTCGAGGGCGTCCGCACGCTCGCGTTCGTCAGGTCCCGCAAGGGCGCCGAGGTGGTCGCCGCGAACGCGCGGCGGTCGCTCGACGAGGCGGTGCCGGGGCTGGGCGACCGGGTCGCCGCCTACCGGGCCGGCTACCTGCGCGAGGAGCGTCGCGAGCTGGAACGGGCGCTGCTGCACGGCGACCTGCTCGGGCTCGCCTCCACCAACGCGCTCGAACTCGGCGTCGACCTGGTCGGGCTGGACGCGGTGCTGATCTGCGGCTGGCCCGGCACCCGCGCCTCGCTCTGGCAGCAGGCCGGCCGGGCCGGGCGTTCCGGCGACGAGGCGCTCGCGGTGCTGGTGGCCCGCGACGACCCGCTCGACACCTACCTCGTGCACCACCCGGAGGCGCTGTTCGGGCGTCCCGTCGAGGCCACCGTGCTCGACCCGGCCAACCCGTACGTGCTCGCGCCGCAGCTCGCCTGCGCCGCGCACGAGGCCCCGCTCACCGCCGCCGACCTGGACCTGTTCGGTGACGGCGCGAAGGAGGCGGTGGACTCGCTGGTCGAGGCGGGCGCGCTGCGGCAGCGGCCCACCGGCTGGTACTGGCGGCACCGGGAACGCCCCGAGGTGGACCTGCGCGGCGAGGGCGGCGCCCCGGTCTGCGTGGTCGAGGAGTCCACCGGGCGGCTGCTCGGCACCGTCGACGGCGGCTCCGCGCACTTCCTGCTCCACACCGGCGCGGTCTACCTGCACCAGGGCGTCTCGTACGTGGTCGACGCGCTCGACCTGGCCGACGGCTGCGCGCTGGTGCACGCCGAGGAGCCGGACTGGTCCACCCACGCCCGCGACGTCACCTCACTGTCCGTGGTGTCCGTCCGCTCGTACGTCGACGCCGGCCCGGTCGGGCTGTTCCTCGGCGAGGTGGACGTGACCAGCCAGGTGGTGTCGTACCAGCGCCGGCGCATCGCCACCGGCGAGGTGATCGACACCCGCCCGCTGGACCTGCCCGCGCGCGAGCTGCGTACGGTCGCGGTCTGGTTCACGCTCTCGCCGGAGTCGCTGGCTCGTGCCGGCGTCGAGGCCGCCGACGTGCCGGGCGCGCTGCACGCCGCCGAACACGCCGCGATCGGCCTGCTGCCGCTGATGGCGACGTGTGACCGCTGGGACATCGGCGGGTTGTCGACCGCCCTGCACCCGGACACCGAAGCCCCGACCGTGTTCGTCTACGACGGTCACCCCGGCGGGGCGGGCTTCGCCGAGCGCGCGTACCGGACGGCCGCCGCCTGGCTGCGCGCCACCCGCGACGCGATCGTCGAGTGCGGGTGCGAGACCGGGTGCCCGTCCTGCGTCCAGTCCCCGAAGTGCGGAAACGGCAACAACCCGCTGGCCAAGCCGGAAGCCGTCAAGGTCCTCGACGTGGTGCTCACCAACCTCGCCGCCGCGTCGAGCAGCACGACGCCCGTCGACGCGACGGACGGCAGCACGACGCCCGTCGACGCGACGGACGGCAGCACGGCGGACGGCAGCACGGCGGACGGCAGCACGGCGGACGGCAGCACGGCGGACGGCAGCACGGCGGACGGCAGCACGGCGGACGGCAGCACGGCGGCCGTCCATGCGGTCGGCGTCGATGCGGCGGCGGGCGGTGGCTTGCCGGGTGACGTCGCGGCGGATGACGGGTCGGGGCCGGGGGCGGAGCGCGACGGGGTGCTGCCACGGCAGGACGACCGGGCGGCCCGGCGATCGGCGACCGACCGCATCACGACGGACTGACCTCGCCAGATCACTCGTCACCACCTCGGCCCACCGAGGCGGTGACGCCAGCGAGCGAGGACTGTTCCCGTCACCGACGCGCCGCCCGATGCTCACCCAGCGCAGGCCCCACCGTCCCCGTCGATCTTGCAGTTTCGGCCCCCACCTCGCCCTTTTTGCCCGGTACGCCTGGGCGCAAGGTGCAAGATCGACGGGGTGGGTCGGCGGAGGAGTGAGTCTGGTGGGTGGGACGGGGCATGAGGACGGGCGTTGCGGGGCATTGATGTATGGGAGCGCTTCCATGCATCATTCCGGTAGCGCAGACGCGACCCGAGACCCGTCCCGCCGGAGGTGCCGCCGTGGCCGACACGATCGCCGAGACCGTCGAGCTGCTCTACACCATCGACCAGGAAAGCCTCACCCCGGACCAGCAGATAGCGCTGGGTACCGCGCTGGCGAACCTGGCCCAGGCGGAGCGGCTGGACCAGATCAACGAACGCCTGCGCGGTATCCACCAGGTGCTCAACACGTGGGCGATGAAGGCCACGGTCGACGGCGGACGCTGACCGCCCGTCGCGGCACGAACCGCTGTGCGGTGAGCGCGGTCGGACCGGGGGGCGTCTCGCCAGCTCACCGGGAGGACGGTGTCGGACGATGACCGGCACCGTCACTTCGGTGCGCGGGAGTCGATCAAGGTCACCGGCAGGGCGGACCAGCGGTGCGCGCTGGTGGCGGCGCTGTGCGACACTCCGGCGACCCCTCGAAGGAGATCAGATGTCGCTCGACAGCCTGCAGGCCCAACACCGGTTCATCGTCCGCCAGCGGATCCGGATGATGGTCAACCAGTACGAGGTGCACGCCGTGGCACCGGACGGCTCCGAGGGCGGGCTGCTCGCGTTCGCGCAGCAGAAGCGGCTCGCCTTCAAGGAGCAGGTCACCATCTACACCGACGACACCAAGCAGTACCCCCTGCTCGGGTTCAAGGCCCGCCAACGGCTCGACCTCGGCGCCACCTACGACGTGACCGACCACGCCGGCACCCCGATCGGCCTGTTCCGCAAGGACTTCGCCCAGTCGCTGCTGCGTTCGACCTGGCACGTCGAGCAGCCCGGTCTGCCGCCCGCGACGGGACAGGAGCGCAGCCTGCCGGTGGCGCTGCTGCGCCGCTTCGTCGACTCGCTCTCCTGGCTGCCCTACCACTTCGACTTCCTGGCCGGCGGCCAGCCGGTGTTCTCGGTCGACAAGAAGTGGGGCCTGCGCGACCGGTACGTCGTCGACATCCAGCACCCGCACATCGATCGCCGCCTGGTCATCGCCATGGCGGTGGGCCTGGACGCGCTCCAGTCCCGCTGACGCCGACGTCGACCGGTGCGGCCCGTCGCGGCGGGCTCCACCGGTCGACCGCCGGCTAGGTTCATCGGCCGACTGCCGAGTCTCCAGTCGGCAATGATGATCATGGCGTGGCGGCGAGTTCGCGCGCCGGGCCGGCCCGGGACGTGGCGGTGGCGACGCGGGTCAACCCGGGTAGCGGCGTGACCCGCACCTGCGCCGTGACGATCAGGTCGAGTCCGTCGACCCGGCACCCGGTCATCCGGCCGGCGTTGGCGGACACCAGCGCGTCGGCCGACCCGCAGGCAGCGTCCGCCCCGTCGAGCACCCGGCTCGCGCCCGCGAGCGCGCCGAAGTCGGCCGCCACCCGGGCCTGGTGGCGGGCGCAACGGGCGGCCCCGAGCCCGGCGCCGAACAACCCGACGAGCACGAACACCAAGCCGATGGCGAGCAGGCACACGGTCGCCCCACCCCGCTCGGACGCCGACCAGCCGGTGGGTTGTCCGCGTGCGTGCGGTTCACCAGGGCTCGACCCGGCAAGGCTCGGCCTGTCAGGGTTCGACCCGGCCAGGCTCGACCCGGCCAGGCTCGACCTGTCAGGGTTCGGCTCGGCGAGGTCCGGCCCGGCGAGGCGCAGCCCGGCAGGGGCCGATCCGGCAAGGTGAATCCCGGCCGGGTCCGACAGCTCATCCGGGTGCGGCTCCCGATCGGCCGAACTGACGGTCGGTGACAAGGTCTCAAGCTTCCCCAGCTTCCCCAGCTTCCCCAGCCGCCCCGGCGTTCCCGACCTCGCCGGCGTTCCCGACCTCGCCGGCGTTCCCGGCCTCGCCGGCATTTCCGGCCTCGCCGGTGTTTGCGGCGTCACGGCGTCGGCCCGGGGGCGCCGGGTTCCACGGCGGCCACCGCGACGCCGGAGACGGTCGACCGGGGCAGCCTCGTGCCGAACGTCCGCACGGGTGCCCGGACGGTCGCGGTCACCCGGTCACCGGTCACGGTCAGCGTCACCTCCGCGCCCGCCGGGGCGTACCGGGTGGCGGCGGGTGGGCCCGGCTCGCCCCGTGCGGCGGCGAGTGCCGCTTCCCGGGCCGCGTCGACGCAGCCGGCACGCGTGGTCACCGCGTCGACCGCGGTGAGGCCGGCGACGAGCAGGAACATCAACGCCGGCAGGCCGACCGCCAGCTCGGCGGTGAACGACCCCCGTTCCCGGGCGTCCCAGGCGCGACGGCGGGCGGCGCCGCACCGGACGCCGTACGGCGCCCCGCCACTTGCCACCGGGGCGGCCGGAACGCGAGCGCACCGGCCACGGTGTCGACCGGCCCACCGGCGCCCGGTCACTTCAAGGCCCGGTCGATGACAGCGGTCAGCGCGGACTGCACGTTCCCGGAGGTGAGCACCTTCAGCAGGATGCCGGCGAAGGCGACCGCGGCGAGGGTGCCCACGGCGTACTCCGCGGTGTTCATGCCGGCGTCACCCCGCAGTCGGGTGAGGAGCTTGCGCATGTCGTACGTCCCTTCTCGATGGTTCACAGCACGTCGCCGAGGACGGCGACGATCACCGGCACCAGACCGGCGAGAATGAAGGCGGGCAGGAAGCACAACCCGAGCGGCAACACGATGAGCACGCCCGCGCGTCGGGCCGCCGCCTCGGCCGCGGTCGAGCGCTCCGCCCGCAGGTCGTCCGCGAGTCGGGTGAGCGCGCCGGCCAGCGCGGCGCCACTGTTCGACGAGCGGACCGCGGCGGTCACCAGGCTCTCCGCCCCGGAGACCGGGCGCAGGTGCGCCCACGCCTCGGTCGCCGTACCGCCCAGGCCCAGCGTGCGGCCCACCCGGCCGAGCCGGTCCGCGAGTGGCCCGCCGAGCGCCTCGGCGACCGCGAGCGCCGAGCGGTCGACAGGTGCGCCGGCCCGGAGCGCCGCGGCCAGCAGATCGGCGGCGAGCGGCAGGTCCGCGGTTTCGCGCAGGCGACGCTCCCGTACGGCGCGGGGCTCGATCCGGCGTAGCAGACGGTCGGCGGCCACACCGGCCAGCAGACCGGTGAGCAGGCCGGGCCAGCCGCCGGCGACCACCGCCACGGCCACGGCGGTCAGGCCGGCACCCAGCCGGATCCGGTCCGGCCACCAGCTCGGGCGGCCTTGCGAAGGGATCGGCGCGAGCCGGCGCAGCCGCCGGACCGGCCGGGCGGTGGCCCCGGTGACGAGTAGGAGGGAAGCGGCTCCGCCGAGGCAGACGGCGGCGACCACCTGGCGGGACATCAGGCCGCCCGCCCTGGCCCGGCGCCGAGCCGTTCCGCCCAGAGCAGCCCGCCCATCTGCAGGGCCACGGCCGCCACGGCGCTGCCACCGCCGACCGGCGTGTGCAGGAGCACGGCCACCGGGTCGACGCCGATGGCGTAACCGAGACCGATCCCGCCGAGCGGCAGGGCGGCGAGCAGCCACGCCGTCGCCCGCGCGCCGGCGGCCTGGGCGGCGGCAGCGGCGAGCCCTCGATCGGCCGCGCGGGCGTCGGCTTCGATCCGTTCGAGCAGGTCGGCCAGCGGCGCTCCGGTCCGGTCGGCAAGTCGCACCGCGGCCCGGGTCAGCCGCGCGATCCGCCCCGCACCAGTGTCGAGCAGGTGGCCGGTGGGCAGACCGGCCCGCAGATCGGCGGCGACGGCACCGAGCCGGTCGAGATCACGACGGTGCTCCGCCTGGGCCGCCTGCCGGGTGCGCCTGCGTACCGCCGCCCGGGCCGCGAGCGTGCCGTATACGGCAAGTGCCAGCGCGGCCACCGGACCACCGAGGAACGCCCCCACCCCGCCACCGAGCAGCGCCGCCGCCGGCAGGACCCGCCGGACGGAGACGGCCCGGAACGCGGCCAGACCCGCCGACGTCGAGGCGGGCCGCCGGTCAGGGGCCGGCCGCGTCGGGAACGCAGCCCGACCGCCCGACGTCGAGGCGGGCCGCCGGTCAGGGGTGGGCCGGCTGCCGGGACCGGGTCCCGGGTCGAGGACCGCCCGCTGTCGGGTCCGGCCGGCGCGTACCGGCCAGCCGACCGTCACCGCGGCACCGACCAGCAGCACGACCACCAGCCCGAGCTGACCGGTCACGAGGGGCCTGCCGCGTCGGGCCAGACCGCACAGAGGATCGGCGGCACGGGCACGCCCCGCTCGCGCAGCAGGTTGCCGAGCGGCCGGGCGGCCAGGCCGAGACCACGGCCCCGGATCCAGGCCGGAACCACTGTCACCACCCGTTCGGGGCCACCCGGGAGGAGCAGGCCGATCGAGTCGAGCACCCGCCCCTCGCCGGTCCGGCGTACCTGGAGGACGACCTGCAGGGCGGCGGCGACCTGGGCGTGCAACGCGATCCGCGGCAGCCCGCCGAGCATCCCGAGCGCCTCCAGTCGGGCGGGCACATCCGTCGGGGCGTTGGCGTGCAGCGTCCCCGCCCCGCCGTCGTGGCCGGTGTTCAACGCGGCCAGCAGGTCGACCACCTCGGCGCCCCGGCACTCGCCCACCACGAGCCGGTCCGGTCGCATCCGGAGCGCCTGCCGGACCAGGTCGCTGAGGCCGACCGCGCCGACGCCCTCGACGTTCGCGGTGCGCGCCTGCAACCCGATCACGTGCGGGTGCACCGGGCGCAGTTCGGCGGCGTCCTCCACCAGCACGATCCGCTCGGTGCCGGGCACCAGCCCGAGCAACGTGTTGAGCAGCGTGGTCTTGCCGGAGCCGGTGCCGCCGGTGACCAGGTACGCGAGCCGGGCGGCCACCACCGCGTCGAGCAGCGGGGCGACCGGACGGGGCACGGTGCCGTGGTCGACCAGTTCCGCCAGCGTGAACGGCCGTTGCCGGAAGGTGCGCAGCGACAGGTAGGGGCCGTCGGTCGCCACCGGTGGCAGCACGGCGTGCAGCCGGGTGCCGTCCGGCAGTCGCGCGTCGGCGTAGGGCGACGCGTCGTCCAGCCGGCGACCGGCCGCCGCGGTCAACCGCTGCGCCAACCGGCGTACGTCGTCGACCGTGCCGAGCGGCACGGCCACCTGGTGCAGGCCCCGCCCCCGGTCGACCCAGACCCGGACGCCGTTCACCAGCACGTCGGTGACCTGCGGGTCGGCGAGGAGCGGCGCGAGCGGGCCGGCGCCGACGAGGTCGTCGTGCACCCGGTCGGCGATCCGCAGCAGAGTGGTGTCGCCGAGCACGCCGGCGCCCGGATCGGCGCGTACCGCGGAGACCACCGCGGCGGAGGTGACCGGGGTGGCGTCAGCGGCGAAGCGGTGCCGGACCCGGGCGGCCAGCTCTCCCGGATCGGCCGGGCCGGTCACGCCGCGCCCGCCGCGGACCGACCGGTCAGCTCGTCGACGAGCCGCTGGCACAGCACGGCGAGCGGGCCCTTGCCGGTGGCGCCCGGGGCCTCGCCGCGCTCCAGCCCACGGCACAGGCCGGGCTCGGGCCGGAGCGTCCCGGCGAGCGGCAGGCCGAGGGCGCGGGCCACCTCGGCCGCCCGGAGCCGGCCTGGCGCCGGGCCGCGCACGATCACCGAGAGGTCGGCGCACTGCGGTGCCACCACGGCGGCCACCCGGGCCGCGGCGGCGGTGGCACGCAGCTCGGCGGGCACCACGAGGAACGCGCGGTCGGCCGCCTGAAGGGCGATCACCGCCGCGTCGTCGAGATGCCGGGGCAGGTCGAGCACGACCAGGTCCCGCCCGCGCCGGCCGGCGTCGACAGTGGCGGCCATCGCCTCGGCCGGCAGGTGCCGCAGGTCCCCCCGGTCCCACGAGAGCACGACCAGATCACCACGGCTGGGCAGCGCGCGGACCAGTGACGGTGGATCCACCCGGCCGTCGGCGCCGGCCAGCTCGGGCCAGCGCAACCCGTCGAGCTGCTCCCACCCGAGCACCAGGTCGAGGCCGCCGCCCAACGGGTCGGCGTCGACCAGGAGCGTGCGCAGCCGGGACCGGGCCGCACTGACCGCGAGCCCGCCGGCGAGCACGCTGGCTCCCGCGCCGCCACGCCCGCCGAGCACCGCCACGACCCGGCCCGGGCCCGCGCCGACCGGCCCGGTCACGCACTCGGCGAACCTGTCGACCAGCCAGGGTTCCGCCGCGGGCAGCGCCGCGACATGCTCGGCGCCGATCAGCTCGGCCAGCTCCGTACCCGGATCGAGCTGGCCGGAGCGCCCGACCAGCACCGTGCGCGGACGCCGCGGCAGGCGGGCCCGCAGGCAGGCCGCCGCCTGGTCGGCGCCGACCAGCACCAGCGGCGCGGGCGCCCAGCGGGCGCGGGCGGCCGCCGGGTCGGCCGCCAGCTCGACCTCGGTGCCGCTGGCCGCGGCCAGGCGCAACAGCTCGTCGAGCAGGTCACCGTCGGCCGTGACGAGCAGCGGCAGTCGACGGTACGGCGGAAGCGGGGTGCGGGGCGCCATGGCGGCCTCCAACGGTCGGACTCGGACGTGCCGTGGTGGAGCGTGCCCATCCGGCCGACCGTGCGGGTGCCGCAACCGCTCGCCTGTGGACAACGAAGGGGCTTGTGGACAGACCTCGCCGAACGAGTCGATCTGCTATGCGTCGGCGCGGCCGGATCGGCGGGGAACGTTGCCCGGACGACTGGTCCGGCCCAGCTCACCGGCCGGAACCGGTGGCCCCGCCAGCCATTGACTGGGAACGCTGCCCGTCCCGCATAATCGGAGCCCCCTGCCGTGGAACGGACGGCACCGCTCGCGGAATCGAGGCCATGACCGATTCACCGCACGGCACCGGAACCCCGTCCGGCCGACGCCACCCCCGGCCAGCCCCGCCAAGCGGCGGCGAGGTCTGGCTCCGCGACCCGTCCCCGGCCACGCTCGCCTCGGTGGCGATCGGGGTCATGGTGGTGGTGCTGGTCGGCACGCTCAGCTACTTCGCCATGCCGCGCCGCCCCGACCTGCCGCCGCCCGGCGGCGCTGAGGCGATCCTGGCCTCGCCCGGCACGCCGGCCGCGGACCTGGCGACCGAGTCGTACTCCCCGGCGCCCGTGTCGCTCTCCACCCGCGCCGCGCTGCCGACCCGCGCGCCGGCCCCGCCCCGCCGCACCACTGCGGCCGCCCGACCACCGGCGCCCAAGCCGTCGGCCAGCCGGACGAAGCCGCCAGTGTCCCGACCCGGCGAACTCACCCCGCTGCCGGCGTCCCGGGAGTCGACGCTGCGATCCAGCGGGGGCGGGCCGGAGACCTCCGTCGACTTCGTCAATGCCCGGACCGCGCCCGTGGTCGTCAACTGGCTGAACTACGACGGCCGACGCCAGCGGTACGCGGTGCTCCAGGCAGGGCAGTCCTACCGGCAGCAGACGTACGTGGGCCACCCGTGGGTGGTGACCGACGAGCAGGGCCGAGGGCTCGCCTGCTTCGAGCCGGCCGGGCAGACGCTGCGCGCCGTGATCCGCTAACCATCCTTTATGGACACTGTTGTCCTCGCGGTGTAACGACATCACCACTCGGTGCGGTAATTGATCGACAGCAACTTTCGGGCGGTGGCGTCCGGTTCGGTCACCTTCAGCGGTGACCAGGGCGACTACATCACCGGCGGCGGGTCGTACGCCTATTCGGTCGCCGACGGCGACCAGCTCACCACCTCCGCGTCGACCGACGCCAGCCACGTGTCGGTCAACGTCAACGGCTACGGCGGCGACTGGTGGTACCTGGACTTCGACGCCCCGGGCAGCCAGCCGCTGGCCCCGGGCACCTACGAGAACGCGACCCGCTACCCGTTCAACGGCGCGGGCCCCGGCCTGAGCCTGGACGGGAACGGCCGCGGCTGCAACGAGCTGACCGGCACGTTCACCGTGCTCAACGCCGTCTTCGGACCGAACGGCTACGTCCAGACGTTCGACGCCACCTTCGAGCAGCACTGCGAGGGCGGCACCGCGGCGGCCTGCGGCGAGGTGCACATCGCCAACCCGCCCGCCCCGCCGCCGCTGGACCTCGCGCTCGCCGTGGCCACCCAGGGCACGGCCAGCACGGTGAGCGGCAAGGCGGTCGTGCACGGCACGGTCACCTGCAACCAGCCGACCTCCGTGGCGCTCTACGGCACGGTCACCGAGATCGTCAAGAAGACCATCGTCCGGGGTGACTTCACCACCCGCGTGGACTGCGTTCCGGGCACCCCGGCGGCCTGGGCCGCCACCGCCACGCCGACCGGCACCGTGCCGTTCGTCAAGGGTGACTCGGAGGTCAGCACCAGGGCACAGGGCTACGACAGCGAGTACAACCAGTACGTCGAGGTCAACGACACCGCGGTCGTCAACCTGATCAAGGGCTGATCCGCCGATCGGAGCGGCCGGCCCGGCGAAGGGTCGGCCGCTCCGCCACGCCGGCACCCGGAGACGACCGAGCCGAAAAAAGCGCTCCCACCAGGCCGGGAGCGCTCCCCGGAGAAGGGACGACCCCCGTCGGGGGATGCGGCCTCAAACTATCGGCTGCTGTCAGGCGGTGGCGGAGAGTGTCAACAAGCAGGTGTCGAGCGCCGCCGGTTCGCGTTCGGGGTTGACCCGCATCGACGCTCGCGCTGCCTTCTCGCTGCCTAACACCTCGCATACAAGCAACTCAGCCTGCGGCCCGCTGGGAGCTGAACCCGCCGGACTAGTACTCCAGCAGGAGATCCGTGCTGGCCTGCGACGGCAGTGTGGTTTTGTCCGTGGGCATGGAGCAGCCACCGCTGAGTCTCGTGGTTGTGTG